>DATIZK010000001.1:0-23298 GCA_035517095.1 Burkholderiales bacterium
CGTTTGACCTCGGTCAAACGGCCCCGGCCGCGGACCGCTAGCGTAGGGCAATGAAGCGGCCGCGCGTCATTCGCAAGCACACCGGCGGGCAGGCCGTCGCGCCGAACCTGGTCGATTACGCCGCAGTGCGCGCCGGCTTCAGCTGGGACGCGGCACGGCGCGAGCTCGAAGGGCTGCCGGGCGGCGGGTTGAACATCGCTCACGAGGCGGTCGAGCGCCACGCGGCGAGCGGCCGCATCGCTTTCCGCTTTCTCTCCGCTGAGGGCGGCCGGCGCGACGTCTCCTACGCCGAGCTCTCGCGTCTCACCAGCCGCTTCGCCAACCTGCTGCGCGCGCTGGGCGTCGCCCGGGGCGAGCGCGTGTTCGTCCTTTCGGGGCGGATTCCCGAGCTCTACATCGCGGTGCTCGGCGCGCTCAAGAACGGCAGCGTCGTCTCGCCGCTCTTCTCGGCCTTCGGCCCCGAGCCGATCGCCACCCGCGTCGGGCTAGGCGAAGGCAAGGTGCTCGTCACCACCGGCGAGCTTTACCGGCGCAAGGTGGCGAAGGTTCGCTCCGGGCTGCCGACGCTCGAGCACGTGCTCGAGGTCGACAGCCCCGAGTTCGGGCGCATGATGGGCGAGGCTTCGGACGAATTTGAGACCGCGCGCACCGGAGCCGAGGACATGGCGCTGCTGCACTTCACCAGCGGCACCACCGGCAAGCCCAAGGGCGCGGTGCACGTGCACGGCGCGGTACTGACGCACTACGTCACCGGGCGCTACGCGCTCGACCTGCATCCCGCGGACGTGTTCTGGTGCACCGCCGACCCCGGCTGGGTGACGGGCACGTCCTACGGCATCATCGCGCCGCTGCTGCACGGGGTCACCAGCGTGGTCGACGAGGCCGAGTTCGACGCCGAGCGCTGGTACCGCATCCTCGAGGAGCAGAAGGTTTCGGTCTGGTACACCGCGCCGACCGCGATCCGCATGCTGATGAAGACCGGCGCCGAGCTCGCCCGCCGGCGCGCCTACCCCGCGCTCAGGTTCGTCGCCAGCGTCGGCGAGCCGCTCAACCCGGAAGCCGTCTGGTGGGGCGCGGAGACGCTGGGGCTGCCGATCCACGACAACTGGTGGCAGACCGAGACCGGCGGCATCATGATCGCCAACTTCGCCGCGCTCGACGTCAAGCCCGGCTCGATGGGCCTGCCGATCCCGGGCGTGGAGGCGTGCATCGTCGAGCACCAGGAATCAGGCGAACGCGTGAAGATCCTCGACCAGCCCGAGGTCGAAGGGGAGCTGGCGCTCAAGGCCGGCTGGCCGTCGATGTTCCGCGGCTACCTGCACGAGCAGGAGCGCTACCACAAGTGCTTTCGCGACGGCTGGTACCTCACCGGCGACCTTGCGAAGCGCGACGCCGACGGCTACTACTGGTTCGTGGGGCGCGCCGACGACGTGATCAAGTCGGCCGGGCACCTGATCGGGCCCTTCGAGGTCGAGAGCGCGCTGATGGAGCACCCCGCGGTGGCCGAGGCCGGCGTGATCGGCAAGCCCGACCCGACGGTGGGCGAGATCGTGAAGGCCTTCGTATCGCTCAAGAAAGGCTTCGCGCCCTCCGAAGCGCTGAAACTGGAGATACTCGGCCACGCCCGCAAGCACCTTGGCGCGGCCGTGGCGCCGAAGGAGATCGAGATCCAGCCGTCGCTGCCCAAGACGCGCAGCGGCAAGATCATGCGCCGCCTGCTCAAGGCGCGCGAGCTGGGCCTGCCCGAGGGCGATACCTCGACCCTGGAGTGAGACTGTCTGCGGGCCTGCCCGCGGTCATCAGCTTCGCGCAGCGACCTCGAGCGGTCGGCCGGCGGCGTCGCCGGACGCGGGCTTCGCGCTGTTCGCGAAGATGGCATCGCTCAGGCGCCGTAGCATCGGCACGCCGCGGATCTCGGTCTCGAACAGCGGCACGATGGCGCGGACGCTGTCGTCGAACTCGCGCCAGATCGTGCGCATGTGCTCCTGTTGCATGGCCAAGCGGTTCTTGACGAACTCGGCGGAGTCCGCACCGAGCGACGCGGGGTCGATGACCATGTTGACCAGAACACCGCCCACGGGGATGCCGAAGTCCTTGAACCACTGGATGAAGCGCGTGACCACCGCGATGGGCAATGCCTCCGGCAGCGTGATGAAATAGAACGCCGTGAGCTTGGGGTCGGTGAGCAGCACGCGCGCGTGCTCCATGCGGTCGCGGAAGGAGACGAGGTATTCCATCAACGGGTCCGCCTCCTTCTTCTTGGTGAAGGACAGCATCTCCCGGAGCGTGCGCGCCTCCTCGCGGCTCTTCATCATCTTGTTGACCCACAGTCCGTACACCTTCGACATGCCGAGCAGGCGTCGCGCGTTGGCGGTGGGCGCGGTGTCGAAGACGTAGACGTCGTACTCGTTGTTGAACATGAGATCGATCATGTTCTCGAACATCGCCGACTCCTCGAACGCGGGGTTCATCGTCGCCGACTCGACGAAATCGTCGGCCTTGGTGGTGATGTCGGCGAACTTGAGGAACCAACGGATTTTCTCCCGGATCTGGACTTTGCTGCGCTCGATGGTCTGCTTGGTCTCGATCTCGTACGCCCAGAGGTTGGGCACGCCCTCGACGGGAACGTGCTTGCCGAGCACGTCCTGGCCGAGAAGGTTCGTCAGGCTGTGGACGGGATTCGTCGAGGCGAGCAGTGTCCGGCGTCCCTGTCGCGCGAGCCCGATCGCCGCGGCGGCCGCGAACACCGTCTTGCCCACGCCGCCCTTGCCGCCGAAGAAGAGGTACTTCAGCGTGGGGTGCTCGCTAAGGTGCCGACCCATCGGCACGGTGATCTCTGACATGGCGGGCCTCCGCTAGGCAAACATGATCTTGGCGAGCTTCTCGATCATCGGCAGCCCCGTTACGTCGCGCTCCATTTCCGGCACCAGGGCAAGCACATGGTCGTCGAACGCCGTCCTGATGTCCTTCAGATGGCGGTCTTGCATCTCGATCCGGTGGCGTAGGTACTCCGGGATGTTCTGGTCCAGCAGTTCGTGCGGGACGACCCGGTTTACCACGTACCCGGCGAGCGGCACGTCGAACTGCGCGAACATCCTTGCCGCCTTCTGCGTGTCGTCGATGATCATCGCCTCCGGGGTGACCACGAAGAAGAACGCAGTCTTCGCTTTGTCCGTGAGGATTCCGGCCGAGGTGTTGATGCGGTTCTTGATGTAGAGCAGCTCCTGCAGGATCTGGTCCTGCTCGGTCTCCTTCTCGCGCCGCAGCCGGCTCACCATCTCCTCGTACTCGCGCATCTCCTCCCGCAGCTTGGTGATCTTGTTGATCCATTCGTCGTAGACCTTGGCCATCGACAGGTAGTAGAGCGCGTGGCCGAGCGGGACGAGATCGTAGATGTAGTAGTCGTAGTCGCCCTTCATGACTACGTCCACCACCGCGTCGAAGATCGCGCTCTCCTCCATCGCGGGCTCGGCGCTTGCCGCCTGGATGTAGTTCTCGATCTCATCGGGCACTGCGGGCAGCCCGTACATGTCCAGGATCTTCTTGCGGATCTCCTGCTGGTACGCCCTGATGTGGCTGTCCGCATCGATCTCCTGCGCCCAGAGCTTGTCCATGATGGGCACGGGCCCCTTGCCGAAGATGTCCTTCTTGAAGATGTCAGTGAGCGACGCCTGGGGATCGACCGAGAACACGAGCACCTTCTTGCCCCGGCTCGCGAGCCAGTACGCCGCGGCCGCCGAGAAAGTGGTCTTGCCTAGGCCGCCCTTGCCGCCGAACATGATGTAGCGGCGCTCGGGATGCTGCAGGAAGACGTCCTTGAGTGCCATCGCTTTTCCTTAGAACATCGCGTCGGCAACGTCCTTCTCGCGCAGCATGCGCCGCTTCCAGGTCGCGATCTGGGGCACGACATATGGCAGGAGCCGCAGGCTGTAGTAGGGCGGGAGGATCGGAATGCCGAGCAGGTCGCCCATCGTGATGAGGATGAAGAGGTGCTCCATCGACGCGCGCGTGCGCAGCGCCGCCCGGCTCATGTCGTGCGCGGCCATCCCGTACACCGTGTCGGTGATGTTGCGCCACAGCCTCTTCGCCGCCGATTCCTTCTCTTTGTCTGTCATGACCGTTTCTCCTTCATACGCCGTGCAGGTGATGCTCGTGGTCGGTGCCCAGTTCCCTCTCCCGCAGCACTCGGCGCTTCCATGTCTCGATCTGCGGCACCACGAAGGGCAGCAGGCGCAGGCCGTAGTAGGGCGGCAGCACCGGCACGCCGAGCATGTCGCCGAAGACCCCGAGCATGAACAGCGTCTCCATCGTGGCGCGGATCTCCAGCGCCTGCTGTGCGATCTCGTAGCCCGTGAGGCCGTACAGGAACTCGCGCAGCGCCCGCTTCCACCCGCGTGCAACCGGCGTGCTATCGTTCCTTCCGCCATGACGGAGCTTGTCGGCATCGCCGCGGTCGCTGTCGTCGCCTGGTTCGCCGCCGGCACGATCTGGAATGTCCGCCTTGGACGCGAGACTCTGCGCTGGCTGCAGGGGGGCCTGCCCGCGCTCGGTAAGCGCACCACCGTGCGTTGGCTGGGCTCGACCGCCATAGAGATGGTCATAGACAAGGGCAAAGCCCAGTTCGCAAAGGTGACAGTGGTCATCTTCCTCGAACCGCGCGATCTGCCGTGGTGGCCGCTCAGTCGCCTGCGCGGCCGGCGCGATACGCTCATCCTTCGGGGCGAGCTGCGCAGCAGCCCGTCCCTCGAGCTTGAGGCGCTCGATCCCGCGAGCTGGTCTGGCCGCGATGCGCTCGCACGGGTGCCGCGACACTGGCTCGTGCGTCAGCCCGCGGCGCCGGGCGACCTCGTCGTTCATCACGACAGCCCTGCGGGACTCGAGCGCGCCGACACCCTCCTCGCCATCGCCCGGAGCGCCGGGCTCTCGGCAATCCGGCTTTCCGTGCGTCGTGCCGAGCCGAACTTTCAGCTTCACGTTCGCCTGCCCGATCGCCGGCAGCCTGCGCGCGACTTCTTTGAAGACGTACAAGCCCTGGCCGAACGCGCGCTCGCCTGACACGGTCCGGCCCCACCGACTATGCGTGGGCCGGCGGCGGCACGGCCCCCGGCCGCGGAGTCTGAGGGGCCGGCGCTGCGCGATAACGCATGTAGGCCTTGTAGCCGTCCCAGCCGATGAAGAGGGCCGCCACGAACAGCAGCACCGAAACCGCAATCATGGCCCACGCGCCCGCCACGGGCAGCCCCGACATCTTCGGGTCCGCCGCGATCGTCACGTACAGGTTCCGCGCCGTCACGGCGGTCGCCGCGAGCGTGGTGACGTACATGAAAATCATGGGCAACAGGGCGAAGGTCGGATTGCGCTTCTCCGACTTGAGCCACACCGCCACCACCAGAAGGCTCAAAGCCGCCATCAGCTGGTTGGATGCGCCGAACATCTGCCAGAGGTAGACCCAGGTGCCGGTGAGCACGAGCGCGAGCGTCAGGGCCATCGAGATCAGGGTCGACACGTGCATGTTGCGCACCGGCGGAATCACGTCGCCGGCCCACTCGGTGAGCGTCACGCGCATCACGCGGAAAACCAGCTGCGTAACGGTAAGCACGATCAGCACGAAGGTGCCGAACCCGAGCGCGGTTCCGAACGCCTCGGGGATGAGGCCGAAGGTCCCGGCATACACGAGCTTACCGACGCCGATCGCGAACCGTCCTCCGCCGCCACCGGCACCGGCAATCGACACCGCAGTGAGCGACAGAAGCGCCAGAGCGTATTCGCCGAACATCCCGCCCGCTCCGACCGGCAGGCCGTCGGTCTCGTATTCGAGCTGGCGCGCCGTTCCGACCGAGCCGACGAGCGCATGCCAGCCGGAGATGGCGCCGCAGGCGATCGTCACGAACAGCATCGGCCACAGCGGCTGCCATGAAACGCCCGCGTGGATGCCGAAGCCGAGGTCCTTGAATGCGGGGATCGCGAAGGCGCCGATGAGGTTGCCCGCCGCGTCCGTCGTGCCGAAGAGCGGCGCGAAAACCATTCCCAGTGCGCTGAGGAGGATGGTTATGAACGTAATCCAGAAGCCGATGTAGTTCACCGGCTGCGCGAAGCGCCAAATGGGCAGATTCGCGCCCAGGTAGCTGAAGGCGAAGAGGAACACCATCCACAAGAGGTAATTCGGCAGGGTATTGATCTCGCCGCTGGCCGCGTTATACGCGGGCGTGGTAGCGCGCACGCCGTCCTTTCCGGGTGCCGGGATCCTCGGGTCCGCCATCGTCGGGTCCGCGACCGCAAAGAGCGGCTTGTCGTTGGTGATGCTGTCCACCGCATTGTTCAATCTGACCACCGCCGCCGATACCGGGCCCTGCACCAGGGCCCCCTTCTCGTCGCGGTGCTGCCCCCACGGTCCGGCCGCCATGGCGGCGAGTGTGACCGCGACGACGAGGACGGTGACGCCCATGATGCCCATCTTCCACCGATACATCATCTGGCCGGCAAGCAATCCCATCAAGGCGAGCATCACGATGCCGAACGGAACGTCGGGCCGCGCGGAAAGGATCGCCGCGAGGATGCCGATGAACGCGCCGGCGAGCAGCATCAGGTAGAAGAAGATGAACACGAACAGTATCGTGCGCGTGCGCGGAGCGATGAGCTTGTGCGAGATTGCCGACAGGCTGTTCCCGTCGTTGCGCACCGCGACCATGATCGCGGAATAATCGCTTACCCAACCGATGAAGCTGACGCCCAGGATGAGCCAGGCGAGCGAGGGTGACCAGCCCCAGAGATTGGCAGCCGTGATCGGTCCCACGATGGGACCCGCGGCCGCGATCGCCTTGAAGTGATAGCCGAACAGCACGTTCCGGCTGGTCGGCATGAAGTCGACCCCGTCCATGTACATCCGGGCGGGCGTCGCCCGCTTGGCGTCGGCCTGGATGACGCTCCTGTCGATGCGTCTCGCATACAGGTTATACGCCAGATAGATGGTGACTGCGCCGATGACGACGATCCAGAGAGTGTTCATGACCGTGCTCCTTGCTCGATCAAGCGGCCGTATCCGGCACGGGCGTGCGGTGGGGCGGCGACGCCCAAGCCTCCCTGACAGCAGACTCCTGCTGAGTAGCGATTCTTCCCTTCCGGAATTGGAGCGTATTGATCTGGGTCAAGGCATACCCCGGGTGGGCCGTCGTACCGGACGAACCGCGCAGGCAAGCGCACTCCAGCGCCGCAAATCCCGTGCGACCCGCGCCTGTTGCTTGACCTCCGTCAATACCGGACTCGAAGTTCGACGTACGGTTCGCAAACGGAGACCGTGCCATGGTGTTCCCGCTATGAGTGCTCAGGCAACGCCGTCGCAAGCAACGGGGCTGCATGCGGCGCCGCCCCCGCCATCGGGGCCCGTTCCCTATCCGCGGGCGCTTTCGCTGGGACTGCTCACCGACATGCTGCGCATCCGGCGACTCGAGGAGAAGTCGGCCGAGCTCTACGGCGCCGGCAAGATTCGCGGCTTCGTGCATCTCTACATAGGCGAAGAGGCGGTCGCGGCGGGCACCATGCGCGCGCTGGCGGCCGAGGACAACGTCGTCGCCACCTACCGCGAGCACGGCCACGCCCTCCTGCGCGGGGTGTCGATGGACCGGATCATGGCCGAGATGTACGGCAAGCGCGAAGGCTGCTCGCACGGGCGCGGAGGCTCGATGCACCTCTTCGACGCGGCGACGCGCTTCTACGGCGGCAATGCGATCGTTGGGGGCGGACTGCCGCTCGCGGTGGGTCTTGCGCTCGCCTGCTCGATGAGGAAAGAGAGCCGGCTTACCGCTTGCTTCTTCGGCGACGGCGCGGTTGCGGAGGGAGTGTTCCACGAGTCGATGAATCTCGCGCAGCTGTGGCGACTCCCGATCGCATTTTTCTGCGAGAACAACCTCTACGCGATGGGTACGGCGCTGGAACGCTCGGAGTCGCAGACCGACCTGTGCGTCAAGGCCGCCGCTTTCGGCATGGCGACGATCAAGGTCGATGGCATGGACGTGGTCGGTGTGCACGAGGCAGCCAAGCGCGCGTCGGCGCATGTGCGAGCGGGCAAGGGCCCGATCTTCGTCGAATTCCAGACCTATCGCTTCCGTGCGCACTCGATGTTCGACCCCGACCTTTACCGTGACAAGAACGAGATCGAGCAATGGAAGACGCGCGGCCCGATCCATACCTTCAGCGCCCGGCTCAAGGCGCAGGGAGACCTCACCGAAGCGCAGTTCCTGGAAATCGACCAGGCCCTCGGGGCGGAGGTGGAGCGCTCGGTGCAATTTGCCGAAGCCGGAACGTGGGAGCCGGTCGAAGACCTCACGCGGGACGTGTACGCGCCATGACCGTCACGTACCGCGACGCGCTGCGCATGGGCCTATATGAGGCGCTGGAAAGGGACGAGCGCGTTTTCCTGATGGGCGAGGACGTCGGAAGGTACGGCGGCACCTACGCAGTGAGCAAAGGCATGCTCGAGAAGTTCGGGCCGGAGCGCGTGCGCGACGCTCCGCTCTCCGAGCTCGCGTTCGTCGGTGCCGGCATAGGTGCCGCGCTCGGCGGCATGCGGCCGATCGTCGAGGTGATGACGGTCAACTTCAGCCTGCTCGCGCTCGATCAGATCGTGAACACGGCGGCGATGCTGCGACACATGTCGGGCGGACAATTCGCGGTGCCGCTCGTCATCCGGATGTCGACGGGCGCCGGACGGCAGCTCGCGGCGCAGCATTCCCACAGTTTCGAGGGCTGGTACGCGCACATTCCGGGAATCAAGATCGTCGCGGCGGCGACGATCGACGATGCGCACGGCATGCTCGGTGCGGCGCTGCGCGACTCAAACCCTGTCATCGTGTTCGAGTACCCCGCGCTGTTCGAGGCCAAGGGCGATCTCACGCAATCCACGGTCGACATCGCTTCGGCAAGTGTGCGGCGGTCGGGCAGCCGGGTGACGCTGATCACCTACGGCAGCTGCCTGCCGAAGACTCTGGCGGCGGCGGAGGAGGTCGACGGCGAGGTCATCGATCTGCGGGTTCTGAGGCCGCTCGATACCGAGACGATACTGAATTCGGTCCGGCGAACCCGGCACGCGGTGGTCGTCGACGAGGGCTGGAGAAGCGGCAGCCTGGCCGCGGAAGTGATGGCGCGCATCATGGAGCAGGCGTTCTACGACCTCGACGCGCCTGTGGCGCGGGTCTGCCGCGAAGAGGTGCCGATTCCTTATCCCAGGCATCTCGAAGAGGCCGCGCTGCCGCAACCCGAGAAGATCATTTCCGCGGTGAAATCGCTGTTTTAGGACACACGGTCGCCGCATGATCGAGTTCAAGCTCCCGTCGCTCGGCGCCGACATGGACCAGGGCAAGCTGCTCGAATGGAAGGTCAAGACCGGCGAGGCGGTCAAGCGCGGCCAGGTGATCGCGGTGGTCGACACCTCCAAGGCTGCGGTCGACGTCGAGGTCTGGCACGACGGCGTGATCGAAGAGCTGATCACGAAGCCGGGGGAAACGATCCCGGTTGGAACCGTGATGGCAAGGCTGAGCGGCGCCGGTGAGCCGGCGGTGGCGGCGAGAGCCCCTGCACCGAAACCGAGTGCGCCTTCACCGAAGCCCGCCGCCGCGCCGGCACCATCCGTTCCACCGGCTCTTCGCAAGCCAGCCTCGCCCGCGGCGCGCAAGCGCGCCCACGAGCTGGACGTCGACATCGAGAAGGTGACCGGCACCGGACCGCACGGCGCGGTGACGCTCGAAGACGTCGAGAAGGCGGTGAAGCCTGCCGCCCCCGCCCCTGCTCCCGCCCCCGCAGCCGGCGCGGACCGCCTGGCGGAGATGCGCAAGGCGATCGGCGCGGCGATGAGCCGCTCCAAGCGCGAGATCCCGCACTACTACCTCGCGGAGACGATCCCGATGCACCGGGCGCTCGAGCGCCTCTCGCGCGCCAACGAGTCGCGCCCGGTCACCGAGCGCGTGCTGATGGGCGCGCTGCAGCTCAAGGCGGTGGCGCTCACGCTCAGGCAGTTTCCCGAGCTGAACGGCTTCTGGCGCGACGGCGCGTTCCACCCCGGGCACGGCATCCACGTCGGGGTGGCGATCTCGCTGCGCCAGGGCGGGCTGGTGGCGCCCGCGATCCACGACGTCGACCAGCGCACCCTGGAGGAGCTCATGCGCGCGCTGGCCGATCTGGTCAAGCGTGCGCGCGCCGGATCGCTGCGCAGCTCGGAGATGTCCGACCCCACGATCACGGTCACCAACCTCGGCGAGCAGGGCGTGGAGGCGGTGTACGGCGTCATCTATCCGCCGCAAGTCGCGCTGGTCGGCTTCGGCCGCATCGCCGAGCGGGCCTGGGCCGAGGACGGCGCGCTGCGCGCCGCACCCGTGGTCACGGCGACGCTCTCGGGCGATCATCGCGCGAGCGACGGCCACCGCGGCGCGCGCTTCCTGGCCGCGCTGCGCGAGCAGCTGCAACGACCGGAGGAACTGTGAAGCCCGAAGAGCTCAAATCCCAGGTGCTGGGAATCCTCGCCACGATCGCGCCCGAGCTCGAGCCGGGCGAGCTGCGCGGCGACAAGCCGCTTCGCAACCAGGTCGATCTGGACTCGATGGACTGGCTGAATTTCCTCGTCGCGCTGCACGAGCGCCTCAAGGTCGAGATTCCGGAGACCGACTACGCCAAGCTGGTGACGCTCGACGACCTGCTCGCCTACCTGAAGGGCAGGCTGGGCGGCTAGGCGGCCGCGGCGATCGCGGCCTCGAGCTCGGCGTAGGTCTGCGTGACTCCGAACTGCGGAAACTGCGACGCGATTGTCGGCGGCGGGCGGAAGAAGATGCCCGCGTCGGCCGCGGCGAGCATCGCGGTGTCGTTGTAGGAATCGCCGGCGGCGATCACGCGGTAATTGAGGCCCTGAAAAGCGCGCACCGCGGCGCGCTTCTGGTCCGGCAGCCTGAGGTGGTAGCGGGCGACGAAGCCGTCGGCGCCGACCTCCAGCCGGTGGCAGAACAGCGTCGGGCGGCCGAGCCGGCGCATGAGCGGGCCGGCGAACTCGTAGAAGGTGTCGGACAGGATCACCACCTGGTAGCGCGCGCGCAGCGCGTCGAGAAACGCGGCCGCCCCCTCGAGCGGCGCCATTGACGCGATCACCTGCTGGATGTCCGCCAGGCGCAGGCCGTGGTGGCGCAGCAGGTCGAGGCGGTAGCGCATCAGCTTGTCGTAGTCGGGCTCGTCGCGCGTGGTGCGCGCGAGCGCCTCGATGCCGGTCCGGTTCGAGACTTCGATCCAGATTTCCGGCACCAGGACGCCTTCGAGATCGAGGCAGACGAGTCGCACGCAGAATCCAAAAAAGTGCGCAGTGTACCAATTCGGCTAGAATTTCGGCTCCCCCCGCGAAGGAGAAGCGCATGAGCGTCAAGAAGCTGTTCGACCTCACCGGACGCGTGGCGATCGTCACCGGCGGCTCGCGCGGGCTCGGCCTGCAGATCGCCGAGGCGCTGGGCGAGATGGGCGCGAAGCTCGCGCTCACAGCGCGCAAGAAGGACGAGCTCGACGCGGCGGTCGCGCACCTCGCGAAGCTCGGGATCGAGGCCGCGCCCTATGCCTGCGACCTGGGCAAGCGCGAGCAGATCGCGCCGCTGGTCGACGCGGTGCTGAAGAAATACGGCAAGGTCGACATCCTGGTGAACAACGCCGGCGCCACCTGGGGCGCGCCGGCCGAGGACCATCCGCTGGAAGCCTGGGACAAGCTGGTGAACCTGAACCTGACCGGGACCTTCCTCGCTTCGCAGCAGGTGGCGAAGAAGTCGATGATCCCGGCCGGGTGGGGCCGCATCGTCAACGTCGCCTCGGTCGCCGGGCTGGCGGCGAGCGACCCGCGCGTGGTGCGCACCATCGCCTACAACGCGACCAAGCACGGCGTGGTGGGCCTGACGCGCCAGTTCGCCGCCGAGTGGGGCGAGCACGGCATCACGGTGAACGCGATCTGCCCCGGCTTCTTCCCCTCCAAGATGACCAAGGGCACGCTCGACACGCTGGGCAAGATGCTCATCGAGCTCACCCCGACCCGGCGCCTGGGCGGCGAGGAGGATCTCAAGGGGCTCGCGGTGCTGCTGGCCTCGGAAGCCTCGCGCCACATCACCGGTCAGGCGATCGCCGTGGACGGCGGGGCGACGCTGATATGACGCACGACGCCGAGTTCGCGCGCGAGTACCAGAAGAAGATCCCCTTCATCGCCCACCTGGGCCTCGCGACCGACGAGCTGGGCGAAGGCAGCGCGAAGCTCTCGCTCGCGCTCGCGCCTCACATGAGCAACAGCTTCGGCAGCGCGCACGGCGGCGTCATCATGACGCTGCTCGACGTCGCCCTTTGCACCGCGGCGCGCACCCTGCATCCCGACTCGACCGGCGTCGTGACGATCGACCTGAGCACCACTTTCATCGGCGCCGGCAGCGGGCCGCGGCTGCTGGCCGAGGCGCGGGTGCTGAAGAACGGCCGCAGCATCATCTTCGTCGAAGGCGAGGCGAGGAACGAGGACGGCAGCCTGGTCGCCAAGGCGATCGGCACCGTGCGGGCGAGAAAAGGCTAGCCCGCGCGCGCCAACGGGCGCTAGAGCAGCCGCCGGCCGCTCCAGAGCCAGGCGAGGCCGGCGAACTGGGTCGCCCAGGCAAGCCCGAGCGCCCAGGTGTAGGCCTCGGGCGCGTAGCCCGAAGCCGTCTGCGGCCACAAGTCGAGCACCACACCGATGCCCCATTGGCCGAGGAACATGCCGGAAAAGCCGAACACGTTGATGCCGGTGTTGGCGCGCCCGCTCATTTCCTTGGGATAGCGCCGCGACAGGAGGGAGAACGAGAGCACGATCGCGGTGCTGCCGCCGACGAAGCTGCACCACAATGCGAGCGCGCCGGTGCGCGTGCCGAGCGCCAGCAGCGCGAGGCTGGCCGAGGCGAGCGCGAGCCCGCCCGCGAGCAGCGGCAGCACGCTCAGCCCGCGCCGCGCGCGCAGGTCCGCGGCGCGGCCGAATCCGAGGTAGCCGACGATCATCGCCAGGTTCGCCGCCAGCAGGCCGCGCGCGACCTCGGACGGCGTATAGCCCGCGACGTCGCGCAGCCAGGTCGCCATCCAGAGCGTCTGCAGCGACATCGCGGCGACCTGGCTCGCGGCCATCGCGAACGCGATGCGGCGAAACCCCGGGTCCGCGACCAGCCTGGCCAGCCCGCGCAGCTGGCCGCCCAGGCTCGCGCCGCTCGGACGCGCGCTCTTCTCGGGCACCCAGAACCACAGCGTAAGGCTCACCGCGAGCGTGGCGCCGACCAGGAGCATGAAGGCCTCGCGCCAGGACCACACGCGCAGCAGCAGCTCGAGCGGCACGCTGACCGTGATCGAGCCCAGCGCGCCGCAGGCGAAGGCGATCCCGTTCATGGTGGAAAGGCGCTCGGTCGGATACCACAGCACGAAGGCGAGCACGGTCGACATCAGGCAGCCCGAGACCCCCAGCCCGATCAGCGCGCGCGCGGCGATCGCTTCGGCCGCCGAGTGCGCGAGCGCGAACCAGGTGCCGCCCGCGGCGGCGACCAGCAGCAGCGTCGCGTTCACGCGCCGCGGGCCGAAGCGGTCGAGCAGCAGCCCGAGCGGCAGCTGGAACAGGGCGAAAGACAGGAAGTACATGCTGGTGAGCAGCCCCAGCCGGCCGGCGTTTAGCCCGAACTCGAGCGCGAGCGTGGGGCCCAGCACCGCGTTCACCGCGCGGTACATGTAGGAGACGAAGAACCCCGCGATGAACGGCAGCGCGACGCGCAGGAAGATCAATTCTTCGGCGCTTCGATGCCGCCCAGGTAGAACCGGTTGGCGGTCGGGCTGATGATCAGCTCGTTGACGCAGGTGCGCGCCGGCATGGTCGCGACGAACAGGATCGCCTTGCCGAGGTCCTCCGGCTGCGTCATGCGCGCGCGCTCCGCCTGCGACGGCGGCACCGGGCGTTTCTCCAGGATCGGGGTCGCCACCTCGCCCGGAAGGATCGAGGTGGCGCGGATGCCGTTGGCGCACTCCTCCATGTTGATCGACTCGGAGAGCGCGATCACGGCGCGCTTGGTGGCGTTGTAGGCCGGCCCGGTGAGGGTCGAAGCGTAGCGCCCGGCCCAGGAGGAGATGTTGATGACGAGGCCGTCCTTGCGCGCGCGCATGCCGGGGATCACGGCGTAGCAGCAGTAGAACAGCCCGTTGAGGTTGATCCGCACCACGTCGTCCCAGCCGTCGAGCGACATGGTCTTCAGGTTCCGCTTCGCGCCCCCGATGTTGGTGCCCGCGCTCGTCACCAGGATGTCGATGCGGCCGTGGCGCTTCTCGATCTCCGCCGCGGACTTCTCCACCGCCGCCCGGTCGCCGACGTCCAGCAGGGTCGCTTCCGCGCTGCCGAATTTCTTCAGCTCCGCCAGGCCGGCTTCGTTGGTGCGGGCAGTGCGGCCGGAAATGACCACGTGCGCGCCCGCCGCGGCGAGCTCTTTCGCGCCGGCCAGGCCGATGCCCGAGCCCCCGCCCGTGATCCAGGCGATCTTCCCCTTGAGCTCAGCGCCTGGCATATTGCTTGGCGCCGAAAAGGTTCTCCTTCTGCTCGGGGGTCATCTCGGTGCGGCGCCGGTCGGCCAGCACCTGCAGCGCGCGCTGCACCGCGGGCCGGGCGGCGATGCCGTCGCGCCAGCGCCTGACGTTCGGATACTCGTCGATGTTCACCCCCTGGCGCTCGGGAAAGCGCAGCCACGGCATGGTCGCCATGTCGGCGATGGTGTACGCGCCGCAGGCGAGGTACTTCGACTCGCCCAGGCGCCGCTCGAGCACGCCGTAGAGGCGGTTGGCCTCGTTCTTGTAGCGGTTCATCGCGTACTCGATCTTCTCCGGCGCATAGCCCAGGAAGTGGTGCGCCTGGCCCAGCATGGGACCGATGTGCCCCATCTGGAACATCACCCACTGCATCACCTGCCAGCGCTCGCGCAGGTCCTCGGGCAGGAATTTGCCGGTCTTGGAGGCGAGGTAGAACAGGATCGCGCCCGACTCGGCGAGCGGCATCGGCTTGCCGCCGGGGCCCTCGGTGTCGACGATGGCCGGCATCTTGTTGTTGGGCGAGATCTTGAGGAACTCGGGCTTGAACTGGTCGCCCGCGCCGATGTCGATCGGGTGCACGCGGTAGGGCAGCCCGGTCTCCTCCAGCATGATGTGGACCTTGTGGCCGTTCGGAGTCGGCCAGGTGTAGAGCTCAATCATTGTCGTATATCACCAGTGTGCCTGCGATTTTGTCGTGGAAACCCTGCTTGCGCCGGTCGATGCCGATCCAGATGAACCCGATGAACAGCGGCAGCATCGAGACCAGGTAGGCGAAGTAGCGCACCACCAGCTTGCCGGTCGAGGGCGTACGGCCGGTCTTCGCGTCGACGATCCTGGCCGAGATGGCCATCTTGCCCGGCGTCGCGCCGCGGTAGCGCCAGAACACGATCACGGCGATAGTTGGCAGCACGTACTGGATCAGGAAATCCCACACCCCGGCGATCCCGCCGCCCTCGTGCGCGAGCTTCAGGTAGGAGCGACCGTAGATCGCGAGCAGCAGCGGCACCGTAACGACGACCAGGATGAAGACGTCGATCAGGAACGCGATCAGGCGCTTCCAGAAGCCCACGTACTCCGGCGCCGGAGCGGACGGCGCCGCAGCCTCAGGCGAGCTTGACGAGCTGCTTTCCAAAGTTGCCCCCCTTGAGCATCGAGATGAACGCCTTGGGCGCGTTCTCGATGCCCTGCGCCACGGATTCGCGGTACTTGAGCTTGCCTTGCGCCAGGTGGCCGGCGAGCTCGTTGATGCCCTCGAGGTAGCGGTCCTTCCAGTCGAATATGATCATGCCCTGCATCTTGATCCGGTTGCCGATGAGCACGCCCAGGTTCTTGTGGCAGTAGGGCTCGTCGCGCTCGGAGATGCGCCCGCAGACGACGATGCGCGAGCGCAGGTTCATCAGCTTGAGCATGGTCTCGAGCACCTCGCCCGCGACGTTGTCGAAGTACACGTCGGCCCCCTTCGGGCACGCCTCCTTCAGGTCGCGGTACAGGTTGCCCGCCCGGTAGTCGACGCAGGCGTCGAAGCCGAGCTCCTTGACCACGTAGTCGCACTTCTGCCTGCCGCCCGCGACGCCCACCGCGCGGCAGCCGGCGATCTTCGCCAGCTGGCCGACCACGCTGCCCACCGCGCCCGAGGCGGCCGAGACCACCACGGTCTCGCCCGGCTTGGGCGTGCCGATCTCCTTCAGTCCGAAATAGGCGGTCAGGCCCGGCATGCCGAGCACGCCGAGGAAGTACGAAAGAGGCGCGCTGCTCGCCGGAACCTTGGCCAGGTCCGCGCCCTTCATGCAGCTGAAGAGCTGCCAGCCGGCCGCGAGCACCTTGTCGCCGGCCTTGAATCCCGGGTGCTTCGACTCGATGACCTCGCCCGCGGTCTGCCCGACCATCACCTCGCCGATCTGCACCGACGGCGCGTACGATTTGACGTCATCCATGCGGAAGCGCATGTAAGGATCGAGCGACAACCACCGATTTCTGACCAGCACCTCGCCGTCCTGCGGCCGCGGTGCCTCCGATTCGACCAGCTTGAAGTTGTCCTCGGTCACCGGGCCGCTGGGGCGGACGGCGAGGGTCCAGGCCTTGTTGCTCGTCATCTCAGCTCCGGTCGAGCGCGGCGAAACGCTCGAGGTGGTGCTCGGCGTCGCCGAACTGCTGCGCGATCATGGTCAAGCGCCGGAAGCTGTGGCTGACCTTCAGCTCCTCGCTCATGCCCATGCCGCCGTGCAGCTGGATCGCCTCCTGGCTGACCTGGCGGCAGGCATCGGCGATCTTGACCTTGGCGGCCGAGACCAGGCGCTTGCGCTCGGCCGGGTCCGTCTCGGCGTCCACCTTGGCGCAGGCGAGGCAGGCCATCGAGCGCGCCTGCTCGGCGGCGATCACCATGTCCACCATGCGGTGCTGCAGCGCCTGGAAGGTCCCGATCGGCACCCCGAACTGCTTGCGCGTCTTGAGGTACTCGAGCGTCGCGTCGTTGGCCTGCTTCATGACGCCGATCGCCTCGGCGCAGGCGAGCGCGGTGGCGAAATCGACCACCTCCTCGATCAGCGCGAGCGCCTCGCCCTCCTTGCCGATCAGCGCATCGGCGCCGACCTCGACCCCCTTGAGCAACACGTCCGCGGCGCGCGTTTCATCGACGGTCAGGTACGGCCGCAGGCTCACGCCCGCCGCGCCGCGATCGACCAGGAACAGGCTGATGCCCCTCGCCTCGGCCGGCTTGCCGGAGGTGCGCGCCGACACCACCAGCTTGTCCGCCAGCGGCGCGCCGAGCACCACGCGCTTCACGCCGTCGATGACCCACACCTTGCCCGCCTTCTTCGCACTCGCGGCGACCTGCGCCAGGTCGTAGCGCGCGCCGTCCTCGGTATGGGCGAAGGCGAGCTTGAGCTTGCCCTCGATCACCGCCGGCAGGAGCGCCTTCTTCTGCGCCTCGCTGCCGCCGCGCGCGACGAACTGCGCGCCCAGCCCCACGGTGGGCAGGAAAGGCTCGACCACCAGGCCCTCGCCGATCGCCTCCATCGCGCTCATCAGGTCGATCGCGCCGCCGCCGAAGCCGCCCTGCTCCGCGGCAAAGGGAATGCCGAGCAGCCCGATCTCCGCGAACGTGGCCCAGACCTGCGCGCTCGCGCCTTCCTTCGAGGCGACGATCTTCTTGCGCGCCTCGAAGTCGTAGTGCTTGGCGATGAAGCGCCGGATCGAATCGGCCAGCAGCTGCTGCTCTTCGTTGTAATCGAAGTTCATGACTACAGTCCGAGGGTCATCTTGGAGATGATGTTGCGCTGGATCTCGTTCGAGCCGGCGTAGATCGTGGTCTTCCTCATGTTGCAGTAGCGCGGCGCGAGACCGGCGGCGAACGAATCGAAGCCGTCGCCGCCGTCGGAGGGCTTGAACGGCTGCGCGAGCGGCCCGACCGCCTGCATCATCAGCTCCGAGAGCGCCTGCTGGATCTCGGTGCCCTTGATCTTGAGCATCGAGACGTCGGCCCCCGGCGGCTGCCCGGTGCGGCGCATCTGGTCGAGGAACCTCAGGTTGGTGATCTCGAGCGCGGTGAGCTCGATCTCCACCCGCGACAGCCGGTCGCGGAATCGCACGTCCTCGATCAGCGGCCGGCCGCCCTTGGTCTGCGCGGCGGCGAATTCCTTCAGCTTGGCCAGCTCGCGCTTGGAAGCGCCGATGCGCCCGGTGTTCATGCGCTCGTGGCCCAGCAGGTACTTGGCCACCGTCCAGCCCTTGCCCTCCTCGAACACCAGGTTCTCGACCGGCACCTTGACGTCGTCGAAGAACACTTCGTTCACCTCGTGCCCGCCGTCCATCAGGATCAGCGGGCGCACCGTGATGCCGGGCGTCTTCATGTCGAACAGCAGGAACGAGATGCCTTCCTGGCGCTTGGCGGCGCCGCTGTCGGTGCGCACCAGGCAGAAGATCCAGTCGGCGTAGTGCGCGAGCGTGGTCCAGATCTTCTGCCCGTTGACCACGTAGTGCTCACCCTGGCGCACGGCCTTGGTCTTGAGCGAGGCGAGGTCCGACCCCGAGCCCGGCTCGGAATAGCCCTGGCACCAGAAATCGTCGCCGTTGTAGATGCGCGGCAGGAAGCGCTTCTTCTGCGCCTCGGTGCCGAACTTGAGCAGCACCGGCGCGCACATCGACAGGCCGAAAGGGATCAGCGGCGGCGTTCCGGCGTAGCCGCACTCCTCCTCGAAGATGTAGCGCTCGACCAGGTTCCAGTCCGTGCCGCCCCATTCCTTGGGCCAGGAGGGCGCGATCCAGCCCTTCTTGGCGAGCAGGCGGTGCCAGCGCTGCAGGTCGTCGCGCGTGAGGTGCTCGTAATCCGCGACCTTGCGCCGCAGGTCGTCGGGCAGGTTGGCGTTCAGCCAGCCCCGCACCTCGTCGCGAAAGGCCAGTTCTGCGGGGGAGTAGTTCAGGTCCATGGCGGGCTCCTTGCGGCAGGCTAGTCTAGCGCAGCGCTCAGACGATCGTCACCCCGCCGTCCGCGACGATCACCTGGCCGGTGATGAACGAGGCGGCCGGCGAGGCCAGGAACAGCGCGATGCCGCCGATCTCGTGCGGCTCGCCCAGCCGGCGCAAGGGGGTGAGCGCCTCGCGCTCCTTTCTGCGCTTTTCGTCCTCCCACAGCGCGCGCGCGAAATCGGTCTTGATCAGGCCCGGAGCGATCGCGTTGACGCGGATGTTCTTCGGCCCCCACTCGGCGGCCAGGTTGCGCACCAGATGGTGGTCGGCGGCCTTGGAGATGCCGTAGGCGCCGATCACGGTGTTGGCCTTCAGGCCGCCGATCGAGCCGATGCTGATGAAGCTGCCGCCGCCGCGCTCGGCCATCCCGGGCAGGGTCATGTTGGCCAGCCACAGCACGCTCTTCACGTTGTTGGCGAAGATCTTGTCGAACGCCTCGTCGGGCAGCTGCGCCAGCGGCCCGTAATAGGGGTTGGCGGCGGCGTTGGCCACCGCGATGTCGATCCGGCCCCAGGTCGCGAGCGTCTTGTCGACCAGCGCCTGCAGCTCTTGCTTGCGCGAGACGTTGCACGGCTGCGCGATCACCGGCCAGCCCTGGCGCTCGAACTCGATCCTTACCGCCTCGCAAGCGTCGGCCTTGCGGCTGGAAACCACCACCTTCGCGCCGGCGCGGGCCATGTGCTCGGCGATCGATTTGCCGATGCCTCGCGTCGAGCCGGTGACGAAGGCCACTTTACCCTGCAGCTCGAAGGGAGATGAGGTCATGGGCGCGCTCTTTGGAATTTTGATATGCGAAATATGATATGACTAAGTTGACACCCCTGCCGCGCGCGAACGAATATCGAAACGCGAAACATTCGCCGCACCCCAGAAAAACGAATCCAGGAGACGAACCGATGGGCGCACCAGAGGCCAATGCCCCCCTATCCCCCGCGGGGACGCAATACAGCTACGAGCACGAAGGCGACCGCCAGTTCGCCACCACCCTGGCGCGCGGGCTGGAGGTGCTGCGATGCTTCACCCCGCTGGAGACCATGCTCGGCAACAAGGAGATCTCGGTGCGCACCGGGCTGCCCAAGCCGACGGTGTCGCGCCTGACCTACACCCTGACCAAGCTCGGCTACCTGCGCCACAACATGCGGCTGGGCAAGTACCAGCTCGGCTCGGCGGTGCTGTCGATCGGCTACCCGCTGCTCGCCTCGATGAGCGTGCGCCAGCTGGCGCGCCCGCTGATGAAGGAGCTGGCCGACTACTGCCACGGCTCGGTTTCGATGGGAATCCGCGACCGGCTAAACATGGTGTACGTCGAATCCTCGCGCAACGGCAACGCGCTCACCATGCTGCCCGACATCGGCACCGCGGTGCCGATCGCGCAGGCCGCGATCGGGCGCGCCTTCCTCGCCGCCTGCACCCCGCCCGAGCGCGAGGCGGTGCTGAACCAGATCAAGGTCAAGGAGCCCGAGCTGCACCGCAAGTTCCGGCCCGCGATCGACAAGAGCCTGGCGGACATCCGCGCCCAGGGCTTCTGCGTCTCGGTCGGCGAGCTGCGGCGCGAGGTGTCGGCGGTCGCGGTGCCGATGCGGCGCACCGTGGACGGCGAGATCGTGGCCTTCAACTGCGGCGTGCCCGCGTTCGCGCTGAAGAGC
Organism: Burkholderiales bacterium; assembly: GCA_035517095.1. GTDB lineage: Bacteria > Pseudomonadota > Gammaproteobacteria > Burkholderiales > SG8-39 > DAHVFK01. The sequence goes on from DATIZK010000001.1 coordinate 20,685, forward strand.
GGGCAGCTCGAGGACGACATCGGGCCGCGCCTGGTCGCCATGGTGCGCACCATCGAAGCGGCGCTCGGCATCCACTGACTTCTACGAGTAGGTGATCGCCTCGCGGCGTCCGGGGCGCTCGAGGTGCGGCACGGCGTTGAAGCTCACGCAATGCGCGCGCTGCGCGCCGGCGCGCAGCTCGCTCAAGCCCGTGTTTCGGGTCTGCAGGTTCAGGTCGACCACCGTGCGCGGCGCGACGCCGAGCACGGCGCCAATGGCGCTCGAGATCGGCCCGCCCGAGCTCACCACCAGCACCCGCCCGGCGCCGTGGCGCGCGGCTTCGAGCGCCTGTCGCACGCCGGCCTCGAACTCGGGGAACGGAAGGTGCGCGTGCGCCTGGAGCGTGCCGTCGACCCAGCCGTAGAGCGCGTCGCGCAGCACGCGGAAGTGCCCGCGCCGGTCCTCGGCATGCTCGAGCGGCGGCAGGCCGCGCGCGGCGAGATGCGCGGCGAGCAGCACGTCCGCCTGGTACTCGTTCAGTCCCGGCTGGATATCCGCCGCCGGCAGCCCGGAAAGCGCCTCGGCGATTCCGGCCAGAGTTTCCCGGTGCCGGCGCAGGCTGCCGCTGACCACGCGGTCGAACGCGATCGCCTGATCGGCGAAATATTCGCCCAGCCAGCGCGCCTGGCGATGGCCGAGCTCGGTCAGCCGATCGTAGTCGTCGGTGCCGAAGGCCGCCTGCGCGTGCCGCACCAGGATCAGTTCCGCCATGTCGATCGATGGAGTTTGGAGAAGCCGACGATATACGGCGCGCGTGCAATCGTCCAGAATGGCGGCCGCAAGAGGAGGACATGAAATGAAACTGCGCGACAAGGTCTGTGTGGTCACCGGGGGCGGCAGGGGCATCGGCAAGGCGCTGGTCGAGCGCTTTCGTGCCGAGGGCGCGCGCGCGGTAATCGCCGCCGACCTCAAGCTGTCCGAAGCCGAGGGCATCGCCTGCGACGTCGCGCGCGAGCAGCAGGTGAAGGAGCTGGTCGGCAAGGTCATTGCGCGCCACGGCCGAATCGATCTGTTCTGCTCCAACGCCGGCATCATCGAGCGCAGCGGGCTCGAGGCGCCGGACGAGGCCTGGCGCCGCACCATGGACGTCAACTTCATGGCGCACCTGTATGCCGCGCGCGCGGTGATCCCGCACATGCTGGCGCAGGGCGGCGGCTACCTGGTGAATACCGCCTCCGCCGCTGGCCTTCTGATGCAGGTCGACTCGGCGACTTACACCGTCTCCAAGCACGCCGCGGTGGCGTTCGCCGAGTGGCTGTCGGTCAACTACCACGACAAGGGCATCCGCGTCTCGTGCCTGTGCCCGCAGGGCGTGCAAACGCAGATGCTGCTCGGGCCGAGCGGCAACCGCAAATCGTTCCTGCTCGAGGGCTCGGTCACGGCAGAATTCGCCGCGGAGTGCGTGCTGCGCGCGATCGAGTCCGAGACCTTCCTCGTCCTGCCGCACCCCGAGGTCGCCGAGTACGAGCGGCGCAAGACCGCGGACCGCGACCGCTGGCTCGCCGGCATGCGCAAGCTCAAGGCCAAGATCGACGCCGACCCGAACCTGCGCGGCGACGACTGATAACATCGGCCCTTCGGGAAAGAACCGAAGGAGAACCGCCGATGAACACCGTGCTGCACTACTTCAACCAGATGGACGCGGACGCCAAGCTCGCCATCACCCACGGCGTGCGCATCGTGCTGATCCTGATCGCGGCCAGCGTGCTGCAGGGCGTGGCCGCGCGCCTGATTCGCACCCTGCGCCGCTTCCTCGAGCGCCGCCACGAGCCGGATCAGCTGACCCGCATCCAGACGCTGGGGCGCGTGTTTCGCTACATCGCCGCAGTGGTCATCTGGCTGCTGGCCGGAATGCTGGTGCTGGACGAGCTCGGCATCTCGGTCGCGCCGGTGCTGGCCACCGCCGGGGTCGCCGGCCTGGCGATCGGCTTCGGCGCGCAGAGCCTGGTCAAGGACTACTTCACCGGATTTTTCCTCTTGCTCGAGGACCAGATCCGCCAGGGCGACATCGTGGACCTGGGCGGCCAGTCCGGCGTGGTCGAGGAGGTCACGCTGCGCTACGTCCGGCTGCGCAACTTCGACGGCCACGTATTCTTCGTGCCCAACGGCGAGATCAAGGTGGTGAAGAACCTGACGCGCGACTACGCCCAGGCCGTGATCAAGGTCGGCGTCGCCTACCGCGAAGAGGTGGACGAGGCCTTCGAGGTGATGAAGCAAGTCGGGCGCGAGATGCGCGCCGACCCGGTGTTCGGGCCCAGCCTGGCCGCGGATCTCGAGATCATCGGCGTCGACGAATGGGGCGATTCCTCGGTCAACCTGATCGCCAGGCTGAAGGTCGTGCCGCCGAACCAGCAGTGGAGCGTGCGGCGCGAGTTCCTGCACCGGCTGAAGAAGGCCTACGACGCGCGCGGCATCGAGATTCCGTTCCCGCACCTCACCGTGTACGCCGGTCAGCTCAAGGACGGCAGCGCGCCATCCTTCAACGTGAAAGGTCTGCTGCCCACGCAGTGAAGATCTCGTGCATGCGGCGCACCCCGTCGGTCAGCGCCGCGGGCCCGGGCTGCAGGATGTCGGC
>DATIZK010000002.1:0-32320 GCA_035517095.1 Burkholderiales bacterium
CGGCTCCCCGGCCCTGTCCGCCTCCAGCCCGAACATCCCCAGCAGCGCCGGGCTCGCCCACACGATGTGCCCCGCGCGCACCACCGCCACCGCCAGCACGCGCCGCGTGGCCAGTCCCGCAAGTGCCGCCGCGGCGAGTTCAGGTTGCATGGGCGAAGCGTAATCGAGTGGTGGGGGATTGTGTAGCCGCTTGGCGACGGCTTGAAAGCGGTCCGCCGCAAACGATGCAATAGAGTTTGTCACCAGATCCAATCCGAATTGAAAAAAGATTGTCAGGGCAGGGAGATGCGGGGACTTGCTTTCAAGCGAAGATTTGATAGACTGGTTGTCTAGTTTTATGACTGCAGGTGTGCGAGCGTGACGAGCGTGACTTCGGTCGGATCGTTCGAAGCCAAGACCAAGCTCGCCGAGCTGCTGGACCGGGTCGAGGCGGGCGAAACCGTCGTCATCACGCGCCGCGGCCGGCCGGTGGCGCAGCTGGTGCCGGTCAAGGCCGCCGACGAGCGCGAGCGCCGGCGCGCGCTGGTCGAGGAGATCAAGCGCTGGCGCGTGGGCAAGGACCGCGGCGCCAAGGCCGGGGCGACGATTTCGGAGCTGATCAAGGCGGGACGGCGCTACTGATGGAGCTGGTGCTCGACTGCTCGGTGACGCTGGCCTGGTTCCTCGAGGACGAGCGCAGCGCCTTCAGCGATGCCGCGTTCGATCTGCTGGGCGAGGCCGATTGCTGGGTGCCGGCGCTGTGGCGGCTCGAGTTCCCCAACGCGCTGCTGTTCGCCGAGCGCAAGCGCCGCATCGACCGCAACACCCGACTCGATGCGCTCGACCGCGCCGAGCAGCTCGGACTGCGCGTCGACCCGGTGCCGGTCGACATGCGCATGGTGAGCGCGATCGCCGAGCGGCGCGACCTGACGACCTACGACGCGGCCTACCTCGAGCTCGCGCTGCGCCTCGCCTCGGGGCTGGTGACGCTCGACCGCGGGCTGGCGGACGCCGCGGCGGCCGAGGGCGTGGCGGTGCAGGCGCCGGGGCGCGCGAGCGCGGCGCAGCTCAGGCGGCGCTACGCCGCGGCGTGAGCCGCGAGCGACTACAATATATGGGATAGTGGGCCCTTACCTGCACTAGATACATGGCAAGACAGACCTACGACGCTTCCTCGATCCAGGCCCTCAAGGGGCTCGAGCCCGTGCGCCGCATGCCGGGCATGTACACCCACACCATCCACCCGCTGCACGTGGCGCAGGAGGCGATCGACAACGCGGTCGACGAGGCGCTCGCGGGCTTCGGCAAGAAGATCACCGTGTGCTGCTACAAGGACGGCTCGATCGAGGTCGCGGACGAGGGGCGCGGCATTCCGGTCGACATGCACCCGGTGGAGAAGAAGCCCGCGGTCGAGGTCGCGTTCACCATGCTCCATGCCGGGGGCAAGTTCGACCGCTCGGGCGACGCCGTCTACCACATCTCGGGCGGGCTGCACGGCGTCGGCGTGGCGGTCACCAACGCGCTCTCGAAGCGGCTCGAGGTCACGGTCTACCGCGACGGCTACCGGCACACGATCGCGTTCGAAGGCGGCGAGCTCAAGCAGAAGCTCAAGTCGGAGAAGATCCGCGAGCGCCGCACCGGCACCGTGGTGCGCGCCTGGCCCGACCCGAAGTACTTCGACTCGCCCAATATCCCGCTCGCCGAGCTCGAGCACCTGGTGCGCTCCAAGGCCTACCTGCTGCCCGGGCTGACCATGGTGCTGCGCGTCGAAGGGCGCGAAGACAAGGCCTGGAAATACGAGCGCGGCATGGCGCAGTATTTCGAGTTCATGCTCGCCGGGCGCGAGCTGGTGGCGCCGCTGTTCAGCGGCGAGCGCTACTTCGAGCAGAGCGACGTCCCGGAGGTCGAACCCGGCGAGGGCGCCGCCTGGGCGATCGGCTGGGTGGCCGAGGGCGAGGTGTTCGCCGACAGCCACGTCAACCTGATCCCGACCCGCTCGCACGGCACGCACGAGGCGGGCTTTCGCAACGGGATTTTCGATGCGCTGCGCGCGTTCATGGACACGCGCGGCCTGAGCCCCAAGGGCGTCAAGCTGATCGCCGAGGACCTGTGGTCGCGCGCCTGCTTCACGCTCTCGGCGCGCATCGTGCGGACCCAGTTCCACGGCCAGACCAAGGAGAAGCTCACCACGCGCCACGCCGCGCGGCTGGTCGAGCTGTGCGTGCGCGACGCCTTCGAGCTGTGGCTCAACGCGCATCCGGACGATGGCAGGAAGATCGTCGAGCTGGCGATCGAGCAGGCGCTCGCGCGCCTGTCGCGCGGCAAGAAGTTCGAGCGCAAGAAGTCCTCCGGCGTCGCAACCCTGCCCGGGAAACTGGTCGACTGCGCCTCGGGCGACATCTCGCGCAACGAGCTGTTCCTGGTCGAGGGCGACTCGGCCGGCGGCTCGGCCAAGGAGGCGCGCGACAAGGACACCCAGGCGGTGCTGCCGCTGCGCGGCAAGGTGCTCAACACCATGTCCAAGGACTCGCGCACCGTGCTCGCCAACAAGGAGCTGCAGGCGATCGCGACCGCGATCGGGGTCGACCCGCACGGCCTGGACGACTCGCCCGACCTGTCCGGCCTGCGCTACGGCAAGGTGATCGTGATGACCGACGCCGACGTCGACGGCGGCCACATCCAGGCGCTGCTGCTGACTTTTTTTTTCATGCACGCGCCCAAGCTGGTCGAGACCGGGCACCTGTACGTCGCGCAGCCGCCGCTGTACAAGGTCGAGCTGCCGGCGCAGGGCAAGGGCCGCCCGGCGCGGCGCCTGTACTGCCTGGACGACGACGAGCTGGAGGAGGCGCTCGGGCTGCTCAGGAAGGAGAAGCTGGGCGAAGGCAGCTGGGAGATCTCGCGCTTCAAGGGCCTGGGCGAGATGAGCGCCGAGCAGCTGTGGGAGACCAGCATGAACCCGGACTCGCGCCGCCTGGTGCGCATGCAGCTCGAGCGCGAGCGGATCAAGAAGGTGCGCGAGACCTTCGAGCTGCTGATGGACGCGGGCGAGGCCGAGGGGCGGCGCAACTGGATGCGCGAGCACTGGAAGACCGTGGAGGCCGACGTTTGAGCGCCAAGCGCAGGAAGCGATCGAAACCAAGGCCGTTCTGGGAGCGCGGCTACCGCGGCCACGTCTATTGGGTCGGCAAGCAGAAGCTGGGCAAGGTCACCCTGGTCGAGAGCGGACGCTACGACTGGGAAGCGGCCGGCCGCATCGGCCGCTGCGACACGCTGGACAAGGCGCGCGCCGCGGTCGAGCTCGCGGTGGCCGTTTCCAACCGGCAGTTGCCGCTTTTCGAGTAAGCGATGGACGACACGCAGACGCTGGACCTGTTCACCCCCGACAACGGCGACGACGCGGCGCCGATCGAGCGCCACGCCTCGCAGGCCTACCTCGGCTACGCGGTCTCGACGGTCAAGGCGCGCGCCCTGCCCGAGGTCGCCGACGGCTTGAAGCCGGTGCAGCGGCGCATTCTCTACGCCATGGGCGACACCCCGGGCGGCGGCGAAGGCTTCGCCAAGTCCGCGCGCTACGTCGGCGAGGTGCTGGGCAAGTACCACCCGCACGGCGATGCCTCGACCTACGAGGCGCTGGTGCACATGGCGCAGCCGTTCTCGATGCGCTACCCGCTGATCGACGGCCAGGGCAACTTCGGCTCGCGCGACGGCGACGGCGCGGCGGCCTACCGCTACACCGAGGCCAGGCTGGCGCGCATCGCCGCGCTGATGCTGGCCGAGATCGGCGAGGGCACGGTCGACTTCCAGAAGAACTACGACGGCAAGTTCGACGAGCCGGTGCTGCTGCCGGCGCGGATGCCCTTCGGCCTGCTGAACGGCTCGTTCGGCATCCCGGTCGGGTTCTCGACTCGCATCCCGCCGCACAACCTGAAGGAGGTCGCGGCCGCCGCGGCGTGGGTCATTCGCCATCCCAAGGCGAAGCTGGACGACGTGCTCGAGCGCCTGCCCGGGCCGGACTTCCCCGGCGGCGGGCAGATCATTTCGCCTGCCGAGGAACTGAGGCAGGCCTACGAGAGCGGGCGCGGCTCGATCACGCTGCGCGCGCGCTGGACGGTCGAGCCGCTCGCGCGCGGGCAGTGGCGCATCGTGGTCACCGAGCTGCCGCACGGGGTGTCGGCGCGCCAGGTGCAGGAGGAGATCGACGCGCTGGTCAGCCCGCGCCCCGCGGCGGGCAAGAAGGACGTGACCCAGGAGCAAAAGCGCGTCAAGCAGTTCGTGCTCGACCTGGTCGAGTCGGTGCGCGACGAGTCCGACCGCAAGTCGAAGCTGCGGCTGGTGATCGAGCCGCGCAGCTCGCGCCAGGACCCGGCGGAGACGATGAAGGCGCTGCTGGTGCAGACCTCGCTCGAGACGCGCTACGCGATCAACCTCACCTGGCTGGGGCTGGACGGCCTGCCCGAGACCAAGGGCATGGTCGAGGTGCTGCGCGAGTGGAGCGAGTTCCGGGTGCAGACGGTGCGCCGGCGCACCGCGCACCGGCTCGACAAGTGCGAGCAGCGGCTGCACATCGTCATGGGCCGGCTGCTCGCGCTGGCCAAGATCGACGAGATCATCAAGCTGATCCGCGCCTGCGACGACCAGGCCGAGGCGAAGGACAGGCTGCGCGCGAAGTGGAAGTTCAGCGAGCGCCAGGCCGAGGACATCGTCAACCTGCGCCTGGGCCAGCTCACCCGGCTCGACGGCGTGAAGCTGAACGACGAGAGGAAATCGCTCGAGGCCGAAAGAAAGGGCCTCAAGAGCCTGCTGGGCGAGGACAAGGAGCTGAGGAAGCTCGTGGTGAAGGAGCTCGAGGAGGACGCGAAGAAGTTCGGCGACGAGCGCCGTACCCTGATCAAGCCGGAGGATCGGGCGCAGATCGAGCGCAGCGTGCTCGAGGAGCCGCTGACCGTGATCCTGTCGCGCAAGGGCTGGATCCGCGCCCGCTCGGGCCACGGCATCGACCTCTCCACGGTCGGCTTCAAGGACGGCGACGCCCTGCTGCAGGCGCTCGAGTGCAAGACCACCTCGCCGGTGGTGTTCCTGTCGGCGCGCGGCAAGGCCTTCACGCTCGAGGCGGCGAGCCTGCCGAGCGGGCGCGGCGACGGGCAGCCGATGAATGCGCTGGTCAACTGCAACGGCGACGACATCGTCTGGATGGCCTGCGGCGACCCGTCCCAGGCGCTGCTGATGAGCTCGAGCGCGGGCCAGGGCTTCCTGTGCCGCCTGGGCGACCTGGTCACCAAGACGCGCGCGGGCAAGGAATTCATGAGCGTCGCCGAGGGCGCGCGCGCGAATCCGCCCGCCCCGTACGCGGGCGAGGCGGACAAGCTCAAGGTCGCCGCGCTGTCGTCCGACGCGCGGCTGCTGGTGTTCCCGATGTCCGAGCTGCCGCTGCGCCCCAACGGCGGGGTCGGCGTGCAGCTGATCGCGCTGCCCGACACGGTGACGCTCGCCGCGGTGGCCGCGCTCGAGCCGAAGGGCGCGCTCGCGGTCTCCGGCTTCAAGCGCGTGCGCAAGAGCGCCGAGCTCGACGCCAGGGCGCTCAGGGACTACGAGGGCAAGCGCGCGCAGCGCGGCAGAGTGTGCGACGTCGGTTTCCGGCCCGACAGGCTGGGATGAGCGCGCTGCGGCGCGACCGCAGGCTCATTTACACCGCTGCGATGCTGCGCGGACTCGGCGCGGGATCGATCAGCGTGCTCGCGGCGGTGTACCTCGCCAAGCGTGGTTTCGACGAAGCCGAGGTCGGCCTCGTGCTCACTGCCGGCTTCGTCGGGGTCGCCTGCGGCACCGCGTACAGCACTTTCTTCGCCGACCGTGTCGGGCGGAGGCGCAGCCTGGTCGCGCTCGCTTCGCTCGCCGCGGGCGGCGGCATCGCGCTTGCTCTGTTCGATTCGCCCTGGGCGCTCGCCGCGGCGGCCTTGCTCGGCATGCTCAACACCCAGGGCACCGACCGCGGCGGCGCCCAGGCGCTGGAGCAGGCGATCCTGCCGGCGACCACGCGCGACCGCGAGCGCACTCAGATGTTCGCCTGGTACAACGCGCTGCAGGACGTCGGCGCCGCGGCCGGCGCGCTGCTCGCGGCGCTGCCCGCGCTGCTGCGCGATCGCTTCGAGGTCGGCGAGCTGCGCGCCTACGACGCGACGCTCGTCGGCTATGCGCTGCTGCTGGGTGGCGCGGCATTCGCCTACGCGCGGCTCTCTCCTGCGGCCGAGCGCGGCGCCGCGGTCCCGCCGCTGCACGCGCTGCACGCGCCTGCTGCGGTGCGCCGCGCGGTGCGCAGTTTTTCGCTCCTGGCGGGGATGGACGCCTTCGGCGGCGGCTTCATCGGCTCGGCTCTGATCGCGTACTTTCTTTACCTGCGCTTCGGCGTCTCCGAGGGCGCGCTCGCGGCGCTGTTCGTCGCCGCGCGCATCATGACCGTGCTGTCGCACTTCATCGCCGCCTGGCTCGCCCGCCGCATCGGGCTGGTCAACACCATGGTGTTCACCCACCTGCCCTCGGGGCTGCTGCTGCTCACGCTGCCGCTCGCGCCGACCTTCGCCATCGCCGCCGGACTGTTCATCGTCAGGGAAGGGCTCTCGGAAATGGACGTGCCGACGCGCCAGTCCTACCTGATGGCGATCGTGCCGGCGCACGAGCGCGCCTGGGCCTCGGGCATGTCGCAGCTCGCGCGCGCGAGCGGCCGGGTGGCGGCGCCTCTGATCGCCGGCGGCGCGATGCAGGCGGGCGCGCTGTGGGCGCCGCTGGTGGCCGGGGCGACGATCAAGATCGCCTACGACCTGCTGCTGTGGCGCGCGTTCCGCCGCATCAGGGCGCCGGAGGAGCAGGCATGATGCGCTGGATCCCGCAGGCCTACCGCCCGCTGGTGGTGCCGGCGGCGATCCTCGCCGCGACCGCGCTGGCGGTGGCGCTCGGCGCTCGGCTGCCGCCCGGGCTCGAGGGGCTGGTGGTCGCCGGGCCCTATGCCCTGCTCGGGCTCGCCGCCGCGGTCACGCTGTGGTTCAACCGCGGGCGCGCGTTCGTCGCCGCGCTGTCGATGCTCGCCGCCTACGGCGGCTACCGCTACGCGCTCGCGCTCGTTCCCGACGGCTTCGCGCCGCAGGCCGCCTACGTCGCCGCGGTGCTGCTGGTGCCGGCCAACATGCTGGTCTCTTTCGTGCTGCCCGAGCGCGGCGCGGTGCATCACGGCAGCTGGCGCTGGCTGCTGCTGATCGCGCTCGAGGCGCTGCTGGTGGCCTGGGTCGCATCCTCCGGCCACAGCACGCTGTCGGGCGAGTCCTGGCACCATATCCTGCAGCACTGGACGCTGCGCTACCCGCCGGTGCCGTTCGTCGGGCGGGTGATGTTCGCCGCCGCGTTCGCCGCCGCGGTCTGGCGCGCCTGGCCCAGGTTCACGCCGCTCGACGTCGGCAAGGCGGCGGCGCTGGTCGCGTTCTTCATCGCCTGCGCCTGGGTCGCGCGCTTCGCCAGCTTCGCCGCGTTCATGAGCGCGGCCGGGGTGATCCTGCTGGTCGCGATGCTGCAGGAATCGCACCGGCTCGCGTTCCGCGACGAGCTCACCGGGCTGCCGAGCCGGCGCGCGCTCGATGAGCGCATGCGCGCGCTCGGGCCCGACTACGCCGTGGCGATGGTGGACGTCGACCACTTCAAGCAGTTCAACGACACGCACGGCCACGACGTCGGCGACCAGGTGCTGCGGCTGGTCGCCGCGCGCCTGGCCGAGGTCGGCGGCGGCGGGCGGGCGTTCCGCTACGGCGGCGAGGAATTCACGGTGCTGTTCCCCGAGGCCGGGGTGAACGACGTGCTGCCGCAGCTGGAGCGCATCCGCCAGTCGATCGAGGACTACCGCATGGCGATTCGCGGCGAGGACCGGCCCAAGAGCGAGAGGAAGGGCTCCAGGCGCCGCGGCGCGCGCGAGGAGCAGGCGCTCGAGCAGGGGCTGTCGGTCACGGTCAGCATCGGGGTCGCCGGCCCGGGCAGGCGCAGCGGAACCCCGGCCGAGGTGATCAAGGCCGCCGACGAGGCGCTCTACCGCGCCAAGCAGGGCGGGCGCAACCGCGTCAGCCGGTGAGAGCGGAACTTCGCGCACGCGCGCCGCTCAATCCGTAATGCGCAGATTCGCCGCCTTCGCCTTCGGCCTCGCCGTGCTGGCGTCGCTCGCCGCGCTCGCCGCCGGGCTGGGGCACCGTCTCGGCCTGTGGGACTACCGCATCGGCTTTCTCGTGCTGCGCGCGGCGGCCTGGGCGGGGCTCGCGGGCGCGCTCGGCTGCCTCGCGGCGGCGGTCTGGGCGCTGCGCGCGCGAGCGCTCGGCGCGCTGCTCGGCGCCCTGCTGGGCGTCGCGGCGGGCGCAGCCGCCTGCGGCCTGCCGTGCGCGCTGCTGGTGCGCGCGCACGGCGTGCCGCCGATCCACGACATCACGACCGACACGCTGCAGCCGCCGCAGTTCGTCGCGCTCGCGGCCGTGCGGCGCGCCTCGCCCGACGGCCTGGCCTACGGCGGGGCGGCGCTCGCGGCGCAGCAGCGCCGCGCCTACCCCGACATCCTGCCGCTCGCGCTCGGCGTGCATCCGCAGGCGGCGTTCGAGCTCTGCCTCGAGGCCGCGCGCGGGCTGGGCTGGAAGATCGTCGCCGCCAACCCGGCGGCGCTGCGCATCGAAGCCACCGACACCACGTTCTTCTTCGGCTTCAAGGACGATATCGTGATCCGCATCACCCCGCTCGATGCGGCGAGCCGCGTCGATCTGCGCTCGGCCTCGCGCGTGGGCCGCAGCGACCTGGGAACCAACGCGCGCCGCATCCGCGCCTTCTACCGCGAGATGGCACGGCGCGGTTGACGCGCCGCCGGGCTGGATAGATATACAGCATTCGCGCATAATGCCGCGGTGACTGCGAGCCCGGTTTTCGAGCGGCTGAACGAGGCGCAGCGCGCCGCGGCGTGCGCGGGCGGCGCGCCGCTCCTGATCGTCGCCGGCGCGGGCACCGGCAAGACCAACACGCTCGCGCACCGCGTCGCCTGGCTGGTGCTGCAGGGGGTTTCGCCCGAGCGCATCCTGCTGCTCACCTTCACCCGCCGCGCGGCCGAGGAGATGACGCGCCGGGCGCGCAAGATCGTGGGCGAGGCGGCGAAGGAGGTCAGGCTGCCCTGGTCGGGCACTTTCCACTCGATCGCCAACCGGCTCATCCGGCGCCACAGCGCGCGCCTGGGGCTGGACGCGAATTTCAGCGTCCTCGACCGCGGCGACGCGGCCGACCTGATGGACCTGGTGCGCCACGAGCTGGGGCTGTCGAAGCTGGAAAAGCGCTTCCCGCGCAAGGATAGCTGCCTCGCGATCTACTCGCACCGGGTCAACACCCAGGGCGCGCTGCGGCGCACGCTCATCGAGGCCTTTCCCTGGTGCGCCGAGTGGGAGCAGGAGCTGACGCGCCTTTACCGCGCCTACGTCGAGCGAAAGCTCGCCAACCAGGCGCTCGACTACGACGACCTGCTGCTGTACTGGCACGCGATGGCGAGCGACGCGGCGCTCGCGGCCGAGATGAGCGCGGCCTTCGACCACATCCTGGTCGACGAGTACCAGGACACCAACTCGTTGCAGGCGCAGATCCTCAAGCTGCTGCGGCCCTCGGGCGAGGGAGTGACGGTGGTGGGCGACGACGCGCAGTCGATCTATTCGTTCCGCGCCGCCACGGTCGAGAACATCCTCGGCTTCCCGGCGCAGTACGCGCCGCCGGCCGCGGTGGTCACGCTCGAGCGCAACTACCGCTCGACCCAGGGCGTGCTCGACGCCGCCAACGCGCTGATCGGGGAAGGGCAGCGCCAGTACCGCAAGATCCTCGAGGCCGCGCGCGGCGCGGGCGAGCGCCCGCGCTACGTCACGGTCGCCGACGACCAGGCGCAGGCCGAGTACGTGGTCGCGCGCGTGCTCGAGGCGCGCGAGCGCGGCTTGCTGCTGCGGCGCCAGGCGGTGCTGTTCCGCGCCTCGCACCACAGCGACGTGCTCGAGCTCGAGCTGGTGCGGCGCGACATCCCCTACGTCAAGTACGGCGGGCTCAAGTTTCTCGAGGCGGCGCACGTCAAGGACCTGCTCGCGGTGCTGCGCTGGGCCGACAACCCGAAGAACCGCGTCAGCGCCTTTCGCGCCCTGCAGCTGCAGCCCGGCGTGGGCCCGGCCACGGCGGCGAGGTTCTTCACGCGCTTCGAAGCGGGACTTTTTTCGTGGCGGGAACTGAAGACGAATAACTCGGAATTCGATTCGCTGATGATGGAACTCGGCAATGCCGAATCCCCGTGGGCAGGGCAGCTGGGGCGGGTGCGCGAGTGGTTCGAGCCGATCCTGGAGCAGAAGTACGACTCGGCGCAGGCGCGCGCGGGCGACCTGTGGCAGCTCGAGCGCATCGCGCAGCAGTTCGCCGGCCGCGAGCGCTTCCTCACCGAGCTCGCGCTCGACCCGCCGCAGGCGAGCGGCGACCTCGCCGGCGCGCCGCACCGCGACGAGGACTACCTGGTGCTCTCGACCGTGCACTCGGCCAAGGGCCAGGAGTGGGACGCGGTGCACGTGCTAAACGTCGCCGACGGCAACTTCCCCTCCGAGTACGCCACCGGCCGCGCCGAGCTGATCGAGGAGGAGCGGCGCCTGCTGTACGTGGCGATGACGCGCGCGAAATCGGAACTGCACCTGATCGCGCCGCTGCGCTACTACGTGACCGGGCAGCCGCGGCGCGGCGACGCGCACGTCTACGGCGCGGCGAGCCGCTTCCTCACCCGCGCGGTGATGCAGCGGCTGCAGCCGGTCACCTGGCCCGCGGCCGACGAGGCCGAGCCCGCGCGCGAGAGAGGAACGGCTGCGATCGATGTCGCTTCCGTACTGCGGGGGCTCTGGTAATTCCCGCTCCGGCGGTTCATCATGCGGGCTCGTTTCCAATCCGCGCGCGAGACCCCATGAAAGCCGACAGCATTCTCGGCACCATCGGCAACACGCCCCACATCCGCATCAACCGCCTGTTCGGCAGCACGCACCAGGTCTGGGTCAAGGCCGAGCGCGCCAACCCGGGCGGCTCGATCAAGGACCGCATCGCGCTGTCGATGATCGAGGCGGCCGAGAACAGCGGCGCGCTCAAGCCGGGCGCGACGATCATCGAGCCGACCTCGGGCAATACCGGCATCGGCCTGGCGATGGTGGGCGCGGTGAAAGGCTACAAGGTCGTCCTGGTGATGCCCGACAGCATGTCGATCGAGCGCCGGCGCCTGATGCTCGCCTACGGCGCGAGCTACGTGCTCACCCCGCGCGAAAAGGGTACCGCGGGGGCGATTGCGAAGGCGCAGGAGATGCTGGCGCAGACGCCCGGCGCGTGGATGCCGCAGCAGTTCGAGAACCCGGCCAACATCGAGGTGCACGTGCGCACCACCGCCAAGGAGATCCTGGGCGATTTTCCGCAGGGCATAGACGTGCTGATCACCGGCGTGGGCACCGGCGGGCACATCACCGCCTGCGCGCAGGTGCTGAAGAAGGCCTGGCCCAGGCTCAAGGTGTACGCGGTCGAGCCGAGCGCCTCGCCCGTGATCTCGGGCGGCAAGCCCGGGCCGCACCCGATCCAGGGCATCGGCGCGGGCATCGTGCCGAAGAACCTGCACGTGCAGCTGCTCGACGGCGTGATCCAGGTCGAGGCCGAGCCGGCCAAGGAAATGGCGCGTCGCGCGGCGAAGGAAGAGGGCATGCTGATCGGCATCTCCTCGGGCGCGACGCTGCAGGCGATCGGGCAGAAGCTGCCCGAGATCGCCAAGGGCGCGACCGTGCTCGGCTTCAACTACGACACCGGCGAGCGCTACCTTTCGACCGACGGCTTCCTGCCCACGGAGTGAAATATGCCAGTAGCGGACATCAACCACTATTTCGTGCGCGCCAACGACCTCGAGGCCACCAGGCGCTTCTACGTCGACGTGCTGGGCTTCGAGGTGATGCCGCGGCCGAACTTCCCGTTCCCGGGCTACTGGCTCGGGGTGAACGGCAAGATCCAGGTCCACATGGGGCCGCACGGCATTGCGAACTCGGAGCTGTACTACCTCGGCACGCCCGCGAACGCAAAGACCGACCAGTCGGGCGTGGTCGACCACATCGCCTTCGCCGCGACCGAGCCGAAGGCCTTCGTCGAGCGCCTGCAGGGCAAGGGCGTGGCCTACCGCCCGCGCTACCTGCCCGAATCCCGGCTCTACCAGCTTTTCCTGCGCGACCCGAACGGGCTCATGATCGAGCTCAACTTCTTCGGCATCACCGACGCGCCCGACTGGGGCGGCGAAGACTACTCGAAGATGCCACGGGTCGAAACGGCCTGATGGCGCGCGATTTTTCGGGCGTCTCGTACGCCGAGGCGCTGCAGCGGGCGCGTGCGCTGGTCCCGGCACTGCGCCGCCGCGCCGCGGAGGCCGAAGAGGCGCGCCAGCTGCTGCCCGAGACCGAGGCCGAGCTGCACCAGAGCGGGCTGCTGCGCTTCGCGCAGCCCAGGCGCTGGGGCGGCATGGAGCTCGACTACGTCGCGCTGTTCGACATCCCGGCCGAGATCGGGCGCGGCTGCACCTCGACCGCCTGGAGCGTCGCCAACCTGGCGATCCACCACTGGATGCTCGCGCTGTACGAGGAGCGCGCGCAGGCCGAGGTCTGGCGCGAGAATCCCGACGCGATCATCGCCTCCGGCATCGCCTACCCGCAGGGCCGCGCGCGGCGCGTCAAGGGCGGTCTCGAGATCGGCGGCCACTGGAATTTCTCCAGCGGCGTCGACGGCAGCCACTGGAACATGCTCGCGGTGACGGTGCAGGACGGCGCGCAGGTGGTGGACCACTGCATGTGCCTGGTGCCGCGCGCCGACTACCAGGTGGTGGACGACTGGCAGGTGCTCGGCATGCGCGGCACCGGCTCCAAGTCGGTCAAGGCAACGGACCTGTTCGTGCCCGCGCACCGCGCGCTGTCGATGTACCTCGCGCGCGGCGGCGCCGACTTCCCGGGCGCGAAGACCAACCCCAACCCGGTCTACCGCGTCCCGCTCTCCGGCATGGGCTCGCACTGCATCGCCGGCGCCGCGGTCGGCAACGCGCAGGCCGCGCTCGAGCTCTCCTGCGAGGCGGTGGGCGAGCGCAGCACCAACTACACCGCGGCGCGCATGCGCGAGTTCCAGACCGTGCAGCTGCGCGTCGCCGCGGCCGGCGCGCGAATCGACGCCGCGCGCCTGATCGCGCGCAACGACTGCATCGACGCGCAGGCGATCGCCGAGGCCGGGCGCGAGCCCACGATCGAGGACAAGCTGCGCTGGAAGCGCAACATCGCCTACGCGGTGCAGCTGTGCACCGAGGCGGTGGATTCGCTGCACGGCATGGCGGGCGCGAAGGGCATCTACGACCACTACCCGATCCAGCGCCTGTTCCGCGACGCGCACTCGCTCATGGGCCACATCGGCTTTTCCTGGGACGCGCAGGGCGCGCCCTGGGGCCTGGTCGCGCTCGGCGGCGACTACCCCGCGCCCCCGACCCTCTGAAAACCGGGGACAGACCCCGATTATTCCTGTCCCGGCGGCGCGTCGACCAGCGGGCGGCGCTCCTGCTTCATCTGCTCGCGCTCCTGCGGCCGGAACCGGGGCGGGACGTCCTTGGCGGCGCGCTGCAGCTGCGACGCGTCCAGGTTCTCGAGCTGATGGCGCTGCTCGAGCTGCTGCGACTCCACGCGCGTGCGCGCGCCGAGGTCGCCGGGCGGAACCTTCACCAGCTCCTGCGACTGGCGCAGCTGCTGCGTGAACTCGTCGCTTTGCTGCTGGCGCCTGATCAGCTCGCGCTGCACGTTGTCGTCCTGCGCCGCCGCCGGCGTGGCGAGCGCGAGAACAATCGGAATTACCGGGCTCAGAGTCGATTTACGCATAATTCGGCTCCGAGCCCGATTGTTCGTTCCAGCTCATCTCGCCGGCCTGCGCGAGCGTGCCGTCGGACTTGCGCACCTCGGTCTGCGCGCGCGCGCCTTCGCGCGCGCACGATACGCTGATCGCCTCGCCGTCGAACACCGGCGCCTGGGCGCGGAAGGAGAAGCTGCGCGGCATGCGGCGCCCCGCCTGCAGCCAGGCGAGGGTCGCCATCACGGTCGCCATAAGCGGCCCGTGCACCACCAGCCCCGGGTAGCCCTCGACCTCGAGGCAGTAGCGCCGGTCGTAGTGGATGCGGTGGCTGTTGAACGTGAGCGCCGAGTAGCGGAACAGCAGCACGTCGTTCGGCACCAGCGCGCAGCGCGCGGGGTTCGCGCCCAGCGGCTCGCGCCACACCGGCCCCTCGGCCGGCGGGTTGGGCCTGGCGTGCGCCGCGGGCGGCGCGTCGCGGTAGACGATGTCCTGGCCCTCGCGCATCGCGAGCGCGGCGCCGCTGGTCCATTCGTGCCGGACCTTGACGAACACCAGGGTGCCGCTCCTGCCCTGCTTCAGGTCGACCGACTCGACGCTCGAATCGCGCCGCAGCGGCTCGCCCAGGCGCGGCGCGCGCAGCCACTCGAGCTGGCTGCCGGCCCACATGCGCCGCGGCAGCGGCACCGGCGGCAGGAACCCGCCGCGCGCCGGGTGCCCGTCGGGCCCGGCCTCGCGCAGCGGCGAGAGCGGGGTGGTGAAGATCCAGTGCCAAAGCGGCGGCAGCTCGGCGCCGTCGGCGAACGGCGCCGGATCGAGGTCGAGGCTCGCCGCCAGCTGGCGCACGCGCGCCGCGTCGCAGCGGTCCTCGAGCGCTTCGCTGCGGCCGACCCAGCCGCGCAGGTGTTCCAGATCGGGTGCGGCGCTCATGGCCAAGGTGCCAAATAGGGAACTGACCCGGTTTCCCAGCAGTTTGCGCCAAATATGTGACCTGTTGGGCTTTTTGTCCGACCCGATTTTGTGTCACCATGGCGTTTCCGACGCAATGGTAGGAGGCATGCCATGAAGCGCATCGCCCTGTTCGCCGCCCTCGCGGCGCTGGTCGCGGCGCCCGTCTGGGCGCAGTCGACGAAGGCCAGCGAGCCGCTGAAGCTGCCGCCAAAGGCCGAGGCCAAGGCCGGCGCCAAGACCGACGCCATCAAGCCCGTCGTGCGCCGCCTCGACGCGAAGTCCTACCTCGACGCGCGCGAGTGCCTGAAGGAGCCGACCAACCACGACATCATCGTCTGCGCGGAGAAGTTCCTCTAGCCGCGCCTGGCGCGCATGTCGGAGGCCACCCCAGCCCAGGGGGCGCAGCCGGACATCGAGGACTACGCCCTGCTGGGCGACTTGCGCACCGCGGCGCTGGTGAGCAGGCAAGGTTCGGTCGACTGGCTCTGCTGTCCCCGCTTCGACAACCCGGCCTGCTTTTCGGCGCTCCTGGGCGATCCCGATAACGGCCGCTGGCTGCTGCGGCCGCGGGCGCCCTCGAGCCGCATCGAGCGCCGCTACCGCGATTCCACGCTGGTGCTCGAGACCGACCACCACCTGCCCGGCGGCGCGGTGCGGGTGATCGATTTCATGCCGCGCGGCACCGCCACGCCGCACCTGGTGCGCCTCGTCGAGGGCCTCGAGGGCGAGGTGGAGATGCGCATGCACTACGTGGTGCGCTTCGACTACGGCTCGGTGGTGCCGTGGGTGCGCCGCGTCGCCGCCGGGCTGCTCGCGGTCGGCGGGCCGGACTCGCTGCTGCTGCACACCCCGGTAAGGGTGCGCGGCGAGGGCTACACCACGGTGGCCGAGTTCCGCGTCAGGCGCGGCGAGCGCCTGCCGTTCGTGCTGTCGTACTGCCCCTCGAACGAGGCCGCCGCGGTGCCGCGCGACGTCGACGGGCTGCTCGCGCACACCGAGCTCCAGTGGCGGCAGTGGTCCGAGCGCTGCACCTACCGGGGCCCGCACCGGCAGGCGGTGCTGCGCTCGCTGCTCACGCTCAAGGCGCTTAGCTACGCGCCCACCGGCGGCATCGTCGCCGCGCCCACCACCTCGCTGCCCGAGGCGCTCGGCGGGGTGCGCAACTGGGACTACCGCTACTGCTGGCTGCGCGATGCGGCCTACGCGCTGTACGCGCTGCTGATGACCGGCTACCGCGAGGAAGCCGCGGCCTGGCGCGACTGGCTGCTGCGCGCGGCGGCCGGGCGGCCGCAGGACCTGCAGATCGTCTACGGCCTGCGCGGCGAGCGCCGCCTGCTCGAGCGCGAGCTGCCCTGGCTCGCGGGCTACCGCGACTCGCGCCCGGTGCGCATCGGCAACGGCGCGAGCCGCCAGCACCAGCTCGACGTCTACGGCGAGGTGATGGACGTGCTGTTCCTCGGCGCCGACCTCGGGATCGACGGCGACCCGAACGCCTGGGAGATGCAGAAGACGCTGATGGACTTCCTCGAGACGGCCTGGGACCGTCCCGACCACGGCGTGTGGGAGGTGCGCGGGCCGCAGCGGCACTTCACCCACTCCAAGGTGATGGCCTGGCGCGCCTTCGACCGCGCGGTGCGCTCGGTAAGCGAGCTCGGCCTGGAGGGCCCGCTCGGGCGCTGGCGCGCCTGGCGCAACCGCATCCACCAGGACGTGTGCCGCAACGGCTACGACGCGAGGCGCGGCGCCTTCGTGCAGTACTACGGCGGCGAGCCGCTCGATGCGAGCCTGCTGATCATTCCGCTGGTCGGTTTCCTGCCGGCGGACGACCCGCGCATGGTCGGCACCACGGCGGCGATCGGGCGCGAGCTGATGAGCGGCGGCCTGGTGCGGCGCTACATCGAGGACGCCGGCGACGTCGACGGCCTGCCGCCGGGCGAGGGCGCCTTCCTGCCGGTGAGCTTTCTCTACGCCGACAACCTCGCGCTGCAGGGCCGCCTGGCGGAAGCGCAGCAGATGTTCGGCCGCCTGCTCGGGCTGTGCAACGACGTCGGCCTGCTGGCCGAGGAGTACGACCCGGTGCAGGGCAGGATGCTCGGCAACTTTCCCCAGGCCCTGACCCACGTCGCGATAGTCAACACCGCGCTCACCCTGGCGCGCGTTCAGTCAGCCTGACGTCAACCGCGCGGCGCGGCCGTGCGTTGTTTGCCGCGCGGCGCGCAAGCCCTTGCCGCCGCAGCAGCTTGTTTCGATCAACCGATCAGGGGAGTCAGAAATGAAAAGCATGATCGCAGCGCTGTGCCTGGCGTTCGCCGCCTCGTCGCTCGCCGTCGCGGCCGACAAGAAAGCTCCGAGCCCCAAGCAGAAGGCGCAGCAGGAGAAGATGAAGGACTGCAACAAGCAGGCGGGCGAGAAGAAGCTGAAAGGCGCCGAGCGCAAGAAGTTCATGGGCGGCTGCCTGAAGGGCTGAGCGAAGGATCCCGCGCGCGGCGCGGGGCGGCTCAGCTGCGCACGCGACCGAGCGATTTTCGCGGCACGAAGCGCGCCAGGCCCCCCGGCGGGGCGGCGTGGCGCGTCGAGTAGGCGAGCGTGCGCGCGACGCGGGTGCGCGGCGCCGCCTTGCCCGCCGCGCCCGCGGCGAGCTGCATCAGGGTCTGCTTCTCGCGCTCGCGCTCGCGCAGCTCGCGCGCCGAGTTCTCCACGATCTGCTCCAGCAGCTTCTGGCGGTCTTCCAGCGCGAGCTGCGCCCGCCTGAGGGAGAGCAGGTTGCGGCAGCGCGCCATGCATTCGCGCACGTCCACCGGCTTGGCGAGGAAGTCGGTGATGCCGGCGTCGAGCGCCTTGTAGCGCACTTCGCGATCGTCGTTGACGCTCACCATCACGATCGGCACGTGCTCGTAGCCCGGCATCGCGCGCAGGCGCCGCACCAGCTCGGTGCCGTTCATCTCGGGCATCGCGAAATCGACCAGCACCAGGTCGGCGACGTGGCGCGTGGCCCACACCACGGCGTCGATCGGGCGCGCGAAGGACTTCACCATGATGCGCTCGTCCAGGGTGCGCAGGACCTGCTCGAGAATGGCGCGGCTGGTCGACTGGTCGTCGACCACCATCACGGTGCTGCTCGCCAGCGGCACCACCGTGGACTTGATGCTGGCCTGAGGCTCGCCCATCCCTCTTCTTGTGCTGGTCGAATTGCGCTTCGAGGTTACGCCGCGCTGCGATCGCTGTCCAGCCTGCGCGCTAATTGTTGCCGAACGTCGAGGGCTGCACCTGCGGCGCGGTCGCGGCGCGGCGCGCGAGCCACCAGCCCGCGGCCGGCGGCACCACGGCGAAGGACTGCTCGGCGCCGAGCTTGCGCGCGGCATCGAGCGCCCAGTTCGGGTTGTAGAGCATCTCGCGCGCGAGCGCGACCAGGTCGGCGCGCCCCTCGGCGAGGATCGCCTCGGCCTGGCGCGCGTGCACGATCAGGCCGACCGCCATGGTCGCGATGCCGGCCTCCTTCTTTATCTTTTCGGCGTACGGCACCTGGTAGCCGTAGGCGGGCGCGAGCGCCGGCGGCTTGGCGAGCAGGCCGCCCGAGCTGCAGTCGATCACGTCCACGCCGAGCGGCTTGACCTCTTTCGCCAGCGCGACGCTCTGCTGCGGGCCCCAGCCGGAGTCGTCCTCGGCCGAGATGCGCAGGAACAGCGCCTTGTCCTCGGGCCAGCTCGCGCGCACCGCCTCGCACACCTCGAGCGCGAAGCGCATGCGCTTACTTTCCGAGCCGCCGTACTCGTCGCCGCGCGCATTCGACGCGGGCGACAGGAACTGGTGGATCAGGAAGCCGTGCGCGCCGTGGATCTCGACCACGTCGAATCCGGCGGCGTGGGCGCGCCGCGCGGCGCGGCCCCAGGCCTGGGCGATCGCCCGGATCTCGCCGCGCTCGAGCGCGCGCGGCAGCGGCGAGGCGGCGTCGAAGGCGATCGCGCTCGGCGCGACCAGCTCCCAGGCGTCCCAGTCGGGAATGGCCGGCGATTGCCGCAGCGGCTTGCCGCCCTCCCAGGGGCGCTGGATGCGCGACTTCCTGCCCGAGTGGCCGAGCTGGATGCCGGCCGCCGCGCCGCAGGAATGCACGAAGTCCGCGCAGCGCGCGAGCGCCGGCACGAACTTGTCGTCCCACAGCCCGAGGTCGCCCACGGTGCCGCAGCCGCGGCGCTCGACCTTGGTCGATTCCATCATCACCAGTCCCGCGCCGCCCGCGGCGTAGCGCCCGGCGTTCATCAGGTGCCAGTCGGTGGCGAAGCCGTCCACGCCGGCGTACTGGTGCATCGGCGCCGTCACGATGCGGTTCTTGAGCGCGAGCGATCTCAGCTCGAGCGGGGAAAACAGCTGCGGTTGGCTCATGATCGTCCTTGGCTTGCCTGTTCGAGCGGCGCGACCAGCGCGGGATCGTCCGTCTTGGCCGAATTGAGCTTCGTGCTCACCGCGTGGTGGGCGAAATTCGACTGCGCCAGTTTTACCATTCCGTCCACGTCTTCGGCCTTGTCGACGTCCGCGCGCACCCAGCGCAGCAGCAGCTCGTCGGGCAGCACCACCGGCATGCGGTCGTGGATTTCGGCCAGCGACGCGGAGGCGGCGCGGGTGAGGATGGCGCAGGTGAGCTGCGCCGCGGGCGAAGTCTCCATCAGGCCGGCGAAGCACACCGGCCGGCGGTCGCGGCGGTAGATGTAGTGCGGCTGCTTGTACGCCCTTGCTTCGCCGCTCGCCGCAACGGTCCGCTGCGCGGCCTGCCACTCGTACCAGCCCTCGGCCGGGATCAGGCAGCGCGAGCGGCGCCAGGCCTGGCGCCACATCGGCTTGGCCGCGGCTTCCTCGGCGCGGGCGTTGATCGAGTAGGCCGGCGGCTTGTCCTGCTTCCACCAGGACGGGATCAGTCCCCAGCGCGCCTGGGCCAGCTCGAGCCCGCCCGAGCTGCCTTCGACCAGGATCGGGATCTCGGTCGTCGGCAGCACGTTGTAGCGCCGCCCGAACGGGTTGCTGTTGCCGCGCCCGACCTGCCAGGCGCGCTCGATCGCCGCGCGCTCGGGACTGACGTATCGTCCGCACATGGCCCTGCATCATAATGGAGCCGCGATGAGACTGGTCCCGCCGCGCGTCGTTCCGCCCGCGAAGCCCCTCGGGCGCCTGGCGTTCGCCGCGCGCTTCGTGCGCAATCCGCTCGAGGTGGTGCCGCGCGAGGCCTACGAAACCGATTTCTTCCGCTCGGGCGAAGCCGCCGCGCGCGCCTGGGTCATGGGGCCGGCGCTGCTCAAGGCGGTGCTGCTCGACGAGCGCGAGAAGTTCGGCAAGCTGACCCAGATCCGGCTGCTCTCGCCGCTGCTCGGGCGCGGGCTGCTCACCAGCGAGGGCGCCGAGTGGAAGTGGCAGCGCCAGGCCTGCGCGCCGATGTTCCGCCACCAGGACCTGCTCGGCTTCGTGCCGGTGTTCGTGCGCGCGGCGCAGGGGCTGCTCGCGCGCTGGCGCGCGGCGCCCGGCGCGGGGCGGCCCGCCGCACAGCCTGCCGTTCAGCAGGTGGACCGCGACGTCACGCGCGCCACCTTCGAGGTCATCTCGGCCACGCTGCTGCCCTCGGCCGACGCGACCATCGGGCCGGTGCTCGAGCAATCGATCGGCGCCTTCCAGCGCTCGGGCGGCTGGGCCCAGCTCTACGCAACGGTGAGCGCGCCGCACTGGCTGCCGCGCCCGGGCATCGCGTCCGGGCGGCGCGCGACGATCGCACTGCGCTCGGCGGTCGCGGCGCTGATCCGCGAGCGGCGCGCGGGCGGCGGCGCGGACGACCTGATGCAGCGCCTGATGCACGCGCGCGACCCCGAGAGCGGCCAGGCGATGGACGACGCGCGCCTGATCGACAACCTGCTCACCTTCTACCTCGCCGGGCACGAGACCACCGCGCGCGCGCTGTCCTGGACGCTGTACCTGCTGTCGCGCTCGCCCGAGTGGAGCGACGCACTGGAGCAGGAGATTGCGCGCGTCGCCGGCGGCGAGCCGCTCGCGGCGGCGCACATCGAGCGCCTGGTGCTCACGCAGCAGGTGCTGAAGGAATCGATGCGCCTGTTTCCGCCGGTGCCGATGATGAGCCGCCAGGCGCTCGCCGACAGCACGCTCGGCGGGCACGCGATCCGCGCCGGCAGCTCGGTGATCATCCCGATCTACGCCATCCAGCGCCACGCCGCGCGCTGGGACGAGCCGCACGCCTTCGACCCGGCGCGCTTCGCCCCCGCGCGCGAGGCCGCGCTCGGGCGCTACCAGTACCTGCCCTTCGGCGCCGGGCCGCGCATCTGCATCGGCATGGCGTTCGCCATGATCGAAGCCAGCGCGATCCTCGCCACCCTGCTGCAGCAGGCGCGCTTTTCCCCCGCCCCGGGCCCCGAGCCCTATCCCGTGGCGCGCGTCACGCTGCTGCCGCGCGGGGGAATGCCTTTGCGGGTTTCATTCAGGTAGCACTACTTCGCGCGCCAGCCGCCGTCGACCACCAGCGCGTGGCCGCTGACGTACTTCGCCTCGTCCGAGGCGAGGTACGCGACCGCCGCGGCGACGTCCTGCGGCGTTCCGCGCACGCCGGCGGGCACCAGCGCGCGCACCTGCTCGTCGCTCACCGCGACGCCGCGCGCGCTCATGTCGGGCACCGCCGGCCCGAGGATCGTCTGCGAGTTCGCGCGCAAGGCCGTGGGGATCGCGCCCGGGCAGACGCAGTTCACGCCGATGCCGCGCGCGGCGTAGCGCACCGCCATCTGGCGCGTGAGGCCGACCACGCCGTGCTTGGCGGCGATGTAGGCCGCGCCGCCGCCGGTGCCGTTCAAGCCCGCGACCGAGGCCATGTTGACGATCCGCCCGCGCGCGCGCGGCAGCATCTCCTTGAGCGCGCGCTTGCAGCCGAGGAAGGTGCCGGTGAGGTCGATCTCGAGCACCCGGCGCCAGAGCGACTCGTCCATGTCGTCGACGTCGAAGTAGCCGTCGAGCACGCCGGCGTTGTTGACCATGATCTCGAGCGGCCCGAGCGCCGCCACCGCGGCGCCGATCGCGGCGTCGAGCTCGGCCGCGCGGCTTACGTCCGCGCCGTAGGCCTCGGCGCGCCCGCCGGCGGCGGCGATGCGCCCTGCCGTCTCGCGCGCCGCGGCCGGGTCGATGTCGATCGCCGCCAGCGCGGCGCCCTCGGCCGCGAGCCGCTCGGCGATCGCGCGCCCCAGGCCCGAGCCGGCCCCGGTCACGGCGGCCATCCGGTTGTGCAGTGTCATATCGTCCCCGCGAAGTTTAAGCTCTTAGCTCTTCAAAGGAGCCCGCATGCGACCCATCCTCCCATTGTGCCTGCTCGCTTTGCCGCTCGCCGCCGCGGCCGCGGGCGACGCGCTCACCATCTACAGCTCGGCCCAGCCGGGCGCGATCCGGCCCGAGCAGTACCGCGACGCCGACGGCGGCGCGGTGCCCGGCTACGCGGTGGTGCGCCACCTGCGCGAGCTCGCGCTCGAGCCGGGGCAGAACACCGTTCGCTTCGCGGACGTCGCGGCGCTGATCGACCCGACCACGGTGGCGTTCGAGTCGCTCACCGACCCCAAGGGCACGCGCGTGGTGGAGCAGAACTTCCAGTTCGACCTGGTCAACACGCACAAGCTGCTCGAGAAATACATCGACCGCACGATCAGCGTCGACCAGGTGCGCGGCGGCGGGGTCGAGACCTTCCGCGGCACGCTGCTCTCGACCGCCGGCGGCTACGTGCTGCGGCGCGAGGACGGCAGCGTGCAGCTGCTCTCGGGCAGCGCCGGGGTGCAGCTGCCCGAGCTGCCCGGCGGGCTGATCACGCGCCCGACCCTGGTGTGGGACATCGTCGCGGCGCACGGCGGCAAGCAGCGCGCGCGAGTGTCCTACCAGACCGGCGGCATCACCTGGTGGGCCGACTACAACCTGGCCTACGCCGAGGGCGCGGACGCCGCCGCCTGCCGGCTCGACGTCGGCGCCTGGGTCAGCATCCTCAACCGCTCCGGCGCAGGCTACGACGAGGCCAAGCTGAAGCTCGTCGCCGGCGACGTGCAGCGCGCCGCGCCGCCGGGCTACGCGGCCGGCGCGATGGCCCCGCGCGCGCTGGCGCAATCGAAGCTCGCGGGCTTCGAGGAAAAGGCGTTCTTCGAGTACCACTTGTACACGCTCGGGCGCCCGACCACGCTGCCCGACCGCTCGACCAAGCAGATCGAGCTGTTCCCGGTCGCGCGCGGCGTGCCGTGCGAGAAGAAGCTCGTCTACTACGGCCTCGAGCCGGGCTGGCGCGGCTTCGGCCCGGGCCCGATCACCGAGCGCAACTACGGCGTGCAGAGCAACAAGAAGGTCGACGTCTACCTCTCGTTCGTGAACTCGAAGCGCAACAACATGGGCATGCCGCTGCCCGCCGGCAGGGTGCGCGTGTCCAAGGCGGACTCGGCCGACGGCACGCTGGAGTTCATCGGCGAGGACACGATCGACCACACGCCCAAGGACGAGCGGGTGCTGATCCGGCTCGGCTCGGCCTTCGACGTGGTCGGCGAGCGCAGGCAGCTCGCGTTCAGCGTCGACACCGCGCGCCGCACGATGAGCGAGCAGATCGAAGTGCGCCTGCGCAACCACGAGGACCAGCCGGTCACGGTCGAGGTCAAGGAGAGCCTGTACCGCTGGGTCGACTGGGAGATCACGCAGAAGACCAGCGGCTACCGCAAGCAGGACGCGCGCACGGTCGTGTTCGCGCTGCGCGTGCCCGCGAACGGCGAGCAGGTGCTGCGCTACACGGCCGATTACAGCTGGTGAAATCGGGGTCTGTCCCCGGTTTTACGACTTCGCCTCGCAGGACTTGTCGTTGTCCTGGCACTTTTGCTGGCAGGCTTCCTCGGCGTCGTTATCGGTCGTGGTCCGGCGGCAGTGCTCGACGCAGCCCTCGAGCAGGCTCGCGCAGCTCGCCCGCTCGTCCTGCTTGCTCACGCCCTGATAGACGTAGTACCCGCCGGCCGCAGCGAGGGCGAGCACCACCAGTGCGCCCAACAGGCCCTTGCCGTGCTGTGCTCCTGCCGCCGCTCGATACCGCATGTTCTTCGCTCCCGTGGGTTGCACTGCAGGTTGCACCGCAGCAATCGCCCGCTGCGGGCGCCGGTTCGCGTGCGCCATTGTCCGCGTCCTCGCGACGGGCGACAATGCCGGCGCAAGCAGGCACTCCAAGAATCGTCAATCAGGGGGGGGTAATGAAACCGATCGGACACACACTGAGGCGCTCGCTGTGCATCGGCGCGGGCTCGCTCGCGCTGCTGCTGGCGGGCTGCGGCGGCGCCATGATGATGGCGAACAAGGGCGTGCACGTCGACCTGGGCGGCAGCCAGGAGGTTCCGGCGGTGGCGGTGGACGGCATCGGCAGCGGCACCATCCTGGTGGCCGACGACGGCGCGGTGAGCGGCAGCATCACCACCGACGGCGTCGAGGGCATCGCGGCCCACATCCACATGGGCGCGATCGGCCACAACGGCCCGGTGATCGTCCCGCTGCAGAAAACCGCGCCCAACGTCTGGAGCGTGCCCGAGGGCGCCAAGCTGACCGAGGCGCAGATGGCCGCCTACAGGAAGGGCGACCTGTACGTGAACGTTCACACCGTCGCCCATCGCGGCGGCGAGGTGCGCGGACAGATCATCCCCTGAGCGCGGCGCTTCCCGAGACGGTAGAGGTCGAGACCGCCGCGCGGCCCGACGCGGCGGTGATCTGGCTGCACGGCCTGGGCGCCGACGGCCACGATTTCGAGCCGCTGGTGCCGGTGCTCGGGCTGCCGCGGCGCCTGGCGGTGCGCTTCGTCTTTCCGCACGCGCCCGAGCGCCCGGTGACGATCAACATGGGCATGCGCATGCGCGCCTGGTACGACATCGTGCGCCTGGGCGGCGGGGCCGAGGACGCGGCCGGGATCCGCGCGTCGCAGGCGCTGCTCGAAGGCCTCGTCGCGCGCGAGCGCGCGCGCGGCGTCGAGCCCGCGCGCATCGTGCTGGCCGGGTTCTCGCAGGGCGGCGCGATCGCGCTGCACGCCGGCCTGCGCCACGCCGAGCGGCTGGGCGGAATCATGGCGCTGTCGACCTACCTGCCGCTGCCGGCCACGCTCGAGGCCGAGCGCAGCCGCGCCAACGCCGACCTGCCGATCTTCATGGCGCACGGCCTGCACGACGAGATGATCGGCATCGCGCGCGCGCGCGCCTCGCGCGACGCGCTCGAGGCGCTCGGCTACGCGGTCGCCTGGCACGAGTACCCGATGGCGCACGCGGTGTGCGAGGAGGAGGTCGGCGCGATCGCGGGCTGGCTCGCCGGGGTGCTCTGAGGCGTGAAATTCAGGATCTCCGAGAACTCGCTCTACGCGGTGCTGATGCGCTCGCCCTGGTGGGTGAGCCTGCTGGTGGCCGCCGGCGTGTTCGCGCTGGTGCGCCTGGTGCTTTCGGAGGCCTACGCCGCGTTCGCGGTCGCGCCGTTCGTGCTGATCGGCGCGCTCGCCGCCTGGCGCCAGCTGCGCGTGCCGCACGGCGCCGCCCTGGAACGGCGGCTCGAGGCGCTGCGCGCGCTGTCGTGGGAAGCGTTCGCGCCGCGGCTCGAGCAGGCCTGGCGGCGCGAGGGCTACCAGGTCGCGCGCTTCGAGGGCGCGGGCGCCGACTACGAGCTCTCGAAGGCCGGGCGCAGCACCCTGGTCGCGTGCAAGCGCTGGAAGGCCCGGCGCACCGGGGTCGAGCCGCTGCGCGAGCTGGCCGCGGCGGCGAAGGCGCGCGGCGCGGCCGAATGCGCCTACCTGGCGCTGGGCGAGGTGACCGACACCGCGCGCGAGTTCGCGGCCGGGAACGCGCTCAGGCTGCTGCAGGGCGCCGAGCTCGCGCAGCTGCTGGCGTGAGCCGGGCTCAGCCCTGGTT
The DNA here is from genome assembly GCA_035517095.1 of Burkholderiales bacterium. Lineage (GTDB taxonomy): Bacteria > Pseudomonadota > Gammaproteobacteria > Burkholderiales > SG8-39 > DAHVFK01. Next base: position 25,752 of record DATIZK010000002.1, read on the forward strand.
GCGGTAGAAACGTTCCAGGACCGCGTCGTCCGGCTGCTCTTGCTGCGCCGGCGCGGCCTGCGGCGCCTCGGCGGCGCCTTCGGGCGGCGGCACCCATCCCGCGAGCAGCGCGTCGCCGTAGTTTTCGCCGGCGCGAGCCTTCCCGCCGCGGGCCGGGTCCGCGGGTGCGCCTCGTTTCCAGAAGCTGCACAGGCCGAACATGATCATCTCCGCTTACTCTTACTATTGGACTCCCGATTCGCGCGCCGCGCTGTCAACGATTGCAAGGCGCCGGTAAACTGTGCGCCATGCGGCACGACACAACACAACTCTCATAGGATCGCCATGACGAAGAACGCACTACTCGCCATCGTGTTGACACTGGCTGCGGGCAGCGCCGCCGCCGCCGGCATGACCGAGCAGCAAAAGACCCTGTACGCGGTCGGCCAGGTCCTGGCGCGGCAGGTAGCCGTGCTGGAGCTCACGCCCGAGGAGCTGCGCGCGGTGGAGCAGGGCCTGAGCGACGGCGTGCGCGGCGCCAAGAGCGCGGTCGACATGTCGGTGTACGGACCGAAGATCAGGGATCTCGCCAACGAGCGCATGGCGGCGACCGCGAAAAAGGACGCGGCCGCGGGGCGCAAGCTGCTCGCGCGGGCGGAGGCGGAACAGGGCGCGCTCAAGGGCGAGGACGGAATCGTCTACCGCTCGCTGCGCGACGGCACGGGCGCTTCGCCCAAGGCCTCCGATACGGTCAGCGTGAACTACCGCGGCACGCTGCCCGACGGCAAGGAGTTCGACAGCTCCTACGGGCGCGGCGCGCCCGCCGAGCTGCAGCTCGACCACGTGATCAAGTGCTGGACCGTCGGCCTGCAGATGATGAAAGTCGGCGGCAAGGCGAAGCTCACCTGCCCGCCGGAGACCGCCTACGGCGAGCGCGGCGCGCGCGGCTCGATTCCTCCCGACGCGACGCTCACTTTCGAGATCGAGCTGCTCGGGATCAAGAAGACGAAATAGGGACGAACCCCATTTTCTGAATCGCGTGAAAATCTCCCGCTTCGAGGCCTGGATCCTGCGCGCGCCCGACAGCGGGCGGCCGCACTGGGTAAGCAATTTCATCGTGCCGCGCGCGAACGAGATCCTGGTGCGGCTGTCGACCGACCAGGGCCTCGAGGGCTTCGGCATCGCCACCAGCTACACCCCGATCGAGGCCGCGATCCACGCCCTGAAGAGCGGCATCGGCGAGCTGATCGTCGGCGCCGATCCGAGCGCGCCCGAGCGCCTGTACCAGAAGCTGTTCGGCCTGACCTGGCAGCGCCTGGCGCACGAGAAGGGCTGGAGCCGCGAGGCGATCATCCGCATCGCCGCGGCGACCGACATCGCCTGCTGGGACGTGATCGGCAAGGCGGCGAACCTGCCCCTGTACCGCCTGTTCGGCGGCTTCCGCGACGCGGTGCCGTGCTACGTCACCTGCGCCTACTACCGCGACGGCAAGGACCTGGCCGAATTGAAGGACGAGATGCAGATGCTCAAGGCCCAGGGCCACCGCGGCTTCAAGGCCAAGGCGGGCGGGCTGCCGCTCGCGCAGGACATCGCGCGCCTGGAGCTGGTGCGCGAGGTGATCGGCTGGGACAACGACCTCATGGTCGACGTCAATCGCGGCTGGGACCTCGACACCGCAATCGAGGGCGCGCGCCTGCTCGAGCCCCTCAAGCCGCGCTGGCTCGAGGAGCCGGTGCGCTGGGCCGACGACCGGCGCGAGCTCAGGCTGCTCTCGCGCCGGACGCATATCCCGCTCTCGGCGGGCGAAAGCGAGCTGACCAGCTGGGGCTGCCGCGCGCTGCTGGAAGAGGAGGCGATCAGGATCCTGCAGTTCGACTGCACCATGTCGGGCGGCTTCACCGAAGGCAGGAAGCTCGCCGCGCTGTGCGAGCTGAACCACGTCCAGGTCGCGCCGCACCACGACTGCTTCATCCACTGCCACATCGTCGCCGCCAGCCCCGCGGGCGTGATCGTCGAGTCGTTCACCGACCCCGAGCGCGACCCGCTGCAGGCGGAGCTGTTCGAGCACCCGCCCAAAATCGAGCGCGGCTGGCTCACCCTCAACCAGGCCCCCGGCCTCGGGCTCGAGCTGTCGCACAAGGCGCTCGCGAAGTTCGGCCAGAAAGTGCTCTGATGCGCTTCGCCATCTTCGGCGCGGGCGGCCTGGGCGGCTACTACGGCGCGCGCCTGGCCAGGGCCGGGCACGAGGTCTCGTTCGTCGCCCGCGGCGCGCAGCTCGCGGCGATGCGCAAGGACGGGCTGCGCGTGCTCAGCCCCCTGGGCGACATCCACCTCGAAAAGCCCAGGGCGAGCGACGACCCGCGCGAGCTGGGCGAGGCGGACTGCGTGATCGTCGCGGTCAAGAGCTGGCAGGTGGGCGAGGCGGCGCGGGCGATGAAGCCGCTGCTCGGCGGCGAGAGCGTGGTGCTGCCTTTCCTGAACGGGGTCGAGGCCGCCGACCAGCTGGCCGAGGTGATCGCCGCCGGGCGCGTGCTGGGCGGGCTGTCCAAGGTGTTCAGCCTGGTCGAGGCGCCGGGAGTGATCCGGCACGCGAGCTCGGGCGCCTACGTCGAGCTGGGCGAGCTCGACGGCACGCGCTCGGCGCGCGCGCGCTCGCTGTGCGAGGCCTTCGCGCGCGCCGGGATCGACGCCACCCTGAGCGGCGACATCCGCGCCGCGCTGTGGAAGAAGCTCGTCACCGTCAGCTCCTGGGCCGGGCTCGGCGCGCTTGCGCGCAGCCCGATGGGCGAGCTGCGCAAATACCCCGAGACGCGCGCCCTGATCGACCGCGCGCTGGACGAGGGCATCGCGGTCGGCGCCGCGCGCGGCCACGCCCTGAGCGCCGACCTGAAGGGCGAGCTGTGGCGCTACTACGACGGCCTGCCCGAGGGCGCGACCGCCTCGATGCAGCGCGACATCATGGCCGCTCGCCCCTCCGAGCTGGACGCCTGGAACGGCGCCGTGGTGCGCTTCGGCGCCGAGGCGGGAATCGAAACCCCGGTGCAGCGCTTCACCTACCACGCCCTGCTGCCGATGGAGCGCCGCGCCCGCGGCCGGTGAGCCATCGGGGTCAGGGTCGATTCGATTCGGCGGCGGTGAAGAATTCGAGCGCGATGCGGTTGAAGCGCTGCGGCTCGGTGCGCGACAGCGCGTGCCCGCCGCGCGGCTCCCAGTGGTTGTTCGCTTCGGGGATCAGCCGGGCGTAGTCCTCGGAGAAGTAGCGCGGGGTGAGGATGTCGTCGTCGGCGCACAGCACCAGGGTCGGGACCGCGATGCGTCCCAGCTCGGCGCGGCGGTCGAAGGCGAGGATCGCCGCCAGGCGGCTCGCCTGCACCGCGGGCGAGCCGAGCGCGCGCGCGCTTTCGCGCTCGAGCGCGCCCAGGCGCTCGTCGTTGTCGTTGATCCAGTACGGCGGGTAGAGCAGCAGCGAGCTGTAGCGCGCGTAGGCTTCGCGCCCGAGCGCCTCGAGCACGCGCCGGCGCAGCTCGAAGATCCTGCGCCGGTAGGCGTCGCCGTGGCTGGTGCAGGCGTAGAGCAGGAGCGATTTGAGCCGCCCCGGATGATCGAGCGCAACCGCCAAGCCGATCGCCCCGCCGGTCGAGTGGCCGAGGAAGTGCGCCGAGGCCACGCCTGCGTCGTCCAGCACCGCGACCAGGTCGTCCGCCATCTGCTCGATCGACTTGACCTTGATCTTGGACGAGCGCCCGCTGCCGCGCTGGTCGAACAGGATCAGCGTGAAGCGCGACGCGAGCGCGGCGCGGTTGGGCTCCCACCAGGCCGCGCTGCCGCCGAGCCCCGCGGCGAGCACCAGCGGCGGGCCCGAGCCCTCGCGCTCCCAGTACAGCTTCGCGCCGGCGTGCTTGACCTGCGGCATGGCGCGCCAGAGCTTACGCGAGCCCCGCGCGCGGCGGTAGACTGGGCGCGCGCTTCCTGCGCGCGGACGAGCGGGCCTAGCTCAGGCCGCCTTCTTCATCGGCGGCACGCCCGGCGGCCGGCGCGGATCGTTGTCCGCGGCGCCGGGCGCGGGCTGCACCGCTTGCGCGAGCACGGGAGAGGCGATCGGCGCCCAGGCGCGCAGCAGGCGCGCGAGCGCGACGAAGGCCGCGACCACCGCCGCCAGGGCGATGACGGTGCCCAGCCTGGCCGCGCGCCATTCGCCGCCGATCAGCCACGAGCTGGCCGAGGCGAGCCCGCCCGCGAACAGGGTGACGATGCCCGGGGAGACGATGAACGCGCTCATGTTGTCCGACGCCCACCAGGGAGGCGGCTGCATCGCGACGCCGATCTTCGCCGCGCGCAGGACCAGGACCGCCGTCAACATCATCGCCAGACCGATTATCGCCGCCATAGAGGCTCCCCCGGGAACAAGGCGGCAAGATTGTAGGCGCGCGCTTTCGCGCCCGCGCGCCGCGGCGCGGGAAAATTTTGTATCGAACTGTTGCAGCCTTACGCGCAATGTCAGCCAAAGCTGTCCGCGCTCAACGACGGCGCTTGATTAATGCGCCGATAGTGCTATCTTGAAAGCGAGCCTGTGAGGGTGGCCGCGAGAGCGGCTGATGCCCGACGAACTGCCCGGGTGTCCCTGCCCTCGGCGCCGCGGTCGCAAGCTTGCGGTGGCAGCCAGGCCCAGCCGGGGCGTCCGCCCCGGGATGAAAGCGCCGATACGGCGCCGCCCGACGCAGGTCGGGCTCCAGGCCCCGCCTCAGGCGGGGCCTTTCATTTGGGGACAGACCCCGATTTTCACCGCTCTTCCAGGAACGTGATCCGCCGCTCGATGAAGGCGCGGATCTCGTACAGCGGGAAGTCGCCCGTGACGAAGCCCGCGCGGCGCAGCTCCATCTTGTCGAGCACCAGGCCGAGCGCTTTCAGGCTCGCCGCGTCGCGCGCCTCCTCGGCGGCTTCGCGGATGCACACGGTGGCAAGCGGGTTCAGCGGGGGATACGAATTCATTGCCGCGCTCCTGAAATTCGACTGCCCCCTGGAGGCATTGTGCGCCATCGCGCGCGATTCATCACCTGTCGCCGGCGGGCGACGATTTCATCCGCGCAAGGAACGCGAGCGCCTTCGCCCACGCGTCCTCGCTCGCCTGCGGCCGGTAGCGCTCCGGGTTGTTGAACGACTGGAACGCGTGCCCCGCGCCGTCGTAGCGGTGGAACTCGTGCTTCACGCCCGCGCGCGCGAGCGCCGCGTCGTACTCGTTCACGTCCTCGGGCGAGGGGTTGCTGTCCTCGTTGCCGAAGAAGCCTATCAGCGGGCAGCGGATCTTCGGCGCGAGCTCGATCGCCGGCGGCGTGCCCGGCCCCATGGGCAGCCGCACCCGCCCGCCGTAGAAGATCGCGCACGCCGCGTAGCGCGCGTCCGTGCCCGCGCCGAGCCACGCCACCCGCCCGCCCCAGCAGTGCCCCACGATCGCGATGCGCTTCGCGTCCACCCCGGGCTGGCGCGCGAGCACGCCGAACGCCGCCTTCAGGTCGAGCTCGGTCCAGTCGTCGCGGAACCCGTCGCGCTTGGGCTGGATGTCGGCCGACTTCGGCCACCAGTGGAAAATGAACGGCACCGCCACCGCGTAGCCGTTCTCGGCATAGCGCTCGGCGGTCGCGAGCGTCACGGTGTCGTTCTCCACCCCCGTGTGCCCGACCGGGATGTGCTGGCACAGCACGATGCCCGGGTGCGGCCCCTTGCCCGCGGGCGCGAACAGGAACACCTCCATCGGGCTGTCCTTCACCTTCACCGTCTCGATGCGGTACGCCATGGCCTCGCTCCTCCCGCGCACGGACATAATATCCGGCGGCCGCGCCATGCCCAAGAAGCCCCACCACAACGTCTACGTCGTCGAGCTCTCGCCCGAGGTGCTCGAGCACGCGCGCTTTCGCAAGGCCAACCCGGACTACGACGCGACCAAGCTCTGCGTCTACGTCGGCATGACCGGCCTGAGCCCCGAAGCGCGGTTCGCGAAGCACAAGCAGGGCGTGCGCGCCAACCGCTACGTCGAGCGCTACGGCCTGCGCCTGCTGCCCAAGCTCTACGCCTGGGCCAACCCGATGCCCTACGAGGCCGCGCGCGAGATGGAAGTCGAGCTCGCGATCGGGCTGCGCGAGGAGGGCTACGGGGTGTGGCAGGGCTAGGCGCCGTTTCGCAGCCGCGCCGCCCTACACCGCCTCCACGATGGTGGCGTTGGCGATCCCGCCGCCCTCGCACATCGTCTGCAGCCCCCAGCGCTTGCCGCGCGCGTGCAGCGCGTTGACGAGCGTCGCCATCAGCTTCGCCCCGGTCGCCCCGAGCGGGTGGCCGAGCGCGATCGCCCCGCCGTTGACGTTGAGCTTCGCCGGGTCGGCGCCGGTGCCCTTGAGCCAGGCGAGCGGCACCGAGGCGAAGGCCTCGTTGACCTCGAACAGGTCGATGTCGCCGATCTTCATCCCGGCGCGCTCGAGCGCCTTCTTGGTCGCCGGGATCGGCTCTTCCAGCATGATCACCGGGTCGCCCGCGGTGAGCGCGAGCGTGTGGATGCGCGCGCGCGGCTTCAGGCCGAACGTCTTCAGCGCGCGCTCGCT
>DATIZK010000003.1:0-18225 GCA_035517095.1 Burkholderiales bacterium
GCGTCGTCGACCCCGAGAAGGCGGTGATCCAGGTGGTGGACTTCCTCGGCGCGACCAGCCAGCTGGCGCAGACCACGCTGCGCGCGGTGCTAGGCAAGCACGAGCTGGACGAGATGCTGGCCGAGCGCGACAAGCTCAACCTCGACATCCAGACCGTGCTCGATTCGCAGACCGACGCCTGGGGCATCAAGGTCTCCAACGTCGAGATCAAGCACGTCGACCTGAACGAATCGATGGTGCGCGCGATCGCGCGCCAGGCCGAGGCCGAGCGCGAGCGGCGCGCGAAGGTGATCTACTCCGAAGGCGAGGCGCAGGCGGCCGAGAAGCTGCTGCAGGCGGGCGCCAAGCTGGCCACCCAGCCCGAGGCGATGCAGCTGCGCTACCTGCAGATCCTGACCGAGATCGCCGGCGACAAGAGCAACACGATCGTGTTTCCGGTGCCGATCGACATTATCGGCAAGCTGACCGAGATCGTGAAGCGCAGCGGCTGAGCGCCGCGCGCGGCGCGTTTTTGCGCTAGATCAATAGCGCCTTGCGGGCCTGCCCTAGGCTCGGGCCATGAACGACGCACATTCCGCGGCGGCGCCAATCGGCGTGGTCGAGGAGGTATCGGGTCCGGTAGTGGACATCGCCTGCGGCGGCGCGCTGCCGGGGATGCACGACGCGCTGCGGGTCGAGCTGGACGGCGGCGAATGCGTGCTCGAGGTGCGCCACCACCTCGATGCCGGTCGGCTGCGCGCGGTCGCGCTGCACGCCACCGCGGGCCTGCGCCGCGGCAGCCCGGTCTATGCCACCGGCGGCCCGCTCAGGGTCCCGGTGACGCAGGACTGCCTCGGCCGGGTGCTCGACGTGTTCGGCGCGCCGCTCGACGGCGGGCCGCCGCTCGCGCGCACAACGCTGCGCGCGGTGTCCGAGCCGCCGGCGCCGATCGCCGAGGTGAAGGGGCCCGAGGCGATCCTCGAGACCGGGATCAAGGTGATCGACTTGCTGTGCCCGTTCGTCCAGGGCGGGAAAACAGGCCTGTTCGGCGGCGCGGGCGTGGGCAAGACGGTACTGATCATGGAGTTCATGCACGCGATCGCGTCGCTGCACCAGGGCGTGTCGGTGTTCGCCGGCGTCGGCGAGCGGATCCGCGAGGCGCACGAGCTGTGGCGCGAGATGCAGGCCGCGAAGGTGCTGCCGAGCACGGTGCTGGTGTTCGGCCAGATGGACGAATCGCCCGGAGTGCGCTTCCGCGCCGGCGCGACCGCGCTTACCTACGCCGAGTACCTGCGCGACACGCTCGGCAAGGAAGTACTGGTGCTGATGGACAACGTGTTCCGCTTCGTTCAGGCGGGAAGCGAGATCTCGGGCCTGCTCGGGCGCATGCCGGCCACGGTCGGCTACCAGCCGACGCTGCTGACCGAGGTCGCGGACCTCGAGGAGCGCATCGCCTCGACCCGCACCGGCACCGTCACCGGGGTGCAGGCGGTGTACGTGCCCGCCGACGACATGACCGATCCCGCGGTGAGCGCGATCCTGGCGCACCTTGACACCCTGGTGATCCTGTCGCGCGAGCAGACCGGGCGCGGCATCTACCCCGCGGTCGACCCGCTGCAGTCGCAGAGCCACCTGCTCGACCGGCGCGTGGTCGGCGACCGGCATTACGATGTCGCGCGCGCGGTGCGCGAGCACCTGGCGCGCTACGCCGAGCTGCAGGACATCATCGCCATGCTCGGCATGGAGGCGCTGTCGGAGGACGACCGGCAGGTGGTGCAGCGCGCGCGCCGGCTGCAGCGCTACCTCAGCCAGCCGTTCCACGTCGTGGCGGAGCATACCGGCATGGCGGGCGTGTCGGTGCCGCTCGCGCAGACGCTCGCCGACTGCGAGGCCTTCCTCGCCGGCAAGTTCGATGCGACGCCGGAGGAGCAGTGCTACATGCGGGGAGCGATGGCGTGACCGCATTCACGCTGCACCTGCAGTCGGCCACCCAGTACGAGCGCATGAACGACGTCGAGAGCTTCGTTGCGCGCGACGCCTCGGGCGCCTTCGGCCTGCTGGCGCGCCACGAGCGCATGATGACCGTGCTCGGCTTCGGCCTGGCGCGCATCCGCAGCGCGGCAGGCGCATGGCACTACCTCGCGCTGCCCGGCGGGCTGGCCTACTTCGCCGACGGCGAGCTCTACGTGTGCGCGCGCCGCTTCGTGCTCGGCGACGACTACCGGACCGTTTCCGCGGCGGTGGGGCAGACGCTGCTGGCGGAAGAGCAGGCGCTCATGAATCTGAAGCAGAGCGTGAACCGGCTCGAGCACGAGATGATGCGCCGCTTGTGGCGCCTGAGCTGGCACGAGGCCTGAGGCGATGGCGCAAGACGGCGGCAGACAGCTGCGCAAGGCGGTCGAGCGCGAGGCGGGCCAGCTGCAGCGCGCCGAGCGCGAGCGTCCGCGCCTGATCGCGCAGACGGTCTACCTCGGCAGCCTGGCGCTGATGTTCGTCGTGCCGGTGGTGGCGGGCGCCTACCTCGGGCGCTGGATCGACGGCCTGTTCGCGGGCTACTCGATCCGCTTCACGGTCAGCCTGATCGTGCTCGGGGTCGGGGTCGGAGCGCTGAACGTCTACCTGTTCGTGCGGGAGCGGCGCTGATGGGAAACGGCGAATCCGCGCTGTTCCACCTCGGACCGCTCGGCGTCAGCGTCACCGTGGTCACGACCTGGGGCATCATGCTGGCGCTCGGGCTGTTCAGCGCGCTCGCGACCCGGCGCCTGAGCGACGATCCGGGCATGCTGCAGAGCGCGCTCGAGGGCGCGGTGCTCGCGCTCGAGGCGGCGATCGCGGCCGTGTTCCCGCAGCGCCCGAGGATGCTGTTGCCGTTCATCGGCACGCTGTGGGTGTTCCTGGTCGTGGCCAACCTGCTCGGCATCGTGCCGGGGCTGCATTCGCCGACGCGCGACCTGTCGCTCACCGCGGCGCTCGCGATCCTGGTGTTCCTCTCGGTGCACTGGTACGGCATCCGCTCGGACGGGCTGCGCAACTACCTGCGCCACTACCTGTCGCCCAACCCGATCATGTTCCCGTTCCACGTCATGAGCGAGCTGTCGCGCACGGTCGCGCTCGCGGTGCGCCTGTTCGGCAACATGGCGAGCCTGGAGATGGCGGCGCTGATGGTGCTGCTGCTGGCCGGCTTCCTGGTTCCGGTGCCGGTGCTGCTGCTGCACGTGGTCGAGGCTCTGGTGCAGGCCTACATCTTCGGCATGCTCGCGCTGGTATACATCGCGGGCGGAATTCAATCGCAGGAATTGACCAAGGAAAGGAAGGAGTCCCGAACATGACCGCAACCGGATGGCTCGTCATCGTTTCAAGCGCGGCGGCGCTGCTCGCGATCGCGATCGGCGTGGTGGGCCCGGCGATCGCGATGGGGCGCGCGATCTCGCAGGCGCTCGATGCGCTCGCGCGCCAGCCCGAGCTCGAGAACTCGATCACCCGCACGCTGTTCATCGGCCTGGCGATGATCGAGTCGCTCGCGATCTACGTGCTGGTGATCGTGCTGATCGTGCTGTTCCGCAACCCGCTGCTCGAATACCTGCTGAAGTGACGCCATGCAGCTCGATCTGACCAGCTTCGTTCTCGAGCTGATCAACTTCGCGGTCCTGGTCTGGATCCTGCACCGCTTCCTCTACCGGCCGGTGCTGGCCGCGATCGACCGGCGCCGCGGCGCGGTCGAGAAGTCGCTTGCCGAGGCCAAGACGGCGCGCGACGAGGCCGCCGCGCTCAAGCTGCAGGTCGAGCAGCGCCTGGCGAGCTGGGAGCGCGAGCGCGACGAGGCCAGGGGCAAGCTCGCGGCGGAGCTCGCGGCGCAGCGCGACAAGGCGCTGGCGGAAACGGCGCGTGCCGCCGAGCAGGAGCGGGCGCGGCTTGCGGCGCTGGAAGCCAAGCAGGCGCTCGAGCGCCGCAGCAGCGACGAGCGGCGCGCGCTCGGGCAGGCGGCGCAGTTCGCCGCGCGGCTCCTGGAGCGCGTCTCCGGCCCCGAGCTCGATGCGCGCCTGGTGGAGTTGCTGGCGGCCGACCTGGGCGCATTGCCGGACGAGAAGCGCCAAGCGCTGTCCGATGCGGCGCGCGCGGCAGGCGGCAGCGTCGCGGTGCAAAGCGCGCGCCCGCTGTCGCCCGCCGCGCGCACGCGCCTCGAGCAGGCGCTGTCGCAGAGCCTCGGCGTCGAGTGCCGCGCGCAGTACGCGGTCGACGCCGCGCTGCTCGGCGGCGTGCGGGTAGCGCTCGGATCGTGGCTCTTGCAGGCGGACCTCGCCGACGAGCTGCGCTTCTTTTCCGGCGGGGCGCGCGATGGCGGCTGAGCCCGCGTCGGCGATCGAGCGCAGCGCGGCGCGCCTGCGCAGCTACCGCTTCGCGCTGCGCGTGGCGGAGCGCGGCCGCGTGCTCTCGGTCGGCGACGGCGTGGTCTGGATCGACGGCCTGCCCTCGGCGGCGATGGACGAGCTGCTGCGCACCGAGGACGGCAGCACCGCGCTCGTGTTCCACCTCGGTCGCGCGCGCCTGGGCGCGATCGTGCTCGAGCAGGCGCCCGGCCTGCGCGCCGGGGTCGCGGCGATGCTTACCGGCGAGCGGCTCGCGCTCGCCGCGGGCGACGAGCTGCTCGGGCGCGTGCTCGATCCGCTCGGCGCGCCGCTCGACGGCGGCGCGGCGCCGCGCGGCGGTGCGCGCCGGCCGCTGGAAGGGCCTTCGCCGCCGATCCTGGCACGCGAGTTCGTCGATCAGCCGCTTTACTCCGGCAACAAGATCGCCGACACCATGATCCCGATCGGGCGCGGCCAGCGCCAGCTGCTGATCGGCGACAACGGCACCGGCAAGACGACCTTCGCGCTCGACGTGGTGCTGAACCAGAAGGGGCGCGGCGTGAGCTGCGTCTACGTGCTGATCGGCCAGAAGCGCTCCACGGTCGCGTTCGTGATCGACACCCTGCGCCGTCTCGGCGCGCTCGAGTACACCACGCTGGTGGTGGCCGAGGCCACGGCCACCCCCGGCCTGAAGTACCTCGCGCCCTACGCCGGCTGCGCGATCGCGGAAGCCTGGATGGAGGCGGGGCGGCACGCGCTGGTGGTGTACGACGACCTGTCGACCCACGCCCGCATCTACCGCGAGCTGTCGCTCCTGCTGCGCCGCCCGCCCGGGCGCGAAGCCTACCCGGGCGACGTGTTCTACCTGCACGCCCGGCTGCTGGAGCGCTCGACCTGCCTCGACGCGGCCCACGGCGGCGGCAGCATGACGGCGCTGCCGATCGTCGAGACCGAGCAGGGCGAGATCGCAGCCTACATCCCGACCAACCTGATCTCGATCACCGACGGCCAGGTCTACTTCGACCGCCAGCTGTTCGCTTCCGGCGTTCTGCCGGCGATCGACGTGCGACGCTCGGTTTCGCGCATCGGCGGCAAGGCGCAGCCGGAGGCGATCAAGCGCGAGGCGGCGCGCATGAAGCTCGATTACCTTCAGTTCCTCGAGCTGGAGGCGTTCTCGCGCTTCGGCTCGCGGCTGGAGGCGGGATTGCGCGCGCGCCTGGCGCGCGGCCGGCTGCTGCGCAACGTGCTCAAGCAGGAGCCGCTCAGCCCGCTGCCGCCGGAAGCGCACCTGGCGTGGATGAAAGCCTACAACGAGGGCCGGCTCGACGGCCTCGAAGGCGAGGCGCTGCGCGCCGAGCTCGACCGGCTCGCCGCGGCGGCGGCGCCGTTATGAGCCGGCGCCACCAGATCGAGCAGCGGCTGGACGCCTACGGCGAGGTGCGCGCGATCCTCTCGGCGATGAAGAACATCGCCCTGACCGAGCTGCGCAAGCTGGGCGGCCAGCTCGAGCAGCAGCGGCGCGCCATGGCGACCATCGAACGCGCGGCGGGCGACTTCGCGCGCTTCTACGCCCCACCCACGGCGGCGGCGCAGGGGCGCGGGGTGTGCATCGCGATCGGCTCCGAGCGCGGCTTCTGCGGCGAGTTCAACCAGGCGCTGGCCGAAGTGGCGCGCGCGCGCCCCGAGCGCCTGCTGCTGGTCGGCACGCGCCTGGCCGAGCGCCTGGGGGAGCACAGCGGGGCGGACCTGCTGCCCGGCGCGAGCGTGGCCGAGGAGCTGCCGGCGGTGCTCGAGCGCGTGGCGGCATGGCTCGAGCGCGCGCAGCGCGAGGCGCCCGCGGCGCCGCTCGGCGTCACGGTGCTGTACGAGGACCCGGAGGCGGCGGCGCCGGCCGCGCGCGTCATCGCGCCGCTGCCGCTGCCGGACAAGCCGCCGCGCGAGCGCGGCTACCCGCCGCGCCTGACCCTGCCGCCGGCGCAATTCTTCGCCGCGCTCGGCGAGCAGGCGCTGCTCATGTCATTGCAAGGCGCGTTCTCGCTCTCGCTCATCGCCGAGAACCGGCATCGGCTGGACCACATGGACAGCGCGCTGCGCCGCCTGGACGACACCACCGCGCAGCTCGCGCGCCGCGCCAACGTCTACCGCCAGGAGGAGATCACCCAGGAAATCGAGGTGATCATGCTAAGCGCCGAAGCTTTGCGGGCGCCGGTCTGATCCTTACGGGCGAATGTACGACCAGCCTTCGGACTGGCGCTTCATGATCTCGATCACGCCGCCCGGGACGACTCCCACGCCGCCGATCAGGTCGGCCTTGGTGAGCTTCATCTTCTCCATCGTATTGCCGCAAGCGGACAGCTGGACGCTGGCATCGAGCGCGGCGTTGATGCGGGGCGCGACCTTGGAACCGGACTTGAACATCAGCAGCCCGGGGCCATAGGCGACGATCTCGATCTCGACCTTGTCCTTGCCCAGCGCCTGCTGCATGTTCTGCGCGTTGTTGAGCGCCAGGTTCCACTTCGCGGGGTCGCCGTCGCTCACCTGGATGACCGCATGCGTCATCGCCGTCTCGCCGGCAGCCAGCGCGGCGGGGGCGGTGGCGAATGCGGTCAAGCCGGCGACCAGGCTCACTGCTGCCAGTGCTTGTTTCATTGACTCTCCTCGTGAATTTCCGGTGGTGTGTGCCGCTGCCACGCGCTTCGGGCGCGAGCGCCGACGCGTAGTCTACATCCGCGCTTCGGGCGCGTCTCAGGGAACGATGCGCTCGGCGCGAAAGCGCCCGAGCAGGCGCACGAACATCTCCTCGCTGTCGACCACGTCGTGAAAGCCGTGCAGGCGGGACTTGGTCAGGCTCGACATCACGTCCCAGTCGCAGCCGAACACGTAGTCGCCGAACGGCCAGGCCACCAGCTGGTCGAAGGCGATCGGCCGCAGTCCGTGCTTGCGGACCATCTCGTCCCATAGCGGCGCCTTGTCGGCCATGTGCGCCACGAGGGAAATCGTCTGCGGCTCTGCCCAGGGCATCTCGAACACCTCCGCGATGCGCGGCCAGAGATTGCACCAGCGGAAATAGTCGCCGTTGGTGACGTTGTAGGCCTGGTTGGCGCAGCGCGGTTCGGTCGCCGCCCACAGCGCGGCGTTCGCCATGTGCGCCGACTCGGTGACCTGGTACACCGCGCGCCAGGCGCCGGGCTTGCCCGGAAAGCGCAGCGGCAGCCCCAGTTCCTTCGAGATCGCGGCGTACACCGCGATCAGGGGCACGATGCTCATCGCCGTGCCCGGCGCGAAGCCGCACAGCGTCTGCGGGCGCAGCTCGCACCAGCTCCAGCGCTTGCCGCGCTGGAACCCGGTCAGCCAGTCGACCTGGTCGAAGTAGTAGTTCGGGCCGAGGTGGCGCGGGTCGTTTTCCCTGGCCGGGGTGCGAAACGGCCCCAGGTGCGAGCCGTAGTACTTGGTTCCCGTCACCAGCACCACGCGCTCGAGGTCCGGCGCGGCCGCGTCGACGGCGGACACCGCGTTCACCAGCATGTCGCGGTTGGGCGCGACGTTCTTTGCGTAGTCGGCAGCCGCGCCGGCCCCGGGCTGAAAGGCGCAATAGAAGACATGCGTCGCGCCGCGCGAGCTCTGCAGCTTGCGCCGCGTGTCGGCCGCATCGAGCAGGTCGAGCGGGACGTATTGCACCCGGGCGCGGTTCTCGCCCTGGCGGCGCGACAGGCCGACCACCTGCCAGTCGGGCAGGGCGGCCAGGCGCTCGACGATGTAACGCCCGATCACGCCGAGCGCTCCGGCGACGACGGCGGTTTTCATCGCTCAGGGCCGTACGTAGGCCCAACCCTCGAGCTCGCGCTTCATGATGTGGGCGAGGCCGGTCTTGACGAAATCGACCCCTCCCAGCATGTCGTCGCGCTTCAGGCCGAGCGTGGCCATGCTGTTCTCGCACGCGATCACGCGGATGCTCTCGTCGAGCACCTCGGTGACCCGGTCGCGCCAGTCCGACTCCGCCTCGAGCATGCGGATCGCCGGCCCGTAGACGACGATCTCGATCTGCACCTTGTCCGGGCCGAGGTCGTGGCGCACGTTGCGCGCGTTGGACAGCGCGAGCCCCCACACCTTCGGGCTTTCGTCGCTTATCTGGATCAGCAGGCGCTGCGGCTTGTCCTGCGCGAGGGCAGGGCCGGCGAGGGCCGCGCCGAGCAGCGCGGCGGCGAGCACGAATCGCATGGCGCACGATCCTCCGGATGGCGTGACGGGTGCATTATCCGTCTTCCTCGAGCGCCTGGCCGGTCACGCGGCGCACCAGGGCCTTGAGCGCCGCCGGCGGATCGACGAAGCGGCAGCCCGCGCGCCGCGCGCGGCGCCCGTCCCTGAGCCGCACCGGTTCCGAGTACCTGACTTCCATGTCGACGCTTACCTGGCCGAGCGCGGGGTGCTCGATGATGCAGCCCTTGAGCAAGGTGCCGGGCTCGAGCGTGATGCCGGGGTGGTAGAGCAGCATGGCGATACCGACCGGGCTGATGTCGACCACGTGAGCGTCGAACGACATCACGCCGCCGGCGTCGGCCAGGCATTGCAGCGGCAGGTCGCGCGCGGGCGCCAGTCGCTTCTCGCTCCTCCGCTGGTGGCCGGACATGAGCTCGGGATAGCGCAGCCGGATCGCTTCTTGCGCGCCGTGGCGCAACAGGCTCGGTTCGGCGGCGACGAACTCGACCTGCCACGCGGCCAGCGCGCAGGCGAACACGCAGCGCGGACGCGCGAGCAGCGCGGCGTCGGCCGCCGGGTCGCCGCTGCGGCCGACCACGATGAACTGCATCTGCGGGTCGATCCACAGCAGGCGCGACAGGAAGGGCGGCTTGCCGCCCTCCATGCTCACGCTCACCGCCTCGCCGCGGTCGCGCAGCGCCACCAGCACGCGCATGATCTCGGCGGGCGATTTCGTCAGCAGCCCGGTCGCGGACGGCGGCACTCGAACACCGGACTTCATCATGGCGCACCTAGCGTAGCCGCGTTTACGTAACTTTACGCTAGGGAGAAGGCGCGCTTACGCGCGCGGCGCAAACTTCGGACGTCTGGACAACGGTTAATGGAGCGGACATGAGTCAAACTGCACAAAACACACCGCGCCGGAGCTTTTTCCGGCGCGCCGCGATGGTCGGCGCCTTCGCCGGCCTGAGCGGGCTGGGCTTCGGCGCCTTCGCGCGCGGCCGCGGCGGCCCCGGCGGCTGGGGCGGCGGGCCGATGGACCCGGCCGAGCTCGACAAGCGGCTGGACCGAATGCTGAAGCACCTCTACGTCGAGATCGACGCCACCGAGGCGCAGCAGGAGAAGCTCGGACCGATCGTCAAGAGCGCGGCCAAGGATCTGCGGCCGATGCGCAAGGAAATGCGCGAGGCGCGCCTCAAGGCGATGGACCTGTTCACCCGCGACCACGTCGACCGCGCCGCGTTCGAGAAGCTGCGCGCCGAGCAGATGGCGCTCGCCGAGCGCGCCTCCAAGCGCCTGACCGGGGCGCTGGCCGACGCGGCCGAGGTGCTCACCCCGCTGCAGCGCAAGCTGCTTGCGGAGCGCATGCACCGCTTCGGTGGTCATCGCTGGCACCGCAGGGGATAGGTAAACTGCGCGCGTGGCGGCGCGCATCCTGCTGATCGAGGACGATCCCAGCTTGGCCGAGATGGTGTCGGAATATCTCGGCCAGGCGGGCTTTCGCGTTTCCGCCGCCGGCAGCGGCAACGAAGGGCTGGAGCGTCTCGCGCGTGAGCCCTTCGACGCGCTG
This sequence comes from Burkholderiales bacterium, assembly GCA_035517095.1. GTDB lineage: Bacteria > Pseudomonadota > Gammaproteobacteria > Burkholderiales > SG8-39 > DAHVFK01. The sequence goes on from DATIZK010000003.1 coordinate 10,093, forward strand.
GTGCTCGACCTGACGCTGCCCGATCTCGACGGGCTGGAGGTCTGCCGCCGGCTGCGCGCGCGCGCCGATACCCCGGTGCTGATGCTGACCGCGCGCGGCGACGCGATGGATCGCGTGGTCGGGCTCGAGCTCGGCGCGGACGACTACCTGCCCAAGCCGTTCGAGCCGCGCGAGCTGCTCGCGCGCCTGCGCGCGATCCTGCGCCGGCGCAGCGGCCCCGAGACGGGCGACGTGCTGCGCTTCGGCCGGGTCGAGATCGACCGCGGCGCGCGCGCGCTGCGCCTGGACGGCGCCGAGCGCGCGCTCACCGGCTACCAGTTCGCGCTCCTGCTCGCGCTGGCGGAGAACGCCGGCCGGGTGATGTCGCGCGAGGCGCTGATGGACCGCTTGAAGGGCGAGCCGCTCGAGGCCTTCGACCGCTCGATCGACGTCCACGTCTCGCGCATCCGCCAGGCGCTGGAGGACGACCCGAAGCATCCGCGCCGCATCCTGACGGTGCGCGGCGCGGGCTACGTGTTCGCCAAGGCGCAGGACTGATGCGCAGGCTTTACCTGCGCATCTACCTGGCGGTGCTCGCCAGCCTGGCCGTGTTCGCGCTCGCCGCGGGCTTGCTGTGGCGCCAGTTCGCCGACACCGGCATCGTGCGGCCGGCGACCGAGATCGCCGCCGTGCTGGCGCAGAACGCGCTGCCGCCGCCGCAGGCGCCGCTCGCCGCGCAGCAGGCCGCGCTCGAGCGCCTCTCGGCCGGCCTGCGCGCCGACGTCACTTTGTTCGGCGCCGACGGCACGCCGCAGGCCTGGGTCGGGGATCCGCTGCCGCCGCCCGCCGCGGAGCGGCACGAAAGCGGCTGGCTGCGCCGGCACGCGGGTCCGCCGGCGTGGGGCCTGAGGCTGGCCGACGGCCGCTGGCTGGTGGCAGGCATGCCGCTCACCCGGCGCCATCCGGCCTGGGGGCTGTTCTACACCCTCGCCATCCTCGCGCTCGGGGTCGGGGTGGGTGCCTATCCCGTGGTGCGGCGCCTGACCCGGCGGCTGGAGAACCTGCAGGCGGGCGTCGAGTCGCTCGGCGCGGGCGATTTCGCGGCGCGCGTCAAGGTCGAGGGCGGCGACGAGGTCGCGCGCCTGGCGGAGAGCTTCAACCGCGCCGCGGCGCGCATCGAGCAGCTGCTCGCGGCGCACAAGGCGCTGCTCGCCAACGCCTCGCACGAGCTGCGCACCCCGCTCACCCGCATTCGCATGGCGCTCGAGCTGATGAAGGAGGGCGCGGAGCCGAGGAGGAAGGCGCAGCTCGAGCAGGACATCGCCGAGCTCGACGCGCTGATCGACGAGATACTGCTCGCCAGCCGGCTGGACGCGGTGCAGGCGCGCGAGGCCGACGAGGAGGTCGACCTGCTTGCGCTCGCGGCCGAAGAGTGCGCGCGCTACGAGGGCGCCGAGCTGCACGGCGAGCCGGTCGCGCTGCACGGCGACCCGCGCCTGCTGCGGCGTCTGATCCGCAACCTGCTCGAGAACGCCGCGCGCCACGGCGCCCCGCCGGTCGAGGTGCGCGTCCGGCGCGGCGCGCGCGGAGCCGAGATCTCGGTCTGCGACCGCGGGCCGGGCGTGCCGCAGGAGGACCGCGAGCGGGTGTTCGAGCCGTTCTTCCGCCGCGCGGGCGGCAAGGAGCGCGCCGGCGCCGGCCTGGGGCTCGCCCTGGTGCGCCAGATCGCGCGCCGCCACGGCGGCGACGCGCACTGCCTGCCGCGCGAGGGCGGCGGCAGCAGCTTCGTCGTGGAGCTGGCCTAGCGCGTCGAGGCGAAGTCGAATTCCGCCACCAGCACGTGATGGTCGGAGGCGGGCGTCGGGTGCACCGCGTGGCCGACCGGGCGCAGCCCGGCGTTGTAGAACACGTGGTCGAGCACGTAGGGACGCCGGCGCCAGGTGTACTCCTGCGTCTGCACCGGGCGGAAGCCGGCGCGCGAGAACTGCTGCACCAGCGACTCGTGCTTGCGCACGTTGAAGTCGCCCCCGATCAGCGCCGCGCCCTGCGCCTTGACGATTTGCTCCACCACCAGCCTGCGCTGGGCCTCGTGCATCTCGCTGCTGGAGTTGAGCATGAAGAAGGCGAGCAGGTGGGTGTTGAACACGAACAAGCTGTGGCCGCCGATGGTGGTCGCGGCCCCGATCAGGAGGCGGTCGGTCGGGGTAAGGGTCTTGCCCTGGAACTCGAACTCGATCGGCGGCGAGGGCAGGTCCCAGTGGCGGCGCTCGCGCAGGGGCGTCTTGGACAGGATCGCCAGCCCGACCCCGAACGGCAGCTCGCGCGGATCGGCCTTCGGGTACTGGAAATATCCGTCGTAGTGCGGGAACTCCGCGCGCAGCCGGGTATAGTTCGGCGGCGGATCGGACTGGGCGCCGCCCGGCTGGGCCTGCTCGACCTCCTGCAGCAGCACGATGTCCGCGTCGCGCTTGCGGATTTCGGCGATGGTCCGCTCGAGCTCGATCGGCGCGTGGTCCGGATCGGTTTCGCGCCAGATCCGCCCGAACTGCATGTTGAACTGGATGACCCTGAATTTGTTCATGGGCTAAGGCGACCGCGACCCTTCTTTGGGGCACTGTACCAAAATACGGCAAACGGCACGCGATGCGATATTCGAATCTCGACGGCCATAGGGTCGGCGGCAGCCTGATCCGGGTTCTGAAGTGGAAGGCCGGCTGGCACGGCGAGAAGCGCCCGCCGGCACGCATGACCGGGGTGCCGGTGCCAGTGCTGGCGAACGACGGCCGGGCGCTGCGCAAGGCGGCGGCCGACGCGCTGACCTGGGTCGGGCACGCCAGCTTCCTGGTCCAGCTCGGGGGCGCGAGCGCCCTGATCGACCCGGTCATGTCGCCGACGCTGGTCGGCGGCCTGATCCTGCGCAACGTCGCCCCGGGCCTGGCCTGGCAGGCGCTGCCCAGGATCGACCTGGTGCTGGTCACCCACAACCACCGCGACCACATGGACGCGCCGACGCTCGCGCGGCTCGGCCCGGACCCGGTCTACGTCGTGCCGCAGGGCCTGGGACGCTGGTTCGAGCGCGCCGGGCTGCGCCGGGTGGTCGAGATGGGCTGGTGGCAGCGCGAGCGCATCGCGGGCCTGGACCTGACCTTCGTTCCGGCCGAGCACTGGAGCCGGCGCGGGCTGCTCGACACCAACGAGTCCTGGTGGGGCGGCTACGTGATCGAGCGCGGCGGGCTGCGCGTGTACCACTCGGGCGACACGGCCTGGTTCGACGGCTTCGCGCTCATCGGCGAGAAGTGCGGCGCGATCGACGCCGCCATGCTGCCGATCGGCGCCTACGCGCCGCGCTGGTTCATGCAGCCCCAGCACATGGACCCGTTCGACGCGGTGCGCGCCTTCGCCGCGCTCGGGGCACGGCGCTTCGTGGCCATGCACTGGGGCACCTTCAAGCTGACCGACGAGGATCTGGCCGAGCCGCCGCGGTTGCTGGCCCAAGCCTGGCAGCGCGCGAGCCTGCCGCAGGAGCGGCTTTCGGTTCCCGCGATCGGCGAGACGCTCTTTCTCTAGCGCTGCAGCGCGCCCGGGTTCATCACGTTGAGCGGCTTGCCCGCGGCGTAGGCGAGAATCTGGTCGAAGATGTCGCTGAACTGGATCTCGTATTCGTCGCGCGTGACGTAGCCGATATGCGGCGTGCAGACCACGTTGTCGAGCGCGAACAGCGGGTGGGTCGGGTCGGTCACCGGCTCCTTCTCGTACACGTCCAGCGCCGCCATCCCCGGACGGCCGGCCTTCAGCGCGGCGACCAGTGCCCCCGGTTCGATCAGTCCCGCGCGGCTGGTGTTGACCAGCAGCGCGCTCGGCTTCATGCGCGCCAGGTCGGCCGCGCTGACGACGCCGCGCGTCGCATCGACCAGCCGCAGGTGCAGCGACAGCACGTCGCAGCGGGAAAAGAAGGTCGGCTTGTCCGGCGCCGCGGCCCAGCCATCGGCGCGCGCGCGGTCAAGCGATTCCGGGCGCGCCCACACCAGGACCTTCATGCCGAACGCCTTGCCGTAGCCCGCGACCGTGCGCCCGATGCGGCCGTAGCCGTAGATCCCGAGCGTCGTGCCGCGCAGGCCCGAGCCTACCCCGATCTGCCACTTGCCCGCCTTGAGCGCCGCCATCTGCTGCGGGATCTGGCGCAGCGCCGCCAGCGCCAGGCCCCAGGTCAGCTCGGCCGCGGCGTAAGAGGGCGTGCCCGGGTGCTGGCTGGAGGAGACGACGATGCCGCGCCGGGTGCAGGCCTCGAGATCGATGTGCGGGGTGACGCTGCGCTGGCTGATCAGCCGCAGCCTGTCCAGCCGCTCGATCAGCGGCGCCCGGATCTCGGTGCGCTCGCGGATCAGCACCAGCGCCTCGGTGTCGCGCAGCCGTCGCGCGAGCGCGTCGACGTCCTGCACGTGGTCGTTCCAGATCTCGACCTCGTGCCCGGCGAGCTTGGCAAAGCACGCCAGCGTGCGGACCGTGTCGTGGTAGTCGTCGAGGATGGAGACCTTCATTGCGCCCGCGGTTGGTAGCGCGCGAGCATCTCGGACGTGCGGCGCCAGGCGTCGGCCGTGTCGTCGGGGCGGTACCGGCGTCCGGGGAGCGTAAAGCCGTGGCCCGCCTGCGGGTAGACCACCAGCGCGAGCGGCGCGCCCTGCGCCTTGGCCGCCGTTTCGAGCGTGCGCATGTACTCGACCAGGCAGCAGCGGCGGTAGTCGTCGCGCTCGCCCGCCAGCACCAGCAGCGGCAGCTTGATGCGGCGTGCCAGGCCCTCGATGTTGTGCGACCAGCTAAGCGCGGGGTAGTAGGCAACCGCCATCGACACCAGCTCCGGCATGGCCACCGCGTGCGCCAGCACGCCGCCGCCGCCCTGCGAGAACCCGATCACGGCAGCCTTCCCCGGCAACGCGGCCGGGGCCTGCCGCGCCCTGGCGATGACCGCGCGCAGGTTGGCAGCGCCGTCCTGCTCGCGAGTGAGGATGTCGCGGCCGTCGATCAGCACGGTGTAGTAGCCGAGCGCGGCGACCGCGGCCGCGTAATCGCGGTAGTGCGTCGGCCCGCTCTGGCCGGAGATCACGACCGCAACCGGTCCCTTGCCGCTCTTGGGCGCGAAAGCCTCCTGCGACGGCCCCTGCTCGTCAGCTCCCGCTCGCGTCGCCACCGCGGCCGCGATCGCGATGCCGGCCGTCAGCAGCCGCGTGAACTTGCGCATGACGTCCCCTTCCGATCGACCTGGCGGCCGAAGCTTACTCCGATTCGCGCCGGCTCAGAGGCGCAGGAACCACAGGACGAGAGAGATTGCGACCGGAACGATCGGGGTACGCTGCATGGTGCGGCCGATTATGGCACGCTCGCGTCTCGATGAATTCCGCGTCCTCGCGCGCCTCTGCGCTCCTGCTGCTCGCGCTCGCCAGCCTGTTCTGGGCCGGCAACTGGGTCGTGGGGCGGCTGCTGCGCCATGCCTTCGACCCGGTCACGCTCAATTTCCTGCGCTGGAGCGGGGCGGCGATCGTGCTCGCGCCGTTCGCTTGGCGCGGTGCGCTCGAATCGCGCGCGGCGATCCGGCGCAGCGCGGGGGTGCTCGCGCTGCTCGCCCTCACCGGCGTGGCGCTGTTCCAGAGCCTTGTCTACCTCGGGCTCAGGACGACGACCGCGGTCAACGCGGTGCTGCTCAACTCGTCCGCGCCGCTGTTCATGCTCCTGTGCTCTTGGGCGATCGAGCGCGAGCGCGGCAGCTCGCGCCAGGTGGCCGGGATGCTGATTTCGCTCGCCGGCATTCTCGTCATCCTGTCGCGCGGCGAGGCGGCGAGCCTGTTGCGTCTCGACCTGCACGCGGGCGATGCGTGGATCCTGCTCGCGATGCCCGTGTGGGGGGTCTATTCGGTGCTGCTCAAGCGCCGGCCGCCGGAGGTCGGCGGGGTGGTGTTCCTGTTCGTGATCTCGGTCATCGGGGTGCTGCTGCTGGCGCCCTGCGCCGCGTTCGCCGTGCTTCGCGCAGCGCCGAGTTGGCCCGGCGGCGCTGCGGCCGCCGCGGTGCTCTACACCTCGCTTGCCGCCTCGGTGGGGGCCTTCATCTGCTGGAATCGCGGCGTCGCGGTCGTCGGGGCGAACACCGCGGGCTTTACCCTGCACCTGCTGCCCGCTTTCGGCACCCTGCTGGCGATGATTTTCCTCGGCGAGTCCTTCCACGCCTTCCATGCGGCCGGGATCGCTACCATCCTGGTCGGCGTGGTCGTGGCGACACGCGCCCCGCGTCGGGCATGAATCGCGCGATAATAGCGCCATGAGCACAGAGCAAACCGAGCAGCCCGAGACCGGGCAACCCGCCCCCGAGAACCCCGAGGAGGCGCACAAGGCCGAGCAGCGGGCCAGGCCGCGCCTGCGCGAGCTGCTCGCGATCCCCGAGCGCGACCGCAGCGACGCGGTCTGGGACGAGATCATCGAGCTGGAAATTTCGCTCGCGCCGGGCAACCGCGCGGCGGGGGCGCAGGGCGACGGCGGGCGCCGTCACGATCCGGGGCGCGGGCCGCAGCAAGCGCAGGGCGGCGGCAGGCCGGGCAGGGGGGCGTTCAAGAAGTCGCGCCGCCGCCGCGGCGGCTAGCGGGCGCGGCGGCGCATGGCGCGCGACCCGGTGCGGGTGGCGGTGTTCGGCGCCGGCGCGGTCGGCTGCTTCTACGGCGGCATGCTGGCGCGCGCCGGGCACGAGGTGGTGCTGATCGGGCGGGCGGCGCACGTCGATGCGATCCTGAAGTCGGGGCTGCGTTTCGAGGGCCTGCAGTTCGACGAGCACGTGCGGGTAGACGCGAGCACCTCGCCCGAGGCGGTGCGCGGCGCGCGCCTGGTGCTGTTCTGCGTCAAATCGACCGACACCGAGCAGGGCGCGGCGCAGATCGCGCCGCACCTCGATTCCGGCGCCCTGGTGCTCAACCTGCAGAACGGGGTCGACAACACCGAGCGCATCCAGGCCCGGGTGTCGCGGCCGGTGATCCCGGCGGTGGTGTACGTCGCGACCGAAATGGCGGGCCCGGGGCACCTGAAGCATCACGGGCGCGGCGAGCTGGTGATCGGCGCGGCCGACGGCAGGCCTTCGGCCGCGCTCGCCGAGGCGCTCGCGAGCGTGCAGCGCTGGTTCGCCGAAGCCGGCGTGCAGGTGACGATCTCGGACAACGTCGCGGGCGAGCTGTGGGCCAAGCTGGTGGTCAACTGCGCCTACAACGCGCTGTCTGCGATTTCGCAGCGGCCCTACGGCGCGATGATCCGCGGCACCGGGGTGCGCGAAGTGATGCGCGACGTCGTCGCCGAGACGCTCGCAGTCGCGGCTGCGAGCGGCGTGCGCACCGCGCCCGAGCTGGTCGACAACGTGTATCGCATCGCCGAGTGGATGCCGACCCAGTATTCTTCCACCGCGCAGGACCTGCAGCGCGGCCGCCCGACCGAGATCGACCATCTCAACGGCTGCGTCGTGCGCCGCGGCGACGCGCTCGGGATTCCGGTTCCGGCCAACCGCACGCTCTGGGCGCTGGTCAAGCTGATCGAGTCGAAAGGGGAGTCATCATGAGCAGATTCAGACGGGGCGGACGCGTCGGCGCAATGGTGCTGATCCTGGTGGGCGTGGTCGGCCTGCTCGCCAATTTCAACCTGGTCGACAGGGAGATCCTGCGCCAGCTGTGGAAGCTGTGGCCGCTGATCCCGCTCGCGATCGGCGTGGGAATGCTGATGCGGCGCAGCTCAGGCGGACAGTAGCCGGGACAGTTCCGGGTCGAAGTCCTGCAGCAGGTTCACGCCGGCGGCGCCGAAGCGCAGCGCGGCGGCGCGCGGCGCGGCGTCCTTGCGGTGCTCGAGCGACCACTGCGCCTGGCGCGCGAGCAGCGCCGCGGCGGTGACGCGCCCGAGCGTGAGCGCGAAGCGGCGCGCGCCGGCTTCCAGCGCCGCCTCGTCGCGCCCGGCATTCGCCGCCAGCCAGGCCTCGGCCGCCTCGGCCGCCGCCTCCAGCCGCGCCGAGAGCGCGAGCAGCTGCGGCTCGCGCGCCTCGGCCAGAACGGCGTGGATCTCGCGCCGCCACGGCGCGAGGCCGCTAGGGGCGATCGCGCGCAGGGTGTCGAGGGCGAGCACGTTGGTGGTGCCTTCCCT
>DATIZK010000004.1:0-37955 GCA_035517095.1 Burkholderiales bacterium
AGGCCGAGGTGGCACACGCGGTGGAGGGCTGGTACCGGTCGGCGGCCGCGGTGGTCTGGGCCTGAATGACGATCGAGCATTTCGACGTGCTGATCGTCGGCGCGGGGCTGTCGGGCATCGGCGCGGGCTACCACCTGCAGACCCGCTGCCGCGGCAGGACCTACGCCATTCTCGAGGGGCGCGATGCGATAGGCGGCACCTGGGACCTGTTCCGCTACCCCGGCATCCGCTCCGATTCCGACATGTATACGCTCGGCTATTCGTTCCGGCCGTGGGAGCAAGCCAACGCGATCGCCGACGGAGCGTCGATCCTCAGGTACGTGCGCGACACCGCGCGCGAGCACGGCATCGAGCGCCGGATCCGCTTCGGCCACCACGTCAAGCGCGCCTCGTGGTCCTCCGAGCACGCGCGCTGGACCGTCGCGGCCGAGCGCGGCAGCGCCAAGGACCCGGTGCAGTTCAGCTGCAACTTCCTGTTCGCCTGCGGCGGCTATTACAAGTACGCGCAGGGCTATACGCCCGATTTCCCCGGCGCGCAGCGATTCGCCGGCCGCATCGTTCACCCGCAGCAATGGACCGACGACGTCGACTATGCGGGCAAGCGCGTGGTCGTGATCGGCAGCGGCGCCACCGCGGTCACGCTGGTCCCGCAGCTCGCGCAGCAGGCCGCGCACGTGACCATGCTGCAGCGCTCGCCCACCTGGGTCGTGGCGCGCCCGGCGCGAGACGAAGGAGCGATCAAGCTGCGCAAATGGCTGCCGCCGATGCTCGCCTACGGCATCACGCGCTGGAAGCGAGTGCTGCTGCAGCAGTATTTCTTCAACCTGTGCCGGCGTAACCCGGCGCGCGCCAGGCGGCTGATCCTGGGCGGGGTGCGCGCCTATCTGGGGCCCGAGTACGACGTCGAGCGGCACTTCACGCCGCGCTACAACCCCTGGGAGCAGCGGCTGTGCCTGGTGCCCGATGCGGACCTGTTCAGGGCGATCCGGAGCAAGAAAGCATCGGTGGTCACCGACCGCATCGAGACTTTCACCGAGAACGGCATCAAGCTCGCCTCGGGCGCCGAGCTGGAGGCCGACCTGATTGTCACCGCCACCGGGCTTGACCTGGAAGTGCTGAGCGGCATTGAGCTCACGGTCGACGGCGAGCGCGTCGATCCGGCCAGGACCTACAACTACAAGGGCCTGATGTACAGCGGGGTACCCAACCTCGCCTCGTCGTTCGGCTACACCAACGCGTCGTGGACGCTGAAGTGCGATCTCACCTGCGAGTACGTTTGCCGGCTGCTCAATCACATGCAAAAGCACGGCTACCTGCAGTGCACGCCGCGCAACGCCGACGCCGAGCTCGCCGGCGAGCCCTGGGTCGATTTCTCCTCCGGCTACATCCAGCGCTCGCTGCACCTGTTCCCGAAGCAGGGCTCGAAGCCGCCCTGGAGGCTGCACCAGAATTACGCGCGCGACATCATGACGTTGCGCTTTGGCCGGATCGACGACGGCGTGATGGAGTTTCGCGCACGATGAACGAGTTTGCGGGCAAGGTGGCGGTGGTGACGGGCGCGGCGAGCGGCATCGGGCTCGCGCTGGCGAGGCGCTTCGCGCAGGCGGGCATGAAGATCGTCCTGGCCGACATCGAGGCCGCGCCGCTCGAGTCGGCGCGCGCGGCGATCGAAGCGCAGGGCGCCGAAGTCATCGCGCTGCGCACCGACGTGATGCGCGAGCAGGACCTCGAGCGCCTGGCCGACGCGGCCTTCGAGGCCTGGGGCAAGGTGCACGTGCTGTGCAACAACGCGGGCGTGAGCGGCAGGGTGGCGGGCGCCGAAGGGGTCTGGAACCTGCCGCTGGAGGACTGGGACTGGGTGCTCGGGGTGAACTTGCGCGGCGTATTGCACGGCGTGCGTCATTTCGTGCCGCGCATGCTGGCGCAGGGCGAAGCGGGTCACGTCGTCAACACGGCCTCGGCCGCCGGCCTGGTGACGGGCGCGACCGGCGCGCCGTACACGGTCTCCAAGCACGGCGTGGTGGCGCTGAGCGAGATCCTCTACAAGGACCTGAAGGCGCGCAATGCCAGGCTCTCGGTCTCGGTGCTGTGCCCCGGCTGGGTCGACACCAGGATCATCGAATCGGAGCGCAACCGCCCCGACGAGCTGAAGCCAAAGGGGCCTGCCGCGGCGCCGCTCAGCCCGCAGACGCAAATGTGGCGCGAGGCGGTGCGCGGCCTGCTCAAGAACGGCTTCCGCCCGGAGACGATCGCCGGACTGGTATTCGATGCCGTCAGGAGCGACACGTTCTACATCGTGCCCGTGCAGCCTGACATCGAGGACGCTTTGGCGCACAGGCTGGAGGACATCCGCCTGCGCCGCAACCCGACGATCGTCCCGCCCGGGACGGGACGCTAGCGGATTGACAGCCTTGCTCGCCTTGGCCGATCATGTGGCAGCACTTCCGCCAGATCGAAAAAATCGCTTCGGAGAACACCCAATGAAACTCAAGCTCGCTGCGGCGCTCGCCGCGACCGCCGCATTCGGCATCGCGCAGGCGCAGACCAAGTGGGACATGCCCACGCCCTATCCCGACGGCAACTTCCACACCAAGAACGTGCGCGAGTTCGCCGCCGACGTCGCCAAGGCGACCGGCGGCAAGCTCGAGATCCAGGTGCACTCGGGCGGCTCGCTGATCAAGCACCCGGAGATCAAGCGCGCGGTGCAGACCGGCCAGGTGCCGATCGGCGAGCTGCTGATCTCGGTGCTGGCGAACGAGTCGCCGCTGTTCGCGTTCGACTCCAATCCCTTCCTCGCCAACAGCTACGCCAAGGAGCGCAGGCTGTGGCACATCGCGCGGCCCTACATCCAGAAGAAGCTCGACTCGCAGGGCCTGGTGCTGCTCTACTCGGTGCCCTGGCCGCCGCAGGGGATCTACACCAAGAAGCCGATCGAATCGCTGTCGGACCTCAAGGGCATCAAGTTCCGCACCTACAGCCCGACCACCTCGCGCTTCGCCGAGCTGATCGGCGCCACCCCGACCACGGTCCAGGTGCCCGACATCCCGCAGGCGTTCAAGACCGGCCTGGTCGACGCGATGATCACCTCGGGCGCGACCGGGGTCGACAGCCAGGCCTGGGACTACCTGTCGTACTACTACGACACCCAGGCCTTCCTGCCGCAGAACATGGTGGTGGTGAACAAGGCCGCGTTGCACGAGCTCCCCGCCGCCGAGCAGAAGGCGCTGCGCAAGGCCGCGGCCGCCGCGGAGACGCGCGGCTGGAAGACGAGCGAGGCCGAGAACGAGAACTACGTCAAGACCATGGCCTCGCACGGCATCAAGGTGGTCAAGCCGTCGAAGAAGCTCGAGGCCGAGTTCGCCGCGATCGGCAAGCAGATGGCCGACGAGTGGGCCAAGAAGGCCGGCCCGGAGGGCGAGGCGATCCTCAAGGCCTACCACGGCAAGTAGCCGTCCGGGACCGGAGGCGATGCGCCGCGCGCTCGACCTGCTCTACCTGGGATCCGGCCTCCTGGCCGGATTTTTTTTGGTCGCGATCGCGCTGCTGACCGCGGTGCAGATCGTCGGACGGGAGATCGGGCTGCCGGCCTCGTCGTACGACGACTTCGCGGGCTTCAGTCTCGCGGCGACTTCCTTCCTCGGCCTGGCCTGGACCTTCCGCAGCAACGACCACATCCGCATGACCCTGCTGCTGCATCACGTGCGCGGCCGCATGCGGCGCGCGCTCGAGCTGGTCTCGCTCGCCAGCGCGGCGTTCCTGGTCGGAACGTTCGCCTGGTACGCCTGCGCCATGACGATCACCTCCTACCAGATAAACGACGTGTCGCAAGGCCTGGTCGCGGTGCCGCTGTGGATCCCGCAGACCGGGATGGCGCTCGGGCTGGCGATCCTCGCGCTCGCGATCGTCGACGACCTGTTCGCCCTGCTGCGCGGGGGCCAGACCTCCTACGAGCGCGCCGCGGCCGAGCGCCCTTCCGCCGCGCCGCGCTTCGAGCGCTGAGCCATGGAGACCTGGATCGTCTCGACGGTGCTGCTGGTGGCGCTCGCGGCGCTGCTCGCCTCCGGGCTGTGGATCGCGCTCACGCTGCTGGGCGTGGGCTGGATCGCGATGGTGCTGTTCACCAGCTCGCCCGCCGGCAGCCTGATGGCGACCACGGTGTGGGGCGCGAGCACGAGCTGGGCGCTGACCGCGCTGCCGCTGTTCATCTGGATGGGCGAGATCCTGTTCCGCACCCGGGTCGCGGAGGACATGTTCCGCGGCCTCGCGCCGTGGATGGCGCCGCTGCCCGGGCGGCTGGCGCACTGCAACGTGTTCGGCTGCGGCATCTTCGCCGCGATCTCGGGCTCCTCGGCCGCGACCGCGGCGACCATCGGCCGCATCACCATCCCGGAGCTGGCCAAGCGCGGCTACGACGAGAAGATCGCGATCGGCTCGCTCGCCGGCGCGGGCACACTAGGGCTGCTGATCCCGCCTTCGATCATCATGATCGTGTACGGCGTGGCGGCCGACGTCTCGATCGCGCGCCTGTTCGTCGCCGGCGTGCTGCCGGGCGTGATGCTGATGCTGCTGTTCTCGGGCTACATCGTGGCCTGGGCCCTGATCGACCCGAGCCGCACCCCCGCGCGCGACTCGGTCACCAGCTTCGGGCAGAAGCTCTACGCCGCGCGCTACCTGCTGCCGGCGGTCGCGCTGATCGCGATCGTGATCGGCTCGATCTACACCGGCGTGGCGACGCCGACCGAGGCCGCGGTGATCGGCGTCGCCGGCTCGCTCGCGCTCGCGGCGGCGACCGGCTCGCTGTCGTGGAGGAACTTCGCCGACAGCGTGATGGGGGCGACCAAGACCTCGTGCATGATCGCCTTCATCCTCGCCGGCGCCGCCTTCCTCACGGTCGCGATGGGCTTCACCGGCGTGCCGCGCATCATCGCCGAGTGGATCGCGGCGCAGGGCTTCACCGCCGCGCACCTGATCGCGGTGCTGACCGTGCTGTTCATCGTGCTCGGCTGCTTCATCGACGGCATCTCGATGGTGGTGCTCACCTCCTCGGTGGTGCTGCCGTCGGTCAAGGCGGCCGGGATCGACCTGCTCTGGTTCGGGATCTTCATCGTGCTGGTGGTGGAGATGGCGCAGATCACGCCGCCGGTCGGGTTCAACCTGTTCGTGCTGCAGGGCCTCACCGGCAAGAACATGTTCTACATCGCGCGCGCGACGCTGCCGTTCTTCTTCCTGATGGTGCTCGCGGTGGCGCTGGTCTGGATCTTTCCCGAGATCGTGACCTACCTGCCGGGCAAGATGTTCAAGCTGCACTGACCAGACGCGCCATGCCGGCAAGCCCGATCTACACCACCGAGGAGATCCGCCGCATCGAGCAGGCGGCCGGCGAAGTATCGCCGCCGCTGATGCAGCGCGCGGGCGAGGCCGCGGCCGAGCTCGCCGCGCGCCTGGCGGGCGGGCGCGGCAAGGACGTGCTGGTGCTCGCCGGCCCGGGCAACAACGGCGGCGACGCGCGCATTGCCGCCGAGCGCCTCAAAGGCATGTTCTTCCGTGTCAGCGTCGCGGGCGCGCCCGCCGAGGTCCCCGCCGGCCGCCGCTGGGCGCTGGTGATCGACGGCCTGTTCGGCATCGGCCTCGCGCGCGCGCTCGAAGGCGACTACGCCAGGCTCGCGGCCTACGCCGGCGCGCAGGGCTGCCCGGTGCTCGCGCTCGACCTGCCGAGCGGGATCGACTCCGACACCGGGCGCGTGCTGGGCACGGCGGTGCGCGCCACGCACACGCTAAGCTTCATCGCGCTCAAGCCCGGGCTGCTCACGCTCGACGGGCCGGACTACTGCGGCGAGGTGAGCGTGGCGGGCCTGGGGCTCGACGCGCCCGCGCTCGCCGCGCCCGGCGGCTGGCTCGCGGCGCCGGAGCTGTTCGCTTCCGCGCTCGCGCCGAGGCCGCGCAACTTCCACAAGGGCATGGCCGGATCGGTCGCGATCCTGGGCGGCGCCGACGGCATGGTCGGCGCGGCGCTGCTCGCGGGCCGAGCCGCCCTCGCGCTCGGTGCCGGGCGCGTCTACTGCGGCCTGCTCGCGCACGAGGCGCTCGCGCTCGACCCGGTCGCGCCCGAGCTGATGCTGCGCCACCCGGACGAGGCGCTCGGGCTGGACGTCGACGCCTTCGTGGTCGGCCCGGGGCTGGGACAGGGCGAGCGCGCCGAGACCCTGGTCGGGGCCGCGATCGCAAGCGAGCTGCCCTGCGTGCTCGACGCCGACGCGCTCAACCTGATCGCCGAGAGCGAGGACCTGCGCCGCGCCTGCGCGCGCCGGCGCGCCGAGACTCTCGTCACGCCGCACCCGGGCGAGGCGGCGCGGCTGCTGGTGACGCGCAGCGCTGAAGTCCAGGCCAACCGCCTGGCGGCGGCGCGCAACCTTTCGTCCAACCTGAAGGCGCACGCGCTGCTCAAGGGCAACGGCAGCGTGATCGTGGCGCGCGACGGGCACTTCTTCATCAACACCTCGGGCAACCCGGGCATGGCGAGCGCGGGCATGGGCGACGTGCTGGCGGGCATGCTCGGCGCGCTGCTGGCGCAGGGTCTGGCGGGCGAGGCGGCGCTGGTGCTGGGCGCCCACCTGCACGGCTGCGCCGCCGACGCGCTGGTGGCGCAAGGCGAAGGGCCGGTCGGGCTGCGCGCGGGCGAGCTGCTCGAGCCCGCGCGCCGGATCTGGAACGGCTGGCTCGCGGCTCAGCCCGGCAGCACTCCGTCCACCAGCGCGTAGTCGACCGTAAGCTCCTCGCCGGGGGCGATGTCGCGCAGCGCGAGGTCCACTCCGTGCGGCTCGCGCCCGAAGTCCGGGCGCAGGTTCGGCGCGGCGCTGTGGTTGATGAAGCGCGCGTCGTCGCAGCACAGGATGAATCGTTCCAGGCGCGGATCGAGATAGCCGTAGACCAGCAGCCACTCGCGCAAGCGCTCGGGCTGGCGCCCCACCAGCGCCGGGTCGAGCTCGAGGTCGAACCCCGGTGTGAAGCGCCACACCTCGGCGCCGCGCGCGATCGGCTCGGCCGCGAACACGCCCAAGCCGTGGATCGGGCTGGGCCCGAGCCTTGCCCTCACCTGCAGCATCGGGCGGGCGGCGCAGTCCTCAGGCGGCGGCCGGCGCCGCGCGCTTGACGCACAGCGCCTGCAGCGCGCGCACCGTGCGCCAGTTGCGCGTCGTCGCCCGGGAGCCGAGCGCCTTCTCGAAGAAGGCGTTGGTGAGGCCGCTCTTGCCGTAGCCGTTGGGGCAGTACAGGTACACCACGCGCCCCACCAGCGCCGCCTTCTCCCCCTCCTGCAGCGGCAGCTGCTGCTCGGCGAACAGCGTCTCGGGCACGTGGCGGAACAGGAACGTCGCGTGATACATGCCGCCCGCCTTCGCCGCGCGCGGCGCGAGCGGATTGGCGCGCACGATCTCGTCGAACTCCTTGGCCGGCAGCACCAGCGCGTTCACCTCCTGCCCCAGGTCGGCCGCGAGGCGCGCCTCGAGCGCGTCGGCCAGCGCGTGCGAGTCCTCCTGCGTGGAAGAAAACACCAGGTTGCCGCTCTGCAGGTAGCTCTCGACCTCGGTGTTGCCGAGCGCCTCGAAGCTCGCGCGCAACGCCTCCATGCCGACGCGCCTGCTCCCGGCCACGTTCACCCCGCGCAGCAAAGCGACGAACGCGCTCATGCGCCCGTCCTTGCGCGCCTGCCGAGAATTGACTTCGAACGATTCGCAGTGGACATTTTGTCTCGTTGTTTCATCGATTTACGCCGCCGGCGGCGCGAGACAAGACGAAGCGTCTCAGCCTCCCCTGTGGCAAACATACCATCATCGGCGCCGGGACGCTGGCGCGCGAGCGAACGCGCTGCAAGCCGTGCGTCAGCCGCACGCCGGGCCGCGCCGCGCGCCCGCGCGCTACCACTTCTTGTACGGCAGGAACTTGCCCGACATGGTGAGCTTGACCCGGTCGCCTTTCGGATCCTCTTCCTTGTCCACCTCGAGCGTGAAATCGATCGCGCTCATGATCCCGTCGCCGAACTTCTCGTGGATCACCGCCTTGAGCGGCATGCCGTACACCTGCATGATCTCGTACAGGCGGTAGATCAGCGGGTCGGTCGGCACCACCGGCCCCAGCCCCTTGCACGGAAACTGCATAAGCGCATCGGCCACGTCGCGCCCCAGCCCGAGCGCCGACGCGAGCTTCTTCGCTTCCTCCGGCGAGGCCTGCGCCTGGCGGTAGAACAGCGCCGCGATCCACACCTCGTCGCGCCCGAGCGCCTTCTCGAGCTTGGCGAAGCTCAGGCCCTTCTTCCTCTTTGCCGCGAACAGCTCCTCGGTGACTTCGGATACCGTCATGACACGCTCCTGTTCAAGTTGAAAGATCCGATCACAAGCTCCGCCCGTCGCAGCGAACCCCGCCTTCCGAGTGCGCGCGTGCGCTGCATTGCCCGGCTAGCCGGCACGCAGCGGCTCCGTGTGCACGGCTCGCACAAGCTCGTCGCCGACCTGCACGATCTCGACCGCCTCGACCGCGCCCGTGATTCGGTTCGCTGCCGCGTTGATGCCAGCCGCGACGGCTGCCGCCGCATCCGCCGACGAAAACCGGCCAAGCGTGATGTGCGGAAGGTACGCGCTTGCGCAACGGGCCCGGGCATCCAACGGTCCCGAGTAAAGCTTCGCGTGAAGCTGCAGGAACATATCCGCGCCGATGCCGGGAAGAAGGTAGACGAGATGCTCGTGTGCGCCTTCGTCGGCGAACTCACGCGCCCAGAGGAATTCGACTTGGCCGCTCTTCACCGCGCGCACGCTCGAGATCACGTGCGCGACAAACCGCGCCGGCGGCAAGGCATCGGTGGGAAACACGAGCGTCACGTGCGGCGGCACGAGACGCGCGTACTTTGGGTCGTGCCTCGCCCGCAGCGCCTGCAGCCAGAAAGCCGCTTCCTCGGGGAACCTCGGTATGCAGATGGCCGCGAGCACCGTATCGTGACGCCTGACGTTTGACGTGATGCGGGACCGGCACATAGGCGCCGGGCCCGCGAAGCGCATGATAGACCTTGGCGCTGCGCGGGTCTGGTGCCAAGCTGGCGGGCCCCGCCTCGAACGAGGGGTTGGGCTTCACACCGCAGCCGATCCACGAGGCGACGGAATCCAGTACGGCTTTAGGAGGGATGTTCATGGACATCTTGATCTTCGGTGCAACCGGTATGGTCGGCCAGAGCGTGCTCCGCGAGTGCCTGAACGCGCGCGATGTAGGGCGCGTGGTGGCGGTGGGGCGCACCCGGACAGACATCAATCACCCGCGCCTCACGAACGTCGTGACCCCAGACCTCACGGATTTGCGTGCCGTCGCCGCGCAGCTTTCTCCGTTCGACGCGTGCTTCTTCTGTCTCGGCGTGTCATCCGTTGGCATGAGCGAGCTCGACTACACGAGGATCACGTACGACCTGACGATGAGCGTAGCCCAGTTGCTGGTCCAGGCCAACCCGGCGATGACATTTGTGTATGTCACGGGCGCCGGGACCGACAGCAGCGAGCGCGGCAAGCGGATGTGGGCGAGGGTGAAGGGCAAGACCGAGAACGACTTGATGAAGCTGGGGTTCAAGGCCGCCTACATGTTCCGGCCAGGCGTCATCCGCCCAATGCACGCCGTGCGCTCGAAGACCGCGCTAATTCGCAGCGCCTACCTCTTGGCGAAACCCGTCTTCTGGCTCATACACGCAATGAGCCCGCGATCCTTGGTCACCTCCGAAGAGGTCGGCCTGGCGATGCTTTCGGTGGCCAGACGCGGCTATCCGAGGCCGATCCTCGAGGTCGGAGACATTCAGGATGCCGCGCGCATGAGCTAAATCGGTATGCGTGAAGCCCGACGTGGAGCTTAGGGGCGAAGCAAAAGCAAAGCTTTTGCGGAGTCCCGCTTAAGCGCGGGGTTAGGCCGCACGGCCGTGTCTCCGATCGAGGCTCTGAACGTGTTCAACGTCCGTCTTGCCACTGATGGCAAGGCGTGAAGTTTCAAGCCGGCCGACGCAGAACTGCACTCGATTGAGAGACATGACTTCGACAGTCTGTTCGCGCAGATAGTCAATGAGCCCGGAGATACTAAACACCCCCTGAGGAATCTCTGTCATGAACTTCGCTTCGCCTGTGAAAACGACAATCGACTTGATGGCGTCGGGCGAGAAGTTGACCCGCGTCGCGCTCGTCGTCCGCGCGCAGCGACGCTAGGGCTTGCAATCCCCCACCCGCTCGGCGTCGACCGTCTCGTGGTGGCCGGCGCGCCTGAGGTCGATCCAGACCGACTGCATCGAGGCGGCGTTGACGCTCAGCTCGGTGAGGCCCTTGCGCACGCGCTGCGCGCCGTCTTCGCTCGCGCGGTCGGCGGGGCAGTCGACGATCACGTTGGTGGTGCGCGGCACGTGGCTGTCGACGCGCACGCTGCAGCCGAGCTTTTCGCTCGCGCGCGCGGCGGCGATCGCGGCCGCGACCCGCTCGAGCGGGTTGCCGCACAGCCTGCTCTCGTGCGGCTGGCCGTTGAGCTTGCTCTTGAGCACCCACTCGCCCGGCTGGACGGTGGGCAGCTCGGCGCGCGCGAGCGAGGCCGCGGCGAGCAGGACGGCGGGCAGAAATCGGAGTCTCATTCGGGTTCCTCGTTGTGGTTCGCGCCGCGCGCGGTCGCGCGCAGGCGGTCATTGTCGCGCAAGGCGGGCGCCGGCCCTAGGACCAGTCCGGCCCGGCCGCCCGCCCCAGGATCGGCGCCAGCGCGTCGGCCGGCGCCGGGCGCCCGAGCAGAAAACCCTGCAGGTGGTCGCAGCCGAGGGAAGCGAGCTTGCGCGCCTGCTCCAGCGTCTCCACCCCCTCGGCCACGACCCGCATGTTGAGCGCGTGGCCGAGCGCGATGATGGTGGTCGAGATTGCCTCGTCGTCCGGATTGTGCGTGATCTCGCGCACGAAGGACTGGTCGATCTTGATCCGGTCGAGGCGGAAGCGCCTCAGGTAGCCGAGGCTCGAATAGCCGGTGCCGAAGTCGTCCAGCACCATGCGCACGCCGCGCGCGCGCAGCGCGGCGATGATCTCCTCCGCCTCGTGCGCGGCCGTGAGCAGCAGCCCCTCGGTGATCTCGAGCTCGAGCCGCTCGGGCGGCAGCCCGGAGCGCTCGAGCGCGCGCTCCACGTCCGCCAGCAGGTCGGGCTCGCGGAACTGGCGCACCGACAGGTTCACCGCGACCGTGAGCGCCTCGTGCCCGAGCTGGCGCCAGGCCTGGGCCTGGCGGCAGGCCTCGTTCAGCGCCCAGCGGCCGATCGGCACGATGAGCCCGGTCTCCTCCGCGAGCGGGATGAAGCTGCCGGGGGACACGATGCCGCCGCCCGCGCGGTTCCAGCGCAGCAGCGCCTCGAAGCCGACGATGCGCCGGGTCGCGACGTCGTACTGCGGCTGGTAGCACAGCAACAGCTCCGCCTCGTCCAGCGCGCGGCGCAGGTCGCGTTCGAGCTCCATGCGCTCGCGGGTCGCCGAGCCGAGCGTGGCGGTATAGATCGCGACCGTGCCTCCCGGCGGTCCCCTGCGCGCTTCGTACAGCGCGGCGCCCGCGGCGCGCAGGACCGACTCGGCGTCGGCGCCGTGCTCCGGGTAGAGCGCGACGCCGCAGGCGAACATCGGGAAGACGTCGTGCCCGCGCACGCGGTAGGCGCGCCCGACCGAGGCGACGACTTTGCCGACGATCGCCGCCACGTCGCTGCCCGGACGCATGTCGGCCAGCAGCAGCGCGAATTCGTCCCCTTCCAGGCGCGCGACCGTGTCGCTCGCGCGCACCGCGCGCTGCAGCGCGCGGCCGACCTCGGCCAGCAGCTCGTTGCCGGCGTCGTAGCCGTAGCTCTCGTTGATGCTGGTGAAGCGCCGGATGTCGAGCAGGATCACGGCCAGCTGCCGCGCGCCCGCGCGCGCGCCGGCGAGATCCTGCTCGAGGCGCGCCTGCAGGTAGGCGCGGTTCGGAAGATCGGTCACCACGTCGTGGGTCGCGGCGTAGGTGAGCTGCGCCTCGGCGCTGCGCGCGCTCTCCTGCGCGTGCGCCAGCCTGCCCAGGCTGCGCCAGATGAGCAGGTACAGCAGCGCGGCGGTGACCAGCACGAAGCCCCAGCCCTTGACGGTCTGCAGGCGCGCGACCTGCGCCGGCGTCGCGCCGGGAAACCACAGCGCGAGCAGGTGATCGGAGGCCGCGATCCATACCACCGACACGGCGAGGTAGATGAGCGCGATGCGCAGGCCCTGGCGCGCGATGTACGACAGCCCGAGCCTGCGCCTGCCGATCGGATTCTCGCTCACTGCGTTTCCCTTCTTGGCACGCGTTATGATAGTCGGCGCAGCAAGCCGCCACCAGAGACCCGATGGAAACGTCGTCTTCCGCCGCCGAGTCGCTCGACGGCGAGCTCACCGCCGCCTACCTCTACCGCGTGATCGCCGCGAGCGAGTCCGAGCCGCGCCGCCGGCGCCTGTTCGAGGAGCTCGCGCGCGACGCCGAGTCGCAGGCCGAGCACTGGCGCGCCGCGCTCGCGGCCCAAGGCGCCGCCGCAGCGCCGTTCCGGCCCGCGCCGCGCGCGCGCCTGGTCGCGGCTCTGGTGCGGCTGCTCGGCGCGCGCCGCCTGACGCATGCGCTGACCGCAATGAAGGTGCGCGGCATGTCGGTCTACCGCGACGGCGGGCCGCCCGGCGCGCCGCGCAGCCCGCGCGCGCTGCCCTCGGAGCACGACGAGGTGGGCGAGAAGCACCAGGGCGGCGCCGCCGGCGGCGGCGGCAGCCTGCGCGCGGCGGTGTTCGGCGTCAACGACGGGCTGGTGTCGAACGCGAGCCTGATCCTCGGCGTCGCCGGCGCCGGCAGCGCCAACTCGACCGTGCTTCTGGCGGGCGTCGCCGGGCTGCTCGCGGGCTCGTTCTCGATGGCCGCGGGCGAATACGTCTCGATGCGCTCGCAGCGCGAGATGTACGAATACCAGATCGCGCTCGAGAAGGCCGAGCTCGAGGTCTATCCCGAGGAGGAAGCCGAGGAGCTGGCGCTGATCTTCGAGGCGCGCGGCATGGCGGCCGACGAAGCGCGCCAGTACGCGGCGCAGCTGATCGCGGACCCCGGGCGCGCGCTCGACACGCTCACGCGCGAGGAGCTCGGGCTGAACCCGGGCGAGCTCGGCTCGCCCTGGGGCGCGGCGGGCGCGTCCTTCCTCTCGTTCGCGATCGGCGGCGCGATCCCGCTCGCGCCCTACCTGCTGGCCGAGCGCACGCCGCACGTGCTCGTCGCATCCGTCGCGCTCTCGGCCGCGGCGCTGTTCGCGGTCGGCGCGGCGATCAGCCTGTTCACCGGGCGCTCCGCGCTCGCGGGAGGGCTGCGCATGCTCGGCATCGGCGCCGCCGCGGGCGCGATCACCTACGCCATCGGCAGCGCGCTCGGCGTGGGGCTGTCGTAAGGCGCGCTACTGCGGGCGGTCGGGCGCGCCGCGCTCGATCTCGCCCGGGCTCGCGTCGCGCACCACCAGCACGCGGCAGGTGAACTCGAGCGCCATGCCCGCGAGCGGGTGGTTGGCATCGAGCACCACCTTGTTGTCGGCCACGTCGGTGACCAGGTAGAGCTGCGGCGCGCCGCCGTCGAACGCGTCCTCGACCTCCATCCCGACTTCGATCCCCTCGCCGTAGCGGCTGCGCGGCTCGACCCGCAGCAGCTCGGGGTCGTAGTCGCCGAAGGCCTGCTCGGGCTCGAGGTGCACGCGCACCAGCTCGCCCTCGGTCTTGCCTTCCAGCGCCTGCTCGAGCGCCTCGGGCAGGCCGCCGTGGCCGCCGTGCAGGTAAACGAGCGCATCGCCGGCCGCGTGCAGCAGCGCGCCCTGCGCGTCGTGCAGCTCGACGCTCATCGACACCACCTTGTTGCGCTCGATCGCGTCCAGGGCTCAGGCCTTGAGCTTGCGCACCACGTCGAACACCTCGGCCGCCTGGCCGCGCGGGTTGACGCCGTAGGCGACGTGGCGCAGCACACCCTTCTTGTCGATCACGAAGGTCGAGCGCACCAGGCACTCGCGGCGCCGCCCCTCGATCTCCTTGTGCTGCAGCACGCCGTACAGCCGGCACACCTCGCCCTCGAGGTCCGACAGCAGCGAGATCGAGACGCCGTTCTTGTCGCGAAAGCTCGCGTGCGTGAGGCAGTCGTCGCGCGACACGCCGAGGATGACGCAGTCGTGCTTGCCGAACTGGTCCTCGTGGTCGGAGAACTCCACCGCCTGCAGGGTGCAGCCCGGCGTGCCGTCGCGCGGATAGAAATACAGCACGACGTTCTTCCTGCCGCGGTACGCCGCCAGACTCACGGTCTGCATGTCGGCGTCCGGCAGGGAGAACGCTGGCGCGAGCTTTCCGGGTTGCAGCATGTCGCGCCGATTCTAGCCCATGGCGTTTGCCGGTTGGCAAGCGGCGGCTTGCATATAATCGCGAAATGCGCGATCGCCTGCTCGGCGGCCTTTCGCCGCGCGCCTTCATGCTGCGCCACTGGCAGAAGCGCCCGCTCCTGGTGCGCGGCGCGCTGCCCGGTCTGCGCGGCGTGGGCGGCAAGCGTGCGCTCGCCGCGCTCGCCGCGCGCGACGACGTCGAGTCGCGCCTGGTCGAGCGCCGGCGCGGGCGCTGGAAGCTGACGCAGGGTCCGATCGCGCCCGCGCTCCTCGCCCGCGCCGGGCCGATCGACTGGACGCTGCTGGTGAGCGGCGTCAACCTGCACCACGCGGGCGCCGACCGGCTGCTGCGCCGCTTCGACTTCCTGCCGCAGGCGCGCCTGGACGACGTGATGGTCAGCTACGCCGCGCCCGGCGGCGGGGTCGGCCCGCACGCCGACTCCTACGACGTGTTCCTGCTGCAGGGCCCCGGGCGGCGCGTCTGGCGCCTGGCGCCGCCGCACGACTGGAGCCTGGTCGCGGGCGCGCCGTTGCGCCTGATCGCGGACTTCGCCGCCGAGGAGGAGATCCTGGCCGAGCCGGGCGACCTGCTCTACCTGCCCCCGGGCTGGGGCCACGACGGGGTCGCGCTCGAGGCCTGTTTCACCTATTCGATCGGCTTTCGCGCCCCGAGCGGCGCCGAGCTCGGCGCCGCCTTTCTCGACTGGCTGCAGCTGCGCGGCCTGCCCGAGCGTGCCTACCGCGACCCGGGCCTGCGCCCCGCGGCGCACGGCGCGCGCATCCCTGAGCCGCTGCTGCAGCATGCCGCCGCGACGCTCGCGCGCCTGCGCTGGTCGCGCGCCGACGTGGCCGATTTCCTGGGCGAGTACCTGAGCGCGCCCAAGCCGCAGGTCAGCTTCGAGCCGCGCCGGCGCCGGCTCGCGCCGGGCGCGTTCGCGCGACGCCTGGCGCGCGCCGACGCGGTGCTCGACCGCAGGACGCAGCTGCTGTACCTGGGGCGGCGCTTCTACCTCAACGGCGACGCGCTCGCGCCGCGCCCCGCGCAGCGCGCGCCGCTCGCGCGGCTGGCCGATGCGCGCCGCATCGCCGGGCGCGCGCTGGCGCGCGGCGGGCTGGCCGAGCTCGCGCGCGAGTGGTACCACGACGGCGTGCTGCACCTGGAGCGCGCCGCATGAGCGCCGCCGCGCCGCCGCATTATGAGCTGTTCGACACCGAGGCTGCGTTCCAGGCGGCACTCGACTCCATCCTCGAGCAGGCCGGACGCGAGCTCAGGATCTTCGATCCCGACCTCGCGGCATTGCGCCTGAACGCGCCCGGGCGCATCGCGCGCATCGAGCGCTTCCTGCAGGCGAGCCGCACGCGCCGCCTGTACGCGGTGGTGCACGACACCGGCCACGTCACGCGCCAATGCCCGCGCATGATGGCGCTGCTTGCGCGCTACTCGCATGCGATCCAGATCAACCAGACCCACCAGGAGATACGCGAGCTGCAGGACTCGTTCCTGGTGCTCGACTCGATGCACTACCTGCGCCGCCCGGTGGCGCGCCTGTTCCGCGGCGCGCTGGGCTTGAACGACGAGAACGAGGCGCTCGCGATGCGCGGGCGCTTCGGCGAGATCTGGTCGGCGTCCTTCCCCGCGGTCGCGCCGACCACGCTCGGCCTCTAGTCCGCCGCTCAGCGCAGCTCGCGCCAGCCGAAGCCCTCGTCCTGGGTCGCGAGTCCGATCCAGTCCTCGCTGCAACCGAGCGCGCGAGCGAGCGCCGCGCGCGCCAGCGCCGGGCGGTTGTTCTGCTGCGACAGGTGCGCGCCGATCACGTGCTGCAGGCGCGAGCGCTCGAGCGCGCCCAGCAGCCCGGCCGCCTGGTCGTTGTCGAGATGGCCCAGCGGGCCGCCGATGCGCTGCTTGAGCCAGTGCGGATAGCCGCCGTCCCACAGCATGGCGCGGTCGTGGTTGCACTCGAGCACCAGCGCGTCGCAGCCCGAGAGCATCTCGATCACGTGCGGCGTGGGCGCGCCGATGTCGGTCAGCACGCCCAGGCTCCACGCGCCGTCCGAGAGCACGTACTGCACCGGCTCGCGCGCATCGTGCGGCACCGTGTAGGGGCGCACCTCGAGCGCGCCGACGGCGAACGCGCTGCGCCCGTCGACCAGCTCGGTGCGCACGCCCTGCACCGCCTTGCCTGCGTCGGCCGCCGCGCGCAACGTGCCGCGCGTGAGATAGAGCGCGAGCGAGTGCGCCGCGGCGAACGCGAACGCGCCGCCGACATGGTCTTCGTGCTCGTGGGTGACCAGAACCGCGCTCAGCCCGGCGGGATCGATCCCCAGCCGCGCCAGGCGACGCTCGGTCTCGCGCGGCGACAGGCCGCAGTCGAGCAGCAGCCGCGTGCCGCCCGCTTCCGCCACCAGGCAGTTGCCGCGGCTGCCGCTGGCGAGCGAGGCGAAGCGCATGCGCGCCGCGCGGCTATTTGAGCTGCTGCTCGAGGAGCGAGATGATCCGGCGCGAAGTCTCCGAGTTGACGTTGGCGCCGGTCTTGTCCTGCACCTCGACCACGCTGTCGTCCTTCGCCTCCTTGACCACCACGCGGTACTGCTCGGCGACCACCTTCTTGTCGTTGCTGCGCCAGAACGCGAGCGAGGCGAAGAAGCCCTTCTTCTCGCTGCCCTCCGGGGCCTCGGGGTCGGCGTAGCGCACGTAGTACACGCCCTTGTCGCGGTTGCGGTCCTCGACCGTGAAGCCGATGCGGTCGAGCGCGAGTCCTACGCGCCGCCAGGCGCGGTCGAAGGGCTCGTGCACGGTGAGCGTCTGCGCCCCGCCGGAGCCCTGGCTTACCTCGGCCAGCGGATTTGCCTCGGCGGCCGCGACCTGCTGCTTGGCGAGTTCCTGCTTGGCGCCCAGGCGCACCATCAGGCGGCGCAGGAACACGGCTTCCAGCCCCGGGTCCGGCGGGCGCGGCTGCCAGGCGAGATTGACCTGTTCCCGGTCCGTGTACACCTCCTCCAGGCCCTGGTGGCTGATGTAAACCTCGGTCCCCTTGCCGTCCGGCGTGTGCTCGAGCCGGGTGCGGAACCGGTCGCGCGTGCCGGTGGAGTACAGCGGGCCAATTATCCTTTGCAGGCTCAAGCCCCCCATTTCGCTCGGCAGCTTGGCGCGGTCCTCGGCCCAGTCGGTCTCCATGATGCCGAGCTGCGGCTGCTCCAGCTTGAGCAGGAAGCCGTTCGACTGCCAGAAATCCCTCAATACCGGCCACAGCTGCGCGGGCGTCTCGTTCGCCACCACCAGCCAGCGCTCGCTGCCGTCGCGCGCGATGTGCATCTCGGGATATTTGGGCAGCACCGTCGCGCTTTCGGCCCCGCTTTCCTTCGCGCGGCTGGACTCGTAGCTCGAGAGCGTGGTCTGGCCGCCGGCGGGCAGCGCGTAGCGGTTGTCGTTGCCCGGCGCCGTCAGATCGGGCGGGATCTCGAGCGAGGGCAGCGTGGCGGCGGACTGGTAGTCGACCGGCTTGCCCTGCAGCAGGGATTCGGCGGTGCTGCAGGCAGCAAGCAGCGCGGCGGCCGCGAGCGCGGCCGCCGCCGCAAAGCGTGACCGCATCAGGCGCGCCCCTCGACCACCCGCAGGCCGGGCAGCGACACGCCCGCCTCGTGCAGCGCCTCGCGCACGGGCTGATGGAACCGGTCCGACAGCGGCGTCATCGGCAGGCGCAGGCCGGCCTCCATCATGCCCATCTCGGCCAGCGCCCATTTGACCGGGATCGGGTTGGCCTCGAGGAACAGGCGCTGGTGCAGGGGCAGCAGCCTCAGGTTGATCTCTCGCGCGCGCTTGACGTCGCCCACCAGCGCCGCGGCGCACAGCTGGTGCATCAGCTTCGGGGCGACGTTCGCGGTGACCGAGATCACGCCGTGCCCGCCCATCAGGATCAGCGCGAGCGCGGTCGAGTCCTCGCCGCTGTAGATCGCGAAGTCGCGCGGCGCGCGCTTCACCAGGTCGGTGCCGCGCTCGATGTTCGCGGTCGCGTCCTTGATGCCGATGATGCTCGGCGCCTGCGCCAGGCGCAGCACGGTGTCGTTGTGCAGGTCGGCCACGGTGCGGCCCGGAACGTTGTACAGGATCATCGGCAGGCCGACCTTCTCCGCGACCGTGCGGAAATGGCGGTACATCCCCTCCTGGGTCGGCTTGTTGTAGTACGGCACCACCGACAGGCAGGCGGTGGCGCCGGCGTGCTTGGCCGACTCGGTGAGCTCGATCGCCTCGGCGGTCGAGTTGCCGCCGGTGCCGGCGACGATCGGGATGCGGCCCTTGGCGTGCTCGACCGCGACCCGGATCAGCTGCTTGTGTTCGTCGAAGTCGACCGTCGGCGACTCGCCGGTGGTGCCGACCACGACGATGCCGTCGCTGCCCTCGGCCACGTGCCAGTCGATCAGCTTCCTGAAGCTCTCCAGGTCCAGCCTGCCGTCCTCGTGCATCGGGGTGACGATCGCCACCAGGCTTCCGGTGATCATGGGGTCCGCCTTTCCGTTTTGCGTTCGATAACGCGAAAGTTTAACTGCTTCAGGGCTCGAGCGCGACTTCGCCGGCGCTCGCGCGCACGGCGCAAAGGCGCTGGACCAGCGCCGTCTTCGGCCGCGCGACCCGTCCCTGCTCGAACGCCGCGACCGTCAGCTCGCGCGCAAAGGCGGCCAGCAATTCGCCCGGCATGAGCAGGAATTCAGGATTAGACGGCTTTCCGTAGCGCTCGTTCCCAGCCATGAAGGTTTCGTAGATCAGCACCCCGCCCGGCGCCAGCGCCTGGATCAAAAACTTGAATAGCGGCCGGTGCAGGTAGTTCGCGACCACGATGCCGGCGAAGCGCCGCCCGGCGAGCGGCCAAGGGCCGCCGTCCTCCAGATCGGCGCACACGGTCGCCACTCCCGCCACGCCCTCGAGCGCGGCGAGCGCCGCCCGGTCGCGGTCGAGCGCGGTCACGCGCTGCCCGAGCGAGGCCAGCAGCCGCGCGTGGCGCCCCTCGCCGCAGGCCAGGTCGAGCGCCTCGCCGCGCGGGATCAGCCGCGCCCAGCGCGCGACCCAGGGCGAGGGCGGCAAGGCGGCGTGTCTCATGCCGCGGCGGCGTTGGGCAGCTTGGTCACCTGCGGCAGGTCGCAGGCGAGGATCGCCTGGCGCAGCACCTCGATCGCCTGCGGGCGCGGAAAGCTCCTGCGCCAGGCGAGCGCGACGCGCCGCTGCGGCACCGGCTTGGCGAAGGGGCGGATGCGGATCAGCCCGCTCTTGCCGCCGGCGCCGACCGAGGTCGACGGCAGCACCGTGACCCCCACCCCGCTCGCGACCATCTGGCGGATGGTCTCGAGCGAGCCGCCTTCGAGCGCCCTGGCGAGGTGGCTGCGGTGCGGCGCGCGCGCCGCGGCGTGGCAGAAATCGAGCACCTGGTCGCGCAGGCAGTGCCCCTCGCCCAGGAGCAGCAGGCTCTCGCTGGTCAGCTCGGCGGCGGTGACGCTCTTTTTCTTCTCCCAGGGATGGCCCTGCGGCACCGCGACCAGGAACGGCTCGTCGTACAGCGCGCGGGTCAGGATCCCGGGCTCGGCGAACGGCAGCGCGATCAGGATCGCGTCCACCTCGCCCTGCTTGAGCATCTCGCCCAGGCGGTGGGTGAAGTTCTCCTGGATCAGCAGCTGCATCGCCGGCGCGCTGCGGCGCATGACCGGCACCAGCTTCGGCAGCAGGTAGGGGCCGATGGTGTAGATCGCGCCCAGGCGCAGCGGCTCGGCAAGCGGATCGTGCCCGGCGACGGCGATCTCCTTGATGCGCGTCGCGTCCTCCAGCACGCGCTGCGCCTGCTCCACCACGCGCTCGCCGACCGGCGTCACCGACACCTCGCCCGGGCCGCGCTCGAACAGCGCCACGCCGAGCTCCTCCTCCAGCTTCTTGATCGCCACCGACAGCGTCGGCTGAGACACGAAGCACGACTCCGCGGCGCGCCCGAAGTGCCGCTCGCGCGCCACCGCGACGATGTAGCGCAGCTCGGTCAGCGTCACGGCAGGCCCCGGATGAAGTCGCCGATCGCGTTCTCCAGCGTCTGCTCGCGCCCGGTGTAGAAGTGATCCGCCCCGTCGATCGTGATCTGCGCCGAGCCCGCGATCCGCCGCAGCGCGTGCTCGCGCTCGACCGCCCAGCGCAGCACCAGCGGCAGGTCGTTCGCGCCGTGAACGTCGAGCAGCGGCACATGCACGTTCGCCAGGTCGCCGAACGGCCCGCCGCGCCCGAGGCAGATCCAGGCCGCGAACGGCGCATCGGGCGTGGCGGCGAAGTACGACTCGCTCATCCACGAGCCCAGGCTGTGCGACAGGAGCACCGGGTGCGCGAACCCCTGCCCGGCCAGCCACGCCGCGCCGACCCCGATGCGCTCGATCGCCTCCGGAAACAGCTTCGGGTAATAGTCCGCCGCCTTCGCCGCCGCGCCCTCGATCGGCATCTGGATCGAGAGCGTCGCGTAGCCCATGTCCGCCAGCGCCACCCGCAGCTCGCCGATGATGCCGTGATTCGGGTGCACCCCGATCCCGTGCACCAGCAGCACCGCCCGCTTCGCGCCCGTCGCCGCCGTGTAAAGCCCGAGAAACTCCCGCCCGCCCTTCTCCTTCAGCCACACCGCCTGCCCCACCACCAGGTTCGGCACCACCTCCTCGGCCCAGCGCTTCTCGCGCGCGTAGTCCTGCCCCCGCGCCGACGAGGCGGCCAGCACGAGAAACACCAGTCCTGTTAGAAGAATTCGACTCATCTAGGCGTTAAAATCGCGTGGCGCGCCCCGGTAGCTCAGTGGATAGAGCGGCCCCCTCCTAAGGGGCAGGTCGTACGTTCGATTCGTATCCGGGGCGCCACTCCAGCCGCTGCGCGAACCGGCAGTTTAGCGGCTTCGCGGCAATGCGTCGCTGCGCTTGCCGGGGTCGACGAACGCGAGCATGGCCGCCCCCGCGCCGAACAGGACGATCACGGAAAGAATGGACAGCCGCGGACTTCCGGTGGCGTAGCTCGTGAAGCCGACCAGGAACGGACCGATGATGGCGGCGAACTCGCCCAGCATGTTGTAGAAGCCGAAGAACTCGCCCGCGCGCTCGGCCGGCACCAGGCGCGCGAAATAGGAGCGGCTGAGCAGCTGCACGCCGCCCTGAACCAGCCCGACCAGGCTCGCGAGCACGTAGAACTCGCTCGCCCGGGTCATGGCGGCGGCGAAGACCGAGACCAGCACGTACGCGGCGAGCCCGATCAATATCCCGTTGCGGGGACCGATGCGCTCGCCCAGGCGCCCGAACAGCAGCGACGCCGGCACGCCGATGAACTGCACCAGCAGCACCGCGAGGATCAGGTCGGAGGTGCCGAAGCCGATCGATTTGCCGTAGTCGACCGCCATCTGGATGACGGTGTTGACGCCGTCGATGTACAGCCAGTAGGCGATCAGGAAGGCGAATACCGGCTTGTAGGCGCGCACGTGCCTGAAGGTCTCGACGAAGCGGCCGATGCCCTCGCGCGCCGCCGTAAGCAGGCCGACTCGTTGCGTCGGACGATTGGGCTCGGGCACCCACAGCAGCAAGGGCACCGAGAACAGGACCCACCACGCCGCGGCCAGGATCAGCACCAGGCGGACCGCGGCGGCCGAATCGGCCAGGCCGAACCAATGCGGCTTCAGGCTCAGCGCGACGCCGAGAGCGAGGAACAGACCGCCACCCAGGTAACCGGCGAAATATCCCACCGCGGAGGTCATGTCCAGCTTGCCGGGCTCGGCCACGCTCACCACCATGGAATCGCCGAACACGTTGCCCCAGAAGTAGCCGATCGACGCCAGGACGTAGAACACGATCGCCCATTGCCAGTCGCCGCGCGCGACGAAATGCAGCCCCAGCAGCATGGCGGCCCCGAACACGGCCGAGGCGATCAGGAAGCGTCTCTTGTGACCGCCCCGGTCGGCGATCGCACCCAGCACCGGCGCCGAAAGGGCTACCACGAGGCTCGCGATGGAGTTCGCCACCCCGAGACGGAAGGTGCTGAGCGTGACGTCCGCGCCGTGGCTCCAGTATTCCTTGAAGAATATCGGAAAGAACACCGTAATGATGGAGGTCGTGAAGGCGTGGTTGCCCCAGTAGTACAGGGCCCAGCCCCACAGCTTCCGGCCTTTCGGCAGCCGCATCTAGCTTGTTCCGTTCAAGCGACGGATAGATAGTACGTCGCGAACCGGTCCGTCGGAATTTGCGCTGCTATATTCATGCCTATGGTGTTTCACGGCAGTTCGGCGATTTCAATCCGCTGCACGTGGACGAGGTGTTCGCCGAGCGCTCGCAGTTCGGCTCGCGCATCCTGCACGGGCCGTTCACCAGCGCGCTGGCGTCGGCCCCGGTCGGCATGTTCTTCGCCGGCAGCGCGATCGCCTACCTCGAGCACGCCTGCCGCTTCAAGGCGCCGGTGCGCGCCGGCGACACGCTGGCCACCGAATGGACGGTGCGCGAGAAGCTCGACAAGCCCAGGCACAAGGGCGGGATCGTGGTGATGCGCGGGGTGTGCGCCAACCAGCACGGCGACGTGGTGCTCGAGGCCGACGGCAAGATCCTGGTCGCCTCGCGCCCGGCGGGCTAGGGCGCGAAGGCGGCGATCCAGCGCCGGTCGATGCGGTCCTTCCAGCGCCAGACCCACTCGCCTTCGGTCGCGAGCGGGCCCCAGGAAGCGATCGCGTAGCGCGCGCCGCAGCTGATCAGCGCGAGCGACAGGCGCTGCGGCGTGTAGAGCTCGAGCGGGCGGTCCTCGGCCGCGCGGCGCAGGTTGCGCGCCAGCAGCGCGCCCTGGCGCACCGCGTACACGCCGGACTTGGGCAGCGCCGCGCCGAGCAGGGTCGCGGTGTCGCCGGCGGCAAAGACCTGTGGGTGCGAGATGCTGCGCAGGGTCTCGTCCACCAGCACGAACCCGGCCGGGTCGAGCGTCAGGCCGGTCTCGGCGAGCCAGGGCTGCGGCGCCGCGCCGGTGGCCCACACCAGCGCGTCGAAGCCGCGCCGCTCGTTGCCGGCGCGCACCACGGGGCCGGGAGCGACCGCCTCGACCGCGGTCGACGGGTGCACGATCACTCCGGCGCGCGCGAGCGCGCGCGCGACGCGCCGGCCCGGGCCCGGGGCGAAGGCGGGACGCTCGGCGTAGAGCTCGATCTCTCCCGCGCGCCCGCCCGCGGCGAGAGCGCGCGCCATCGCCATCGCGAGCTCGACCCCGGCCGCGCCGCCGCCGGCGACCGCGATGCGCAGGGTCTGGCTGCGCCCGCGCGCGCGCAGCGCCTCCCAGGCGGCGACGAAGGGCTCGAACGGCTTGGCCGCGAGCGCGTGCTCGGCCGCGCCGGGCACGGCGCCGAAGTTCGGCAGCGAGCCGAGGTTGAGCGAAGCGAGGTCGTACTCGATCTCGCCGCCGCGCGCGAGGCGCGCCACGCGCCGCAGCGGGTCGATGCTCGCGACGCGGTCGTAGATCAGCGCGGCGCCCGCGCGCGCGGCGAGCTGCGCCAGGTCGATCACGCACTCGCCCAGCGCGTAATGACCGGCGATCAGCCCCGGCAGCATGCCCGAGTAGAGGTGCTGGCGGCTCGGCGCGACCAGCGTCACGCGCACGCCCTCGATCGGCGCGCCGATCAGGCTGCGCAGCACGAACGCGTGCGCGTGGCCGCCGCCGAGCAGGAGCAGCTGTTTCACGCGCGCTTGCGCAGCTCCTTGCGCTGCACCTTGCCGGTGGTGGTCATGGGCAGCGCGTCGATGAACTCGATCTCGCGCGGGTACTCGTAGGGCGCGAGGCGCCCCCGCACGTGCTGCCGGATGTCCTCCTCCAGCGCCGCCGACGGCCGCTGCTCGGGCTGCAGCACGATGAAGGCCTTGACGATCGCGCCGCGCGCCTCGTCCGGCTTGCCGATCACCGCCGCGTTCGCCACCGCCGGGTGCTTGATCAGGCAGGATTCGATCTCGGCCGGGCCGATGCGGTAGCCCGCGCTCTTGATCACGTCGTCCGTGCGCCCCTGGTACCAGAGGTAGCCGTCCTGGTCCATCTTGCCCTGGTCGCCGGTCAGGCCCCAGTCGCCGACGAACTTGTCCCTGGTGGCCTGCGGGTTCTGCCAGTACTCGAGAAAGAACACCGGATCGCCCGCGCGGTGCACCGCGATTTCCCCCAGCTCCCCTGTTTTGACTTCCTCGCCCTTTTCATCGATCACCGCAACCCTGTGCCCGGGATACGGGCGCCCGACCGAGCCCGGCTTGACCGGCCAGGCCGCCTGGCAGTTGCCGACCACGTAGTTGATCTCGGTCTGGCCGAACATCTCGTTGATCGTGACCCCGAGCTGTTCGCGCGCCCACTCGATCACGGTCGCGCCGACGCTCTCGCCCGCGCTCATGATCGAGCGCAGCTTGAGCTGGTACTTCGCGCGCGGCTCGGGCACGGTCTTCAGCATCAGCTTGAGCGCGGTCGGAAAGAGGAAGCTGTTGCGCACCCCGTAGCGCTCGAGCAGGTCGTAGGCGCGCTCGGCGTCGAAGCGCCCGCGGTAGCCCAGGATCGGGATGCCGAAATACCAGCTCGGCAGCAGCGCGTCGAGCAGGCCGCCGGCCCAGGCCCAGTCCGCAGGCGACCAGAACATGTCGCCCGCCTGCGGGAAGAAGTCGTGCGAGTGCACGAAGCCCGGGATGTTGCCCAGGATCGCGCGCTGCGCCTGCAGCGCGCCCTTGGGCGCGCCGGTGGTGCCGCTGGTGTAGATGATCAGTGCCGGCTCGTCGGCCGCGGTGTCCAGGCAGTCGAAGTCCCGGCTCGCCTTCGCCAGCAGCGCGCCCCAGTCGTGCACCCCGGCTTCGCGCGCCCCGCCGGCGCCGATCACGTGCCTGAGCTGCGGCAGGCGCTCGCGGATCGGCCACAGGTTGGGCAGCGTGGTCGGCTCGACGATCGCCACGCTCGCGCCCGAGTTCTGCATCCGGTACTCGAGCGCGTCGGGCCCGAACAGGTGGCTCAGCGGCAGCGCGATCGCGCCCATCTGGAACAGAGCGATGTAGGCGATCGCGGTCTCGGGCCGCTGCGGCAGGATGAGCGCGACCCGGTCGCCGCGCCTTACGCCCAGCGCGCCGAGCGCGTTGGAGAGCCGGTTGGCCTGCTGCTGAACGTCCCAGAACGAGTACGCCGCGCGCGCGCCGGACTCGTCCTCCCAGTACAGCGCGAAGCGGCTGCGCTCGGTGGCCCAGCGGCCGCAGCAGGCCTGCGC
This sequence comes from Burkholderiales bacterium, assembly GCA_035517095.1. Classification (GTDB taxonomy): domain Bacteria; phylum Pseudomonadota; class Gammaproteobacteria; order Burkholderiales; family SG8-39; genus DAHVFK01. The sequence goes on from DATIZK010000004.1 coordinate 25,657, forward strand.
CATGTTGAAGCGCGCCGGCACCTGCCACTTGAAGGCGCGGTAGATTTCGTCGTAGCGGTTCATTATTGTGCGGCGGCAGTTTACCATCGGGCTTTGACCCGGAGCCCTGGCCGATGCCGCTCGACGCGCTGGTATTCGACGCTTACGGCACGCTGTTCGACGTGCACGCGGTGGTCGACCGTTGCGAGAAGTTCTGGCCCGGCAAGGGCGCGCAGCTGTCGCAGCTCTGGCGCGCGAAGCAGCTCGAGTACAGCTGGCAGCGCAGCCTGATGGGGCGCTACCAGCCCTTCTCCGCGGTCACGCGCGAAGCGCTCGGCTACGCCTGCGAGGCGCTCGGGCTGGCGCTGGACGACAAGCGCACCAAGGCGCTGATGGACGAGTACCTCAACCTCGCGCCCTACCCCGACGTGCCGCAGGCGCTGGCGGCGCTCAAGGCCGACCGCCGCAAGCTCGCGATCCTTACCAACGGCTCGCCCGACATGATCGAGCCGCTGGTGAAGAACCGCGGCCTGCAGTCGAGCTTCGACGCGGTGCTGAGCGTCGACGGATTGAAGCTGTTCAAGCCCGCGCCGCGGGTTTATCAGCTCGCGGTCGACACGCTGCGCGTGCCAGCGGCCAACATCGGCTTCGTGTCCTCGAACTGCTGGGACGCGCTCGGCGCCAAGGCGTTCGGCTTCAATGTCTACTGGATCAACCGCGGCGGCGCGCCGGTCGACCGGCTCGGGCTGCAGCCCGACGGCATGCTGGACGGCCTGGGCGACCTGCCCGAGAGGATCGCGCGCTGATGAAGTTCTGCTCCCACTGCGGCGCGCCGGTCGTGCTGCGCGTGCCGCCGGGCGACAGCCTGCCGCGCTTCGTGTGCGACGCCTGCGGCGAGATCCACTACCAGAACCCGCGCCTGGTGGTGGGCAGCATCCCGGTCTGGGAGGAGCGCGTGCTGCTGTGCCGGCGCGCGATCGAGCCGCGCTACGGCTACTGGACCCTGCCGGCCGGGTTCATGGAGAACGACGAGACCACCGGCCAGGCGGCGCTGCGCGAGACGCTCGAGGAGGCCGGCGCGCAGGTCGAGCTGGGCGAGCCGTTCAGCATGATCTCGGTGCCGCGCGTCAACCAGGTGCACCTGTTCTACCGCGCGCGGCTGCGCGACCTCGAGTTCAAGCCCGGCGAGGAGAGCCTCGAGGTGGCGCTGTTCGAGGAAGCGAAGCTGCCGTGGCAGGAGATCGCCTTCCGCACCGTCGGCCTGACGCTCAAGCACTGGTTCGCCGACCGCAAGCAGGGCCGCTTCAGCTTTCACGCCGACGACATCAGGCCTGTTCCCTGAACGGCGTGGACGAAATTCTGTGAATCGAAATGTCGGCGCCGCTGAACTCCTGTTCCTCGCTTAGGCGCAGCCCGACCGCCGTCTTGAGCGCGCCGTAGACCAGCAACCCGCCGCCGAGCGCGACGCCGATGCCGAGCAGCGTGCCGGCGAGCTGCGACGCGAGGCTCACGCCGCCCAAGCCCCCCAGCGCCTTGGCGCCGAAGATGCCGCAGGCGATTCCGCCCCAGGCGCCGCACAGCCCGTGCAGCGGCCAGACCCCGAGCACGTCGTCGATCTGCCAGCGGTTCTGGGTCACGGTGAACATGGTGACGAACAGCGCGCCGGCGACCCCGCCGATGACGAACGCGCCTGCCGGATGCACGACGTCCGATCCGGCGCAGATCGCGACCAGCCCGGCCAGGGGCCCGTTGTGCACGAAGCCCGGGTCGTTGCGCCCCGCCGCGAGCGCGGCGAGGGTTCCGCCGGCCATCGCCATGAGCGAGTTGACCGCGACCAGGCCGCTGATCTTGTCGATCGCCTGTGCCGACATGACGTTGAAGCCGAACCAGCCGACCGACAGGATCCAGGCCCCGAGCGCGAGAAACGGGATCGACGAGGGCGGATGCGCGGCGATGTGGCCCTCCTTGGTGTAGCGCCCGCGGCGCGCCCCGAGCAGCAGCACCGCGACCAGGCCTATCCAGCCCCCGACCGCGTGCACCACCACCGATCCGGCGAAGTCGTGGAACTCGGCGCCGAAATGCGCCTGCAGCCAGGCCTGCACGCCGAAGTGGCGGTTCCAGGCGATGCCTTCGAACAACGGGTAGACCAGCGCCACCAGCGCCCCGGTCGCGGCGAGCTGCGGATAGAAGCGAGCGCGCTCGGCGATCCCGCCCGAGACGATCGCCGGCACCGCCGCGGCGAAGGTCAGAAGGAAGAAGAACCTGACCAGCTCGTAGCCGTTGCTCTGCGCCAGTTGCTCGGCGCCGGTGAAGAACGACACCCCGTACGCGACGCCGTAGCCGACGGCAAAATAGGCGACGGTCGAGACGCAGAAATCGGTCAGGATCTTGACCAGCGCGTTGACCTGGTTCTTCGAGCGCACCGTGCCGAGCTCGAGAAAGGCGAAGCCCGAATGCATCGCGAGCACCAGAATGGCGCCCAGCAGCACGAACAGCACGTCGGTTCCCGATTTGACTGCCTGCATGAATTCCTCCCCGTTAGGCTTGTTCTGGAAATTGGTGCGGCTACAATAAAGCATCGACATGCAGCGACGCCAGTTCATCAAGTTCTGCGCCGCGTCGGCCGCCGCCGGCGCGCCGGCGATCGCCGCCGCCGACGCGACGCCGCGCTTCTACGCGCGCGCCACGCTGGTCGGCGAGGACGGCGCGCCGCTCGCGGCCTCCGCGCTGCCGGCCAACCGCAACCTGGTGTTCGACTACCCCTACGTCGCGACGCCCTGCTTCCTGCTGAACCTCGGCCGCCCCTTGCGCGAGAGCGTGCGCCTGCGCACCGCCGACGAGCGCAGCTACGAGTGGCAGGGCGGCGTGGGCGCGCGGCGCTCGATCGTGGCCTACTCGGCGATCTGCGCCCACAAGCTGACCTACCCGACGCGCCAGATCAGCTTCATCAGCTACCGCGCCGAGTCGAGCGCGAGCAACCCGCACGCGCAGGTGATCCACTGCTGCTCCGAGCACAGCCAGTACGACCCTGCGCGCGGCGCGCGCGTGGTCGCCGGCCCCGCGCCGCAGCCGCTGGCCGCGATCCTGCTCGAGCACGATCCCGCGACCGACTCGCTCGCCGCGATCGGAACGCTGGGCGGGGAGATGTTCAACGAGTTCTTCGCCAAGTACCGCTTCCGCCTGGCGCTGGAGGTCGGCCGGTCCGCCCACCAGCCGGTGAGCGGCAGCACCGTGGTGACCCCGCTCGAGCGCTACTGCCGCCAGCAGGTGCAGTGCTGACCTGGCTGCGCGGCGGCGATCCCTTCCCGCCGGTCGAGCAGGCGCTGCGCAACCCGAACGGCCTGCTGTGCGCCGGCGGCGACCTGTCGCCTGCGCGGCTGCTCGAGGCCTACCGGCACGGCGTGTTTCCCTGGTTTTCGGGCGACGAGCCGATCCTGTGGTGGTCGCCCGATCCGCGCATGGTGCTGTACTGCGACGAGCTGAAGGTTTCGCGCTCGCTCGCCAAGAGCCTGCGCAACAAGGGCTACGAGGTGCGCGTCGACAGCGCGTTCCGGCGCGTGCTCGAGGGCTGCGCCGGCCCGCGCCGCGGCGACGGCGGCACCTGGCTTTCCGAGGACATGCGCAAGGCCTATTTTGCCCTGCACCGCGCCGGGCACGCGCACTGCTTCGAGACCTGGCGGGGCGACGAGCTGGTGGGCGGGCTGTACGGAGTGGCGCTCGGGCGCATGTTCTACGGCGAGTCGATGTTTTCGCGCGCCAGCGACGCCTCCAAGGTCGCGCTGGTGGCGCTGGTCGCGGCGCTGCGCGCGCGCGGCTTTCCGCTCATCGACTGCCAGATGCGCACCCCGCTGCTGGCGTCGCTGGGCGCGCGCGAAATTCCCCGGCGCGCGTTCTTGCGCCGCGTGGCGGCATTGGTAAACTACGCCGAGCCGCCCGGCTATTGGCGCAGCGAGGAAACCTGAGGTGTCCCGACTCAACGACCTGCCGCACGCAGTCCTGCAGTTCTACGTCACCGCGCCCTATCCTTGCAGCTACCTGCCGGAGCGCATGGCGCGCTCGCAGGTCGCCACGCCGAGCCACCTGATCAACACCGAGCTGTACGGCGACCTGGTCAAGGCCGGGTTCCGCCGCAGCGGCATCTTCACCTACCGCCCGCACTGCGACGCCTGCCGCGCCTGCGTGCCGGTGCGCATCCCGGTAGGTCAGTTCGTCGCCAGCCGCTCGCAGCGCCGTGCCTGGAAGCTGCACTGCGGCCTGGGCTCGCAGGCGCAGCCGCTCAAGTTCCGGCTCGAGCACTACGCCCTGTACCTGCGCTACCAGTCCAGACGCCACTCCGGCGGCGGGATGGACAACGACAGCCGCGACCAGTATTCGCACTTCCTGCTGCAGAGCCGGGTCGACACGCGGCTGATCGAGTTCCGCGACGAAGGCCAGCTGGTGATGGTGTCGATCGTGGACTACCTGCCCGACGGCCTGTCCTCGGTCTACACCTTCTTCGAGCCCGACCGGCACGGCGCGAGCTACGGCACCTACAACGTGCTGTGGCAGGTCGAGGCCTGCCGCGCGCTCGGCCTGCCCTACCTCTACCTCGGCTACTGGATCGGCGAGAGCCCGAAGATGGCCTACAAATCCAGGTTCGGCGCGATCGAAGGATTCGTCGACGGCGTCTGGAAGCGCCTGACCTGACGCGCCCGCTAGAATAGGCGCATGCTCTACGCGCTGGCGCGGCCGCTGCTGTTCGCGCTCGATCCCGAAACCGCGCACCGGCTCACGCTCGGCCTGGCCGACGCCGCCCAGGCGGCGCGCCTGCTCGGGCTGCTCGCGCCGCGGGTGCCGCGCGCGCCGCTGCGCGCGATGGGGCTGGAATTCCCCAACCCGGTCGGCCTCGCCGCGGGCCTGGACAAGAACGCCGAGCACATCGATGCGCTCGCGGCCCTGGGCTTCGGCTTCATCGAGGTCGGCACCGTGACGCCGCGCCCGCAGCCGGGCAACCCGCGCCCGCGCCTGTTCCGCCTGCCGCAGGCGCAGGCGCTGATCAACCGCTTCGGCTTCAACAACGTCGGCCTGGACGCGTTCATGGCCAACGTCGCGCGTGCGCGCTGGCGCGGCGTGCTCGGGATCAACATCGGCAAGAACTTCGACACGCCGCTCGAGCGCGCCGCCGAGGACTACGTCGCCTGCCTCGAGGGCGTGTACGCTGCGGCGAGCTACGTCACGGTCAACGTCTCCTCGCCCAATACGCTGGGCTTGCGCGCGCTGCAGGAAGGCGAGGCCCTCGACGCGCTGCTCGCGCGCCTGGCGCAGGCGCGCGAGCGCCTCGCGCGCAGGCACGGGCGGCGCGTGCCGCTGGTGCTCAAGGTGGCGCCCGACCTCGACCCGGCGCAGACGCGCGGCGTCGCAGCGGCGCTGCGCGCGCAGCGTTTCGACGGCGTGATCGCGACCAACACCTCGCTCGCGCGCGACGGGGTCGAGGGGCTGGCGCACGCCGCCGAAGCGGGCGGGCTTTCGGGCGCGCCGATCCGGGAGCGCGCTACGCGCACGCTCGCGCTGCTGGCGGCCGAGCTGGGCGGCGAGCTGCCGCTGATCGGCGCCGGCGGAATCATGAGCGGGGCCGACGCGGCGGAGAAATTCGCCCACGGCGCCGCGCTGGTGCAGCTCTACACCGGCCTGGTCTACCGCGGCCCGCGGCTGATCGCCGAGTGCGCCGCGGCCTACGCGCGCAGGGCGCCGGCATGAAGCGCCGCGCGGTCGCCCTGATCGACGAGAGCCGCTGCATCGGCTGCACGCTTTGCATCCCCGCCTGCCCGGTGGATGCGATCGTCGGCGCGCGCCAGCTGATGCACACCGTGGTCGAGCCCTGGTGCATCGGCTGCCGGCTGTGCCTCGCGCCCTGCCCGGTCGACTGCATCGAGATGATTGCCGCGCCCGCGCGGCCCTGGACCGCGCGCGACACGGCCGCGGCGAAGCGAAGGGCCGCCGCGAAGCGAGACAGGCTCTGCGTCCCGGTTCCCGCCACGACGCCGGCGCGCCGCAAAGCGGTGATCGCGGCGATCCTCAAGCGCAGGGCGGGATGAGCCCGCGCAAGTGCCGCGCCCTGTTCGAGCGCCTGCGCGCGGCCAACCCGAACCCGCGCACCGAGCTCGCCTACCGCACGCCCTACCAGCTGCTGGTCGCGGTGGTGCTCTCGGCGCAGGCGACCGACAAGTCGGTCAACGCGGCCACGGCACGGCTGTTCGAGGTCGCCGGCAGCCCGGCGCAGATGGTCGCGCTCGGCGTCGCCGGGCTGGAGGAGTACATCCGCAGCATCGGGCTGTACCGCACCAAGGCGAAGAACGTGGTCGCGCTGTCGAAGATCCTGCTGGACGATCACGGCGGCGAGGTGCCGGCCGCGCGCGAGGCGCTCGAGGCGCTGCCGGGGGTCGGCCGCAAGACCGCCAACGTGGTGCTCAACACCGCCTTCGGCCAGCCGACCGTCGCGGTCGACACCCACATCTTCCGCGTCGCCAACCGCACCGGGCTCGCCCCGGGCAAGGACCCGCTCGCGGTCGAGCTGAAGCTGCTCAAGCTGATCCCGCCCGAGTTCCTGCGCGACGCGCACCACTGGCTGATCCTGCACGGGCGCTACGTGTGCCTGGCGCGCAGGCCGCGCTGCGCGGCCTGCGCGATCCGCGACCTGTGCGAGTTCAAGGGCAAGACGCGCGATGTTTGAGCCCAGCCGCGACCAGGCGCGCGAGCTCTACTTCGAGACCTGGCGCAAGTACGGCGCCGGCGAGGCGCTGACGGCAATGGAGGCGCTCGCGCTGCAGATCGTGCTGCTGCATCCCGAATACCACGCCGTGCTGGCAGACCCCGAACGCTATCGGGAGCAGGAGTATTTCCCCGAGCTGGGGCGGAGCAATCCCTTCCTGCACCTTAGCCTGCACCTGGCGCTCGAGGAGCAGCTCTCGATCGACCAGCCGCGGGGAATCGTCGCGCGCTTCGCCGCGCTCGCGGCCCGCCGCGGCGAGCGCCATGCGGCGCTGCACGACGCGATCGAGTGCCTGGCGGAGATGCTCTGGCGCGCGCAGCGCGAGCGCGCCGAGCCCGACGGCGCGGCCTACCTGGACTGCCTCGAGGCGCGCGCGCGCCGCTGAGCGCGCGCGCGATCCTCTAGCTCCTCAGCGGATTTCCCCTTCGTGCGGGGTGTACAGCGGCGAAGGCTGGCTCGAGAACCAGGCCGCCACGTCCTCGATCTCCTGCGGCGAGAGCGTCGCGGCGAAGCCGTTCATGATCGCGTTCTGGCGCTTGCCGGACTTGTAGTCGCTTAGCGCCCGCACCAGGTACTCATAGTACTGGCCGGCGAGGACCGGGTATTCGGGCGTGGTCGGCTTGGCCCCGTCGGCGCTGTGGCAGGCGGCGCATACCTGGGCCGCCTTGGCCTTGCCCGCGTCGGCGTTGCCGCCCGCGAGCGCCGCCTGCGACAGCGCGAGGCCGAGCGCAAGCGCCACTGCGTCGCGCAGCGCGGCGCTCATTGCTTCACCTGGCTGATGTAGGCCGCGAGGTCGGCCATGTCCTGCTCGCTCAGGCTGCCGGCGATCGCGCGCATCGAGGGATGCCAGCGCGCGCCGGACTTGTATTCCTTGAGCGCGCTTATGACGTACGCGGCCTGCTGGCCGCCGATCTTCGGCACGGGGTAGACCTCCGGATAGGCGGTGCGGTAGCCGACGATGCCGTGGCAGCCGATGCAGATCGAGAACTTGTCCTTGCCGGCGGCGGCGCTGCCGGTGGCGTTCTGCGCCAGGGCCGCAGGCGCGAGGGCAGCGAGCCCGAGGCCGGCCGCGACGAGCGCGGTGGGGAAGCGATGGAACATGCTGGGGTCTGCCTCAGGTCGCAATTGGAAAACCGGGCGATTCTAACGGAACGACCTGCCTGCCTCAACCGCCGTATCGCCTCGGCTACAATGCTTCTTTTGCGGCGAAGGAAGGCGCGATGCGATTCCAGGGCAGCTCCGAGTACGTCTCCACCGACGACCTGACACTCGCTGTCAATGCCGCGATCGCCCTGCAGCGGCCGCTGCTGGTCAAGGGCGAGCCGGGCACCGGCAAGACCATGCTCGCGCTGCAGGTCGCCAAGTCGCTCGGCCTGCCGCTGCTCGAGTGGCACATCAAGTCCACCACCAAGGCGCAGCAGGGGCTGTACGAGTACGACGCGGTCAGCCGCCTGCGCGACTCGCAATTGGGGGACGCGCGGGTGCACGACATCCACAACTACATCGTCAAGGGCATGCTGTGGCAGGCCTTCTCGGCCGAGCAGCCGGTGGTGCTGCTGATCGACGAGATCGACAAGGCCGACATCGAGTTCCCGAACGACCTGCTGCGCGAGCTGGACCGGATGGAGTTCTACGTCTACGAGACGCGCGAGCTGGTCAAGGCGAAGCAGCGCCCGATCGTGTTCATCACCTCGAACAACGAGAAGGAGCTGCCCGACGCGTTCCTGCGCCGCTGCTTCTTCCACTACATCCGCTTCCCGGACAAGGAAACGATGGAGAAGATCGTCGCGGTGCACTTCCCGGGGCTCAAGAAGTCGCTCCTGCGCGAGGCGATGGAGGTGTTCTTCGAGATGCGCGAGGTGCCCGGACTGAAGAAGAAGCCCTCGACCTCTGAGCTGCTCGACTGGCTCAAGCTGCTGCTGGCCGAGGACATCTCGCCCGAGGCGCTGCGCTCCAACGATCGCAAGACCATCATCCCGCCGCTGCACGGCGCGCTGCTCAAGAACGAGCAGGACGTGCACCTGTTCGAGCGGCTCGTTTTCATGACCCGCGCCAAGGCCTGAACCATGCTCCAGCTCTATTTCGCTCCCGGGGCCTGCTCTTTCGTGCCCCACGTCGCGCTCGAGGCGATCAAGGCCGCCGGCGGCCCGGACTTCGAGCCCAGGCTCGTCAAGCTGCACAAGGGCGAGCAAAAGACGCCCGAATACCTGGCCCTGAATCCGAACGGCCAGGTGCCGGTGCTGGTCGCCGACGGCAAGCCGCTGAACCAGATCGTCGCCATCTGCGACTACCTCGACCGCAGCTTTCCCGCCGCGGGCCTGCTGCCGAGCGAGTCCTGGGCGCGCGCGCAGGCGCTGTCGCAGCTCGCCTGGATGAACAACACCGCGCACCCCACCTTCACCCACTTCTTCCGCCCGGAGGCCTTCGCCGCCGGCGACGAGGCGCGCGCGGACGTGCGCAAGAGCGCGGTCGCGCGCTTTCGCGCCTGCCTGGAACGCATCCAGGGCTGGATCGCGGGCGCCTCGCCCTACTGGCTCGGGGCGCGCATCGGCGTGCACGACGCCTACGCCTTCACCCTGCTGCGCTGGGGCGGCTACGCCGGCATCGACCCGGCGTCGCTGCCCGCCTACCGCGCCTACGTCGAGCGCGTCATGGCCGCCCCGCCGGTCGCCGCGGCGATCGAGCGCGAGCGCATCAAGCTCGACACCTACAAGGCGGCCGCCTGAAGCGTCGTGCTGATCGATTTCTTCCTCAAGCTGAAGAGCCACCGCCTGCCGGTGTCGATCAAGGAGTACCTGACCCTGCTCGAGGCGATGGGCAAGGGCGTGATCGGCCCCTCGGTGGACGATTTCTACTATCTGTCGCGCTCGGCGTTGGTCAAGGACGAGGCCAACTTCGACAAGTTCGACCGCGCCTTCGCCGAGTTCTGGCAGGGCGTGCAGACGATCCCCGGCATCGAGGCCCAGATCCCGCTCGAGTGGCTGCTCAAGCAGGTCGAGCTGACCCTAAGCGAGGAGGAGAAGAAGCAGATCGAGGCCCTGGGCGGCTGGGAAAAGCTGATGGAGACGCTCAAGAAGCGGCTCGAGGAGCAAAAAGGACGCCACCAGGGCGGCAACAAATGGATCGGCACCGGCGGCACCTCGCCCTTCGGCGCCTACGGCTACAATCCCGAGGGCATCCGCATCGGCCAGGACAAGGGCCGCAACCGCAGCGCGGTCAAGGTCTGGGACCAGCGCGAGTATCGCAACCTGGACGACCAGGTCGAACTCGGCACGCGCAACATCAAGGTCGCGCTCAGGCGCCTGCGCAAGTTCGCGCGCGAAGGCGCGCCGGACGAATTCGACCTCGACAACACCATCGCGCAGACGGCGCGCAAGGCCTACCTCGACATCCACATGCGGCCCGAGCGCCACAATACGGTCAAGGTGCTGATGCTGCTCGACATCGGCGGCACCATGGACGACCACGTCAAGATGTGCGAGGAGCTGTTCTCGGCCTCCAAGACCGAGTTCAAGCACTTCGAGCACTTCTACTTCCACAACTGCCTGTACGACTTCGTGTGGAAGGACAACCGGCGGCGCCACGCCGAGCGCACCCGCACCTGGGACCTGCTGCACAAGTACGGCCACGACTACAAGGTGATCTTCGTCGGCGACGCGACCATGAGCCCGTACGAGATCCTGCAGCCGGGCGGCTCGATCGAGTACTTCAACGAGGAGCCCGGCGCGATGTGGATCAAGCGCGTGACCGACATCTATGCCAAGTGCATCTGGCTCAATCCGGAGCCGGAGGAGATCTGGCCCTACCGCCAGTCGATCCAGGTGATGAAGGAGCTGATGGGCGGGCGCATGTACCCGACCACCATCGCCGGGCTCGAGCGCGCGATGAAGGTGCTCGCGAAGTAGCGGCTCGCCGGCCTTGTCGAGCTCCTTCCCCGGCCGCAGCTTCGCGCTTGCGCTCGCGCTGGCTGCGCTCGCCGCCTGCGGGCGAAGCCGCGCAACGGCCGGTGCTCGCCCTGGCCCTCGGCGGCGGCGCCTCGCGCGGCTTCGCGCACGTCGGCGTTATCGGCGCGCTGCTCGCCGGCGGCTACGACGGCGAGGCGCTGCGCCGCATCGCCGACGAGATGACCGAGCAAGAGCTGCGGGACATCGTTTTTCCGGACCGCGGGTTCGTCAGCGGCAAGCGCGTGCGGGAATTCATCGACCGCCACCTCGACCATCGGTCGATCGAGGACCTGCCGCGCCGTTTCGCCGCCGTCGCCACCGATCTGAGAAGCGGCGAGGCGATCGCTTTCAATCACGGCGATCCCGGCATCGCGGTGCAGGCCTCGAGCAGCATCCCGGGCGTGTTCCAGCCGGTGCGGATCGGCGGGCGGGAGTACGTCGACGGCGGCCTGGCGAGCCCGGTGCCGGTGGGCACGGCGCGGCGCATGGGGGCCGACGTGGTGGTGGCGGTGGACGTCGGGCGGCGCCCCGAATACGCGACCGTGCTGAGCACCGACTTCGCGGTCGTCATGCAGGCGATCGCGATCATGGAACGCCACGTCGGGCAGGAGGAGCGCGCGCAAGCCGACGTGCTGATCGCACCGGACCTGAGCCATATCGGCGCGCTCGACTTCGCGCACCGCGACCTCGCAATCGAAGCAGGCGCGCGCGCCGCGCGCGCCGCGCTGCCCGCGATCCGCGCCGCAATCGAGCGCGCCCGCGCGCGCTACTCGGCCACCTCGATCCGGTCGCGCCCGGAGCGCTTGGCGTGGTACAGCGCGCCGTCCGCCCGCGCGAGCAGCTGCTCGAGCGATTCGCCCTGACGCCAGGCGCCGACCCCGGCCGAAACGGTAACCTTCAGCCCCGGCGCGAGCCCGTTCCAATCGCGCGCAGCGAGCGCGGCGCGCACTCGCTCCAGCGCACGCACCGTGCCCACCAGTTCGCTCGCGGTCAAGATCATCAGGAACTCCTCGCCGCCGTAGCGCCCGAAGATGTCGGTCTTGCGCATCACGCTGCGCACCGCGTCGGCGAAGCCGCGCAACACCTGGTCCCCGGCCGCGTGGCCGTGGCCGTCGTTGACGGCCTTGAAATGGTCCAGGTCGAGCATCGCGATGCAGAACGGCACCTTGGTGCGCTCGGCGCGGCTCAGCTCCTCCTCCAGCCGCGCCAGCAGCGAGCGCCGGTTGAACGCCCTGGTCAGCTCGTCGGTATGCACCAGCTGCTGGATCTGGCCCAGTGCCGCCGCGAGCTTGCGCCGGCTTTCGCCCAGGCGCGCGCGCAGGCCATTGGCGTACACCGTCAGCAGCAGGCTGCGACTTAGGATTACCGACAGGTAGACCCAAGTCAGGGTGAGCTCGAAGCCGCTCGCGAAGGCCGCCCCTAGGCGTCCCTCGTTGAGATAGAGCACCGCGCCGGTGCCCGCCATCGCCAGGCCCCACAGCACCGCCGCCTCGGTCAGCGGCAGCCACAGCATGCCGAAGGCGAACACGGTGAACAGGTTTGCCAGCTGGGGAAAGGCGATTTGCGGCGCGATCGCCACCACGGCCAGCTGAACCAGTATGCCCCAGGCCACGCCCACGGCGTTGACG
>DATIZK010000005.1:0-10997 GCA_035517095.1 Burkholderiales bacterium
AAGATGCGCCCGATCGCGGCCTTGAGGAAGCCGTTCAGCTGGTCGCTGCGAATGCCGGCGATGTTGAGGGTGCCGACCTTGGGGATGTTGAGCTGGCCGTTGCGGTCCACCACCGCGCGGTAGTCCACGTCCAGCTGCCCCCAGGCGCGGATCTGGATCTCGTCGCCCGGGCCGATCACGTAGTCCGCGGGCACCGGCACCTGCTCGACCGGCGCGAAGGTGCTGGGCACCTGCTGGAACAGGTCCTGGCCGAAGATCGGCAGGCGCACGCCGATCGACTGCTCGATGAAGTTCTGGAACTCGCTTTGCTGCTGCGGCGGCAGCGGGGACTGCTGGAAGGGCGCGCCCGGGCGCAGGCCCTGCTCGGTCCCCGGCTGCTGCTCGCCCTGGCCGGGCAGCCGCGGCAGGCGCAGTCCGGGACCCGCCGGGAGCTGCACGTTGCCCGGCAGCGCGCCCTGCGGCACGGTGTAGGGCTGCTGCACGGGGTAGGGCTGCTGATTGGGGTAGCTCTGCTGCGCGGGGTACTGCTGCAGCCCGGGGTACTGCTGTTGCACGGGATACGGTTGATTCGTGATGCTCGGGGTCTGGACCGTCGGCACGCCCGGCTGCGGCGCCGAAGGCATGCGCAGCGCGCTCGAGCCCTGCGTCGCGTCCGCCGGCGCGCCGTTCATGAGCTGGTCGTATTGGCTGTTGCCGCTCGATTGCGCCGCGACCGGCGCGGCCGGCATGACGAGCGCGAGGATCAGGAGCGAATGAAGCAGTCTTCTCGCCAGCCGCACGTTCTCCCTCTCGCTTTCAGCCTGGGTGATGCCGCTTCTTGGTGTTCCGACCCGAGACCGGGCGGCGGCTGCGGTTGATTCTAGCCTAAGACGAAAATCGAGTCTGACCCTAATTTCAGCTATTTGTGGGCAAGCTGCCAGTTCGACTCCTGCTCGCCCTGGACCAGGCGGCGTGCGAGCTCAGGCATTCTGCATTGCGCATGCCAGCCCAGCTCGCGCTCGGCGCGGCCCGGATCCGCGCGGCTGACGCCCGGATCGAGCGGCCGCTCGAGCGTCGGGTCGACGTCCACGTGACGGCGCCAATCGAGGCCCAGCGACGAGAACACCTCGTGCAGGAAGTTCTCGAGCGAGACCGACACGCCGGTGGCGACGACATAGTCGCGCGGCGCGGGCGGCTGCAGCATGCGCCACATCGCCTCGACGTACTCGGGGGCCCAGCCCCAGTCGCGCACCACCGCCAGGTTTCCCAGGCGCAGGCGCTCGTTGCTGCCGGCGGCGATGCGCTGCGCCGCGGCGACGATCTTGCGCGTCACGAAGCGCTCCGGGCGCAGCGGCGACTCGTGGTTGAACAGGATCCCCGAGCACGCCCACAGGTCGTAGGCCTCGCGGTAGTTCGCGACCGACCAGAAGGCGGTGGCCTTGGCGGTGGCGTAGGGGCTGCGCGGCTGGAACGGCGTGTCCTCGTTCGCGGGGCGCTCGCCGGTGTCGCCGAAGCACTCCGAGGAACACGCGTTGTACAGGCGGATGGGCTTTTTGAGGAAGCGGATCGACTCGAGCAGGTTTAGCGTGCCGACCGCGATGCTCTCGAAGGCCTCGACCGGCTGCTCGAAGGACAGGCCCACCGAGCTCTGGCCGGCGAGGTTGTAGACCTCGTCGGGCTCGGCGCGCTCGAGCGTCTGCAGCACGCTGCGGAAATCCTCGACGTCGGTCGAGTGCAGCGCGACGCGCGCCCGCACGCCGAGGCGCTCGAGGTTGGCGAAGCCCGAGGCGCCGGCGTCGCGCGAGGTGCCGGCGACCGCGTAGCCCTTGTCCAGCAGCAGGCGCGCGAGGTAGGCGCCGTCCTGCCCGGAGATGCCGCAGATGAGCGCCTTGCGCTTCATGCCGGCTGCGCGGCGCGCGCGAGGAAGTCGCGGTAGGCCGCGGCGAGGCCCTCATCGAGCGGGATCGACGCGCGCCACCCCAGTCGCGCGAGGCGCGAGACGTCGAGAAGCTTCTGCGGCGTGCCGTCGGGCTTGGAGCGGTCGAGCTCGATGTCGGCCTTCGCGCCGACGGCTTCGCGCACGCGCCCGGCGAGCTCGCGGATCGTCAGGTCCTCGCCGCAGCCGACGTTTACCAGCGGGTGGCCGCCGCCGAAGGCGGCCGCGAGCCGTTGCCAGGGCTGGCGCATCAGGTGCACGCAGGCCGCGGCCATGTCGTCGCTGTGCATGAATTCGCGCCGCGGCGTGCCCGAGCCCCACAGCACGACGGAGCGCCCGCCGCGCGCCTTCGCCTCGTGGAACTTGCGGATCAGCGCGGCGAGCACGTGGCTGGTCTCGGGGTCGTAGTTGTCCCCCGGGCCGTAGAGGTTGGTCGGCATCGCGGCCAGGAACTGCGTGCCGTACTGGCGGTTGTAGGCGTCGAGCATCTCGACCCCGGCGATCTTGGCCACTGCGTAGGGCCGGTTGGTCGGCTCGAGCGGGCCGCTGAGCAGGTACTCCTCGCGGATCGGCTGCGGGCAGTCGCGCGGGTAGATGCACGAGGAGCCGAGAAAAAGCAGCCGCTTCGCGCCGTAGCGCCACGCGCTGTGGATGACGTTGGTCTGCACCGCGAGGTTGTCGAAGATGAACTCGGCCGGGTAGGTCGAATTCGCAAGGATGCCGCCGACTTTGGCCGCGGCGAGGAACACGTACTCGGGGCGCTCGGCGGCGAAAAACCCCGCCACCGCCGCGGCATCGGTGAGCTCGAGCTCAGCGTGGGTGCGCACCACGAGGTTGGCGTAGCCCTGTGCGCGCAGGGCGCGCGCGATCGCCGAGCCGGCGAGGCCGCGGTGCCCGGCGACGTAGACCCGCGACTCGGGGGTCATTCGCGGAACTCGTACACCCTGTGGCCGTGGCGCCGCGCGAGGGTCTCGCCCTCGGCCGCGCGCAGGTCGCTTTGCACCATCTCGCGCACCAGGTCCTTGAAGCCGATCCTGGGCTTCCAGCCGAGCCTGGCTTTCGCCTTGCGCGCGTCGCCGAGCAGGGTGTCGACCTCGGCGGGGCGGTAGTGGCGCGGGTCCACCCGCACCACGATCTGGCCCGCCTTGAGCGCGGCCCAGCGCCTGGGCGCGCGCTCGAGGCGACCCACTTCGCGCGCGCCTTTGCCGCTCCAGGCGATTTTCAGGCCGAGTTCGCGCGCGGCGGCGTCGATGAACTCGCGCACGCTGTGCTGCACCCCGGTGGCGATGACGAAGTCCTCGGGCTTCGCAAGCTGCAGCATGCGCCACTGGGCCTCGACGAAATCCTTGGCGTGGCCCCAGTCGCGCCGCGCGCCGAGGTTGCCGATGTACAGGCAGTCCTGCAGCCCGAGCGCGATGCGCGCCAGCGCGCGCGTGATCTTGCGCGTGACGAAGGTCTCGCCGCGCACCGGCGACTCGTGGTTGAACAGGATCCCGTTGCAGGCGTACATGCCGTAGGCCTCGCGGTAGTTGACCGTGATCCAGTAGGCGTAGAGCTTGGCCACGCCGTAGGGCGAGCGGGGGTAGAAGGGCGTGGTCTCCTTCTGCGGCGTCTCGCGCACCAGCCCGAACAGCTCCGAGGTCGAGGCCTGGTAGAAGCGCGTCTTCTGCTCCAGGCCGAGGATGCGGATCGCTTCCAGCAGGCGCAGCGTGCCCACGGCGTCGGAGTCGGCGGTGTACTCGGGCTCCTCGAACGACACCGCGACGTGGCTCTGGGCGGCGAGGTTGTAGAGCTCGTCGGGCTGGGTCTGCTGGATCACCCGCGTCAGGCTCGACGAGTCGGTCATGTCGCCGTAGTGCAGCGTGAAGCGGCGGTTCTTCTCGTGCGGGTCCTGGTACAGGTGGTCGATGCGCTGCGTGTTGAACAGCGACGTGCGGCGCTTGATCCCGTGCACCACGTAGCCCTTGGCGAGCAGGAACTCGGCCAGGTAGGCGCCGTCCTGGCCGGTAATGCCCGTGATGAGCGCGACTTTGCTTCGTTGTCTTGGCATGACGGGAGTGTAAACCGGGGACAGACCCCGAAAAACAGAACCAGGAAGAACCGGGGTCTGTCCCCTATTTAAGCGCGAGGCGCTTTTCGACGAAGGCGAGCAGGTCGGCCAGGCATTCCTCGACCGTCTTTTCGCCGCTCTTGACCGCGAGCTCGGGCGCGGTGGGGGGCTCGTAGGGGGCCGAGACGCCGGTGAAGTCCTTCAGCTCGCCCGCGCGCGCGCGGCGGTAGAGGCCTTTGTTGTCGCGCGCCTCGCACACTTCGAGCGGGGCGTCGATGTGGATCTCGTTGAAGTACTTCGGGTGCGCGGCGCGGATGCGCTCGCGGTCGGCGCGGTAGGGGGAGATGAAGGCGGTGATGACCACCAAGCCGGCCTCGGCGAACAGCGCCGCGACCTCGCCGATGCGGCGGATGTTCTCGGTCCGGTCCGCGGGCGAGAAGCCGAGGTCGGCCGAGAGGCCCTGGCGCACGTTGTCGCCGTCTAGCGTGTAGACCTGGTAGCGGCGCGCGAAGAGCGCCTTCTCGAGCCCGATCGCGAGCGTGCTCTTGCCCGCGCCCGAGAGGCCGGTGAACCACAGGATGCCGCCGCGGTGGCGGTTGGCGGCGCTGCGGTCCGCTTCGCTTACGCGGTGCGCGACGGTGAAGACGTCCTTGGAATTCGGCATGCGGCGGGCTCAGTCGCTATGCTTCGATAATACATGCGCCCCCGCGACCCCCGCCGCGGCGCCGGCGGCGTCGAGCAGCGCGTCGGCGAGCTCGAAGGCGTGCGCGTGGCCGGCGATCTCGAGCGCTTCCTGCGCGAAGCCGAACGCGATCACCGCCGCCGCGACTCCGAGCGCGGGCGCGCGCGGCACGGCGCGGCGCCACAGGTAGGCGAGCGCGGCAAAGGCGCCGAAGTGCGCGATCCAGTGCCAAGCGCCGTAGGCGAGCTGGCCCGCCACGGGCACGAAGCTCGCCGCGAGCAGGGCGAAGGTGAGCGCGAGCGCGGCGAGCAGGAACGGGGTCAGAGTCGGATTTCCGCAAGGACGAAAATGGGGTCTGACCCCATTTTAGGGGAGCAGGATGCGGAAGCGCTTGCGCCCGCGCAGGCGGTAGACGGAGAAATCGCGCTGGTCGATGGTGGCGATGGCGCTCACTCCGGTCGCCTCGGCCAGCGCGATCAGGGAGGCGTCGGCGTAGTCGCAGGGCAGGTCCGCGTAGCGCGCGATGATGCGCGCGAGCGCTTCGTAGTCGGCCACCGGCTGCACCCGCAGCAGGCCGGCCGCGCGCGCGCGCTCGAACCAGGCGAGGGCGGCGGCCTGGTGCGCGGGGCTGGCGGCGAGGACGTAGGCGGTTTCGGTGACGACCGCCTCGGTGGCGAGCAGCTCGCCGCGGAAGTGGCGGAACCAGTCGAGCGCCGCGGCGTGATGGCGGTCGGCGCGGTTGACCAGCGCGACCACCGCCCCGGTGTCAACGATTGCGCTTGGCACGAAACGCCGCGCGCGCGATCTTGCGTGCGTCGGCGGACTGAAGGCTCTTGACGCCCTTGGGCGGGATCAGGTCGGCCGCCAGCGCGTAGGCGCTCGCGCCGCCGGTCTCCTGGTCGAGGTACTGGTCGAGCGCGCGCAGCGTGGCCTCGGAGCGCGTAACGCCGCGCTTGGCGCAATACTCCGCCAGCTTCTGCTCGAGCTGCGGCGGTATGCGGGCGTTGATGGTGGTGGCCATGGCGCTTGTATTACGCGTACGGGAAATTGTATCACATGCTCGACCGTGACCCGATCGTCACATTCGCCCGGGGAGCCAGGTCGCGAGCAGGGGGAAGGCGACGATGAACGCGATGCGAACCACGTCGGCGGCGACGAAGGGCAGGATGCCCCTGGCGATCGTCTCGAGGCGGATGCCGGCGACGCCCTGCAGGACGAACAGATTCATTCCCACCGGCGGGGTGATCATGCCGATCTCCGACAGGGTCACCAGCAGCACGCCGAACCAGATCGGGTCGAAGCCGAAGGACTTGACCAGGGGATAGACCGCGCCCAGGGTGAGCAGGATCATCGACAGGCTGTCCATCAGGCAGCCGAGCAGGATGTAGAACGCGCACAGCGCGGCGAGCACCTCGAAGCGGCCCCAGCCCAGGTCGCGCACGTAGGAGATCATGGCCTGGGTGAGGCCGGTGGCGTCGACGAAGAAGTTGAACACCGAGGCGCCGATCAGGATCATGAAGATCATCGCGGTGGTGCCGGCGGTCTCGATCAGGCCCTTGGCGAGCAGCTCGCGCGAGAGCTGCCCGCCGATCGCGGCCAGCAGCAGCGCGCCGAAGGCGCCCACCGCGGCGGCCTCGGTGGGCGAGAACCAGCCCAGGTACATCCCGCCCAGCACCGTGCCGAACAGCAGCACCACCTGCCACACGTCCGCCAGGCCGCGCAGGCGCTCGCCCCAGGCGTGGCGCTCGGCCGCGGGGCCCAGCGCGGCGTGGCGCCAGGTGATCCAGCGCACCGCGCCCATGTACAGGCCGGTGCCCAGCAGCCCCGGCAGGATGCCGGCGACGAACAGCTTGCCGATCGGGTTCTCGGTCATCAGGCCGTAGATCACGAACATGATCGAGGGCGGGATCATGACCCCGAGCGTGCCGCCGGCGGCGACCGAGGCCGCCGCGAGCCGGTCGTCGTAGCCGTGGCGGCGCATCTCGGGCAGCGCGATGCGCCCGATGGTGGCGGCGGTGGCGATCGACGAGCCGCACACGGCGCCGAACAGCGCGCTCGCGCCGATGGTCGCCAGCGCCAGGCCGCCGCGCAGGTGGCCGATGAACGCCGCCACCAGGTTGTACAGGCTCTGCGACAGCCCGGTGCGGCCGGCGAACACGCCCATCATGACGAACAGCGGCACCACCGACAGGCTGACGGGGAACACGGCGTCGAACGGCGAGCGCCCGAGCACGAAGGCGAGGCTAGACCAGCCGTAGGTCAGGCCGTAGCCGAGCGCGCCCACCGTGCCCATGGCGATCCCGACCGGGACCCTGAGCGCGATCAGCGCGAGCACCGCGCCGAAGCCCGCCAGGCCGAGGACCGGGCCTTGCATCAGCCCGCTTCCGGGGCGCGCAGCGCGCCGAGCGCGGCGATGAGCGCGGTCGCCGCCGAGGCGAGGCTGCCCGCGAGCAGCGGCAGCCAGTAGAGGATCATCGGGATGCCGAGCGTGACCGACTTGTCGCCCTGGGCGAGCTGGATCTGCGCCTGCAGCAGGCCGTACCAGGCGAGCGCGAGCATGAACGCCGCGCCGATCAGGCCCGCGCCGAGCTTGACCAGGCGCAACAGCGGCCTTGGCAGCCGGTCGGTCAGGAACTCCACCCCGACGTGGGTGCCGCGCAGGAACGCGAGCGGCATGGCGAGGAACACGCAGCCCATGACGCCGAGCTGGGTCAGGTCGATCGTGCCGAGGATCGAGAAGCCGAGCGTGCGCCGGGCGGCGATGTCGGCGATCTGCACCAGCATCGCGCCGCACAGCAGCGCCATGCCGGCGTAGGCGAGCCAGCGCGCCGTGCGGTCTGCGAGCTGGAACACCTTATCTTGCCAACTTCGCCTCGGTCTTTCTCATTTCGTCGTAGATCGCGCGCGCGTCGGGCACGCCTTCCTTCTCGAGCTTGGCGAGCTGGGCGTCGACCACGGGCTGCAGCTGCTCGCGCCACTTCTCGCGCGCGGCGCTCGAGACCGGCACCAGCACGCCGCCGGCCTTCATCGAGGCGTCGTAGCCGGCCTTGTCCCAGCCGTTCCACCAGGCGCCGAACTTGTCCACCAGCGGGGCGCCGATCGAGCTGTCGATCGCCTTCTGCACCGCGGGCGGATAGGCCGCGAACCGCTGCGGGTTCATCACCAGGTGAAAGCACGCGGTGTACACGCGCGCGTCGAGGTGGTACTTGAGCAGGCTCTCGAGGCGAAAGCCCTTGATCGCGTCCCAGGGGAAGACCGCGCCGTCGATCACGCCCTTTTCCAGGTTCTCGTACACCTGCCCCGGGGGCATGCCCACCGGCGTCGCGCCCAGGTAGGCGAGCAGGTCCTGGGTCTGCGGGTTGGGCGCGCGCATGCGCAGGCCCTTGACGTCGTAGATCGTCTCGAGGCGCTTGTCGCGGGTGTGGAACAGGCCCGGGTTGTGGCATTGCAGCGCGGCGAGCTTGAAGTCCTTCCAGTCCTCGGCCAGCGCGCCGTCGCGCATCGCCCACAGCGTGCGGCTGGCGAGGTCGGCGCTCTCGGCCACGAACGGCATCTCCATGATCGAGCTGCGCAGGTAGCGCCCGCGCGGGATGCCGTTCAGGCCGAAGGCGAGGTCGACCACGCCCTGCTTGACCTGGTCGGCCTGGTTGACCACGTTGCCGAACGGCGAGTTGCCGGCGAACACGCGCACCGTGACCGCGCCGCCGGACTTCTTCTCGATTTCCTTGCCCAGCGGCTCGAGCACGTCGGTGACGAAGCCGTGCGTGGGCGGCACGAAGGTCGAGAACTTGAGCTCCAGCGCGCCGGCGCGGCGCGCGGGCGCGGCGAGCGCAAGGGCGACGGCCGCGGCCGCTACGGCGATCTTCAATTTCATTTTTCCCCTTCCCTCCTTTGGCGCGATTCTAGCCCGGATAGCCGTCCGGGTTCGCGGCCTGCCAGCGCCAGGCGTCGCGGCACATGTCCGCCAGGCCGAGCTTCGCGCGCCAGCCGAGCGCGCGCGCCGCGAGCGAGGGATCGGCGTAGCAGCTCGCGATGTCGCCCGGGCGGCGGGCGACGATCTCGAGCGGCACTTTGCTTCCGGTCGCGCGCTCGAACGCGCGCACGGCCTCGAGCACCGAGTAGCCGCGCCCGGTGCCCAGGTTGGCGGTGATCGATCTGTTCTTGTTGCGCAGGAAGGCGAGCGCCGCGAGGTGCCCGGCGGCGAGGTCGACCACGTGCAGGTAGTCGCGCACCCCGCTGCCGTCGGGCGTCGGGTAGTCGGCGCCGAACACGCGCAGCTTCGGCAGCCGCCCGGCGGCGACCTGGGTGAGATACGGAAACAGGTTGTTCGGCACCCCGCGCGGGTCCTCGCCGATGCGCCCCGAGGGGTGGGCGCCGATCGGGTTGAAGTAGCGCAGCGCGGCGTAGGCGAAGCCGGGGTCGGCCGCCGCGGCGTCGGCCAGCAGGTGCTCGATCACCAGCTTGGTCTTGCCGTAGGGGCTCGCCGGGCGCAGCGGGTGGTCCTCGGCGAGCGGCAGGCGCTCGGGCTCGCCGTACACCGTGGCCGAGGAGCTGAACACGAGGCGCTTGACGCCGGCGCGCGCCATCGCCTCCAGCAGCGCGACGCTGCCGCCGACGTTGTTGTCGTAGTAAAGGATGGGCTTTGCGACCGACTCGCCGACCGCCTTCAGGCCGGCGAAGTGGATCACCGCCGCCACCGGCCGCGCGGCGAAGGCCGCATCGAGCGCGGCGCGATCGCGCAGGTCGGCGCGGTGGAACTCGATCTTCGCCCCGGGGGCGAGCTCGCGCATGCGCTCGAGCACCGCGGGCTTGGAGTTGGAGAGGTTGTCGACGATCGCCAGGCGGTGCCCGGCCGCGGCCAGCGCGACGCAGGTGTGCGAGCCGATGTAGCCCAGGCCGCCGGTGACCAGGATGGTTGGGAAAATGGGGTCAGACCCCATTTTTCAGTCCCGCTTTCATGACCGGTTGTAGCGGTCGTCGAAGCGCACGATGTCGTCTTCGCCCAGGTAGCTGCCGGACTGCACCTCGACGATCAGCAGCGGCCGGGTGCCGGGGTTCTCGAGCCGGTGCTTGACGCCCTGCGGGATGTAGGTCGACTGGTTCTCCTCCAGCATCAGCTGGTCGTTGCCGCGGGTGACGAGGGCGGTGCCCGAGACCACGATCCAGTGCTCGGCGCGCCGGTGGTGCAGCTGGAGCGAGATCGCGTGCCCGGGCTTGACCATGAGGCGCTTGACCTGGAAGCGCTCGGCGGCGTCGATCGACTCGTAGTAGCCCCAGGGGCGGTACACGCGCGAGTGCGACACGTGCTCGCGCCGCTCGGCCTTCTCCAGCCGCTCGACGATGCCCTTCACTTCCTGCGCGCGATCGCGCGCGGCGACCAGGATCGCGTCGTCGGTCTCGACGATCAGCAGCCCCTGGACCCCGAGCAGCGAGACGTGGCGCGCGTCGGCGCGCACGTAGCAGTCGTGCGCGTCGGCCAGCGCGACGTCGCCCGCGAGCACGTTGCCGTCGGCGTCCTTGGCGCCGATCTCCCACAGCGAGGACCAGGAGCCGACGTCGCTCCAGCCGAAGTCGCCCTCGACCATCGCGCCGTCGGCGGTGTGCTCCATCACGGCGTAGTCGACCGACTCGGCGGGGCAGGCCGCGAACGCCGCGGCCTCCAGGCGCACGAAGTCCAGGTCGCTCGTCTTGCCGGCCAGCGCGCGCTCGACCGCGGCCAGCATCTGCGGGCGCTGGCGCGCGAGCTCCTCCAGGTAGCGCGCGGCGCGGAACAGGAACATGCCGCTGTTCCAGTAGAACCCGCCCTGCTCGATGAAGCCGCGCGCGGCCGCCGCGTCGGGCTTCTCGACGAAGCGCCGGATGCGCCGCGCCCCGGGGCAGCCGGCGATCGGCTCGCCGGCCTCGATGTAGCCGTAGCCGGTGGCGGGGCTGCCCGGGCGGATGCCGAAGGTGACCAGCGCGCCGTGCTCGGCGGCGCGGCGCGCGGCGGCGACCGCGTCGTGGAACGCGGGGACGTCGAGGATCATGTGGTCCGAGGGCAGCGCGAGCAGCAGCGCGTCGGGCTGCTCGGAACGCAGCCACAGCGCGGCCGCCGCGATCGCCGGCGCGGTGTTGCGCCCGGCGGGCTCGAGCAGCACCGCGCGCGGCGCGACGCCCGCTTGGGCGAGCTGCTCGGCGGCGAGGAAGCGGTGCTCGCTGTTCACCACCAGCAGCGGCGCGCCGCAGTCGGCCAGGCCCGCCAGGCGCAGCGCCGTGTCCTGCAGCATCGTGCGCTCGGTCACCAGCGGCAGGAACTGCTTGGGCAAGAGCTTGCGCGACATCGGCCACAGCCTGCTGCCGCTGCCGCCGGA
>DATIZK010000006.1:0-40632 GCA_035517095.1 Burkholderiales bacterium
GACCGCCAGGGCGCATTCTGGCGCACGGCCGCGGCGCGCGGGTTCGACCGCCGCGTGACGCTGGCGGGATCCACGCCCGCGGTGCGCGGCGAGATCGAGCGCTTTCACCGCCCCGAGTACGTCGAGCGCGTGATCGTGGCCTCGCGCGAGGGCGCCGGCTACCTGGACTATGGCGACACGCCCGCGTTTGTGGGCTGCTACGAGGCGGCTGCGCACCTGGTCGGCGCCGCGCTCGAGGGCGCGCGGCGCATCGTGCGCGGCCAGGCGCGGCGCACCTTCCAGCCGATCGGCGGGCTGCATCACGCGCGCCGCGGCGCGGCGGCGGGATTCTGCGTGTTCAACGACCTGGGCGTGCTGATCGAGACCCTGCGCGCCGAGCACGGCATTCGCCGCATCGCCTACGTCGACATCGACGTTCATCACGGCGACGGGGTCTACTACGAGTTCGAGGACGATCCCGAGCTGATCGTCGCCGACATCCACGAGGACGGCTCCTTCCTGTATCCCGGCTCGGGCTTCGCCTACGAGGCGGGAACGGGCGCCGCGCTCGGCACCAAGCTCAACCTGCCGCTGCGCCCGGGCGCGGGCGACGCGGAGTTCTTCCGCGCCTGGGACCAGGCCGAGCGCTTCATCGACGGCTACGCGCCCCAGTTCGTGATCCTGCAGTGCGGGGCCGACGGCCTGGCGGGCGATCCGCTTGCCGACCTGCGCCTGACACCGGCTGCGCACGCGCACGCCGCGCGGCGGCTCGCGGCGCTGGCCGAGCGCCACGCCGGCGGGCGCCTGATGGCTTTCGGCGGCGGCGGCTACAGCCTGGAGAATCTCGGCTTGGCCTGGTGCGCGGTGCTCGAGGCCTTGCTCGAGGACTGAGTTGCGCATGCGCGCCGCCGCCGAGGACGAGGCTCTGAACGCGGCGCGGGTCTCGACCCTGTACCGGGTCGCACGCCCCGCCTACGCCACCACGCTCGCCAATGCGGCGATCCTGGTCGCAGTGCTGTGGGGCGCGACCGAAGGCGCCGTACTGCTGGCGTGGTACGCGGCGGTGCTCGCGGTTACGCTGTCGCGCCTCGCGCTGCACCGCGCCTTCGCGCGCGCCGGCGCGCCCGGCGCCGCGCCCAGCTGGGAGAGCCGGTTCGCGCTCGGCGCGCTCGCGTCGGGCGCGATCTGGGCCTACGCCCCGGCGGTGTTGTTCCCGGCCAGCGGCCCGCTGCTGCAAATGGCGGTGGTGTTCGTGGTCGGAGGCAGCATCATCGGCGCCGCCGGGCTCTATGCCGCGAGCCGGGTCGCGTTCTATGCCTTCGCCGCCTTGCCCTCGGTCGCGATCGCGGCCCAGCTGCTGCTGCAGCCGGGCCGGACCTACAGGCTGCTCGGCCTGACGGTCGTGGTGTTCGGCGTGGTGATGGTGCGGGTTTACCGCGACATTCACGGCGCAGTGCTCGGCGCGCTGCGCGCGCGCCTGCGCAACGAGGAATTGACCCGGCGCCTGGCCGGCAGCGAAGCGCGCCTGCGCGACGCGATCGAGAGTTTTCCCGACGCGATCGCGGTCTGGGACGGCGACGATCGCATGGTCGTGTGCGACGATGCCTACGCACGGCTCTTCGGCGGCGGACGCCGCGCAGGCGAGCTGGTCGGCGCGCCGTTCGTCGAGATCGCGCACAACACCTACCAGGCCGAGCAGCCGCCCGGCTACGCCGGACGCGAGGAGGACTGGATCGAGGAGCGCGTGCAGCAGCACCGTGAGGGGGCGGGCATACTGCGCCAGTTCCAGACCCGCGACGGGCGCTGGAAGCAGGCCAAGTCGGTGCGTACCCTGCTCGGAGGCTACGTCAGCGTGGTCACTGACATCACCGACCTCAAGCGCGCACAGGACGCCTACCTCGCGGTGCTGGCCGAGGAGAACCTGATGCTCGAGACGCTGCCGGTCGGGGTCGCGTTCGTGGAGCGGCGGGTGGTGGCGCGCTGCAACCGGCGCCTGGAGCAGATGCTGGGCTACGCGCCGGGCGAGCTGCACGGCAAGCCGACCCGCGTATGGTACTCGTCGGACGAGCAGTGGGGCGCGGCCGGCGAAGAAGCCTACCGGCGGCTGGCGAGCGGCGAGATCATAGAGGGCGATTCGCGCCTGGTGCGCCGCGACGGCTCGCGCTTCTGGTGCAGGGCGCTCGGGCGCTCGCTCGATCCGTCGGCGCCGGAGGAATCGGCGATCTTCGTGTTCTCCGACGCGAGCGAGCGCATACAGGCCGAGCAGGCGCTGCGCGCGAGCGAGGCCCTGTACCGCAACCTGGTCGCGACCTCGAATGAGCTGATCTGGTCGATCGATCTCGAGCGGCGCTGGACTTACCTCAATCCGGTCGCGGCACAGCGGATCTACGGCTGCGCGGTCGATGAGCTGATCGGGCGGCCGCTGGTGGAACGCAGCGCGCAGGCGGTGCGCGAGCGCGACGCGGCGGTGTTCGGCCGCGTGATGGCGGGCGAGCAGGTCTTCGACTACGAGACGCGCCACACCAGGCGCGACGGCAGCCACATCGACCTCTCGTTCAACGCCACGGCGCTGCGCGATGCGAAGGGCGCGGTCGTCGGCGCCACCGGCACCGCGCACGACGTGAGCGAGCAGAAACGCGCCGCGGCGGCGCTGCACGAGAGCGTCGAGAAACTGCGGCTCGCGGTCGATGCCGCCGATCTGTACTACTGGGAATGGGAGCTGCGCGCCGACAAGCTGACCTGGGGCCGCGACCCGGGCGGCCTGATCGGCCGCCCCGACGAGCGCTCGCGCCTATACCCGGACTTCCGCGAAATGGTCCATCCGGAGGACCGCGAGCGCTACCTCGCGGCGGGACGCGCCGCCCTCGCCTCGGGCGAGCCCTACGCGGCGGAATTCCGCGTCGTCACCCGCGACGGGGAGGTGCGCTGGATCGCGGCGCACGGTTCGGTGCTCAGGCCGCCCGAGGGCGGTGCCACCAAGATGATAGGCGTGTCGCAGGACATCACCGAGCGCAAGCGCCAGGAGGAGGAAGTCCGCTTCCTCGCCTACCACGACACGCTCACCGGGCTGCCCAACCGGCGTCTGCTGGACGACCGCATCCGCCAAGCGGTCTACCTGGCGCAGCGGCGCGACGTCAGGGTTGCGGCGCTGCTGATCGACCTGGACGACTTCAAGCAGGTCAACGACGCGCTGGGACACCGCGCCGGCGACGCGGTGCTGCGCGAGGTGGCGCAGCGCCTGTCGGCCTGCATGCGCAAGTCCGACACTCTTGCGCGCCAGGGCGGCGACGAGTTCGTCGCGCTGCTGCCGGACCTGCAGCGCGAGTCGGACTGCCAGTTCGTGGCCGAGAAGGCGCTGCGCGCGCTCGAGCCGGAGTTTCGCGTCGAGGGACGCGCGTTCCGCATCGGCGCGAGCATCGGCATATCGATCTATCCGTCCGACGCGAGCGACGGCGAAACGCTGCTGCGCAACGCCGACGTCGCCATGTACCGCGCCAAGCAGCTGGGCAGGAATCAGTACCAGTTCTTCGGTCATTGAGGCGCGGTATAGTGACCGCATGAGCAGCCCGCAAACCAGGCTGCCGCCCGAGGCGCGGCGCGGCGACTGGCGGCAGTTCGCGCGCCTGGCGCGCTTCTTGCGGCCATACCGCGCCCGCATCGCGGGCGCGCTGGTTGCACTGGTGGTCGCCGCGGGCAGCGTGCTCGCGCTCGGCCAGGGCCTCAAGCACGTGGTCGACAGCGGCTTCGGCAGCGGCGACCCGCATCTGCTCGACGAGGCGCTCGGCGCCATGATCGCCGTGGCGGCGGTGCTCGCGGTCGCGACCTACTTCCGCTTCTCCCTCATGATGACGACCGGCGAGCGGGTGATCACCGACCTGCGGCGCGCCGTGTTCGATCACATCCTCGCGCTCGAGCCGGGCTTTTTCGAGGCCACCCGCACCGGCGAAGTCATATCGCGCCTCACCACCGACACCACCCTGCTGCTGCAGGTAATCGGGTTCGGCCTGTCGATGTTCGTGCGCAACCTGCTGATGATGGCGGGCGCGGCGGTGATGCTGTTCGTGGTGAGCTGGAAGCTCGCGCTCATGGTGCTGCTCGGCGTTCCTGCGACGCTGGTGCCGATCCTGGTGCTCGGGCGCCGCGTGCGCCGGCTCTCGCGCGCGAACCAGGACCGGGTAGCCGACGTTTCGGCCTACGTCGACGAGGCGATCCACGAAATCCGCACGCTGCAGGCCTACGCGCACGAGGACGCCGACCGGGCGGACTTCGGGCGCCACGCCGAGGCCGCGTACGGCGTAGGGGTGGCACGCATCCGGCAAAAGGCGCTCCTGATCTCGAGCGTGATGCTGATCGCGTTCTGCGCCGTCGGCCTGATCCTGTGGATCGGCGGCTACGATGTGCTCGCCGGCCGGTTGACCGCGGGCGACCTGTCGGCGTTCGTGTTCTACGCGCTCGTGGTCGCGGGCGGGGCCGGAACGGTGTCGGAGGTATGGAGCGAGCTGCAGCGCGGGGCGGGCGCCACGGAGCGCCTGGTCGAGCTGCTCGAGACCCAGCCCGGCATCGTCGCGCCGCCGCAGCCGCGCCAGCCGGGTGAGCAGGCGGGTGGCGAGATCGAATTCGACGACGTGACCTTCGCCTACCCGGCGCGTCCCGCGTTCGCGGCGCTGCAGCGGTTCTCGCTCAAGCTCGCGCGCGGCGAGCGCGTGGCGCTGGTGGGCCCCTCGGGCGCGGGCAAGTCGACCGTGTTCGCGCTGCTGGCGCGCTTCTACGACCCGCAGGCCGGCGCAGTGCGCATCGACGGCATCGACGTGCGCGACTTCGACCCGCGCGCGCTGCGCCGCCTGATCGCGGTCGTGCCGCAGGAGCCGGTGATCTTCGCCGCCAGCGTGCTCGACAACGTGCGCTACGGCCGCCCGCAGGCGGACCGGGCCGCGGTCGAGCGTGCCTGCGAGCGCGCATTCGCGTCCGAGTTCGTCGAGCGCCTGCCGCAGGGGCTCGATACGCTGCTGGGCGAGCGCGGCGTGACCCTTTCGGGCGGCCAGCGCCAGCGCCTGTCGATCGCGCGCGCGCTGCTTGCCGACCGGCCGATCCTGCTGCTCGACGAGGCGACCAGCTCGCTCGACGCCGCGAGCGAGCGCATGGTGCAGCAAGCGCTAGGCGAGCTCGAGCGCGGACGCACCACGCTGGTCATCGCGCACCGGCTCGCGACCGTGCGCCACGCCGACCGGATCGTGGTGCTCGAGCGCGGCGCGATCGTGGCCCAGGGCACGCATGCGCAGCTTATGCGCGAGGCGGGCCTGTACGCTAACCTCGCCGCGCTGCAGTTTCTGGACGTGGAGCTCGCCGCCTGAAGGCGCGCGCGCTACTGCTCGCGGCGGCGATCGCGCTCGTGACCTGTGCGGGCGCGCGTGCCGCCGCGCCGCTCGAGGTCGGCTCCAAGCGCTTTACCGAGTCCTATATCCTGGCCGAGATCCTGACCCAGACCGCGCGTGCAGCGGGCGTGGCGACCGAGTACCGGCCCGGCATGGGCGGCACCGCAGTCCTGTTCCAGGCGCTGCGCGCCGGGGCGATCGACGTCTACCCGGAGTACACCGGTACCATCGCGCGCGAGATCCTTGGTCTGCAGCGTCCGCTCGATCTGCGAGCGCTGAACCAGCAGTTGCGCGGTCTCGGACTGGAAGCCGGCGTGCCGCTCGGGTTCGACAACACCTACGCCATCGGCATTCGCCGCGTCCTGGCCGAGCGCCTCGGGATAAGAACGATCTCTGACTTGGCGCGCTATCCGCAGCTCAAGCTCGGCTTGAGCCACGAGTTCCTCGGACGCAGCGACGGCTGGCCCGGGCTCAAGGCGACCTATGGGCTGCCGCAGAAGCCGCGCGGGCTCGACCACGGCCTCGCCTACGAGGCGCTGGCGCAGGGCGAGATCGATGCGGTGGACGTCTACACCACCGACGCCAAGATCATGCGTTTCGATATCGCGCTGCTCGAGGACGATCGCAAGTTCTTCCCGGCCTACGACGCGGTATTGCTTTACCGTCTCGACGCCCCGCAGCGCTTCCCTGCGGCATTCGCCGCCTTCGGCCGGCTCAAGGGCAGGATCGACGCGGCGCGCATGATGCGGCTGAACGCGCGCGCCGAGCTCGATCACCTCTCGTTCGCCGCAGTCGCCTCCGAGTTTCTTGCCGGCGACAAAACAGTCGCGCGGCGCTCGCTCCTGGCGGCTGTATTCGCGCCCGACTTCTGGCGCCTGCTGCGCGAGCACGTCTTCCTGGTGCTCGCCTCGCTCGCGGCCGCGGCGCTCGCGGGCATCCCGCTCGGCGTCGCCGCAGCCAAGCTGCGCGGGCTCGCGCAGCCGGTGCTCGCGCTCACCGGTCTGGTGCAGACCATCCCGGCGCTTGCGCTGCTCGCGTTCCTGATCCCGCTCACCGGCACCATAGGCCTCTGGCCGGCGCTGATCGCGCTGTTCCTGTACGCGCTGCTGCCGATCGTGCGCAACACGCACGCCGGCCTGGGCGGGGTGCCGGCCGGGCTGCGCCAGGCCGCGCTCGCGCTCGGCCTGCGCCAGGGCACGATCATGACTCGGATCGAGCTGCCGCTCGCGGCGCCGACCATCCTGGCCGGGATCAAGACTTCGGCCGTGATCAACGTCGGCACCGCGACCATCGCCGCGTTCATCGGCGCCGGCGGCTTCGGCGAGCGCATCGTGCAGGGGCTGGCGCTGAACGACGACGTCATGCTGCTCGCCGGCGCGCTGCCCGCGGCGGGACTCGCCCTTATCGCACATGCCGTGTTCGAGCTGATCGAGCGGGCGTTTGCGCCGGGCCCGCGCTAGAATCGCCCCAAGACAAACAAGGGAGACCCAGGCCATGAGAATCGGCGTTCCCGCCGAGACCCTCGGGGGCGAGACGCGCGTTGCCGCGACCCCCGAGACGATCAAGAAGCTCGCCGCGAAGAACGAGCTGCGGGTGCAGTCCGGCGCAGGCAGCGGCTCGAGCATTCCGGACAGGGACTACGAAGCGGCGGGGGCCAGGCTGGTCGCCTCGGCGGCCGAGGCCTACGACGCGGAAGTGGTGCTCAAGGTGCGCGCGCCGGCAGGCGCCGAGCTCGAGCTGCTCAAGCCCAAGTCGCTGCTGATCGGCCTGCTCAACCCGTTCGACGCCGCGGGGATCGAGGCGCTCGCCAAGCGCGGCGTCACCGGCTTCGCGATGGAGTCGCTGCCGCGCATCTCGCGCGCGCAGTCGATGGACGTGCTCTCCTCGCAGGCGAACATCGCGGGATACAAGGCGGTGGTGCTGGCGGCGGCCGAGATCGGGCGCTTCTTTCCAATGCTGATGACCGCCGCGGGAACCGTGAAGGCGGCGCGCGTGCTGGTGCTCGGCGCGGGCGTCGCCGGCCTGCAGGCGATCGCCACCGCCAAGCGCCTGGGCGCGGTGATCGAGGCCTCCGACGTGCGGCCGGCGGTGAAGGAGCAGATCGAATCGCTCGGCGGCAAGTTCCTCGACGTGCCCTACCTGACCGACGAAGAGCGCGAGATCGCGCAGGGCGTCGGCGGCTACGCGCGGCCGATGCCGGCCGACTGGATGCGCCGCCAGGCCGAGCTGGTGCACCAGCGCGCGACCCAGTCGGACGTGGTGGTCACCACCGCGCTCATCCCGGGGCGCCCGGCGCCGAAGCTGATCAAGGAAGACACGGTGCGGCAGATGAAGCCCGGCTCGGTGATCGTCGACCTGGCGGTCGAGCAGGGCGGCAACGTGGAGGGCGTCGAGCCCGGCAAGATCGCGCTCAAGCACGGAGTCAAGATCATCGGCCTGATGAACCTGCCCGCGACGGTGCCGTTCGACGCTTCGGCGCTGTATGCGCGCAACCTGTACAACTTCCTCGCCCTGATGCTCGACCCCAAGAGCGGCGAATTCAAGCTGGACAGGGAAGACGAGATCATCGCCGGCACCATGGTCTGCGCCGACGGCGCACCAACCAAGCGAGGCTGAAATGTCAGGAACCGTAGATCCCACCATCCTAAACCTCGTGGTGTTCGTGCTCGCGGTGTTCGTGGGCTACCACGTGATCTGGAACGTGACGCCGGCGCTGCACACGCCGCTGATGAGCGTCACCAACGCGATTTCGTCGGTGATCATCGTCGGCGCGATCCTCGCGGCGGCGCCGAACGAGACCGATTTCGGCTCGGTCCTGGGCGTGATTGCGGTCGCGCTCGCCTCCGTCAACGTCGCCGGCGGCTTCCTCGTCACGCAGCGCATGCTCGAAATGTTCAGGAAGAAGCAAGCGAAGAAAGAGGGCGCCAAATGAGCGCCAATCAGCTTACGCTCTGGTACCTGGTCGCCTCGGTGTGCTTCATCCTGGCGCTCAAGGGCCTTTCGTCGCCGACCACCGCGCGCCGCGGCAACCTGTTCGGCATGGTCGGCATGACCATCGCCGTGCTGACCACCATCGCGGTGGTCGCGCACGGACGCATCGACTTGATCCTGATCGCGATGCTGGTCGGCGGCACCGTCGGCGCGATCGTCGCGCGGCGGGTGCAGATGACGCAGATGCCCGAGCTGGTCGCGGCGATGCACTCCATGGTCGGCATGGCCGCGGTGCTGATCGCGACCGCAGTGGTAAACAACCCGGGCGCGTTCGGCGAGCACGACCCGCTGCCGGCGGGCAACCGGCTCGAGCTGTTCATCGGCACGTTCGTCGGCGCGATCACTTTTTCCGGCTCGGTGATCGCGTTCGGCAAGCTGGCCGGGCTGGGCAAGAAGTTCCGCCTGTTCTCGTCCGCACCGGTGGTGTTCAAGGGCCAGCATCTGCTCAACTTGGCGCTTGCGCTGGTCATGATCGGCTTCGGCACGGCGTTCTTCCTCGCGCCGGACAAGGCCTGGACGCCGTTTCTCGTCATGACGGCGATCGCGTTCGTGCTGGGGGTGCTCATCATCATCCCGATCGGCGGCGCCGACATGCCGGTCGTGATCTCGATGTTGAACAGCTACTCGGGCTGGGCCGCGGCGGGCATCGGCTTTTCGCTCAACAATTCGATGCTGATCGTCGCCGGATCGCTGGTCGGCTCTTCGGGCGCGATCCTGTCCTACATCATGTGCAAGGCGATGAACCGCTCGTTCTTCAGCGTCATCCTTGGCGGCTTCGGCGCCGCCGAGGGCAGCGCGGCCGCGGGCGGCGAGCAAAAGACGGTGCGCTCGGGCTCGGCCGAAGATGCCGCCTTCCTGATGGCGAACGCCGAGTCGGTCATCATCGTGCCCGGCTACGGCCTGGCGGTCGCGCGCGCGCAGCACGCGGTCAAGGAGATGGCCAACAAGCTGATCGAGAAGGGGGTCAACGTGCGCTACGCGATCCATCCGGTCGCGGGGCGCATGCCGGGGCACATGAACGTGCTGCTGGCGGAAGCCGAAGTGCCCTACGACCAGGTGTTCGAGATGGACGACATCAACAACGAGTTCGGCAACACCGACGTGGTGCTGGTTCTCGGCGCGAACGACGTGGTCAACCCGCTCGCGCACGAGAAGGGCAGCCCGATCTACGGCATGCCGATCCTCGAGGTGGCCAAGGCGCGCACCGTGCTGGTGAACAAGCGCTCGATGGCCGCCGGTTACGCCGGCCTGGACAACCCGCTCTTTTACATGGACAAGACGATGATGGTGTTCGGCGACGCGAAGAAGGTGGTCGAGGACCTCGTCAAGGCGCTCGACTAGATGGGGTCGAGGGAAGATATCCTCGCCGAAATCCGCAGGCGCCAGGCGCGCGGCGGCGCATCGCCCCCGGCGGCCGAGCGCGAGCAGCTGCGGACCTATCTGCGCGCGCATCCGCGCGGGCCCCTACCTCAGGTGGCAGGCGACCTCGCGGCGCGTTTTCGCGCCCGCGCCGAGGCGAGCGCCAGCACCTGCGATAGGGTGGCCCGGATGGCCGATGCGCCCGCGGCGGTCGCACGCTACCTGGACGCGCATCGCCTGCCGAAATCCGGCTGTGTCTGGCCGCGCCTCGCCGACCTCGACTGGAGGGCTGCGGGAATCGAGCTCGAGCCGCGCGCGGCCAGAGGCGAGGACCTGGTGGGCGTGACCGGCGCGTTCTGCGCGCTGGCCGAGACCGGGACCTTGGCCCTGGTTTCCGGCCCCGACACGCCGGCGAGCGCGAGCCTGCTGCCCGAGACGCACGTCGCGCTGGTGCCGCTGGCGCGCCTCGTGCCCCACATGGAGGACGCCTGGGACCTGATGCGCGCGGAGCTGGGACGCTTGCCGCGCGCGGTGAACTACATATCGGGTCCCTCGCGCACCGCCGATATCGAGCAGACCCTGGTGCTCGGCGCGCACGGCCCCTACCGCGTCCATATCGTGCTGGTCGGCTGAGGTTGCGCCGCATGCGCAAGATCGACATCGCACGCTGGCGCAGAAGCATCGGCGACGAAACCCGGTCGTTGCGCGGCTTTCTGGCGCGACGCCTGCCGCCGCCGCCGCTGCGCATCGGCATGTCGGCGCGGCTGTCCCATCCCCGACCCGAGGCCAAGGGACTGCAGTCAAAGCGCATGCAGTACCTCGAGCAGTCAGTCGCGCACTGGGTCATGTCGCGCGAGGTGCTGGTGTTCATGGTCCCTACGGTGGACAAGGACGGCCTGCTGCATCGCAGCGAGATCCGCGTCGCCGACTATGCGCGCGCGCTCGATGCCCTGGTCCTGCAGGGCGGAGCCGACGTCAGTCCGCTCACCTACGGTGAGGAGCCGCTCGATAGCGCATGGGCCGGCGACCGCATGCGCGACGTCTATGAAATCGAGCTGTTGCACGAATTCGTCGAGGCCGGCAAACCGGTGCTTGGCATCTGCCGCGGCGCGCAGCTGATCAACGTCGCATTCGGCGGCACGCTGTACCAGGACATCGGCACCCAGCTCGCCGGCGCCCGGAAGCATGTCAGCGACGCATTCGACAAGAACCTGCACGAGATGCGCATCGAGCCCGGGTCGGGCCTCGCGCGCCTCTACCCCGGCGTCGAGCGGACGCGGATCAACTCGATCCATCATCAGTCGATCAAGGCGCTCGGCAGGAACCTCGCGGTCGAGGCGCGGTCCGAGCCCGACGGCGTGGTCGAGGCGATCCGCAGCCTGGGCAAGAGCTACGTGTTCGCGGTGCAGTGGCATCCCGAGTTCCACACCCCGGGCGACGACAGCGTGCTCGACAGCGCTCCGATACTGGACGAATTCCTGCGCGCGGCACGTCGCTAGGCAAGAGCAAGGAGGAGCGTTGGAACTGAGCTTTCTGCCGCAGCTTCCGTTCGCGCTGACCGCGCCGATCATGTTCGGCGCGCTGCTCGCCGCGGGGTTGCTGGCGGGCGAAGCGGCAAATCGCTACGCGTCGCTGCCGCGCATCACCGGCTACGCCCTGGCCGGCGTGGTGCTCGGACCCGAGCTTAGCGGGCTGCTCAGCCGCGAAGTGCTGCAGGCGCTGAGCGTGCTGATCGACCTTTCGGTCGGCCTGATCGTGTTCGAGCTGGGGTTCCGCTTCGACTGGAACTGGCTCAAGCGCAACCGCTGGCTGCTGGTGACCGCGGTGGCCGAGAGCGTGTTCGGCTTCGGCGCGATATTCGGCGCCCTGACCTACTTCGGCTTCGAGCCCGTGCTGGCGGCGGCTGCGGCGGCGATCGGCAGCGCGACCTCGCCCGCGGTGGTGATGCTGGTTGCGCACGAGCTGCGGGCCGAGGGCCAGATCACCGAACGGGCGCTGCTGTTCACTGCCGTCAACAGCGTGTTCGCCTTTGTCGCGCTGACCCTGGTGCTGCCGTTCCTGCATCCCGATCTTCATCAAGGCTGGCAGCAGGCGCTGCTGCGCCCGCCCTACATCCTGGGCGGATCGCTGCTGGCCGGCGCCGCCGCCTGCGCGCTGATGCTGGCGCTCGCGCGCTGGCTCGGAAAGCGCGAGGACCGCCAGTTCGTGCTGCTGGTGGCGATCGTGGTGCTGACGGTGGGCGTGGTGCGCAGCCTCAACCTGTCGGTGATGGTCGCGCTGATGACGCTCGGCATGCTGGCGCGCAACCTCGACCGGCGCCACGTCCTGATGCCGCTGCGCTTCGGCTACGGCGGGCAGCTGTTCTTCGTGATCCTGTTCGTGCTGACCGGCGCGGGCCTGGAGTTCGGCGCCTGGGCCACCTCGGCGCGGCTGGTCGCCACGCTGCTGGCGGTGCGTTTCCTCGGCAAGGCGCTGGCGATCCTCGTCTTCGGCCGCCTCTCCGGCGTGCGCACGAGCGGCGCCGGATTGCTCGCGATCGCCCTGTTCCCGATGTCTGGCCTCGCCGTCGGCATGGTACGCGACGCGAGCCAGCTGTCGCCCGCCTTCGGCAGCCTGCTGGCGGGGATCCTGCTCGCGGCGCTCGCATTTTCGGAGCTGCTCGGTCCGCTCGCGACGCAGTTCGCGCTGCGGCGCGCGGGCGAAGCTCACCCCGGCGCGCACGGTGGCTGAGGCTGGCGCCATGGACGAATTGGACTTCCGGCCCTCGCCCGAGATCAGCCTCGGGGTCGAGCTCGAGCTGCAGCTGCTGCGCGCGCACGACTTCGATCTTTCGCGCGGAGCCGCCGACCTGCTCGAGCTGCTGGGCAAGCGCAAGCTGCCGGGCGCGGTGAAGCCCGAGATCACCGAGAGCATGGTGGAGCTGAACAGCTCGGTTCATCGGCAGCACGCCTCGCTGCGCGACGAGCTGGTCGTGATGCGCGACGCAGTGGTGAGGGAGGCGGGCGTGCTCAACCTGAGCGTCGCGGGCGGCGGCTCGCACCCGTTCCACGACTGGGCCGACCGGCGCATCTTCCCGACCGGGCGCTTCCGCGCGATCCTGGAGCGCTACGGCTACCTGGCCAAGCAGTTCACGGTGTTCGGGCAGCATATCCACGTCGGCTGCCCGGGCGGCGACGACGCGGTGTACCTGATCCACATGCTGACGCGCTACGTACCGCATTTCATCGCGCTGTCGGCCGCCTCGCCGTTCTACCAGGGCGAGGACACCCAGTTCCAGTCCTCGCGCCTGACCTCGATCAACGCCTTTCCGCTCGCCGGGCACATGCCGTTCGTGCGCGACTGGGCGGAGTTTCGCGAGTACTACGACAAGATGCGCGGCTTCGGCATCGTCGCCAGCATGAAGGATTTCTACTGGGATATCCGGCCCAAGCCGGAGTACGGCACGGTCGAGATCCGCGTTTGCGACACGCCGCTCACGGTGCAGCGGGCGGCGCTGCTGGGCGCCTACGCGCAGGCGCTGGTAGCCTATCACCTGGCGCAACGGCCGCGCGCGCCGGCGCGCGCGGTCTACCTGGTCAACAGCTTCAACCGCTTCGAGGCCAGCCGCTTCGGCTTCCGCGGCGACGTGATCGAGCCCTACGAGAGCCGCAGGAAGAAGCTTGGCGATGACATTCTGGAGACGATCGAGACCGTGATGCCCCAGGCGCGGTCGCTGGATGGCGCCGACGCGCTCGCCGAGCTCGCCGGCGACGTGCGGCGCGGCTACTCCGACGCCGGCTGGCTGCGCCAATGCCACGCCGCGCGCGGCTCGCTGCCCGACGTGGTGCGCGAGTCCGCGGCGCGGTGGAGCGCACACATATAATGCGGCCCACCGAGACTGGCGAAGGACGAAGCATGTATTCGATATTGAGGATTGCCGCGCGCTTCATCGCTTACGAACGCGGCCTGATCATCGGCGCGCTCGTGCTGGCGGGGGTGGCGGCAGCGCTGGGCGTGCCGATCGAGTTCGTGCTGTTTGCCTTGACGCTCGCCGGCGTGGCGCTGTTTCACCATCACACGTTCTATGTCGCGATCGCCGGTCTTGCGGTCATCACGCTCTACGAGCTCGGTTTCACGGGGTTCCGCGAAGGCGCCGGCCTTGCCGGCCTGGGCGCCCACATGCTGCACGAGTGGGTTGTCCTGGCCAACCTGGGCTTGCTGCTGCTCGGCTTCGCACTGCTTTCCAACCATTTCGAGGAGAGCAAGCTGCCGGCGGTGCTGCCGCATTACCTTCCGGACGACTGGAAGGGCGGGCTGGTTCTGCTTCTGATCGTGTTCGTGCTGTCTTCGTTTCTCGACAACATCGCGGCGGCGATCATCGGCGGAACGATGGCGCGCGTGGTGTTCAGGCACAAAGTGCATATCGGCTTTCTCGCGGCGATCGTGGCGGCGTCGAATGCCGGGGGCTCGGGCAGCGTGGTCGGCGACACGACTACGACCATGATGTGGATCGACGGCGTCAACCCGCTCGACGTGCTGGACGCCTACGTGGCGGCGATCGCGGCGGTCATCGTATGCGGAGTGCCGGCGTCGCTTCAGCAGCAGCGCCACTCGCCGATCATCAAGGAGGCGAAGGTCGCGCATCGGGTGGACTGGCCACGCGTGATGATCGTGCTGGTCATCCTTGCGGTTGCGATCATCACCAACGTCGTGGTGAACGTGAAATTCGGCGCAATTTCCGACACTTTTCCCTTCATCGGTGCGGCGGTCTGGATCGCGATCCTGGTCTGCGCCTTGTGGCGGCAGCCGCACTGGAGGCTGCTGCCAAATGCATTGAAGGGGGCCATCTTTCTGCTCTCGCTCGTGACCTGCGCCTCGATGATGCCGGTGGACAAGCTGCCCGCTGCGTCGTGGCATACCGCTTTCGGCCTGGGTTTCGTGTCGTCGGTATTCGACAACATCCCGCTCACCGCCCTGGCGCTCAAGCAGGGCGGGTACGACTGGGGGATGCTCGCTTATTCGGTCGGGTTCGGCGGGTCGATGATCTGGTTCGGTTCGAGTGCAGGCGTGGCGCTGTCCAATTCGTTCCCGGAGGCGCGCTCGGTGGGGCTTTGGTTGCGCCACGGCTGGCACGTCGCGCTCGGCTACGTCGTCGGATTCGCCGTCACGCTCGCAGTGCTCGGCTGGCACCCCGATGCGCCGCACAAGGATCGACGCGCGGCGCTGCCTGTGCCCGAGCACTCGGCGCCGGCGCGCGCGGCCTAGCGCGGCCGCTGCTGGATGGGCACCAGAGTTTCGTCCGCGCGCGCCGCGCTGGTGCTCGTGGTGCTGAGTGCCGCCTTCGCGCCCGATGCGCTGGCCGCAGGCGCGGACGACGCGGCGCGCACGTTTCTTTTCCTTGCAATTGCGCTGCTCGTCGCGCGGCTGGCGGGATTCGTCGAGCGCTTCGGGCAGCCCGCCGTGCTTGGCGAGCTGCTGGCAGGGGTGCTCCTCGGCAACCTTGGAGTCGGATTCCTGGATGGCATGCGGCACGACGCGCTGGTAGGCTTTCTGGCGGAGCTCGGCGTGGTTATCCTGCTGTTCCAGATCGGCCTCGAATCGAGCTTTGCCTCCTTGCGCCGGGTCGGTGCGCGGGCGCTCGCGGTGGCCGTGGTCGGCGTGGCGCTGCCGTTCGCGCTCGGCCTCGGGCTCGGCCCGGTCCTGATGCCGGGCCAGTCCTACAACACCTACCTGTTCGTCGGCGCGACGCTTGCCGCGACCTCGGTCGGCATCACGGGAAGGGTGTTTCGCGACCTGGGCGTGCTCGCATCGCGCGAGGCGCGGATCGTGCTCGGCGCGGCCGTCATCGACGACGTGCTCGGCCTGCTCCTGCTGGCGGTGGTTTCGAGCCTGGTCGCCAAGGGCGGCGTCGATGCGGCGGCGCTGGCATGGATCGTCGGTCAGTCGGTCCTGTTCCTGGTCGGCGCCGTGGTCCTGGGCCGGCTGCTCTCGCCGCGGCTCGCGCGCGCGCTCGCCAAAGTACACGCCGGGGAAGGGATGAAGTTCACCCTGGTGCTGGCATTGGGCCTCGGGCTCGCCTGGCTGGCGCACCAGATCGGCCTCGCGGCGATCGTCGGCGCGTTCGCGGCCGGCCTGTTCCTCGAGCCGGCGTACTTCGACGACTTCGAGCAGCCCGCGATCGTGCAGCAGATCAGGCCGCTGCTGGCGGGGGCCTCCGCCGAGACCTCGTCCGCGCTGCGCAAAATCTTGGACCATCACGCGCGGCAGCACCATGCCGACCTGCTGGGGCCGCTCGGTTACGTCTTCGTGCCGGTTTTTTTCGTCTACACCGGAATGCAGGTGCGGCTCGAGCTGTTCTCCAGCTTTGCCCTGCTGCTGACCGCGCTCGCCCTGGCCGGCGTCGCCGTCGGGGGCAAGCTCGCCTCGGGCCTGGCGGCGGGGGCGGCACGAAAGTGGATCGTCGGCTGGGGCATGGTCCCGCGCGGGGAAGTCGGGCTGATCTTCGCCGCCATCGGGCGCGAGCTCGGCGCGATCGACGAGCCGACGTTTTCCGCGGTCGTGCTGATGGTCATTCTCACGACGCTGGTTACACCGCCGGTGCTGGCCAGGCTCCTTCGGCGCGAGCCCTTGGGAGGACGCTAGGATGGAAGATGCTTGATCTAGACACTTGCAGCGCCCGCGTACAGCGTATATAAAGGCGCGGTAAGAAGGAGAGCTTAACATCTCCGAAATCAGAAAACGGACAGCCTGAGACGGTAAGTCTGCAATCCTGCGCCATCGACACCGATCGGCGCGTCAACTAAGGAGGAGGATGCAATGCAGAACACAGCAAGCACATCCCTACGCGTTACCCCGACCGAGGCGAAAGTCGGCAAACCGAGCCGACGCAGTTTCTTGAAGGCCGGCGCAGCGGCGGCGGCCGGTGCTTCGACGCTCGCGTTTCCGATGATCTCGAAGGGCGCCGGCATGACGGTGCTCAAGATGCAGGGCTCGTGGGGCGCGGGCGACATGCTCGAGGTCTACGCCAAGCAGTACGTCGACATCGTCAACGACATGGGCAAGGGCTCGCTCAGGATCGACTACCTCAGCGCCGGCGCGGTGGTGAAGGCGTTCGAGGTGCAGGACGCGGTCAACAAGGGCATCCTCGACATGGGGAGCCTGGTGCCGGCCTACTGGTACGGCAAGAACCGGGCGGCGTCCCTTTTCGGCACCGGGCCGTGCTGGGGCTGGGACGGCCACATGCTCCTTTCCTGGCTCTACAAGGGCGGCGGTAACCAGATGTACCTCGACCTGCTGCAGAAGACCCTCGGGCTGAACGTCGTCGGCTGGTTCCACATGCCGCAGCCGTGCCAGCCGCTTGGCTGGTTCAAGTTCGAACCCAAGACCCCGAAGGACCTCAAGAACCTCAAGTACCGCACCGTCGGCCTGGCGACCAACGTCATGCAGGAGATGGGGTGCAAAGTCACGGCGCTGCCGGGCGGCGAGATCATCCCCGCCATGGAGAAGGGCGTGATCGAGGCCTTCGAGTACAACAACCCGACCTCGGACCGGCGCTTCGGCGCCGCCGACGTGGCCAAGTACTACATGCTGTCGAGCTACCACCAGGCGGCCGAATTGCTCGAGATCGAGATGAACAAGACCAAGTGGGACTCCCTGTCGAAGGAGCAGCAGGCGATCATCGAGCAGTCCATAAAAGCCGCGAACTCGGAGAACATCTGGACCGCCTTCGAGCAATATCCGAAGGATCTCCAAGACCTGATCCACAAGGACAAAGTGCACGTCTACCGCACTTCCGCGTCGATCCTCAAGGCCCAGCTCGCCGCGTGGGACAGGGTGGTGGCGAAATACAGCGCTGAGGTGCCGGAGTTCAAGAAGGTGATCGAGCTGCAGCGCGCCTGGGCCAAGAATGTCGCTTACTATAACCTGCTGAACGAGGCCGACACGAAGCTCGCCTACGACCATTACTTCGGCAAGGAGCTGCCGCTCGGCTTCTAGGGCCAACCGTTTTTCCAGACGCAGTGAATGGCGGGGGTGGTGCCATGAGGCGCCACCCCCGTGTTTGTGAGAGCAGGGGCACGTGAGGTGGTGTCGATGAATTCGCAGGCCTTCATTTTGACCATTGACCGCTTCAGCACCGCGGTCGGCAAGTCGTTCGCCTGGTACATCCTTATCCTCACCTTCGGCGAGTCGTACGAAGTGTTCGTGCGCTACGTCCTAAACGACCCCACCACCTGGGCCTACGACGTCAGCTACAACATGTACGGCGCGCTGTTCTTCATTGCGGGCGCCTACACCCTGGCGCGTAACGGCCACGTCCGCGTCGACGTCGTCTACCGCCTGATTCCCCAGCGGGTGCAGGCCGGAATCGATCTTGTTCTGTACATCGCCTTCTTCTTCCCCGGCGTCATTGCCCTCGTGTATGCGGGCTGGCAGTACGCGGCGGAGTCCTGGCGCTACCATGAGGTGAGCGTGTTCAGCCCCGCGGATATCCCCATCTTTCCGCTCAAGACGCTGATTCCGGCCGGCGGCGTGCTGTTGTTCGTGCAGGGGCTGGCCGAGTTGACGCGTTGCGTGGTATGCCTGCGCGATGGCCAGTGGCCGCCGCGCCTGCACGACGTCGAAGAGCTGGAGACCGCCATCCTGCACGAGCAGGAAGCGCTGAGGGAACGCGGTTCAGCCGACGCGGGCGCGAAGCCGTAAGCGGCCCTTACGCCTAGAGACCGCTACGATGACGAATCCCGAAATTGCCCTGCTGATGGTGGGCCTGTTCGTGTCCACGATCATGCTCGGGTTCCCCATCTGGGTCACCCTCATGGCGATGGGCGTGTTCTTCGGCTACTACGCCATGGGCGACCGGATCTTCGCCCTGCTCACCCAGAACACCTTCAGCATCCTCAGCAACGACGTTTTGACCGCGGTTCCGCTGTTCTTGTTCATGGGCTACATCGTGGAGCGGGCGAACATTCTGGATCGATTATTTTTCAGTATCCAGATCGCGGCAAGAAGGATTCCGGGCTCGATGGCGGTGGCGACGCTGCTCACCTGCGCTTTCTTCGCGACCGCCACCGGGATCGTCGGCGCGGTGGTCACCCTGATGGGGCTGCTCGCATTCCCGGCGATGCTCAAGGCAGGCTACGACACCAGGCTCTCCGCAGGAGTCGTGTGCGCGGGCGGCACGCTCGGAATCCTGATTCCGCCCAGCATCCTGCTCATCGTCTATGCCGCCACGGCCGGGCTTTCCGTGGTGCAGCTCTACGCCGGAGCGTTCATCCCGGGTTTCGTCCTCGCCGGCTTCTACGTCGCTTACGTCGTCGTGCGCGTAATGCTCAACCCGTCCCTCGCCCCGGACCTGCCCGAGGAGCAGACCAACGTTCCCTGGCAAAAGGTGACCGTGGCGCTGCTCACCTCGTTCTTTCCGCTCGCGGTCCTCATCATGTCGGTGCTGGGCGCGATCGTGTTCGGGCTCGCGACGCCTACCGAGGCGGCGTCGGTAGGCGCGCTCGGCAGTCTGGCCCTCGCCGCCGGGTACCGTGCGCTCGACTTCCAGCGCCTCAAGGAGGCCGTTTACCTGACCGCGCGCACCACGGCGATGGTCACTTACCTGTTCGTCGGCTCCTGGACCTTCGCCTCGATTTTCGCCTACCTCGGGGGACAGGAGCTCGTCGAGCATGCAATCGGCGCCATGCACCTGTCGCGGGTGGAGTTCCTGATCCTGGCGCAGTTCATCATCTTCCTCCTGGGATGGCCTCTCGAGTGGACCGAGATCATCATCATCTTCGTCCCCATCTTCCTGCCGCTGCTGAAGGTGTTCGACGTCGACCCTCTGGTGTTCGGCATCCTGGTCGCGCTCAACATCCAGACCTCGTTCAACACCCCGCCCATGGCGATGTCCGCCTATTACCTGAAGGGAGTTGCTCCGCCGCAGGTGCGCCTGACGCAGATATTCGCCGGTGCCTTGCCGTACGTGTTCATGGTCTTCGTGACGATGGCGCTGCTTTACATCTTCCCCGGCATGGCGACGTGGCTGCCCAAGGTCCTGTACTCGCACTAGCCGGCCGTCGGGGAGTCAGAACATGATCACTGAGCGGCAAGGCGGGCTCGTGCGCCTCGGCGCACTCGAGGCGGCGGCGGCGATCCGCGACGGCCGGATTACGTCGCAAGATCTGGTGGAAGCGTGCCTGGCCCGGATCGACGAAGTCGAACAGGACATCCAGGCCTGGACGTTTCTCGATCCGGAGCATGCGCTTGGGCAGGCGCGTGCGGCGGACGAGGCTCGCAGCAGGGGGCGACCCATCGGTGCGCTGCACGGCGTTCCCGTCGGAATCAAGGACATCATCGACACCGCGGATATGCCGACGGAGGATGGTACCGTCCTGCATGCCGGCCGGCGGCCGCGCAACGACGCGACCGTGGTATCGCTGCTGCGGGCCGCCGGGGCGGTCATCTTGGGCAAGACGGTGACCACGGAGCTTGCGGTCTATGCTCCGGGCAAAACGCGCAACCCGCACGATCCCGGGCGCACGCCGGGTGGATCGTCGAGCGGGTCGGCAGCCGCGGTGGCGGCGCATATGGTCCCACTCGCGATAGGTACGC
Source organism: Burkholderiales bacterium (assembly GCA_035517095.1). Classification (GTDB taxonomy): domain Bacteria; phylum Pseudomonadota; class Gammaproteobacteria; order Burkholderiales; family SG8-39; genus DAHVFK01. The sequence continues at coordinate 20,274 of DATIZK010000006.1, forward strand.
AGACCAACGGCTCGGTCATACGCCCTGCGTCCTATTGCGGCGTGGTCGGATACAAGCCGACCCACGGCCTGATCTCGCGCACCGGAATCCTGCGCCAGTCGCGCATGCTTGATCACGTGGGGGTGTTTGCGCGCTCCATTGCGGATGCGGCACTGCTCGCGCAGACGCTCATGAGTTTCGACGCCGCGGATCGGGATATGCAGCCGCGCGCCCGCCCGCGCCTTGCCGACGCCGTCTCGCGTCTGCTGCCATTTCCGCCGCGCTTCGCCTTCGTGAAGACGCCCATGTGGGGCGAGGCGTCTGCGGATACGCAGGCCGCGTTCGACGAACTGGTGCAATCCCTGGGCGATAGGGTGTCGGAAGTTACGCTGCCGGACCCGTTTTCGGACGGGGTCGACCTGCACCGACTGATCGTGGAATCGGATCTGGCTTTGAGCTTCGCACCGGAATACGAAGCCGGGGCGGCGCAGCTCAGCGCTACACTGCGGCAAATGATCGAACGCGGGCAACGCCACCTTGCTTTGGACTACAACCGGGCGGTGGCCAGGAGCGCGGTCTACAATCAAGCGCTTGACGACGTGTTCCACGAGATGCACGCGATCGTGACCCCGGCGACGACCGGGGAGGCGCCGCGCGGCCTGCAATCGACCGGGAACCCGGTGTTCTGCACTCTGTGGACGCTGTGTGGTCTGCCGGCGGTCACGGTGCCGGTCATGCAGGGCGCGGACGGCATGCCCATCGGGGTACAGCTCGTCGGCCCGCGTGGCGACGACGCGCGCCTGCTTCAGTGCGCGCGCTGGCTGATGGAGCAGCTGAACGGTGCGGAGTAAGATACACGGAGGAGGTGCCGAGTGTTCGAGATGATCATTGCCGTGCTCGGGATCGCGGCGAGCGCGCTTTATGTGGGGTTCCTCGCGCTCAAGATTCACTCCGTGCCGCTGTGGGTTATCATCATGGCGACATTCGCGCTCGTGATCCGCGAATTCGTGGTTGAGTACCTGGGCGCCGCCAACCAGGCGAAGCGAGACGCGCGCAGCCGCTAGTGGCCCGGCGAGAGCTCGCCGTCGCGGTTCGGTGCGTGATCGGGAATGGAGCGCAGCGCCGCGATCTCGGCGCGCAGGCTTTCGAGCTCGCTTCGATCGACGATGCCCAGCACCCAGTGGGTGAGACGGCCGTCAGCGGCCCGCACTGCGCCCACTGCCGCCTCAACCTGCAGCGCGGCGCCGTCCTTGCTCCAGGCGGGCAGCTTCCAGCGCGAAGCAGGTTCGCCGAACAGCCTCTGCGCGAGCGCGTCGTCGCCGCGGAACAGCAGGTCGACCACCCCGCGCCCGCGCACCTCCGCCTCGCGATAGCCGAACAGGCCTTCGAACGCGGCGTTGACGTAGGTCACCGGACGCCCGGGTCCGTCGGCGTCCACCAGCGCCAGCGGCAAGCCGCAGGCCGACAGCGCGGCGCGCGAGAGCGCGCTGTCCGCGAGCAGCCGGAACAGCGCCGGCGCTGCCTCGCGCCGCGCGCAGACGGGGCGCCCGGACGCTGCGGGCAGGCGGCGCGCTCTGTCAGGGAATGTCATGGCCCACTATTGCCACGGATCGCGCCGCGCGGCAAGCAAGCATGTCCCGCTAAGAGGGTGTTTTCTCGGCGGAGTGTGACATAAACCACGTGCCCGGCGGGTCAGGCGGCAGTCGGCGTATGCGCACGCACCGCGACGATGGCCTTTGCCTGGTTGAAGTCTTCCGCGTAGCCGGTGCCGAACAGGCAGCAAGCGAGCAGGTTCGCGATCGGCAGCGGCATGGCCAGCCTGCCGGCGAGCACCTGCTCGATCCATGCAGCCGTGCTTTTTGCGTCCGGATTATCGGGCAGGGCGCCGGCCCGCGTCGCGCCGGCGGATGCCGGCAGGAGGTGTCCATCGAACAAGGTGACGCGCTCGCCGGCGTCGAACAGTACCATCGCAGGGCGCCGCAACGGATCCGGATAGGCTTCTCCTTCACTGCCGTGGAAAAGCAGCGCGTGTTCGCCCAGCGCGGCCAGCACCGAGGCCAGCCCCCCGCATTGATCTTCGCTGCCGGCCGGAACCAGCTTCAACGCCTCGCCGCCAAAGGGGTCGATCAACGGCGCCACTTCGCGCGCGCAGGTGGGCACGCCGAGCCGCGCCCGAAGCGAAAGTAGCTGAGCGAGCGCGGGGCATAGCAGCGCCGTCGGCACGAAAGCGATGCGCGAAGCGTCGAGCGCATCGCGTGCATCGCTCAGCGCGGCCTTGGGAAACACTCCCAGCTCGCGAAATACGCTCGCGCTCGCGACGCCTCCCTGACCTTCGAGCGGTCCGTGCACGAGCACCGGGACGCCGAAGCGCGCCAGCGCCAGAGCGACCAGCGGCATGAGGTTCGCCTGCGCTCGCGCGCCGCAATAGCTCGGAATCGCGACCGGGCGCGGTCCCGCCGGAAGCGCGAGGCGATTCAGGCGTGCCTGTGTCGCGGCTCTGAATCCCGCCAGCTCGGGCGGCGCGAGCGGCCGGGTTGCCAGCACGCCCAGCAGCGCCCCGAGCTCTAATTCGCCGCTGCCGCCGTCGAGCACGGCCGAAAAGAGCTCGAGCGCTTCCGTCTCGTTCAGGCTGCGCTCGCCCGCATGCCGGCGCGCAAGTCTCTTGATGGCGTGTGGGACGAGCATTGCTCCTTCGTCAGCAATGGCCGTGCCAAGGCAGCGCGTCGGGCGCGGGGGGCCGTTTGCAGGGGATGGAGCCAGACCGTAGTGCACGCCTACCCCGGCGTGCATCGATTTGGTGCGCTAGTGCGTGCGCGGAGGGCGCGACGAGAGGGAATAGCAGAAGCGGCGCAGGCGACCCAGATCTTCGGTTTCGATCGCCTGGTGCAGGAAGGTCATGTTGCGCTCGATCTCGGCCTGGTAGAGGTTGGGCCCGTCGAAGTGGGCGGCGGCGAAACGTTCGACGCCGCCGAGCTTGGTGCTGATGCGGTGGCGAACCACGTATTCGTAGAATCCGGGCGTCTTGTACATCAAATCCTCGGGCGAGGCGTAGCGCACTATCTCGCGCCCATCCGGGGTCGTGTCGCGCGCGATGCGTCCCCAGACCAACTCGCGGTAGAGGAACTCGCGGCATTTTTCGAGGTACATGCGATCGGACATCTGGCCGATCAGGTCGGCGGTGCCGACCATGTGGCCCAGCAGCCGGTCCGCCGGGTCGTCGACCTGGATTTGTTCGATCTCCCTTTCGTAACCGGTGAAATGCACCAGGGCGGCAGCAACCGGCGCTTCGGCCTCGAATCCGAGCCGCGGCAGGTAGTTCGCAAGAAACTCGGCGCTGCGGCTGACGTGAACCTTGGTGAACACCGCGCCGTTCTCGACCTGTGCTTCGGACGTGCGCCGGATATAGCCCGAGTCGTGCAGCAGCGCGATGATCACGCCCAGGATCGCGCGCCGCGGTCCGAGCTGGCGCGATGCTTCCTGGACCCGGTCGTGACCTTCGATCAGGCGCGCAGTGGCAAGCGAAATGTCGAGCGTGTGGCGCAGGTCGTGGTACAGGGTGTCGCAGGGCAGGTAGCCCGGAAAGGTCCCCTCGAACAGCGCCTTGACGTCGGCGAACGCGCGCGCCAGCGCAGACAGGTCAGCATCAGGGTAGCGCGCCGCGAACATCGAAATGACGAATTCCCGCACGCGGTCGGCGTCTTCAACGTCTACTCGATTCGCCACGTCGTATTGGCTGAGTCGGCCCTGCATCAGGTGCGGAGCGTCGCGGCTCCATTGCAGTTGTTGTTGTGCCTCAATTATTGCGTTGCAGGTAGCGCGAGCGCAACAAAAGAAACGGGAGAAGGCCGATAAGCCGGGTTCTGTTGACGCGTCCGGTGAGGGCGCGCGCCACGGCAGCCATTCCTCTAGGCCCGCGGTTACCCGCGGGCTCAAGCCACCTACCCGCAAGCTCGGCCGAGCCGACCTCAGGCGCTTGCCTATTTGGTGTTGCTCCGGATGGAGGTTGCCGCGTTTCACCCCCCGGTGTGACCCGGGGACTCGTCTCTGTGGCCCTGTTCGTCGCCTTCGCGCCGCTCGCGCGGCGTTTATACGCGCCGGGGTGTTACCCCGCATCCCGCTCTATGGAGCCCGGACTTTCCTCTGCGCTCGCGCGCAGCGGCTGCCTGGCCGACTCCCACGCCGATTCTAACCCGCCGGGGGCGCGCCGGAGCGGACGAAAATAGCGCGTGTCCTGGTAGAAATCGGCACGATCGTTTCCGGGGAACCAACCCGGATAGCCGAACACCGGCAGCGGCGCGAGAGCGCGCGGCGAGAGCTCGCCGGCGGCTGCCTGCAGCCACTGCGCGGCGTGCTGGTCGAGGTGGGTCAGCAGCTGCGCGGGCGCGAGGCGCAGCAGCGCCTCGTCGGCCGGAACGAACAGCGCTTTGCACGTGATGCCGGGCCAGGGCCGGCGCGCCTGCTCCAGCACCGCGTGGCCGACGACCACGAAACGCATCGCGTCGAGCACCCGCGGGCGCCTCTCCCAGTACAGCTCCCGCCAGCGAAAGGCGCGGATGAGCTCGACCAGCCCGGGGTCGGCGAAGGCGACGATAGCGCCGCCCTCGTCGAAGATGGTCAGCAGGTCGCGCAGCGGGCCGCGCCGGCCGCCTTCGCGCGGGATCTGCGCGGCATGGCGCGCATTCAGCATCGCCTTGGTGCGCGGAAAGGCGATCCAGGCGAGCGCGTTGAACAGGTCGTGCCAGTTGCGCGGGCGGGTCGCGACCTCGCCGCTCGCGTGCACGCGCAGCTCGTAATTCGCGTTCTCCGGGCGCGGGAGGGCGAACCGCACCGGCCTGCCGCCCGCCGTGCGCAGCGCGGCGCCGAGCTCGCGCGCGAGCAGGTTGAGGCGCTCGGCGTCGGGCCAATCCTCGTCCCGCACCAGGCGCGCTAGCGCGGGCCGGACCGGGTCGTAGATCGGGTGCGAGAAGTCCTTCCCGCGCAAGCCTTCGGCGCTCAGGCGAGCTTCCACGGAATGATCTCGCCGGCGCGCATCGGCACCAGCGTTTCGTCGCCGAACGCGAGCGACTGCGCCACCGTCCAGCTCTCGCGCACCAGCGCGATCTTTTCGGCGTTCGGCGGCAGGCCGTAGAATTGCGGCCCGTACCGGCTGGCGAAGGCCTCGAGCCTGTCGAGCGCCCCGGCCTCCTCGAAAGCTACCGCATACAGCTCGATACCGGCGTGCGCGGTGTAGATCCCGGCGCAGCCGCAGGGCGCTTCCTTGGCGGAGCGCGCGTGGGGCGCGCTGTCGGTACCGAGAAAGAACTTGGGGTTGCCCGAGGTCGCCGCCTCGACCAGCGCTTCGCGGTGCTCCTCGCGCTTGAGCACCGGCAGGCAGAAGTGGTGGGGTCGCATGCCGCCCATGAACAGCGCATTGCGGTTCATCAGCAGATGGTGCGCGGTGATGGTGGCGGCGATGTTCGGGCCGGTGATCTCGACGTACTGCACCGCGTCGCGCGTGGTGACGTGCTCGAGCACGATCTTCAGCTCCGGAAAGCGCTCGACCAGCGGGCCGAGCACCTGCTCGATGAAGGCCTTCTCGCGGTCGAACACGTCCACTTCCGGCTCGGTCACCTCGCCGTGCACCAGCAGCGGCATGCCGACTTGCTGCATCTTCTCGAGCGCATGGAAGCAGCGCGACAGGCGGGTCACGCCTTCATCCGAATGCGTCGTCGCGCCGGCCGGGTAGAGCTTGACGCCGTGCACCCGGCCGGATGCCTTCGCGCGCACGATTTCCTCGGGCGGCGTGTCGTCCGTGAGGTAGAGCGTCATCAGCGGCTCGAAGCGCGCGCCCCCGGGCAGCGCCGCGAGGATGCGGGCACGGTACTCGAGCGCCTGCTGCGTCGTGCGCACCGCGGGCTTCAAGTTCGGCATCACGATCGCGCGCGCGAAGCGCCGCGCACTGTCGGGCAGGACGGAGGCCATCGCCGCGCCGTCACGCAGATGCAGATGCCAATCGTCGGGGCGCAGCAGCTCGAGGCGGTCCATGGGTCGCTATTATCCCGCGTCCTTGCCTTTCCTTCCGAGCGCGATCGCGTACAGCTCGCCCCGGGGCAGGCCCGTGATGCGCGCCGCGAGCCTTGCCGCGTCGCTGGCCGCAAGCTCGTTCAGCAGGATGCCGAGCACGCGCTCGCCTTCGGTACGCGCCGGCGCGCGCGGCGCGCCGTCCGGGCCCAGCACCAGGACGAACTCGCCTTGCTGCCGGTGCGGCTGCGCAAGCAGCCAGGCGGCGGCTTCGGCCAGCGGCAGGCGCACGAGCTCCTCGAATTTCTTGGTCAGCTCGCGCGCGATCAGCAGCTCGCGCGCGCCGCCGAAACGCTCGCACAGGTCCTGCACGGTCTGGAGCACGCGGTGCGGCGCTTCGTACACGATCACCGGACACGCGGCATCGAGCGCCGCCAGCGCCTTGCGCCGCGCGCCGCGCGCCGCGGGCAGGAAGCCGACGAACAGGAATCGGTCGGCCGCGAAACCGGACGCACTGTAGGCGGCGAGCGCGGCGCTCGGCCCCGGCACGGGCACGACCCGGATGCCCTCGCGATGCGCCGCAGCGACCAGCAGCGCGCCCGGATCGGAAACGGCGGGCGTCCCGGCGTCGCTGATCAGCGACACGTTCTTGCCGGCGCGCAACGCGGCGAGCAGCCGTTCGCTTGCGGCGCGCTCGTTGTGCGCGTGCAGGGGCACGACGCGCGCCGCGATGCCGTGCCGCGCGAGCAGGGTGCGCGAGATGCGGGTATCCTCGCACGCGACCAGGTCGGCCTGCGCCAGCGCTTCGAGCGCGCGCGGGCTCGCGTCGGCGAGATTGCCGATCGGGGTGGCGACGACGTGCAGGATTCCGGTGCCCATGGCGGGTCAACGCGCCTTGGCGGCGCGCGTTAAGCCTGCCATGAACCGGGCCGGGGCGCGAGCCGAGGATCTGTGCGCGCAATTGCTGCGCCGCGCCGGCCTGCGCATCCTGGCGCGTAACTGGCGCTGCCGCCACGGGGAAATCGACCTCGTCGCCGAGGACGGGGGCACCCTGGTGTTCGCGGAGGTGCGCCTGCGCCGCAGCGAGCGCTACGGCGGCGCGGCCGAGAGCGTGACCGGCGCCAAGCGCCGGCGGCTGCTCGCCGCCGCGCGCCTGTATCTCGCCGGCCGCAAGGAGGTCGTCTGCCGCTTCGACGTGCTGCTGCTCGATGGCGCGCAAGACCCGGCGATCCAATGGATCCGCAACGCGTTCGAGGATTAGGCGATAAAACGCGGTGTAAAATGCCGCATGGGCCACGCGGAGCAGAACGCCGAGATCGCGGTGCGCGTCGCGGCGCAGTTTGCCGACAGCGCGCAGCTCAAGCTGGCGGCGGCGCAGGCGCTCGCCGGGCCGATCGCGGATGCGGCAAGCCTGATGGCCAACGCGTTGCGCGCCGGCGGCAAGCTGCTCGCCTGCGGCAACGGGGGCTCGGCGGCCGACGCGCAGCACTTCGCGGCGGAGCTCGTGAACCGTTTCGAGACCGAACGGCCGCCGCTGGCGGCGGTCGCGCTTACCACGGACTCTTCGGCGCTCACCGCGATCGCCAACGACTACAGCTACGAACAGGTATTCGCGAAGCAGCTGCGCGCGCTGGGGCGCAAGGGCGACGTGCTGCTCGCCATCTCGACCAGCGGCAACTCCGCCAGCGTGCTCGAGGCCGTGCGCGCGGCGCACGAGCTCGAGCTGCGCGTGGTGGCGCTCACCGGCAGCGGCGGCGGCAAGCTCGCGCCGCTGCTGGCTGCGGCGGATGTCCACGTCTGCGTTCCCCACGGGCGAACGGTGCGGATACAGGAAGTGCACCTGCTGGCGCTGCACTGCATTTGCGACGCGATCGACTTTCAGCTATTTGGAGCTAGGCAATGAAGAAAATCCACCTGCTGCTTGCAGTCGTCCTTTCCGTCTCGGCGGCGCTGCTCCAGGGCTGCTTCCCGGTATTCGTCGGCGCGGGCGCGGGGGCGGCATTGTCGGCGGCGGACCGGCGCACGACCGGCGCGCAGGTCGAGGACGAGGGCATCGAGCTGAAGATCTCGGGCCACATCAGCGAGCGCTACGGCGACAAGGTCCACATCGACGTCACCTCCTTCAACCGCGCGGTGCTGCTCACGGGCGAGGTTGCCGACGAGAAGACCAGGGCCGACATCGAGAAGATCGCGCTCGGCATGCCCAACGTGCGCGGCGTGACCAACGAGATCGAAATCGCCGGCCTGCCCTCGGGCCCCGCGCACGCCAACGACGCCTACCTGAGCGCCAAGGTGAAGGGGCGCTTCCTGGAGGCGGACAAGTTCAATCCGATCCACGTCAAGGTCGTCACCGAGGCGGGCGTGGTCTACCTGATGGGCATCGTGACCGAGCAGGAGGCCGCCGACGCGGTCGAGATCGCGCGCACCACCGGCGGCGTGCGCAAGGTGGTCAAGATCTTCGAATACTGCAAGCCGACCGACCCCAACTGCCGTCCGCACGAGAAGGCCGCGGCCGAGCCCAAGAAGTAGCCCGCCCCGGCGAGCGCGTTCCGCGTGGCGCAAACGCCGCCCGATTTCGAGCGCAAGGTCCGCCCGCCGCAGGACCTCGCGCGCTGGATCGGCTCGCTCGCGCGGCCGCTGGTGTTCACCAACGGCGTGTTCGACCTGCTGCACCGGGGCCACGTCAGCTACCTGGCGCGCGCGCGCGCCTGCGGCGCCTCGCTGCTGGTGGCGCTCAACGGCGACGCTTCCGCGCGGCGGCTCGGCAAAGGCGAGGACCGGCCGCTCAATCCGCTCGAAGACCGCATGGCCGTCGTCGCGGCGCTCGAGGCGGTGAGCGCGGTGACCTGGTTCGACGAGGACACGCCCGCGACGCTGATCGAGGCGTGCCGCCCGGAAGTGCTGGTCAAGGGCGGCGACTGGCCGGTCGAGCGCATCGTCGGCGCGCGCGAGGTCCTGGCGCGCGGCGGGCAGGTGCGTTCGATCCCGTTCGAGCACGAGCGCTCGACCACGCGCCTGCTGGAGCGGATCCGCCGCGCGCCGCGGACCTGATCCGCTACAGGATAAGCTCGTAGCAACTCGCGCCCGGGGTCGGGCACGACAGGTAGGGGCCGGTGGGACGAAAGCCGAGCGAGCGGTAGAGCGCATGTGCCTCGCCCATGCCGGGCAGCGTGTCGAGCACCAGTCTGGCGTAGCCGTTATCCCGGGCGACGCTGACGACCGCCTGCGCCAGCTCGCGTCCGGCCCCGCTGGCACGAAACGCCGGACGCACGTAAAGGCGCTTCATCTCGCCCGTCGCCGCGTCGATGCGGCGCAAGGCGGCGCAGCCGGCCGGCTGCGCCGATTCGAGCGCAAGGAGCAGCGCCCCGCCGGGCGGTGCGTACTCCCCCGGCAGCGCGTCCAGCTCGCGCGCGAACCCTTCGAAGCAGGCGGGGACATCGACCGCGCGCGCGTATTCCTCGAACAGCGCGCGCACGGCGGCGACCTCCTGCGGCGAGGCGGCTTTCACGATCCGGCCCATGACGCGCATTTTACGATCGCGGTACACTTTCGCATGCGTTTGCACCAGCTCAAGATCGACTACGACGCGGAGCAGGACAGGCTCCTGATGCTCGTTTCGGCGCGCGACGGCGTCGAGGTGCGCCTGACGCTGACGCGGCGCTTCGTCAAGCTGCTCTGGCCGTTGCTGGTGAAACTGGCCGAAGAGGTCAGCCCGCGGATTCGCACCCAGGCCAATCCCGAGGCGCGCAAGGCGCTGTTCGGGATCGAGCACGAACAGGCGGTCTCGCGCGCGGACTTTTCCCGCGCCTACGAGGAAAAGCCGCGCTCGACGCCGCTGGGCGAAACGCCGTTGCTGCTCGCTCGCATCCAGACCGGGCGCAACCGCGCAGGCCAGCCGGTCGTCGCGCTGCATCCGGCCGAAGGCAGCGGCGTGACCCTGACTTTTGATTCGGTGCTGCTGCACTCGGTGTGCCGGCTGCTGCAGTCCGCGGTGAAAAAAAGCGACTGGGACATGGATCTGCGGCTGCCCGAGGCGCAAGAGCGGCAGCCCGCCGAGCGCGCGCCGCGCACGCTCAACTAGCGCGCATTGCCTCGAGCTGCTCCGAGATCTCGAGCCATTCGCTTTCGGCGCGCGCCAGCTCCCACTTGAGACGCGCGTCGTCCTCGAGCGCCTGGGCGAGCGCCTGCTTTTGCGCATCGGCGTACAACCCGGGCTCGGCGAGCTGCGCGACCGCCGCGGCGTGCTCGGCCGACAGCTTCTCGACCCTGGCTTCGACGCGGGCGAGCCGCTGCTCGAGGGGGCGCAGGCGAGTGCGCCGCGTCTCGCGCGCGGCGGCATCGTCGCGCCGCGCGGCGCGCCGGCTCCGCCTGGGCTCGCCCGGCGCCGCGCCGCGCTCCTGCTTCAAGCGCAGCTGGCGGTAGTCCTCGAGGTCGCCGTCGAACTCGGCCACGCGCCCCTCGCCGACCACCAGGATCCGGTCGGCGCAGGTCGCGAGCAGGTGGCGGTCGTGGGACACGATGACCAGCGCGCCGGCGTAGCCCTGCAGCGCCATGGCGAGCGAGCGGCGCATCTCCAGGTCGAGGTGGTTGGTCGGCTCGTCGAGCAGCAGCAGGTTCGGCCGCTGCCTGACCAGCGCCGCGAGCGCAAGGCGCGACTTCTCGCCGCCCGAAAGCGGTCCGATCGGCCGCTCGGCGCGCTCCGCGGCGAAGCCGAAGCGGCCGAGGAAGTCGCGCAGCTTTTGCTCGCGCTCGCCGCGGAACAGGCGCAGCATCATCGCGAGCGGGGTTTCCTCGGCGCGCAGCATCTCGACCTGGTGCTGGGCAAAATAGCCGATTACGATGCCGCGCCCCTCGCTGCGACGCCCCGCCAGCGGCGCGAGCTCGCCGGCCAGCAGCCGCACCAGCGTCGTCTTGCCGGCGCCGTTGGCGCCGATCACCGCCAAGCGGTCGCTGCGCACGACGGTCATGGAAACCCCCGCCAGGACCGCGCGCTCCCCGTATCCCGCGGCGGCGTCCTCCAGCGCCACGATCCGCTCCGGCTGGCGTTCCGGCTCCTCGAACTGGAAGCGGAACGACTGCGCGGCGTACACCGGCGCGACCTCTGTCATGCGCTCGAGCTGCTTGAGCCGGCTTTGCGCCTGGCGCGCCTTGCTCGCCTTGGCGCGGAAGCGCTCGACGAAGGACGTGATGCGCTGCACCTCCTTGCTCTGGCGCGCGGCGAGCGCGGCCTGCTGCGAGAGCTCGCTCGCCTGCAGCCGCTCGTAGGCCGAATAGTTTCCGGCGTAGAGGCGCAGCGCCGAGTTGGCGATGGCGAGCGTGTGGTCCGAGACGCGGTCCAGGAAGTCCCGGTCGTGCGAGACGACCAGCAGCATTCCCGCGTAGCCGCGCAGCCAGTTCTCGAACCAGAGGATGGTGTCCAGGTCGAGGTGGTTGGTCGGCTCGTCCAGCAGCAGCAGGTCGGAGGGGCGCACCAGAGCCCGGCCCAGGTTGAGCCGCATGCGGTAGCCGCCGGAGAACTCGCGCACCGGGCGCAGCGCGTCGGCCTGCGCGAAGCCCAGGCCCGCGAGCAGCGCCATTGCGCGCGCCTGCGCCGTATAGCCGCCCGCCAGCGCGTAGCGCTCGTGCGCCAGCGCAAGGCGCTCGCCGTCGCCGGCGGCTTGCGCCGCGACGATCGCGTCCTGCGCCGCGCGCAGCTCGGCGTCGGCATCCATCAGGTACTCGATCAGCGGCAGTTCCAGGGGCGGGGCCTCCTGCTCGACGCGTGCGATGCGCGTGCCGGGCTGAAGCTCGCAGTCGCCGGCGTCGGGCGTGAGCTCGCCCGCGACCAGCGCGAGCAGGCTCGACTTGCCGCTGCCGTTGGCGCCGACCAGGCCGATCTTCCAGCCGCGCTCGAGAGTGAGCGAGGCGCCGCTGAACAGCGCCTGGACGCCGCGCGAAAGCGCGAGATTGCGAAGCAGAATCATGCGAATGTCCGAGAAGGGACCGGAGTATAATTCGGTCTTCCCTGATCGTTGCTTCCCGGGGCGGTTCCGTTATCAGCTCTGCATTCGAACAACTCGACCTCATCCCGCCGCTGCTCGCAGCGGTGGCCGAGCTCGGGTACGACAAGCCCACGCCGGTGCAGGAGCAGGCGATTCCGCTGGTGCTGCAAGGGCGCGACCTGATGGCAGGGGCGCAGACCGGGACCGGCAAGACCGCCGCTTTCGCGCTGCCGATCCTGCAGCGGCTCGCGCCGCAGGCGAGCACCAGCACCTCCCCCGCGCGCCATCCCGTGCGCGCCCTGATCCTGACCCCGACGCGCGAGCTCGCGATACAGGTCGAGGAGAGCTTTCGCGAATACGGCAAGTATCTTCCGCTGCGCAGCGCGGTGGTCTACGGCGGGGTCGACATGAACGCGCAGATCGCCCAGCTGCGGCTCGGGGTCGAGATCCTGGTCGCCACCCCCGGCCGCCTGCTCGATCACGTGCAGAACAAGACCGTGATGTTCGGCCAGACCTCGATCCTCACGCTCGACGAAGCCGACCGCATGCTCGACATGGGGTTCATGCCGGATATTCGGCGCATCATCTCGCTGCTACCGCCGGTGCGCCAGAACCTGATGTTCTCGGCCACCTTTCCGGAGGAAATCCGCAGGCTGGCGGCGACGATACTGAACAACCCGGCCGAAGTTCAGGTCGCGGCGCGCAACGCGGTCGCGGAGCTGGTGACCCACATCGTGCATCCGGTGGCGCGCGAGAAGAAGCGCGAGCTGCTGTGTCACCTGATCCGCACCCGAAACCTGAGCCAGGTGCTGGTATTCACCGGGACGCGGATCGGCGCCAACCGGCTGGCACACCAGCTGCGGCGCGAGCACATCCATGCCGATGCGATTCACGGCGACAAATCCCAGCTCGAGCGCCTGGCGGCGCTGGAGGACTTCAAGGCCGGCAAAGTGGCGGTGCTGGTGGCGACCGACGTCGCCTCGCGCGGGCTCGACATCGAGGGACTGCCGCAAGTGATCAACTTCGACGTCCCGCACTCGCCCGAGGACTACGTGCACCGCATCGGCAGGACCGGCCGCGCCGGACTGGCCGGCGAAGCGATTTCGCTCGTCGCCCCGGACGACCAGGAAAAGCTGGCCGCGATCGAGAAGCTGATCAAGCGCAAGCTCGAGCGCACGCTGGTGCCGGGCTTCGCTCCCGACGGCGGCACGGTTGCCGGCATGATCGGTCGCGAAGGCGCACGCGAGGGCGGGCGCGGCGCGCGCGGGCAACCACGGCTGCGCGAGGCGCCCAGGCGAGAGGCGCCCAGGCGGGAAGTCAGGCACGAGGCGCCGGTGCGGCACGACAAGCCCGCCGCGGATCCGATCTTTTCCAAGCCCTACGAGCCCGGGAAAGCCGTGGCGCCTGCGCCCGAGCCGCACGGCGCGCACCCGCGCCGAAAGCAGCGCCAGGTCGCCGCGCTGCTGGGCGGCGCGAAGCGCGGCGCCGACGGCTGAAAGCAGCGCGCTAGACGCAGCGCGCGCCGTCGACCTCGATACACACTCCGCTGATCATCGAAGCCTCGTCCGAGGCCAGGTACAGGCAGGCGTTGGCGACGTCCAGCGGCGTCGAGAAGCGCCCCAGGGGAATGGTGGCGAGGTAAGCCGCGCGCACTTCCGGCGTGATCGCGCCGCCGGCGAATTCGGCCGAGAGCGCGGTCTCCGGGCTGAACACCGGATTGACGCAGTTCACCCGCACCTTGTCCGGGCCGAACTCGCCCGCCATCGCCTTGCTCATCAGGATCACCGCCGCCTTCGAGCTGTTGTAGACGATCAGCCCGGGGCGCGGTCGCAAGCCGGCGGTCGAGGCGATGTTGACGATGCAGCCGCCGCCCTGGCGGCGGAATACCGGCAGCACGTGGCGCGCCGAAAGGTACACGCTCTTGACGTTGACCGCGTAGACGCGGTCGAACTCGGCCTCGGTCACCTCGAGGAACGGCTTCTTGCGGTGGGTCCAGCCGGCGTTGTTGACCACCACGTCCAGGCGCCCGAACTGCGACTGCGCGCCCTGCGCGAGGCGCGCCCAGTCGGCGTCGCGCGTCACGTCGGCCTGCAGGAACTGTGCGCTGCCGCCCGCCTCGCGGATCGCCTCGGCCACGCGCTCGCCGGCGGCCGCGTCGATGTCGTTCACGACCACTTTCGCGCCTTCCTGTGCGAAACGCGAGGCGATGCCTGCGCCGAAGCCGCTGCCGGCTCCGGTGACGATCGCTACTTTGTTGCCGAGACGCATGCTGTGTCCTCCCCCGGTGATGTTTAGCCTTGCCTGAACGGCGAATGCTCTACCAGTTCGTTCACGTAGCGCCCGATGCCGCTCGTTTCGCGCTCCAGGTAGTCCTCGATCGCGCGCGCGAAGGCGGGGTGCGCGAGCCAGTGCGCGGAGAAGGTTTCCACCGGCATCAGGCCGCGGAACAGCTTGTGCTCGCCCTGCGCGCCGCCCTCGAAGTATTTCAGGCCGTGCGCGATCGCGTACTCGATCGCCTGATAGTAGCAGCACTCGAAGTGCAGCAGCGGGACGTGCTCGAGCGCGCCCCAGTAGCGGCCGTAGATCGCGCCGGCATCGAGCAGGCATAGCGACGCGGCGATCGGCGCGCCGTCGCGCTCGGCCAGGATCAGCAGGGTATGCTCGGGCTGGGTTGCGCCCAGGCGCAGGAAGAACTCCAGATTCAGGTAGGGGCTGGAGCGGTGCGCGGCGTAGGTGGCGCGGTAGCCGCGGTGGAACAGCTCCCAGTGGCTGCGCTCGATCGCCTCGCCGCGCAGCCAGCGCAGGGTGACGCCGGCCTCGCGCACGCGCCGGCGCTCCTGGCGGATGTTCTTGCGCCTGGCGTGCGTCAGGCGCGCGAGGAAGGCCTCGAAATCGGCGTAGCCTTCGTTGCGCCAGTGGAACTGGACCGTGCGGCGCAACAGCATGCCCTGGCGCTGCATCAGGCGCGCTTCGCCCTCGGCCGGAAACAGCACGTGCAGCGAGGAGGCATCCTTGGCCATCTCGAGCGCGGCCGCGAGCAGTGCTTCGCGCTCGCGCTCCGTCGCGGCCAGCAGGCGCGGCCCGGTCACCGGCGTGAACGGCACCGCGCCGAGCAGCTTGGGGTAGTAGTCCAGGCCGTGCCGCGCGTAGGCGTCGGCCCAGGCCCAGTCGAACACGTACTCGCCGTAGGAGTGCGACTTCAGGAACAGCGGCATCGCGCCGGCCAGCGCGCCGGCGCGGCGCAGCAGCAGGAAGCGCGGAGCCCAGCCGGTGCGCGCGCTGGCGCAGCCGGTGTCGATCAGGGCCGCGAGGAACTCGTGCCGCACGAACGGGTTGGTTCCGGCCAGCCGGTTCCATTCGGCGGGATCGACGCCGTCGAGCGACTCGACGACCGCGAGGCTTTCCAGTCCTCCTGCACCGGCTTGATCCGCCATGGTCGTATTATGCAGAACACGCCATCAGCGCAAGCCGCCGGCAAGGCGCGATACAATCAACCGGCAGGCGGGTTGGCCGCCGGGAGGCAAATGCATGAAGAAGATCGAAGCCATCGTCAAGCCCTTCAAGCTCGACGAGGTGCGCGAGGCGCTTTCGGAAGTCGGGGTGACCGGGCTTACCGTCACGGAAGTCAAGGGTTTCGGCCGGCAGAAGGGGCACACCGAGTTGTACCGGGGCGCGGAGTACGTGGTCGATTTCCTGCCCAAGGTGAAGATCGAGGTCGTGGTGGCGGAAAACCAGGTCGAGCCCGCGATCGAGGCGATCGTCAAGGCCGCCCGCACCGGCAAGATCGGTGACGGCAAGATCTTCGTCACCGGCGTCGAGCACGTGGTCCGCATCCGTACCGGCGAAACCAACGAATCGGCAGTCTAGCTCCGGGCCTTCAGCAACACGAGCACGGCGCCGCTGCCGCCGTGCGCCTGCGGCGCCTGGCAGAACGCCAGCACCTCGTCGCGCATCATCAGCCAGTTCCTGAGCTTGTGCTTGAGCACCGGCTCGCGGTTGGGCGATCCCAGACCCTTGCCGTGGACGATGCGCACGCAGCGCCGGCCGCGCAGCGCGCAGCGGCGCAGGAACTCGGCCACGCCGATCGCCGCCTGCGCCCGGTTCATGCCGTGCAGGTCGAGGTCGTCTTCGACCACCCAGTGGCCGCGCCGCATGCGGCGCAGCACCTGGCGCGAAAGCCCGTCGCGCAGGAACGCGAGCTCCTCTCCCGACTCGAGCGCGTCCTCCACCGAAACCGGCCCGTGCAGCGTCTCGGCCAGCGCGGCGCGCTCGTCGCGCCGGCTCTGCTGCGGGATCGGCGCCGGCGGCGGCGCGCGCCTGGGCGCCCGGCGCCGGGCCGGCACGATCGGCTGCACGTCCGCCACCGCGCGGCGGAACTCCTGGTCGTCGTCGGGCGGCTTGCGAACGGCCGGCACGGCGGCTCGCCTCACCGGGCCAGGCTGTCGAGGTACTTCTCGGCGTCGAGCGCCGCCATGCAGCCGCTCGATGCGCTGGTGACCGCCTGGCGGTAGACGTGGTCCTGCACGTCGCCGGCGGCGAACACGCCGCCGACGCTGGTGGCGGTGGCGTCGCCGTTGCGCCCGCCCCGGGTCACGATATAGCCGTTCTCCATTTCCAGCTGGCCGGCGAAGATCGACGTGTTCGGCGTGTGCCCGATCGCCACGAACAGGCCGTTCACGGCAAGTTCCTTGCCGGCCCCGGTCGCCACGTGCTTGAGCCGCAGTCCGGTGACGCCGCTCCTGTCGCCCAGCACTTGGTCCAGGACGTGGTTCCACTCCAGGCGCACGTTGCCTTCGGCCGCCTTCTTCATGAGCTTGTCGATCATGATCTTCTCGGCCCGCAGCTTGTCGCGCCGGTGCACCAGCGTCACCGTGCGCGCGATGTTGGACAGGTACAACGCCTCCTCGACCGCGGTGTTGCCGCCGCCGATGACCGCCACGTCCTGCCCCTTGTAGAAGAAGCCGTCGCAGGTGGCGCAGGCGGACACGCCGCGCCCCATGAACTTCTGCTCCGACTCGATCCCGAGGTACTTGGCCGAGGCGCCGGTGGCGATGATCAGCGCGTCGCAGGTATAGCTCGCCGCGTCGCCCTCGAGCGCCAGCGGGCGCCCGTCCAGGCGCGCCGAGTGCACGTGGTCGGAGACGATCTCGGTTTCGAAACGCTCGGCGTGCTTCTGGAAGCGCTCCATCAGCTCCGGGCCCTGCACCCCGTTTGCGTCCGCCGGCCAGTTGTCCACGTCGGTGGTGGTCATCAGCTGGCCGCCCTGCGCCAGGCCGGTGACCAGCAGGGGGCGCAGGTTGGCCCGCGCGGCGTACACGGCCGCGGTGTAGCCGGCCGGGCCGGAGCCGAGGATAAGCAGGCGGGCGTGGCGGGTGGCCATGGCGGGGCGGAGGGCTGCGATCGCGCTTCGATCAATCGCGGTCGATTATAAACGACCGATTCTGCTAACATTGTCACGTTCACAGCTGCGGAACCAAGCGGGGAGGAGCATGTCGGGCGTACCCACGACAGTCTCGACGGCGGTGCTGAGGGCAGTTCCCCTGTTCTCGAGCGTTCCTGACGAACAATTGCGTACCCTCGCCACCGTGGTCACGCGCAAGAGCGTGACCCGCGGGGCGACGGTCATGGTGGCGGGCGATCAGACCGACTCGCTCTACATCATCCTGTCGGGCCGGCTGAAGGTGATGATGAGCGACGCCGAGGGCAAGGAGGTGATCCTGAGCATCCTCGGCCCGGGCGAGTTCTTCGGCGAGATGGGCCTGATCGACGACAGCCCGCGCTCGGCCAGCGTGGTGGGGATCGAGCCTTGCGAGCTGCTGGCGATCACCAAGCGCGATTTCAACAAGTGCCTGGCCGACAACTTCGAGATGGCGATGGCGGTGATGCGCGGGCTGGTGCGGCGCCTGCGCGAGGCCGACCGCAAGATCGGCAGCCTGGCGCTGCTGGACGTCTACGGCCGCGTCGCCCGCCTGCTGCTCGACATGGCGGACACGGTCGACGGACAGAAGATGGTGACCAAGCGGCTGCCAAAGCAGGACATCGCGAAGATGATCGGCGCCTCGCGCGAGATGGTGAGCCGCGTGATGAAGGACCTGCAACTGGGCGGCTACATCGAGATGCGCGGCTCTACCATCGTGCTGCACGACTCGATCCTGCTGCCGGACTAGGCTCGCGCTAGCAGCGGGCCGCAATGGCAGCAGCGCAAAAATCCTCCGCAGCCCCACTTCCCGCCAAGCTCGCCAGTCTTCTGCGCGAGGCGAAGTGGCTGCTGCTGGTCGCGCTGGCGGCCTACCTGCTGCTGATCCTGGCGACCTACCACAAGGAAGATCCCGGCTGGTCGCATAGCGCGACGGTGGCGGTGACGCAGAACGCGGGCGGGCGCCTGGGCGCGTGGCTCGCCGACCTGCTGCTATTTCTGTTCGGCGTCTCGGCATACTGGTGGGCGGCGCTGTGCGCCTACGTCGTGGTCTGGGGCTACCGGCGCATCGACGGCAGCGGACTGATCGACCGGCGCCCGCTCGCGATCGCGTTCGCCGGCTTCGCGCTGCTGCTGCTGTCGAGCGCCGCGCTCGAGGCGCTGCGGCTGCAGTCGCTGCCCGCCGAGCTGCCGCTCGCCGCCGGCGGAATGGTCGGCCAGTCGGTGGGCCACCTCGCCGTAAGCGTATTCGGGTTTACCGGCGCGACCCTGGCGCTGATCACCCTGGTAGCGGTCGGATTCAGCCTGTTCACCGGCATCTCCTGGCTGGCGGTGTCGGAGGTCACCGGCTTCCTGCTCGAGTCGCTGTACGGCCTCGCGCGGCGCACCTGGGAGCGGCGCAAGGATCGCAAGCTGGGCGAGATCGCGCGCGAGGAGCGCGAGTTCGTGGTCGAGGCCGAGCGCAAGCGCGAAGAAGATCACCCGCCGCTGCGCATCGAGCCTTCGATCGTCGAGATCAAGAAGTCGGAGCGGGCGCAGAAGGAAAAGCAGGCGCCGCTGTTCGACGACCTGCCCGACACGCCCCTGCCGCCGCTCAAGCTGCTCGACGAGGCGCGCCACGACGCCGAGCAGGTCACCGCGGAGACGCTCGAGTTCACCTCGCGCCTGATCGAGAAAAAGCTGTCGGACTTCGGCGTCTCGGTCAAGGTCCTGGCGGCATATCCCGGCCCGGTCATCACCCGCTACGAGGTCGAGCCCGCGATCGGGGTCAAGGGCAGCCAGATCGTCAACCTGGTCAAGGACCTGGCGCGCGCGCTGTCGGTAGTGTCGATCCGCGTGGTGGAGACGATTCCGGGCAAGTCCTGCATGGGACTGGAGATCCCCAATCCGCACCGCCAGACGGTGCGCCTGTCGGAGATCCTGGGCTCGGCGGTGTACCACGAGACGCATTCGCCGCTCACGCTCGTGCTGGGCAAGGACATCGCCGGCAATCCGGTGGTGGCCGACCTGGCGAAGATGCCGCACCTGCTGGTGGCCGGCACCACGGGCTCGGGCAAGTCGGTCGCGCTCAACGCGATGATCCTCGCGCTGCTGTACAAGTCCGAGCCGCGCAGCGTACGCCTGATCCTGGTCGACCCGAAGATGCTCGAGCTGTCCGTGTACCAGGACATCCCGCACCTGCTCGCACCGGTGGTGACCGACATGAAGCAGGCGGCCAACGCGCTCAGCTGGTGCGTGGCCGAGATGGACCGGCGCTACAAGCTGATGTCCTGGGTCGGGGTGAGGAACCTCTCCGGCTACAACCACAAGGTCGCGGACGCCGAGAAGGCGGGCAAGCCGCTGGAGGACCCGGCGAGCATCGAGTCCGGCTCGCCGCAGCCGCTCAAGCCGCTGCCGCACGTGGTGGTGGTGATCGACGAGCTCGCCGACCTGATGATGGTCGTGGGCAGGAAGGTCGAGGAGCTGATCGCGCGCCTGGCGCAGAAGGCGCGCGCCGCGGGCATCCACCTCATCCTCGCCACGCAGCGGCCGTCGGTAGACGTGATCACCGGCCTGATCAAGGCCAACATCCCGACCCGGATCGCGTTCCAGGTCGCGAGCCGCGTCGATTCGCGCACCATCCTCGACCAGTCGGGCGCCGAGTCCTTGCTCGGCGCGGGCGACATGCTCTACATGCCGCTCGGCACCGGGCTGCCGCAGCGTGTGCACGGCGCGTTCGTCGCCGACCACGAGGTGCACAAGGTGGTCGAGTACCTCAAGGGCCTGGCCGCGCCCGAGTACCTCCAGGACGTGCTCGA
Organism: Burkholderiales bacterium; assembly: GCA_035517095.1. Classification (GTDB taxonomy): domain Bacteria; phylum Pseudomonadota; class Gammaproteobacteria; order Burkholderiales; family SG8-39; genus DAHVFK01. The sequence continues at coordinate 40,448 of DATIZK010000006.1, forward strand.
GCCGCAGGAAGCGGGCGAGCCGGGCGCCAACGGCGCCGGGGGCGAGCCGAGCGGCGAGAAGGACCCGCTCTACGACCAGGCGGTGGAGATCGTGCTGCGCACCCGCCGGCCGTCGATTTCGCTCGTGCAGCGCCACCTGCGCATCGGCTACAACCGCGCGGCGCGCCTCATCGAGGACATGGAGC
>DATIZK010000007.1:0-58417 GCA_035517095.1 Burkholderiales bacterium
AGGGAGATCCTGGACGCCTCGGGCAAGCAGTTCGACCCGGCCATGGTGCAGGCCTTCGGCAAGGCGCTGCCGGAGTTCAAGCACATCCTGCAGAGCTACCGCGACCAGCTCGGGGACATGCTCAACCTGGACTTCGCCAGCACCCCGGCGCCCGCCCCGGCGCCTTCGCCCCGGGACAAGGCCGAGATCGACGCGAGCTCCGCCCAGGCCATGCGCGCGGCCGACGCCGAGCGCGCCAAGGCCCTCGCCGAAGCCTACGCCCGCCTGCAGAAGGAGCACGAGCTCGCCGCGGCCGAGCCCGGGAAGCAGAGCCTCGACCTGACCCTCGAACCCGTCGCGGCAGAAGAAAAGGCGGTCGACCTGCTGCTCGAATCCACCGCGCCCCTGAAGGTCGAGGCGGCACCGGTCGGGCCGAGCATAAGCAAGGTTCTCGAAGAAGTCGAATTGACCCTCGAGACGCAACCGACGGCCGTCGAGTCACCGAAGGAAGCCGTCGCGATTGCGGAGGCCGAGCCAGAGCCAGCCGAGCCGGAGCTCGCAAGGAGGCTTCTCGAGGAAGTCGATTTGAATCTTGAAGCGCAACAGAAGGCGCCCGAGCAGACGCCGGTCGACCTGGTGCTCGAATCCACCGCGCCCCTGGAGGCCGAGGCGGCGCCATCCGAGCCCGAGCGGATAAGCAAGGTGCTCGAACAAGTCGATTTGAATTTCGAACCGCACGAGAAAGCGCCCGAGGCCGCGCAGGCAGAGCCCGAGACGCCGAGCGCCGGCGAGGCGCCGCCGACGCAAGAGCAGGAGCAGGCGGCGCTGCAGGCGCAGGCGGAAAACGAGCGCGAGGCCCAGTCTGCGCAGGACAAGGCGGCGGCGGACGAAGCCCTGGCCGCGCGCGCGGTATGGCGGCTTCGAGCCGAGGAATCGCTCGCCAAGTCCGCGCGGGCGCGCGCGGCGGCCGAAGCGCGCGCGGCCCACGCCGCCAGGGCGCGCGCCGCAGCGGAGATTGCGGCCGTGCAGGCCGCGCAGTTGCGCCGCAAGGCGGCCGCCGAAGCCGCCGAGGCGGTGCGCCGGGCGGCGGCGAATCTCGAGGTGCTGCGCAAAGCCACCGCGGCGCGCGCCGCGGCGGAAACCGCGGCGCGGCATGCCGAACAGGAGCGCGTCCAGGCCGAGCGCGCGACCATGCGGATGGTAGAGGACCTCGAGGCCGCCGAGGCGCAAGCAGCGCGCGCGGTTGGGGCCGAAGCAGCCGGGCGCGCCGGCGCGGCGCAGCCGCCGCCCAAGCGGCCCGCGCGAGTCGTTCACGCCTACTTCGCAATCGCGCTCGCGGCATGCGCGGCCGCGCTGGGCTACGTCGCGCACCGGCCGCCCCCGGTCGCGGCGCAGGCGCCGCTCGCGCGCCCGAGTCCTCGCGCGGCGGAGGCGCCGCCGCTGTTCGATGCTCCCGGGGGCGCGCCGCTCGTGCTGCGGCTGGATCGTCGTTTGAGCTTTGCCCCTTGGACCGAGCCCGTCCCCGGGGCAGCTGGCAGGCCGCGCTAGCGACCCAACGGCCGCCTCGGGCTTGCGGAGACCGGACATGGATATGCAGCAGTTCATGCAAGGCTACAAGGACGCATGGGAGCGGCGCGACCCGTCGATGTTCGCTGCCTTGTTCCATCCCGACGGCCGGTACCACAACACGCCGTTCCAGGTTCAGCGGGGCAGCGCGCAGCTCATCGAGTACTGGAAGCGGGTTCAGCTCCAGCAGGACGTGCACGTGAGCTTCGAGGTCCTTGCCAGCGCCGCCGCGTCCGGCATCGCGCACTGGCACGTGACCTACCAGGTCGCGTCGGAAGAACTGTTCCAGATCTGGGCCAAGTCCACCGGCACCGGCTTGCCGGCGCGAAAGCCCGGCGATCCCCTGCCCCGCATGGTGCTCGACGGAGTGCTTCAGGCCGACTTTACCGGCGGCCTGTGCTGCGAAGCGCGCATCTGGTGGCACAGCACGCCGCAGCCGGCGTGAGCCGGGCAGGCGCGCGGGTCTCAGTCCCCGGCGTGGATGCCGGGACGGAAGAGGTTCTCGGCTTCGCGCGCGAGGGAAGCGGCGTGCGGATCGATCGCGGCCTCGATCTCCTCGCACCACGAGGGGTGGCTGTAGCTCAGGTCCTTGAGGAACCACATGCCGCGCACCGACTGGCAGGCCGCGCCGAGCAGCAGGATCTGCTCCCCCGCCTCCGAGCCGACGATGCAACCGCCCAGGAGCTGCCCGGTCTCGAGGTCGTGCACCACCTCGATGAAGCCGTCGTAGTCGTGCCGCGCGCGCGCCTTGGCCGAGGCGCCGAAGCTGCTGCGCGCCACGCGCGGGGCGAAGCCGGCGTCCTCGGCCTGCGCTTCCGACAGGCCCACGGTCGCGATCTCGAGCGCCGAGTTCACCACGAACGGCACCTTGAAGTAGTTCGCGCGCAGGCGCTCGCCGCCGAGCGCGTTCGCGACCACGAGCTTGGCGTCGTATAGCGCCGCGTTGGCGGTCATCGGACCTTCGCGCACGTCGCCCGCGGCGTACACGCCCGCGGCATCGGTCTCGAGGAAGGCGTCGGTGCGCACCTGGCCCGCGCCGGTCAGGCGCACGCCGATCTGCTCCAGGCCCAGGCCTGCGCTGTTCGGCTCGCGCCCCACCGCGACCAGCACGAGGCCGAATGCGCTTTCGGTGCGGTCGTCGAACACGACTTGCGCCTCGTCATTTTCTACGCGGCAGGCGGCGACCCGGCTCGCGGTGCGCACCTCGACGCCCAGGCGCTCCAGGCGCGACTCGAGCAGGTCGGCGACGTGCTCCGGCACGCGCGCCGCCGGCAGCAGGCGCGGCTCGCGCTCGACGATCGTGACGCGCGCGCCGTACTGGCGCGCGAGATAGGCCGCCTCGACGCCGACCGCGCCGCCGCCGACGCACAGCACGCTCCCCGGCAGGCGCTCGAGGCTGGAGTAGAACTCGCGCGAAGAAAGCACCACCCGGCCGTCGAACGGGCACTCGGGCAGCAGCCGCGGGCGCGAGCCGGTCGCGAGCACGACGCGCGGCGCTTCGAGCGCCTCCCCGTCGCCGACGCGGACCCTGCCCGGCGCCTCGAGGCGCGCCGCGCCGCGCAGCATCCGGATCCCAAGCCGGCGCATCGCGCCGGGCAACCCGTCGCGCAGCGCGGCGACCACCGCGTCCTTGTGTCTCACGGCGGCGGCGAAGTCGCCCTGCAGTCTGCCCACCAGCCCGCGCCCCGCGAGCGCGTTGCAGTCCTCGATCAGCATCGCCGGGTGCAGCAGCGCGCGGGTCGGGATGCAGCCCTCGTTCAGGCAGTTGCCGCCCGGGGTGCCGAGCTCGACGATCGCAACCGCGGCGCCCAGGCGCGCGGCGCCCGCCGCGGCCTTGTAGCCGGCCGGGCCGCAGCCGATCACGATCAGGTCAAGCGGCATCGTCCGCCGCCGGCCGCAGCACGAAATCGGGTTCGACGAAATCGAGCACCATGTCCTGCAGCAGGTCGCGGCTGTGGTGCGATACCAGCAGCGTCACGCCCGCGGTCTCGATCAGCTCGTCGTTGGTGCGCTCGGCGTCGAAGCCGATGCCGAGCAGCACGCTGCCATCGGCCTCGCGCTTGGCCGCCACGCGCAGCGCCATCTTCCCGGCGCCGCTCGCGGCCGCCGAGCGGCGCACCTCCCGCGCCGCGCGCGCCGTGATGGCGAGCTTGCGGCTCATGCGGACCTCCGGCGGGCGAACTCGACGAACGGCGCGACCCAGCCGCGCTCGCCGGCCCCGCGCAGGTGGCAGAACGAGGCGAGCACGTTGCGGTGCACGATGCCGTCGCGCGCGCCGTCCACGCCGTGCCCGCGCGCCACGCGGTAGGCGTAGCGCAGCCCCGGCGCCAGGTTCTCGAGGCTCGCGTAGTGGAACTCGTGCGCCGCGATCTCGCCCTCCCCGCCCGGCAGCCAGGCCGCCTCGGGCGTGCCCTCGAGCCGCGCGTAGCCGCGCCCGACGGGGCGCGCGTGCATCACCGCGTCGCCCGGCAGGGCGCCGACCATGCGCGCGGTCTCGCCCCGCCAGCTGATCGAGCGCGCGAGGTACATCAGCCCGCCGCATTCGGCGTACACCGGCAGCCCCGCCTCGATCGCGCGCGCGAGCTCGCGCCGCAGGCCTTCGTTCGCCTCGAGCGCGCGCATCTGCGTCTCGGGAAAGCCGCCGCCGATCACCAGCGCGTCGATCGCCGGCAGCCGGTCGGCGCGCAGCGTGTCGATCGCGACCACCTCGGCGCCCGCTTCGGCGAGCGCTTCCAGGTCGTCGGCGTAGTAGAAGCCGAACGCCTCGTCGCGCGCGATGCCGACTCGCAGCCGGGATCCGCCGCGGGGCGCGCGGGCCGCCGGCGCCTCGGGCAAGGATGCGGCGCTGGCCGCGATCGCCAGCAGCCGGTCCAGGTCGACCGACTGCTCGACGCGCTCGCGCACCGCCTCGACGATGGCGGCCGCGGCGGCCGCCTCGTTGCTCGGCACCAGGCCCAGGTGGCGCTCGACGATCGCGATTGTCTCGTCGTGCGGCACGGCGCCGATCACCTCGACGCCGGTGTAGTGCGCGATCACCGCGCGCAGCTTGTGCTCGTGGCGCGCGCCGCCCAGGTTGTTCAGGATCACGCCCGCGATGCGGACCGAGGGGTCGAAGGCCTGGTAGCCGAGGATCAGCGGCGCGATGCCGCGCGTCATGCCGCGCGCGTCGATCACCAGCACCACCGGCGAGCCGAGCAGCGCCGCGAGCGCGGCGTTCGAGTTCGAGCCGTGCAGGTCCAGGCCGTCGTACAGCCCCTTGTTGCCCTCGATCAGCGACAGGTCCGCCGCGCGCGCGTGGCGCGCGAAGCTCGCGCGGATCTCCTCGCGCGTCATGAGGTGGAAGTCGAGGTTGCGGCACGCACGCCCCGCCGCGAGCGAGAGCCACATCGGGTCGATGTAGTCCGGCCCCTTCTTGAACGGCTGCACCGCGAGCCCGCGCCGCGCGAACGCCGCCGCGAGCCCGAGCGTGAGCGTGGTCTTGCCGGAGGACTTGTGCGCCGCGGAGATGAAGACGTGCGCCATGGCGCTCGCGGGGGCGCTCAGTGCGCGCCGGCTCCCGGCTCGAGCGCCGCGTCGGAGAGGCTCTCCGGCAGCAGGCGCAGGAATTTCACCCCGAGCAGCGCGCCGAGCAGCGCGATCGCGAAGCCGCCGAGCGCGAGCGCCGCCTCGGGCAGGCTCGGCGCGTAGGGATGGATCACCCCGTCGTAGAACGAGGAGTGCATCTGGTAGCCCGGGAACAGATCCAGCGGCCAGGCCTGCGCGCCGATGATGGTGACGTACATCTGCGCCAGGCCCCCGAGCACGATCAGCGCCGCCGCGATCGCGGTCGCTGCGTGCCTGCCGCGCGTCGCGGGGTGCCACAGCATGACGAGCGGCACGACGCTGCCGAGCAGGACCTGCCCGAGCCAGAACAAGCCGGTGTAGATCCCGCCGTCGACGAGAAGGAAGCGCTCGACGCCGATCTGCTTGGCCAGATACAGGTTGGTGAGGTGGAACACCGCGACGAAGTAAAGCCCCGCCAGCGCGAACCATCCCAGCAGCCGGCCGATGCGCTCGATCACGCCGCGCCCGAGCGCGCGCCCGGTGCCGGCGCAGACCCCGATCAGCGCGAGCAGGTAGATCGCGGTGCCGTAGACGATCGACAGCACGATGAACATCGGCGCGAGCAGCGCCGAGGCGTAGGCCTCGCGCGCGACCAGGAAGCCGAAGATCGAGCCGGTACCGGTGGTGAGCACCAGGCGCCAGACGAAGGCCGTGCGCCCCGCGGCGCTCGAGTAGCGGCCCGCCGTGCGCTCGAGCATGGTCCACAGGTAGGCGCCGACGATGGCGAAGAAGCCGCTGTAGAGGAACATGTTCCAGGCGAAGATCGACTTGAAGTTGAAGTGCGTCATCGCCACGATCAGCCGATCCGAGCGCCCGAGGTCCAGGCCCAGCACCGCCAGCCCGCCGGCGAGCAGGACGAGCGCGAGCCAGCCCGAGAGCGGCGCGAGCGGCTTGTAGAAGCCCTTGCCGAACGCGGAGGCGACCGAGGCGACGTTCAGCACCCCGGATGCGGCCAGGATCAGGAACACCGCGATCACGTGCGGCAGGCCCCACACCACCTGGTTGGTCATGCCGGTAATGACGTGGCCGCGGCTCTCCATCGCGTGCCAGGCGAGCAGCATGCCGAGCAGCAGCGCCGCGCCGAGCGCGAACAGCGCCCACCAGCCCCGGCTGCGGCCCTCGATTTCGCGTAACGCGATGCTCGCCACGTCAGATCCCCTGGTAGCGCACGCCGGTGTTCAGCCGCAGGTCGGCGCGGATCTGCTTCGCGCCCGCCTCCCGCATGCGGCGCGAGATGGCGCTGCCCGGGTCGTTCAGGTCGCCGAACAGCAGCGCGTTCCCGCCTTCTGCCCGGCAGGCCTCGACGCAGGCCGGCTCGCCGCCGCGGTCGACGCGCTGCACGCACAGCGTGCAGGCCTCGACGCAGCCCTGGCCGCGCGGCACCTCGGGCTTCTGGTCGTGCAGCGGCCGGTGCACGAACGAGCGCGCCTTGTAGGGGCAGGCCATCATGCAGTAGCGGCAGCCGATGCAGATGTGGCGGTCGACCAGCACGATGCCGTCGGCGCGCTTGAACGAGGCGCCGGTCGGGCAGACGTCGACGCATGGCGGCTCGGCGCAGTGCTGGCACATCACCGGCAGCGACAGCGTGCGGCCGGTCGAATTCTCCTTCAGCTCGAGCTTGCGGATCCACTGCGAGTCGTCCGGCCCGGTGCCGCCCGAGAGGCCGTTCTCCTTGTTGCAGGCACTGACGCAAACGTTGCAGCCTTCGACGCAGCGCGTCGTGTCGACCAGCATGCCCCAGCGAACCCTGGACGATGCGCCGGTTGCGGATTTTGCCTGTGGAACTTCAAACAGCAGCAATCCGGGCGCGATCGCCATGCCGGCCAGCGCCGCCGTGGTACCGAAGAACTTGCGACGGGTCGCCTTCATCGGCCAGGCCTCGATGCATGGCATTCGAAGCAGTCGAGCTTGACGCCCGCGTAGGCGTGGCAGCTCTCGCAGAAATCCTGTTGGCTCGCGGCAACGCTCCCGGTCTGCTTGCTCGCGTGACAGGCGACGCACTTTTCCAGGCTGACCTTCTGCTCGACAAGGCCCTCGTGCACTGTCTTCGCACGCTGATGCTTGAGCATGTCGGGATGCTCGCGCCGCATCACTTCCGGCGGGGCGATGCAAGGACCTCTACTCGCTTTTTCCAGTATCGGTCTGTCTACACCCGCCAGCACTCCCGCCGGGACCGCGAGCGTGGCGATGAGCGCGAGCGCGGCGAGGAGTCTCACTCGCCCAGCCCCATCTGGATGTAGCCGGTCGGGCACACGTCGCTGCAGATGTGGCAGCCGATGCACTTGCTGTAGTCGGTGTCGACGTAACGCCCGGTGGTCGCCTTGTCCTTCTTGACCCGGAACACCGCGGTCTGCGGGCAGTACACGACGCAGTTGTCGCACTCGAAGCAAAGGCCGCAGCTCATGCAGCGCTTGCCCTCGGCCACCGCCTCCTGCTCGGCAAGCGCCTCGAGGCGCTCCTGGAAGTTGCCGAGCGCCTCCCTGGCGCTCAGCATCGTCACCCTGCGCTGGTTGCGCGGCACGTAGGTGAAATGGCCGAGGAACAGCTCATCGTGCGGAATGACGTAGCGCGCCGAGCGATCCTCGTAGTTGTGCACCGCGAAGCCCTGCTCGCCGGTGCCGCGCACCGCCTCGCGCGGCGCCTCGTTCGGCTCCAGCCCGCGCTCGGCGAGCTTGCGCATCAGGTCGAAGGCGTGCACGTCGATCTTCGGGCGCCGGTCCTGCTCCTCGCCGCGCAGGTGGCGGTCGATGCCTTCGGCGGCGATCCAGCCCTGGCCGATCGCCGAGGTGAGCAGGTGCGGCCGCAGCACGTCGCCGCCGGCGAAGAAGCCCGGCTTGCCCGGGATCTGGTAGTTCTTGTCGGCGGCGATCAGTCCCTTGCCGTTGTCGAAACCCTCCAGGCCGCTGAAGTCGACCGCCTGGCCGATCGCCGACACGATCAGGTCCGCCGGGATCACCAGTGCGGTGCTCTCGTCGACCTTGACCTCGAGCTTCGGGCCGACGAACTTCGCTTCGCACCTGGCGATCTTGAGGCCGGTGGCGCGGCCGCTCGCGTCGCGCACCACCTCGACCGGCGCCCAGCCGTCGCGGATCACGATGCCCTCGGCCAGCGCGTGCTCGATCTCGTGCGGATTGGCCTGCATCTTGTCGATCGCGAACACCGAGGTGAGCGTCACCTCCGCGCCCTGGCGCGCCGAGATTTCGGCCACGTCCTGCGCCTGCTTGCCGAGGATCACCGACTCGGGATGGTCGGTCGCATGCGGGTGCTCGATGTGCCCGAGGCGCCGCGCGACGGTGGCGACGTCGATCGAAGTGTCGCCGCCGCCGACCACCACCACGCGCCTGCCGACCGATTTCATGCGCCCGTCGTTGAACGCGCGCAGGAACGCGGTCGCGGTGACGCAGTTCGGCGCTTCGGCGCCCGGCGCCGGCAGCGGCCGCCCGCCCTGCGCGCCCAGGCCCATGAACACGGCGTCGTAGTCCCGCTTCAGCTGCTCGAGCGTGACGTCGCTGCCGATGCGCGTGTTGAGGCGCGCCTGGACGCCCAGGTCGAGGATGCGCTGGATCTCGGCGTCGAGCACCTGGCGCGGGGTGCGAAAGCCCGGGATGCCGTAGCGCATCATGCCGCCGAGCTGCTCGTGCTCGTCGAACACCGTCACCGCGTGCCCCATGCGCGCCAGCTGGTAGGCGCAGGACAGCCCGGCCGGGCCGCCGCCGATCACCGCGACCTTCCTGCCGCTGCTCGTCTTCGGCTGGTCGAACTTCAGTCCATTGGCGATCGCGTACTCGCCCAGGAAATGCTCGACCGAGTTGATGCCGACGAAGTCCTCGACCTCGTTGCGGTTGCAGCCCGACTCGCACGGCGCCGGGCACACCCGGCCCATCACCGAGGGAAAGGGATTGGCCTCGGTGAGGCGGCGCCAGGCGTACTCCTGCCACGCCACGCCGGCGGGCGGCTTCTCGGTGCCGCGCACGATCGCGAGATAGCCCCGGATGTCCTCGCCCGAAGGGCAGCTCGCCTGGCAAGGCGGGGTGCTTTTCTGGTAAGTGGGGCACTTGTACGTGTGGCTCGCCTGGAAGATGTGCTCGGTCCAGGGTCCGTGGCCGGAATCGCCTTCCTTGTAGCGCCGGTAGCTGAGCTTGCTGTCCGCCCCTGGCGTCGCCTGTGACATGGCCTTCCTCCTCTAGTGCCGCTCGCCGAGCCGGATCGCGTCGCCCACCAGCTGGTGCACGCCGCCGACCATGCTCATGTCGAATTCGTAATAGGGCATCACCTTGGTGAACTGCGCCTTGCAGATGGCGCAGATCATCGCCATGAAGTTGACCCCGTGCGCGTCGACCACGTGCTTGAGCGCCTCCATCCTCGGCAGCGCGCCCTTGACCCGCAGGTCCATGATCTCGTCGGAAAGCAGCCCGCCGCCGCCGCCGCAGCAGTAGGTGCTGTCGTAGATCGTCTCGGGCGCCATGTCGTGGAAGTGGTTGCACGAGGCGCGGATCAGGTCGCGCGGAATCGTGAACTGTCCGCCCGGCACGCCGCCCATGCCGGCGCCGCGCGCGACGTTGCACGAGTCGTGGAAGGTCACCACGCGGTGGTCGTTCTTCTCGCGCTCGAACCGGATCGCTCCGCGCTTGACCAGGTCGTGGGTCAGCTCGCAGATGTGCTGCGGCGCCGGGTAACGCGCGTCGAGAAAATCGAACGGGCCGATCAGCGTGTTCCAGAAGCTGTAGGCGACGCGCCAGGCGTGGCCGCACTCGCCCACCACCAGGCGCTTCGCGCCCAGCTCGAGCGCCGCCTCGCGCACGCGCAGCGCGACTTTCTTCATCTGCTCGTAGCTGCCGATGAACACGCCGAAATTCGCCGCCTCGGAAGCGTGCGACGAAAGCGTCCAGCTGATGCCCGCGGCGTGGAACACCTTGGCGTAGCCGATCAGGCTGAACACGTGCGGCTCGGCGAAGAAGTCGGCCGAGGGCGTGACCAGCAGCACCTCGGCGCCCTTCTGGTCGAGCGGCAGCCTGACGTCGAGGCCGGTCTCGTCCTTGATCTCCTCCTCGAGCGTCTCGAGGGTGTCGGCCAGCGCGCGCGGCGGCAGGCCGAGGTTGTTGCCGATCTTGTGCACCTTGCCGATGATCTCGTTGGTGTACTTCTGCCCCAGGCCGACGGCGTTCATGATCTCGCGCGCGGCCATGGTGATCTCGGCGGTGTCGATGCCGTAGGGGCAGAACACCGAGCAGCGGCGGCACTCGGAGCACTGGTTGAAGTACTTGAACCAGTCCTCGAGCACCTCCTCGGTCAGGTCCTCGGCGCCGACCAGCTTCGGAAACAGCTTGCCTGGAAGCGTGAAGTAGCGCCGGTAGACCTTGCGCAGCAGGTCCTGGCGCGCGACCGGCATGTTCTTCGGGTCCCCGGTGCCGAGGAAATAGTGGCACTTGTCGGTGCACGCGCCGCAGTGCACGCAGGCGTCCAGGTACACCCTGAGCGAGCGGTATTTCTCGAGCAGCTCGCCCATCTTGTCGAGCGCGCGCGATTTCCAGTCCTCGCGCAGCTTGCCCGGGAAGCCGAGCGCCTCGTTCATCTTGTCCGAGGCGGCGTAGGGCCTGCTCGCCGCCATCGCGCCCGGCGCGAGGATCGGGATGACCGGGTATTCCCTAAGCGGCGGCGCCTTGACGGCGGCGTTGGCCATGGCTAGTCCCGGGCCCAGGCGGCGAGGTGGCGCCGCTCGCGCGAGTCGTCGGGCTGGTTGCGCGACGGGCTGAAGAACACGCCCGGCGCGTGCAGCAGCTTCGAGACCGGGAACACCACCATCAGCGCGAGCACCAGCGTGAGGTGAACCAGCAGCACCGGGTCGGCCGGCAGAGGCTGCCAGTCGAACGCGATCAGCCCGAGCATGAATTCCTTGAGCCCGATGACGTCGGTGTGCGCGACGAACTTCATCGCCAGGCCCGAAAGGCCGATGCCGAGCAGCAATGCGAGCATCAGGTGGTCCGACCGGGTCGAGATGTAGCGGATGCGCTCGACCAGGAAGCGGCGCGCCCACAGGCCCGTGAGGCCCGCGACCAGCGCGAAGCCCGCGTACATGCCGAAGGGCTGCGCGAACGCGACCCAGCCCCACACCGGCTCGACGAAATAGCGCAGGTGCCGCACCAGCACCAGGGCGAGCGCGACGTGGAACATCCAGCCGAAGAGCCAGATCCACTTGTTCGACCGGTACAGGCTCTCGAACAGCACCACTTCGCGCGCGACACGTCCGGCGGCGCCCGCGCGCGTCATCGGCGCGGGCGTGGTCGGGATCGGCAGCGGCGCGGGCGCGCGAGCGTACTCGAGCACGCGCCACGCCACGCCGCCGACCAGCACGGCCGTGGCGGCGTAGAACAGCGAGGCGTACAGCGCGGTGAGCACGGGCTCAGACGCAGCCGGTCGGCTTGGGCAGCCCCGCGATCTTGCACGCCTGCTTGGCGGGGCCGTACGGGAACAGCTCGTACAGGTACTTGTTGTTGCCCTTGTCCGGCCCGAGCTTCTTGCCGATCGCCTTGGTGAGCACGCGGATCGCGGGCGCGATCTGGTACTCGTTGTAGTACTCGCGCAGGAAGTTGATCACTTCCCAGTGGTTCGGCGTCAGCTCCACTTTCTCCTCCTGCGCGAGGAACTGCGCCACGTCCTCGTTCCAGTCGGACAGATTGACGAGATAGCCCTCCTCGTCGGTCTCGTAGGCCTTGCCGTTCAGATCGAATGCACCCATGCTTCCTCCTGGTTGTGTAACCCGCCTAAAGCCACGACTGGCAGTTCGGCTGCTCGCAGGCAAGCTGCACGAAGCCGCCGTAGTCCACCAGCTGAATTCCTTCCATCACCCGTCCCGCCACGCCGCGCGCCTCGAGGTCGGGGGCGAGCGCGTATACCTTGAGCCGCGCCATCGCCTCCCTGAGGCTCGCTTCGGCGCCGTTGCCGCGCGTGGCGGCGTACACCCCGTCCTCGATCAAGAGCAGCGCCGAGCCGGGTTGCGCCAGCCGCAGGCAGGCTGCGAGCGCGTTGCGCTCGTAGGGACTCTTGTTGACGATGTGCAGCACGCTCGCGTCCCCCTCAGAATCCGATCACCACGTCCTGCGCCGCCATCAGCGCGGCCAGCTCGCCCGAGGACAGCACCTGGACGCCGACCAGCAGATCGCTCTCGGCCAGGCCGCGGCGCTCGAGCGCCTCGCGCTCGACGTACAGCTTCTCGATGTCGTAGCCCTCGAGCGCGCGGTAGGCGGGCGAGAAGTTCTTCGCCTCGATGGCCTTGGTCTGCTGGCCCTTGACCAGCTGGTAGACGCCGTCGTCGACGAAGGCGAGCGACACGTCCTGGTCGAAGGCGGCGCTGATCAGCACCACTTCCAGCCCCTCGAGCGCGTAGATCGTCCCGTAGGGGGCCCTGCGGTTGACGAACATGAATTTCTTGACCACGCTCATCGCTGCGCCTCAGTCGCCGAACACCAGCAGGCGGTCGCCCTCGATGCCCGCCTCGACCAGCTGGCCCAGGCCCGAGATGCGGAACCCGGGCGCCAGGAGCTCGTCCTTGATGCCGCGCCTGAGCGCCGCCGCCACGCAGACGACGAGGTCGACGCCGTGCTCCGCCGCGAGCTTCGACCAGCGGTTGACGATGTTGCGGTCGTCCTGCGGCGGCTCGGTGTACTTGGTCGCGTTGTTCACCCCGTCGTGATAGAAGAACACGCGGTAGATCTCGTGCCCCTTCTCCAGCGCGGCCCTGGTGAAAAGGTAGGCCGAGTCGCTCGCCTCGTGCGTGTACGGGCCTTCGTTTACCAGGATGCCGAATTTCACGCGCGCCTCAGAAGCGGATGTGGGCCGAAGTGTTAAGCGTGTAGCGCGAGCCGCGCCAGTCGTCGATGTGGTACTTCGTGAACGGCAGTCCCGTCCTCCTGAAGAACGCCGGCCAGCCGATGCGATCGATCCAGTCCGACATGCGCTCCCAGGGGCGGCCGTCGGCCTTGTAGGTGCGCAGGATGTTCTTCACCACCTCGGCGACCTCCGGCCAGCGCGGCGGGTTGTTCGGCAGGCCCGAGGCGACCAGCTTGTGGAACGTCGGCCGGATGCGCGCGTTCGAGTTCTTGCCGCCCACCCAGATCGCGATCTTGGAGTATTCGGGATCGTTGATCTGCATCGGCGGGCACGGTGGATAGCAGGCGCCGCAGCAGACGCACTTCTTCTCGTCCACCTCGAGCGAGGGCTTGCCGTTGACCAGCGCGGGCCGGATCGCCGCCACCGGGCAGCGCGCCACCACCGCCGGGCGCTCGCACACGTTCGCCACCAGGTCGTGGTTGATCTTGGGCGGCTTGGTGTGCTGCACGATGATCGCGATGTCGGCCTGGCCGCCGCAGTTGATCTCGCAGCACGAGGTCGAGATCTTGACCCGGTTGGGCATCTCGCACTTGACGAACTCGTCGTACAGCTCGTCCATGAGCGACTTCACTACCCCCGAGGCGTCGGTGCCCGGGATGTCGCAGTGCAGCCAGCCCTGGGTGTGCGCGATCATCGACACCGAGTTCGCGGTTCCGCCGACCGGGAAGCCCGCGTCGGTGAGCGCCGCGATCAGCGGCTCGACCCTGGCCTTGTCGGCGAGCATGAACTCGATGTTCGAGCGCGTGGTGAAGCGCACGTACCCGTCGGCGAACTTGTCCGCGATGTCGCACAGTCCGCGGATGGTGTGGTGGTCCATCTGGCGCTGCGTGCCCGCCTTGACGGTCCAGATCTCGTCGCCGTTCTCGGCCCGGTGCATCAGCACGCCGGGCTTCGGGTGGCTGTGGTAGACCCACTTGCCGTAATTCTTCTTCATCAGCGGATGCATGGTCGGCATCGGGTCCGGCGCCCCGTGCTCGACCGGCATCCTGGGTTGTGCTTGTGCCATCTGTCGTCCTCCTCAGGCCGCCTTCTGTCCGCCGCTCTTCGCCACCTGCTCGTCCCAGTCGTCGGTGCGCACGTAGGGGTTGGTCCTCGGGTGCAGCACCATGCTCGGGTCGACCGGCAGCTCGACCGCCTCGAGGAAGTTCGCCAGGCCGATGCGCTCGATCGTCTCGCCCACGCGCTCGTGGTCGAGCGCGTTCTCGGCGAAGAAGTCGAGCACCTTGCGCGCGAGCTCCTGCAGCTTGTCGAAGTCCTCGTCGCTCTCGAGCTTCATGAACGGCACCACCATGATCCCCAGCGTGGAGCCGATCTTGAGCACGCCCTTGCCGCCGATCAGGATCGACACGCCGCGCTGCTGCCCGGGCCGCAGCGCGCCGGGCATCACGTTCAGGCAGTGCATGCAGCGCACGCAGTCGTGGTTGTCGATCTCCAGGCACTGCGCGTCGTCCAGCTTGACGCGCGACACGTGCGCCGGCGGCGCGTCGCCGTTCGCCTTCCTGATGCGGATCGCCTTGGTCGGGCAGCGCGTGACCACGTTGTCGATCAGCTCTTCCATTCCGTGCGCGGCAAACCACTCGCGCGCCAGCTTCTCGTCGGTGCGGATGTTGTCGCGCCAGGTGCCGATCGTGGCCATGTCCGAGCGCTGGATCGAGTTGACGCAGTCGTTCGGGCAGCCCGAGAACTTGAACTTGAACTTGTACGGCAGCGACGGGCGGTGCATCTCGTCCAGGTTGGAGTTGATGATGCCGCGCAGCGCGCGCTGCTCGTCGTAGCAGCTCATCTCGCAGCGCGCCGCGCCGACGCAGGACATCGAGGTGCGCATCGCCGCGCCCGCGCCGCCCAGGTCGAAGCCGATCGCGTTGAACTCGTCGAACGCCGGCTGCACGCTCTCGGTGCTGCAGCCCTGGAACATGATGTCGCCGCTCTGGCCGTGCAGGGCGATCAGCCCCGAGCCGTGCTTCTGCCAGATGTCGCACAGCTTGCGCAGCACCTCGGTCGAATAGTGCATGCCCGCCGGAGGCTGCACGCGCAGCGTGTGGAACTCGGCCGCCTCGGGGAAAACCGGCTTCCCGTCCGGGCCCTTGAGCTCGGTGAAGCGCGGGATTACGCCGGCGCCGTAGCCGTAGACCCCGACCGTGCCGCCCTTCCAGTAGCCGAACTTGTTGCGGTACGAGGCCTCGAGCTGCCCGAGCAGGTCGACCGCCATGTCGTTGTCCTGCGCCAGGCGCTTCAAGCCCGTGACGAAGCTCGGCCAGGGGCCCTTCTCCAGCTCATCGAGCATCGGCGTTTCATGCGGCTTCTTGGCCATATGTCACTCCCCGTGTGATCGCCTCATGCTAGAGACAGTCGCGAGCGCCGCCATCTGCCCTGAGGAGCGGAGCCGACCTACCCGTTCGGGTAGGTCGGCGACCTCCATGCGAGGTAATGCGCACCGCGCCGGCTTGGCGTCAAACTGTCCCGATGGCCCAGACCCGCCACCTTGCGAGCTTTTGCGTGCCGCTCGGCGGCCAGCTGATCGAGCTGCAGCAGATCGAGCACGCGCGCGGCGGCATGGCGCTCATGCGCGTGCGCATCCGCGAAGGCAGGCGCTTCACCGTGTTCGACATCGACCCGGCCAGCGCGCGCGCCTGGGGCGAGGCGATGCTCGAGTGGGCGGCGCAACAGAATGTATCGAGACCTTGAGCCCTCGGCCCAGGCGGCCGACCTGCGCTTCGAGCTGCAGGGCGAACGCCTGCCGCTGGACCACGGCCAGGCGCTGGCCGAAGCGGTATGCGAGCAGCTGCCCTGGCTGGCCGAAGAGCCCGCAGCAGGGATACACGCCGTGCGCGGCGCCGCGATGGGCGGCGAGCTGCTCGGCATCTCGCGCCGCGCGCGGCTCACGCTGCGCCTGCCGCGCGCGCGGCTCGACGACGCCCTCGCGCTCGCCGGGCGCAGCCTGCGCCTGGCGGGACAGACGCTGGGCGTGGGCGCCGGCAGGGCGTGGCCGATCTCGCCGAGCGAGACCGTCTACGCGCGGCTGGTGATCGCCGGGCCCGAGGAGGAAGTCCCGTTCGCCGAAGCGCTCGGGGGCCTGTTGCGTTCTTTCGGCGCCGCCTGCCAGGTGGTGCTCGGCAAGCCGCGCGCGCTCGCCACGCGCGCAGGCGTGCGGCGCGGATTCAGCGTGCTGCTGCACGGCATGACGCCCGAGCTCTCGCTGCGCCTGCAGGAGCGCGGCCTGGGCGAGCTGCGGCTGCAGGGCTGCGGCATCGTCGTACCCTACAAGTCCATCGCCGCGGTCTAGCCGCGCAGGAGGGCCCCATGAGCGAAACGAAGCCTCCCCAACCCGACGTCCGGCTCGACCTGAGCGGCCTCACCTGCCCCGCGCCCCTGGTCGGCGCCAAGCGGGTGGTCGACGACCTCGCGCCGGGCCAGGTCCTGGCGCTGGTGTCGGACTGCCCCGGCACGCGCGACGACCTGTTCATCTGGGCGCGGCACACCGGCAACGACCTGCTGCGGGTCGAGCAGCTGGCGGGCAAGCAGCACGTGTTCTACATCCGCAAGGGCAAGGCGCCGGCGCTGCGCGCGCAGGTGACGCTCGACATGCGCGGCGCGGTCTGCCCGGGCCCGGTGCTCGAGGCGCGCCGGGTGCTGGAAGGAATGAAGCCGGACGAGGTGCTGCGCCTGGTCACGAACTGCCCGGCGGCGCGCGACGAGGTGGGCGCCTGGACGCGGGCGACGCGGGTCGCGCTCGCCGGTGAGCGCGAGATCGGCGCCGGCGAGTGGGAGTTCTACCTGAGGCGGGCATGAAGTCGCTGCGGGTCAAGACGGTCTGGTTCCGCAAGGGCGCCACGCGCAGCACGGCAGAGCTGGCGAGCGTGCTCGCCTCCACCCTGTGGCGCCTGGGCGACAAGCTGGTCGACAACCTGTCGCGCGCCGAGTACGACATCGTGACCCCGGCGCGCGGCTACAGGATCATCGCCGAGGTGCTGGCGCTCGGCCTGCACCTGTGCGACCGCTGGGCCTACGGCCGGCTGGACGACGCCAAGCGCGCCGCGCTGGTGCAGGCGATCGGCGCCCACCTGGCCGATACCATGGAGCGCAACGTGCGCGGCACTCGCGAGAACCTCATCGACATGCTCAACCGGCGCGGGGCCGATTACGCGGGCTTCGACATTGCGGCCTCGGGCGCATCCTTCCCCGTGCTGCGCTACCTCGCGGCGCAGGTGCGCGAAGCGATGCACGAGCACGACCAGCACTGGGTCATGGACCAGCTGATGGAGGTCGAGATGCCCGAGGTGCTGGGCACGCTGAAGAAAACCTTCGACGGCCTCATCGCCCCGCGCGCCGCAGCGCGCTGACGCTTCACTGCGTGCGCGCCGCGCCGCGGCACCGTCGCTTGCTGTATCGCGCCCGCTACCGCGACCGCGTCGCGTAGTAGAGATCGCGTCCCGCGGCGAGCGCGCGGATCTTGCCGTCCGCGACGCTGCGCGGCAGCATCCAGAAGCCGCAGTCGGGATGGATGTACTTCACGCGCCCCTTGCCGAGGAGCTTCTCCGCCCGCTCGATGGCGCGCGCGATGTCCTCCGGCTGCTCGATCTCGGTGCGCTTGATGTCGACCACGCCGAGCCCGAAGCCGAGGTCGCGGCGCAGCGCCTTGAGCACCGCGAGCTCTTCGGGCGGCCGGTGCGCGGTCTCCAGAACGACGTGGTCCGCCTGGAGCGCGTTGAGATACGAGATCAGCTTCGCCCACGTGCCTTGCTGCACGGACTGCCCGCCGTAGTTGCCGAAGCACAGGTGCACCGCGGCCTTCGCCCTCTTCGGCACGGCCTTCAGCACCTTGTTGATCGCCGCCGCGGCCCAGCGCCACTCCCCGGGATGCCCGGGCAGGTTCGCCTCGTCCAGCTGGATCACGTCCGCGTCCAGGTGCTTCACCTGCTCGGCGAGCACCTCGGCGATCGCGTGCGCGAGCTTCTGCGGGCTCCTGTAGTAGCGGTCGTGCAGCGTCTTCGCCAGCATGTGCGGGCCGGTGAGCGTGAACTTGAGCGGCCGGGTAGCGAGCGACTTGGCGCGCGCGCAGGGCAGCTTGAGATTCAGAGTTCCCGCCCCGATCGGGCCCACCACCACGCCCGGCGGCCGGGCGCGGAAGCGCATTCCGGAGTCGCGCGCGTAGTCGAGCCATTCCGAAAAGCCGATCTCGCCGCGCACGCCCGACATCGGGCGCACGAAGTACTCGATCATGCCGTTGGTTTCGGGATGGTTGAAGTCGAAGCGGTACAGCTCGCCGTCGGCCACCAGGTCGATGCCCGCGCGCTCCTGCGTGGCGATCACGACGCGGGTCGCATCGACGAGCGCCTGCTCCGAGGGGGAGCGGACCAGCCAGTCGGGGACGGGGTAGGACCCGACCACGGTCGTGAGTATGCGTGCCATGGCGGCCGATTATAATTCACCGAATGGTTAACATCCTGCCGCAGAATTTCCCGGGCGTTGGCGAGCTCGAGGATTTCATGACCCGCCCGACGCCGGAGCTCGAGCACGATCTCGCCGGCGTGGACGAGATCCTGGTGCTTGGCGTTGCGGGCAAGATGGGCCCGACGCTGGCGCGCCTGGCGCGGCGCGCAGGCAAGCGCGTAATCGGCGTCGCGCGCTTCTCCGAGCCCGGCCTGCGCGCGAAGCTCGAGGCCTGGGGCATCGAGTGCATCGCCTGCGATCTGCTCGACCGCGCGGCGCTCGAGCGGCTTCCGCGCACCAAGAACGTGGTCTTCATGGCGGGGCACAAGTTCGGCGCCTCTGGCCAGCCCTCGCTCACCTGGGCGATGAACGTCGGCGTACCGTTCATGGTGGCCGACGCGTTCCGCGAGTCGCGCATCGTCGCCTTCTCAACCGCCTGCGTCTACCCGTACGCGAGCGTCGCCGGGCGCGGCGCGGACGAGTCGACGCCGACCACGCCGCCCGCGGGCGACTACGCGAATTCCTGCGTGGGGCGCGAGCAGGCGTTCCTGTACGGCTCGCAGCGCCACGGCACGCCCGGGCGCCTGATGCGGCTCGAATACGCGATCGACATGCGCTACGGCGTGCTGCACGACGTCGCGGCGAAGGTCTTCGCCGGCCGGCCGGTCGACGTCGCGATGGGGCACGTGAACGTGCTCTGGCAGGGCGACGCGAACGAGCAGGCGCTGCGCCTGCTCGCGCACTGCACGCGGCCCACCTCGCCGATCAACGTGAGCGGCCCGGACGTCCTCAGCGTGCGCTCGCTCGCCGCGGAATTCGGCAGGCGCTTCGGCAGGAAGGCGCGAATCACCGGCAGCGAGGCGCCGACCGCCTGGCTGGTCGACACGGCGCAGGCGCAGCGCCTGTTCGGGCCGCCGCGCGTGCCGCTCGAGGCGCTGCTCGACTGGCAGGCCGACTGGATCGTGCGCGGGATGCCGGACCTCGGCAAGCCGACGCACTTCGAGACGCGTGACGGAAGATACTGAGCACCCGCTCGGCCCCGAATACCTCGCCGGCTGCCTCGCGCTGTCGGGCGCGGCGAGCTGGAATCAGAACGAGGCGGACTGGCGGCTCATGCTCGAGCTCGGCCGCGGCTGGGGCATTTCGCTCTCCGACGGCACGCTCGCCGCGTCGACGCTCGTTCTGCCCTACGGCGCCTTCGCCTGGATCAGCATGGTGCTTGTCCTCCCGGCGCAGCGCAGGAAGGGCTATGCTTCGCGGCTGCTGCGCGTCGCGACCGCCGAGCTCGAGCGGCGCGGCCAGCTGCCGGTCCTGGACGCCACGCCCGCCGGGCGCGAGGTGTACCGCCGGGAGGGCTTTCGCGATACCTGGGGCTTCAAGCGCTTCCATCTCGCCGCCGCCCCGCGGCCGCCTGGCGTCGCGCCCGCGAGGCCGCTCGAGGACTGGGATGGGGCTCTCGCGCTCGACGCCGAAGCCTTCGGCGGCCCGCGCGCGCCGCTGCTGCGCGCGCTGCAGGCGCGCATGCCGCGCTGCGCGCTCCAATTGCCGGGCGAGGGCTTCGTGCTGGCGCGCGACGGCCGCGTGGCCGCCCAGATCGGCCCCCTCATCGCGCGCGACGAGGCGAGCGCCATCGCGCTGCTCGGCGCCGCACTCAGGCAGGCGCGGCCGCCGCTCTACGTCGACGCGGCCGATCACGCGCCGCGGCTGCAGGAGTGGCTGCTCGCGCGGGGCTTCACGGTGCAGCGCCCGTTCACGCGCATGGTGCGCGGGGCCGTGCGCGCGCCGGGAAACGAAAAGCTGGTCTACCTGGTCGCCGGGCCCGAGCTTGGCTGAGTGAAAGGAGGCAATCGCGATGTCCTACGATTTCATCGTCATCGGCGCAGGCCACAACGGCCTCGCCTGCGCCGCCTACCTCGCGCGAGCGGGCGAAAAGGTGCTCGTCGTCGAGCGCAACCGTCGCGTGGGCGGAGCCTGCCACACCGAGGAGATCACGCTCCCCGGCTTCAAGCACAACGTCTGCTCGGTCGTGCACACCCACATCCCCACGAGCCCCGTGTACCGCGAGCTCGAGCTCGAGCGCCACGGCGTGCGCTACGTCTACCCGGAGCACCTGCGCGGCACGATCTTCCCCGATCACCGCAGCATCGTGATGTACCGCGACGCCGAGCGCATGGCGGCCGAGCTCGCCCGGTTCTCCGCGCGCGACGCGAAGACCTTCCGGCAGCTGCACGACGACTACGCGGAGTTCATCGACACGACTTACCTGCCGCTCATGTATTCCCCGCCCCTCGCGCCTTCCCTGCAGAGCGCCGAGCTGGAGAAGTCGGAGGAGGGCCGCACACTGCTGCAGTGGCAGGCGAGCACGCCGGTGCAGCTGCTCGACGAGCTGTTCGAGAGCGAGGAGGTGAAGGTGCACTTCCTCGCGCGCATGACGGTACTCGGCTTCGCGCCCGATCAGTTCGGCCAGGGCTGGATCTGCCTGTTCCGCATCCTCAAGGCCGAGGCCCCGATCTGCGTCGGCGGCTCGCAGCAGCTCGCGCACGGCCTGCGCGGCGCGCTGGAAGCGCACGGCGGCGCGGTGCAGACCGGCGCGCAGGTAAAGCGCGTCCTGTTGCGCGGCAACCGGGCCGTCGGCGTCGAGCTCGCTGACGGCACGCGGCTCGAGGCGGCCAAAGCAGTGATCACGAACGTCGAGCCGAAGAAGACCTTCCTCGACATGGTCGGGGAGGAAGCGCTGCCGGTGCCGTTCGCGACGCGCGTCAGGAACTACCACTCGCGTGGGCGCTCGCTCATGGTGCTGCATCTTGCGCTGTCCGAGGCGCCGCGGTACGAGGCGAGCGCCGCGAACCCGCCGGTGAACGTCGCCTTCAGCCAGGAGATGTTCGGCGGCACCATGCTCGAGCAGGTGCGCGCCTACCAGGAGATCGCGCTCGGTCGCGCGCCGCAAAAGGAGATGCTGCAGATCACGCTGCCGACGCTGTTCGATCCGTCGCAGGCGCCGGCCGGCAAGCACACGGCGGTCGTGTGGCAGTACGCGCCGTACCGCATCGAGCCCGATGGCCCGCAGGGCTGGCAAAGACTGCGCGAGGATTACGCCAAGCACCTGCTCGAGCTGTGGCGCGCGTACGCACCGAACATGACGCGCGACAAGATCCTCGCGATGAAGATCCAGGATCCGACCGATACCGAGCGCAGCAACGACAACCTGGTGAACGGCGTCGACGTGGTGGGCGACATGACGCCCGACCAAATGGGCTATTTCCGGCCGTTCGCGGGCTGGTCGGGCTACCGCACGCCGATCGAGGGCCTGTACATGTGCGGCGGCTATTGCCACCCGGGCGGCGGCGTGCACGCCGGCGCGGGACACAACGCCGCCGGCGTGGTCGCCGAGGACTACAAGCTCAGGAAGTGGTGGGACTGATGCCGCAGCGCGAGGCCCGCTTCTCGGTCAGCGCTCCGCCGCAGGAGCTGTGGCGTTTCCTGCGCGACTTCAGGGCGCTGTGCACCTGCATTCCCGGCGTCGAGCGCATCGACGTGCTCGACGAGCGCACCGCCGAGCTGACCGTCAGGGAAAGGATCGGCGCGGTGCCGCTCGTCGTCGCGCTGCGCGCCGAGATCGACGCGGAGGATCCGCCGCGGCGCCTGCACGCAACGGCCAGGGCCGAGCATCTGACGATGGCGATCGAGGTCGCGCTCGAGCC
This sequence comes from Burkholderiales bacterium, assembly GCA_035517095.1. Taxonomy (GTDB): domain Bacteria; phylum Pseudomonadota; class Gammaproteobacteria; order Burkholderiales; family SG8-39; genus DAHVFK01. The sequence goes on from DATIZK010000007.1 coordinate 22,167, forward strand.
GTCTGGCGCGGGGACGGCGATGCTGAGCCGCTTCGACGTGCGGGGCGAAGGGCCGCTCAAGCCCGTCGTCGACCGGCTGTTCGAGCGCCGGGCGACCGAGCGCACCGCGCAGTTCGCGCAATGCCTGCAAAGACGCTTCGCGGGGGTCGCCGCGCCGCCCCCCGCGCAGGCGCGCGGGGGATGGCTGCGCGCGATGTGGCGCCTGTTGCTCGGGCGCTTCAGTCGTCGCTCTTGACCGGGATCATCTTGATCGACTTGTCGAGGAAGGCGTTCGTGTAGACCGTCTTCACGTCGTAGGGCTTGTCGATGCCGATGTAGTCGCGCACCAGGGCGTAGTCGGCCTGCATGCGCTTGTCGTCGTGCCAGCCGAGCGCGACGGTCTGCGAGATCTTGTCGCTCATCAGCACCTCCACGAGGTGCCAGTTGGCAAGCTCGTTGTCGAAGCTGAGCGCGCCGTTCGCGTCGATGAGCGCCTGCACGCAGGGCTTGGGATCCTTCACGCACGCGGCGAAGGCGCGCTGGGTGACCTTGACGAACTTCGCCACCGTAGCGCGGTGCTTCTTCAGGTACTCGCCGTTCACGATGACCGAATTGCCGTACGGGTTCAGACCGGCATTGCGCCAGGCGAGAAAGCCCATGTCGGCGCCCAGCTCGCGCTTGAACACGTGGTGCAGGTTGTAGAACGAGGTCGTGATGTCGATCGTGTGCGCCTTGAGCGCGGCGAGCTTGGCGTTCGGGTCGATGTTCACCCAGGTGACCGAGTTCGGGTCGATGCCGTTCGCCTTGGCGAGCGCCGGCCACATCACGCGCGCCCCGTCCGCGGCCGGGTTGCCGATCTTCTTGCCGGGGAAGTCCTTGATGCCCCGGATGCCGGAGCTCTTCAGCCAGTACATGCCCTGCGGCGAGTTGGCGTACACGTTGAACACGGCGACCGCGTCGGCGCCCTTGCCCTTGGCCACCAGCACGCCTGCCATGTCGGCGAGGCCGATCGGGTTCGCGCCCGCGCCGACCCGCTGAGTGGAGAGCGCCGAGCCCTTGCCCGGCTCGAGGTTCAGGTCGATGCCCTCCTTCCGGTACCAGCCGAGCTTCTTCGCGTAGTAGTACGGCGCGTGATCGCCCCCCGGAACCCAGTTCAGGATGAAATCGAGTTTCTGCTCTGCGGCGGCGGCGGGAACGGCGAGAATGGCGGCGGCCGCGGCGACGAGAAGCCTGCGCATGGAGGACCCTCCTTAATTGGCTGAAGGACGATGGTACCATCAGGTAACCAGACGGTTAACATGTCGCGCCGCCTTCCCCACGCGCTGCCTGACGAGATCGCCTCGCTGCTCGCCCGCGGCGCCGTCATCCCCGCCCATCCGCTCGCGCTCGACGACCGGCGCCGGCTCGACGAGCGTCGGCAGCGGGCGCTCGCGCGCTACTACCTGGACGCGGGCAGCGGCGGCCTCGCGGTCGGCGTGCACGCCACGCAGTTCGCGATCCGGGAGGCCGGGCTCTACCAGCGGGTGCTCCAGATCGCGGCCGAAGAGGCCGCGGGCCGGAAGGTGGTGATGATTGCCGGCCTGGCCGGGAAGACCGAGCCCGCGCGCGACGAAGCGCGCATCGCGCGTGCCGTGGGCTATCACTGCGGCATGCTCTCGCTAGGCGCCATGAAGGGCGCGTCGATCGACGAGCTGGTGGCACACTGCGCCGCCGTGGCGGCAGAGATCCCGCTCGTGGGCTTCTACCTGCAGAACTCGGTCGGCGGCATCCCGCTGCCCGCGACGTTCTGGCGGCGCTTTGCCGCGATCGAGAGCGTCGTGGCGATCAAGATCGCGCCTTTCAACCGTTACGCGACGCTGGACGTGGTGCGAGGCGTGGTCGCCGCGCGCGCCGAGCACCGGATCGCGCTCTATACCGGCAATGACGACCACATCCTGCTCGACCTCGCGGTGCCGTTCGACGTTCGCCGCGGCGACGCGACGGTGCGCGTGCGCATCCGCGGCGGACTGCTCGGGCACTGGAGCGTGTGGACCCGAAGCGCGGTCGAGCTCTTCGAGCGGGTCCGGCGCGGGCCGCTGGACGAGGACCTGCTCGCGCTCGATTCGCGCATCACCGACTGCAACAGCGCATTCTTCGACGCCGCGCACAACTTCGCGGGCTGCATTCCCGGCTGCCACGAGGTCTTGCGCCGGCAGGGGCTGCTCGCGGGCACCTGGTGCCTGGACCCGGACGAGAAGCTCTCGCCGGGCCAGTCCGAGGAGATCGACCGCGTGTACCGCGAACACGGCGATCTCGCGGACGACGCCTTCGTGCGCAAGAACCTGGACAGGTGGCTCTCATGAACTCCAAGCTCACACGCTGGACCCTCGCGCTGCTCGCTCACCTCGCGCTCTTGCTCGCCTGGTACCTGTTCGTGCGCCTCGGCCACGTGCCGAAGTTCGTGATGCCGTCGCCGGGCGCGACGCTCGACGCGCTGATCGAGCCGAAGTACAGCTGGTGGACGAACATCGCCGTGACCGGCACGGAGATCTTCGGCGGCTACCTGCTCGCGCTCGCCGCCGGCGTGGCGCTCGCGCTGCTGTTCACCTGGTCGAAGACGCTCGAGGCGTTCTTCATGCCGCTGCTCGTGTCGCTCAACATGATTCCCAAGGTGGCGCTCGGGCCGCTGATCATCGTATGGTTCAACTACGGCGTGCTGCCGAACTCGGTCATGGCGTTCTCGATCGCGGTGTTCCCGATCCTGCTCACCACGGCGCGCGGGCTGCGCGAGATCGAGCCCGAGCTGCTCGACCTCGTGCGCTCGCTGAAGGGCTCGCGCTGGCAGCTGTTCACAAAGATCCAGCTGCCCGGCGCGCTGCCCTACATCTTCTCGGGCATGAAGGTCGGCGCGATCCTCGCGGTGGCGGGAGCGATCGTGGGCGAGTTCCTCGGCTCGGACAAGGGGCTAGGCTACCTCATGCTGCAGGTTCAGGTGACGCTCGACACGCCCACCATGTTCATGGCCGTGCTGCTCATCACGATGATCGGCATGCTGCTGTACGGCGTCGTGCTCGCGCTCGAGCGGCTGCTCGTGGCGAAGGACGCGCGCATTGGCTGAGCCCTTCATCCACCTCGCCGGGGTGCGCAAGGACTACGCCGGGCATCCGGCGATCTCGGACGCGAGCTTCGACGTCATGCCGGGCGAGCTGGTCGCGCTGGTCGGGCCTTCGGGCTGCGGCAAGTCGACGCTGCTCAAGATCCTCGCCGGCCTGCACGCGCACGACGGCGGCGAGGTCCGCATCGGCTCGGCGACGCACCCTTTCGACCCGGGCAGGGACGTCGGCATGGTGTTCCAGGCGCCGCTGCTCCTGAAGTGGCGGCGCATCCTCGACAACGTGCTGCTGCCGGCCGAGATCCTCGGCCTGCCGAAGGCCGAGGCGCGCAGCCGGGCGCGCGAGCTGCTCGCGCTCGTGGGGCTCGCCGGCCACGAGGACAAGTATCCCTACGAGCTCTCGGGGGGCATGCAGCAGCGCGCCGCCATCGCCCGGGCGCTGGTGCACGACCCGAAGCTCGTGCTGATGGACGAGCCCTTCGGCGCGCTCGACGCGCTTACGCGCGAGAAGATGAACCTCGAGCTGCTGCGCATCTGGAAGGAAGCGGGCAAGACCATCGTGTTCGTCACGCACGGCATCTCGGAGGCGGTATTCCTCGGCACGCGCGTGGTCGTCCTTACCGCCGGCCCGGCGCACATGGCGGACAACTTCGAAGTCGAGCTGCCTCACCCGCGCACACTGGACATCAAGACGCACGAGCGCTTCGGCGACTACACGCGGCGCATCTACCGGCTCCTCGGCATGGAATGAGAAACGGCCGCGACCCGGAAAGAATGCGCCAGCGGATCCTGGAGGCGGCGACCGCGGAATTCGCGCGCGCGGGCCTCGCGGGCGCGCGCGTCGACCGCATCGCCCGGCGCGCGGGCGCCAACAAGCGGATGCTGTACTACTACTTCGGCTCCAAGGAGGACCTGTTCCTCGCCGTGCTGGAGGCGAGCTACGAGCGCATACGCAGCGCCGAGCGCGACCTCGACCTCGGGCACCGCGACCCGCGCGAGGCGCTGAAGCGCCTGGTGCGCTTCACCTGGGACTACTGCCTCGAGCACCCGGAGTTCCTCGCGCTGCTCGTCAGCGAGAACCAGTACAAGGGCCACCACGTGGCGCGCTCGCGGCGCATGCACAGGCTGCACGAGCCGCTCGTCGAGACGCTGCGCGACGTCCTGCGCCGCGGCGAGCGCGCGAAACTGTTCCGGCGCGGCGTCGACCCGGTGCAGCTGTACATCTCGATCGCGGGCGAGGGCTACTTCTATCTCTCCAACCGCTACACGCTGTCCAGCATCTTCGCGCGCGACCTGATGGCGCCGGTCGCGCTCGCCGCGCGCAAGCGGCACATCACCGACCTGGTATTGAACGGACTGAGACGGTAGGCACACATGGGCGAAAAACGCATCGGCATCGTCATGCACGGGGTCACCGGGCGCATGGGCACCAACCAGCACCTCGTGCGCTCGATCCTCGAGATCCGCAAGCAGGGCGGCATCGCGCTCAAGGACGGCACGCGGCTCATGCCCGACCCGCTGCTCGTCGGCCGCAACGCCGCTAAGCTCGAGGACCTCGCGCGCAGGCACGGCGTCGCGCGCTGGACCACCGACCTGGACGCCGCGCTCGAGAGCCGGGAAGACGAGATCTTCTTCGACGCCGCCTCCACGCAGCTGCGGCCGCGGCTGCTCAAGCGCGCCATCCGCGCCGGCAAGCACATCTACTGCGAGAAGCCGGTCGCCACCACGCTCTCCGAGGCGAAGGACCTGTACGCGGCGGCCAAGAAGGCGCGCGTCAAGCACGGCGTGGTGCAGGACAAGCTCTGGCTGCCGGGGCTGCTGAAGCTCAGGAAGCTGCGCGAGGAGGGCTTCTTCGGCCGCCTGCTGTCGGTGCGCGGCGAGTTCGGCTACTGGGTGTTCGAAGGCGACCGCGTGCCCGCGCAGCGCCCGTCGTGGAACTACCGCAGGAAGGACGGCGGCGGGATCATCCTCGACATGCTGTGCCACTGGCGCTACGTGCTCGACAACCTGTTCGGCGAGGTGCGGGCGGTGAGCTGTCTCGGCGCGACGCACATTCCCTACCGCTGGGACGAGGCCGGCAAGAAGTACAAGGCGACGGCCGACGATGCCGCCTACGCCACATTCAGGCTCGCGGGCGGCGTCGTCGCGCACTTCAACTCCTCCTGGGCAGTGCGCGTGCGGCGCGACGACCTGCTCACGCTGCAGGTGGACGGCACCGAGGGCAGCGCGGTCGCCGGCCTGCGGCGCTGCGTTGCGCAGTCCTACGCCGAGACGCCCAAGCCGGTGTGGAACCCCGACCTTCCGCAGCCGATCGACTTCTTCGCCGGCTGGAAGGAAGTTCCCGGCGAAGACCTAGGCAACGCGTTCAAGCTCGAGTGGGAGCTGTTCCTCAGGCACGTCGCCGGCGAGGGCCCGTTCCGCTGGGGCCTGCTGGAAGGGGCCAAGGGCGTGCAGCTCGCCGAGCTCGGCCTGAAGAGCTGGCGGCTGAAGAAATGGCTCGACGTGCCTAAACTGAAGGCCTGAGCCGTGAAGCGCGAAACTGTCCTCAGCATCGAGCTCCCGGCGGCGGGCGGCCGCCGCATGGCGCCGTATGCGGTGCGCGAACCGACGCCGTTCCGCAGACCGGAGCACGCCTTCACGCGCCGCGCGCTCGCCGCGGCGCACGTGGTCGCTGATCCGCTGTCGGCGAAGGAGCCCTGGCTCGAGGCGGCGATCGACTGGGACGCCACGCTCGCCTTCCGGCGGCACCTGTGGTCCTGGGGCCTGGGCGTCGCAGAGGCGATGGACACCGCGCAGCGCGGCATGGGCCTGGACTGGCCGAGCTCGCTCGAGCTGATCCGCCGCACGCTCGCCGCCGGGGCGGGCGAGGTCGCCTCGGGCGCCGGGACCGACCACCTGCCGCCGGGCGCGCATTCGATCGAGCGCATCATTGCCGCCTACGAGGAGCAGTGCGGCGCGATCGAGCGGCTCGGCGGGCGGATCGTGCTCATGGCAAGCCGCGCGCTCGCGGCGAGCGCCCGCTCGTCCGAGGACTACGCGCGCGTCTACGACCGCATCCTCTCCCAGGTCAGGCAGCCGGTCATCATCCACTGGCTGGGCGAGATGTTCGATCCCGCGCTCGAGGGCTACTGGGGCGCGAAGGACCACGACGCGGCGATGGACACCTGCCTCGACGCGCTGCGCCGGAACGCCGCCAGGGTCGACGGCATCAAGATCTCGCTGCTCGACAAGGACAAGGAGATCCGCATGCGCCGCCGCCTGCCCGCGGGCGTGCGCATGTACACGGGCGACGACTTCAACTTCGCCGAGCTGATCGAGGGCGACGCCGAGGGGCATTCGGACGCGCTGCTCGGTATCTTCGACGTGATCGCGCCCGCCGCCTCGCACGCGCTCTCGGCCCTCGCCGAGGGCAGGACCGCCGAGTACCGCGAGGCGCTCGCGCCGACGGTGCCGCTCTCGCGCCACGTGTTCCGCGCGCCGACGCGCTTCTACAAGACGGGCGTCGTGTTCATGGCCTGGCTGAACGGCCATCAGGACCACTTCGTCATGGTCGGCGGCCAGCAGTCGGCGCGCAACCTGCTGCACCTGGCCGAGCTCTTCCGGCTCGCCGACGCGGCCGGGCTGCTCGCCGATCCGCCGCTCGCATGCGCGCGCATGAAGCGGCTGCTCGCCGTCCAGGGTTGCGGCTGAATGGAGCTCTCGCTCAACACCGCGACGGTGCGCAGGCAGTGGACGCTTGCGCAGATCATCGACGGCTGCGCGCGCCACGGCATTCGCGGCATCTCGCCGTGGCGAGACCAGGTTGCGCAGATGGGGCTCGCGGCCGCGGCCGCGGCGATCAAGGCCAACGGGCTCGCGGTCACGGGCCTGTGCCGCGGCGGCTTCTTCACCGCGCCCGACTGGCGCGACGACAACCGCCGCGCGATCGAGGAAGCCCATAGCCTCGGCGCGCGCTGCCTGGTGCTGGTGGTCGGAGGGCTGCTTCCCGGCTCCAGGGACATCCGGAAATCCAGGCAAGCCGTGCGCGACGGCATCGCCGAGATCCTGCCCGCGGCGCGCGCGGCGGGCGTGCCGCTTGCGATCGAGCCGCTGCACCCGATGCAGGCGGCCGAGCGCGCCTGCGTGAACACGCTCGAGCAGGCGCTCGACCTGTGCGACGCGCTGGGCGAGGACATCGGGGTCGCGCTGGACGTCTACCACACATGGTGGGACCCGAAGCTCGAGGCGCAGATCCGCCGCGCCGGGCGCCGGCGCCTGCTCGCCTACCACATCTGCGACTGGCTCGTGCCGACGCGCGACCTGCTGAACGACCGCGGCATGATGGGCGACGGCGTCATCGGCCTGCCGCTCATCCGCTCGTGGATGCAGGGCGCAGGCTACGCCGGCTTCCAGGAAGTCGAGATCTTCTCCGAGCTCGACTGGTGGCGGCGCGATCCGGACGAGGTCCTGCGCACCTGCATCGAGCGCGTGAGGAACTGCTGAGCGTCAGTCGCACGCAGACTGCTTGACGCAGGGCCGGTCGCGATGTCGGGCACGCGATACGAGTATCGGCCCGGCCGTGCTCACCACTCGACGTAGAGAATTCCGCCTTCGACCTTGCTCGGGTAGCGCCTGAGCGGCCGGTCGCCCTTCTCGGTGCAGGCGCCGGTCGCGATGTCGAAGGTCCAGCCGTGCTTCGGGCACCTGAGCTGGCCTCCGCTCAGCGCCTCGAGCGGGATCGGGGTGCGCTGGTGCGGGCAGTGGCTGTCGTACACCGTGCAGGCGCCGTCGGCGCGGTAGACCAGCAGCGTGCGGCCCTCGCAGGCGATGCGAGTCGCGCCGCCGGGAGCGATCGCGGCGAGCTCCTCGACGCGGCGCCATTGCGGCTCGGCGCCCGCCCCGGCCTGGAAGTCCGGGATGTCGGAGGCGAGCAGCACGTCGACCGCCCACACGATCTTCGCCAGCCCGAGCGCGGGGAAGGCCATCAGCAGCGCGTCGAGGATCTCCTCCGCGCTCGCGCCGTCGCCGAGCGCGCGCTTGGTGTACTGCAGCAGCCCGCGCTCGGTCTGCGAGTGCACCTTGGTGATGACCGAGATCAGCGAGCGCGTCTTGGGATCGAGCCGGCTGCCCGCGTCCTTGAGGAAGCGAAAGTAATGGCCCATCGCCTCGGGCCGCGCCTTGACGAGGTATGTCAGCGCGTCGCTCATGGGCTAGCCCGTGCTCCAGGCGCGCAGCTCCCTTGGCCGAGCTCCTCCGCCACCGCCTCGCTCCAGTCCGCGGGGTCGACGAGATATCCCTCCTCGTCGATGTCTATCGTTCGATCGTCGACCTGCAAATGCACCGCCTCGCCTCCTTGCGCAGGGGAACATATATCACATCGCGAAAAATTCCGGCGGAGCGGAAAAACTGACCAGGATCAAATAGCGCGCGAAAAACCGCGCCACACTGGCCACCGGCTTGGCGTAAATGAAACTTCCATGAGCCTGATTCCGAAGGACCTCACCCCGGTGCTGCAGGCGACCGCATTGCGCGGCGCCGGGGCGATCCGCTGGCAGCGGCCGGTGTACCGCGACCTGATGCCGCCGTGCAATCACGCCTGTCCGGCGGGCGAGAACATCCAGGCCTGGCTGGCCGAGGCGCAGGCCGGGCGCTACCGCGAGGCCTGGCTCAAGTACATGGAGGAAAACCCGCTGCCCGCGACCCACGGGCGCGCCTGTTACCACCCCTGCGAAACCGCCTGCAACCGCGCCCAGCTCGACGCGCCGGTCGCGATCCACGCCATCGACCGCTTCCTGGGCGACATGGCTTCGCGCGCGGGCTGGACCGTTCCCGCCGGCGCGCCGACCGGCCGGCGCGTGCTGGTGATCGGCGCCGGGCCGGCGGGCCTCGCCTGCGCCTACCATCTGCGCCGCCTCGGCCACGAGGTCGAGATCCGCGACGCGATGCCCGAGCCCGGCGGCATGATGCATTACGGCATTCCGGCCTACCGCCTGCCGCGCGACGGTCTGTTGCAGGAGATCGAGCGCATCGCGGCGATGGGAGTGAAGATCACCTGCAACCACCGCGTCGCCGACGTCGCGGCGGAAAAGGCGGCGGGCGGCTTCGACGCGGTGTTCGTCGGCGTCGGGGCGAGCGTCGGCAACCACGTCGACGTGCCGTCGATGGACGCCGGCAAGATGATCGACGCCATCGGCCTGCTGGAGAACGTCGAGAAGGGCGAGCGCCCGCTGCTCGGGCGCGTAGTCGCGGTCTACGGCGGCGGCAACACCGCGATGGACGCCGCGCGCGTCGCCAAGCGCCTGGGCGCCGAGGAGGCGGTGCTGGTCTACCGCCGCGACCGCGCGCACATGCCCGCCCACCCCTACGAGGCCGACGAGGCCTTCGCCGAGGGCGTGAAGGTGAGCTGGCTCTCGACGGTGAAGAACTTCGGCCGCGAGGAGATCACGATCGAGCGCATGGAGCTCACCCCCGACGGCAAGGGCGTGGTCGGGACCGGCAAGTTCGACATGATCCAGGCCGACGCGTTGGTGCTCGCGGTCGGGCAGCACGCCGACGTCGGATTCCTCGGCGCGCTGCCCGGGCTGCGCGTGCTGCGCGGCGACCTGGTAGAGGTCGGCGCCGACCTGCAGACCGGCCACCCGGGAGTGTTCGCCGGCGGCGACGTGATCGGCGGGCCGCGCACCATGACCGCGGCGGTCGGCCACGGCAAGAAGGCCGCGCGCGCGATCGACGCCAGGCTGCGCGGCGAGGCGCTGCCCGCCAAGGCGCGCGCGCCGCTGGTCGAGTTTCGCATGCTCAATCTGCCGGTGTACCTGGACGCCGACCGGCGCGAGCAGCCCGCGCTGCCTCTGGCCGAGCGCAGCGGTTTCGACGAGGTGGTCAAGGGCCTGCCCGAGCACGAGGTGCGCTACGAGGCGCAGCGCTGCCTGTCGTGCGGCAACTGCTTCGAATGCGACAACTGCTACGCCGCCTGCCCCGAGCAGGCGATCGCCAAGCTCGGCCAGGGGCGCTTCTACCGCGTCGACTACGACCTGTGCACCGGCTGCGCCACCTGCTACGAGCAGTGCCCCTGCCACGCGATCGAGATGCAGCCCGAGACCGGCGCCGCGCAGGCCGGACCGGGCCTGCTGCAGGAGCCCACGCTGCCCTCGCGCTTCAGGGTACGGCCATGAGCGAAGTCTGGACCACGATGGACGGCAACGCCGCGGCGGCGCACATCGCCTACCGCAGCAACGAGGTGTGCGCGATCTTTCCGATCACGCCCGCCTCTCCGATGGCAGAGCTGGCCGACGCCTGGACGGCGTCGGGGCTGCGCAACATCTGGGGCGAGGTGCCGGTGGTGGTGGAGATGCAGTCCGAGGCAGGCGCCGCCGGCACGCTGCACGGCGCGCTGCAGTCGGGCGCGCTCGCCGCGACCTTCACCGCCTCGCAGGGCCTGCTGCTGATGCTGCCCAACATGTACAAGATCGCCGGCGAGCTGACCGCGGCGGTGATCTACGTCGCGGCGCGCTCGGTCGCGACCCAGGCGCTGTCGATCTTCGGCGACCACTCGGACGTGATGAGCGCGCGCGGCACCGGCTTCGGCGTGCTCGCCGCGGCTTCGGTGCAGGAGGCGCACGACCTCGCGCTGGTGGCGCAGGCGGCCACGCTCGAAGGACGCGTGCCGCTGGTGTTCTTCTTCGACGGCTTTCGCACTTCGCACGAGGAGAACAAGATAGCCGTCATCCCCGACGCGCAGATCCGGGCCATGATCGACGACGAGCTGGTGCGCGCGCACCGCGCGCGCTCTCTCTCGCCCGAGCGCCCAGTGGTGCGCGGCACCGCGCACAATCCGGACACCTTCTTCCAGGCGCGCGAGACGGTGAACCCCTGGTACGCGCGCATGCCGGACGTGGTCGAGCGCGCGATGGAGCGCTTCGCGGCGCTCACCGGGCGGCGCTACGCGCCGTTCCGTTACCACGGCCACCCCGAGGCCGAGCGCGTCGCGCTGTGCATGGGCTCGGGCTTCGAGGTGCTGGACGAGACCGCGGCCTGGCTCAACCGCGAGCGGGGCGCTCGGGTCGGGGTGCTGCAGGTGACGCTCTACCGCCCCTGGTCGGCCGCGCACTTCCTCGCCGCGCTGCCGGCCTCGGTCAAGGCGATCGCGGTGCTGGACCGCTGCAAGGAATCCGGCGCCACCGGCGAGCCGCTCTACGTCGACGTGCTGACCACGCTCGCGCAGGGGCTCGCCGACGGCACGCGCAAGTCCATGCCGCGCGTCATCGGGGGACGCTACGGCCTGTCGTCCAAGGACTTCAACCCCGCGATGGCCAAGGCGGTGTTCGACGAGCTCGCCAGGCCCGCGCCGCGCAACGGATTCACGGTCGGCATCGTCGACGACGTTTCGCACACCAGCCTCGAGGTCGACCCCGGCTTCGACATCGAGCCGCCGGAGGTCGTGCGCGCACTGTTCTACGGCCTGGGCGCGGACGGCACCGTGGGCGCGAACAAGAACTCGGTCAAGATCCTGGCCGGCGACGAAGGCCGCTACGCGCAGGGCTACTTCGTCTACGACTCCAAGAAATCCGGCTCCTACACCATTTCCCACCTGCGCTTCGGCCCGACGCGCATCCGCGCGCCCTACCTGCTCGAGACCGCGAACTTCGTCGGCGTGCACAAGTTCGACTTCCTGTTCCGCTACGACGTGCTCGCCTGCGCGGCGCCGGGCGCGATCGTGCTGATCAACAGCCCGTACGGGGCGCACGAGGTATGGGACCGGCTGCCCGCGCGGGCGCAGGGCCAGATCCGCGAGCGCGGCCTCAAGCTCTACGTCATCGACGCGACCAAGGTCGCGCTCGGGCTGGGCCTGGGCAACCGCATCAACACCATCCTGCAGACCTGCTTCTTCGCGCTCTCGGGCGTGCTGCCGCGCGAGCAGGCGATCGCGCGCATCAAGGCCGAGACCGAGAAGACCTACGCGCGCAAGGGCGCCGAGGTGGTGAAGAAGAACTTCCAGGCGATCGACAGCGCGCTCGCCAACCTGGTCGCGGTCGAGCCGCCCAAGGGCGGCCGGCGCGGGCTGGAGCTTGCGCCCGCGGTGCCGGCCGACGCGCCCGAGTTCGTGCGCGCGGTCACCGCGCCGATGCTGCTCGGGCGCGGCGACAGCCTGCCCGTGAGCCTGCTGCCGGCAGACGGCACCTACCCGAGCGGCACCACGAAGTTCGAAAAGCGCAACGTGGCGGAAGAAGTGCCGGTGTGGGAGCCGCAGCTTTGCATCCAGTGCGGCCAGTGCGCGGTGGTCTGCCCGCACAGCGTGATCCGCGCCAAGACCTACGACCGGGCGCGGCTCGAGGGCGCGCCCGCGGGCTTCAAGGCCGCCGAGACCAACGCGCGCGGCTACCCCGACTCGCGCTATACGCTGCAGGTCTACGTCGAGGACTGCACCGGCTGCGGGGTGTGCGTCGAAAACTGCCCGGCGCGCGACCCCGGCGGCGAGCGGCGCGCGATCAACATGCGCGCGCGGCTCGAGGTGCTGGAGCACGAGAGGCGCGCGGTCGGCTTCTTCGAGACCCTGCCCTGGGTCGACCGCACGCGGGTCAACTTCGCCAACGTGCGCGGGGCGCAGTTCCTCGAGCCGCTGTTCGAGTTCCCCGGCGCCTGCGCCGGCTGCGGCGAGACGCCCTACCTCAAGCTGCTGTCGCAGCTGTTCGGCGACCGGGCGCAGATCGCCAACGCCACCGGCTGCTCGTCGATCTACGGCGGCAACCTGCCGACCACGCCCTGGACCCACGACGCGGCGGGCCGCGGCCCGGCGTGGTCGAATTCGCTGTTCGAGGACAATGCCGAGTTCGGGCTGGGCTACCGCATCGCGATCGACGCCCAGACCGCGGCGGCGCAGGCGCTCGCGCGCAAGCTCGCCGCGCGCCTCGGCCCCGACCTGGTGGCGGCGCTGATCGAGGCGCCGCAGCTGACCGAGTCCGACTTCCGCGCCCAGCGCGAGCGCCTGGCGGCGCTCAAGGCGAAGCTGGCCGGGATGCAGGACGACCCCGACGCGCGCAACCTGCTCTCGGTGGCGGATTTCTTCGTGCGCCGCTCGGTCTGGATCGTCGGCGGCGACGGCTGGGCCTACGACATCGGCTACGGCGGCCTGGACCACGTGCTCGCCTCGGGGCGCAACGTGAACATCCTGGTGCTCGACACCGAGGTCTATTCCAACACCGGCGGCCAGGCGTCGAAGTCCACCCCGCTCGGCGCCTCGGCCAAGTTCGCCGCCGCCGGCAAGCCCTCCGGGCGCAAGGACCTGGGCATGATGGCGGTCGCCTACGGCAACGTGTTCGTAGCGCAGATCGCGATGGGCGCCAACAGCGAGCAGGCGCTGCTCGCGCTGCGCGAGGCCGAGGCTTACGACGGCCCTTCGCTCATCCTCGCCTACTCGCAGTGCATCGCGCACGGCACCGACATGCGCTATGGCATGAAGCAGGCCGCGCGCGCGGTGGCCGCCGCGCACTGGCCGCTGTACCGCTACGACCCGACCATGCGCCGGCACGGCATGAACCCGTTCCGTCTCGATTCGCCGCGCCCGCGCCTGCCGCTGGAGGACTACCGCTACCGCGAGGTGCGCTTCAAGGTGGTCGAGCAGACCCGTCCGGCCGAGGCGCGCCGCATGCTCGAGCAGGCGCGCGCGGCCGTCATGGAGCGCTACCGGCTCTACGAGGACCTGGCCGCGCGCGACGGCAGCCGCTTCGACCAGGCCGGACGCTAGGAGCAACGCCGCCATGGATCTCAGCAGCCGATACCTGGGCCTCGCGCTCAAGCACCCCGTGGTCGCATCCGCCTCGCCGCTTACCGCGACGCTCGACGGCATGAAGCGGCTCGAGGACGCGGGCGCGGCCGCGGTCGTGATGAGCTCGGTCTACGAGGAGCAGATCCGGGCCGAGGACACCGCCTATGCGCTCTACACCGAGCACGGCTCGAACTCGCAGCCCGAGACCGCGAGCTATTTCCCCGAGTTGCCCGACTACGAGCACGGCCTGTCGGGCAGGCTGGAAACCCTGCGCCGCGCCTGCGAGGCGCTCGACATCCCGGTCATCGCGAGCCTGAACGGCGCCTCGGCCGAGGGCTGGGTCGAGTACGCCGCGCGACTGGAGCAGGCGGGCGCCGCGGCGCTCGAGCTGAACGTCTGGTTCGTGCCGACCGACCCGGCGCAGAGCGGGGCCGAGATCGAGCGGCGCTACCTCGAGGTGGTGCGCGCGGTGAGAAGGACGGTGCGCATCCCGCTCGCGGTCAAGCTCTCGCCGTTCTTCAGCGCCATGGCGCACATGGCGCAGGAGCTGGCCGCCGCCGGCGCCGACGGGCTGGTGCTGTTCAACCGCTTCTACGAGCCGGACTTGGACCTGGAAACGCTCGCCCCGCGGCGCGAGCTCGAGCTCAGCTCGCGCTACGAGATCCGCCTGCCGATGATGTGGATCGCGCTGCTGCGCGGCCGGGTTGCGGCCTCGCTCGCCGCGACGCGCGGGGTCGAGGGGCCGGAAGAAGTGGTCAAGTACCTGCTGGCGGGGGCGGACGCGGTGATGACGACCTCGGCGCTGCTGCGCCGCGGCCCGCAGCACCTGCGCAGCCTGGTCGAAGGGCTGGAGAACTGGCTCCAGGCGCACGGCCACGCCTCGGCCGACGCGGTGCGCGGCCTGCTAAGCGCCGCGCGCGCCGACGCCGCCGCGGAAGTGCTGCGCACGCAGTACATGAGGCTGCTAAGCGAATACGTGCCGAGCCGCCTCGCGCTCTGAGCGCGGCGCTCAGTGCTTTTCCTGCTCCCCCGGGTTGGGCGCCGGATACTTCTCGTACACGGGCTGCTGCGCCTGCGGCTGATCGGCCGCCGCGAGCGCGACGAGCATCAGTTTCATCTTAATGGCATGGCTCCCGCTAAGAAAAACACCCGGGCCGGGGGGAAGAAGGAGGGAATTCCCGGCCCGGGCCCAGTTCTCAGTCCTTCTTGTCGCCGTCCTTCACGTCGTCCTTCTTGTCTTCGTCCTTCTGCTCGTCCTTCTTGTCGCTGTCGGCCGGCGACTTGGCGTCGTCGCTCTTGCTTGCGTCGTCGGCCGCGACCTGGGCCTGCGCCTTGAGGGCGCTGGTGGCGTAGGCCTGCGAGAACGCGAGCGCGAACAGCGCGGCGAAGGTAGCGGCTAGCACTTTCTTCATGGCGATGGCTCCTGTCTGCTGCGATTGGGGGACGTGACGGCTACCTGCTTACTTCTTCATTTCTTCGGGCTTCTTGTCTTCCTGCGCGGCAGGCGCGGCGGCGGCCGGGGCGGCGGCCGGAGCGGCGGCCGGAGCGGCTTCGTCCTTGGATTCGGCGACTTTGGGCTGCTCGGCCGGCGTGGCGGCGGCCTGGGCCGGCTGCGCGGGTTGCGCCGGCGCGGCGCTCACGGGCGCGGCGGGCTTGGATTCGGTCGAGGATTCGTTGCCGCAGGCGGCCAGGCCGGCTGCCGCCAGCGCGACCAGCATGAGTTTCAGTTTCATTGCTATGCTCCTAGGAGTTTTCGGGATTTGTCTGACGTTCGGCTCGCGCCGCGTCGTCGGGTGTGCATTTGAGCGCAGCGCTGTAAGCGGGCGATTTCCGATTGAGACAGATTGATTGCAGCGGCCGTGGTTTTGTTACACGGCGTTACATGAAAGACCGATAGCGTCGCCATGGAACAACAGGACCACGCGCTGGTCGTCGACGACGACGCCGAGATCCGCGGCCTGCTCGCGGAATACCTCGCGCGCCAGGGTTTTCGCGTCTCGCTCGCGCGCGACGGGCGCGAGATGCGCCAGGCGCTGGAGAAGGGCCGCCCGGACATCGTGGTGCTGGACCTCATGCTCCCCGGCGAGGACGGCCTCGCGCTGTGCCGCGACCTGCGCGCGCGCTCCAATATTCCGGTCATCATGCTCACCGCGCGCGGCGACGAGCTCGACCGCATCATCGGCATCGAGATGGGCGCCGACGATTACCTGGCCAAGCCGTTCAGCCCGCGCGAGCTGCTGGCGCGCATGAAGAGCATCCTGCGCCGCTCGCGCGCGCTGCCGCACTCGCGCGCCCAGGGCCAGCGCCTGCGCTTCGCGGGCTGGACGCTGGACAGCGCGGCGCGCCACCTGATCGCGCCCGACGGCGTCGTGGTGGCCCTGAGCGGCACCGAGTTCCGCCTGCTGACGGTGTTCGTCGAGCACCCGAACCGGGTCCTCGACCGCAACCAGCTGATGGACCTGACGCTGGGCCGGGACGCGACGCCGCTCGACCGCTCGATCGACGTGCAGGTGAGCCGGCTGCGCCAGCGCCTGCTGGACGATGCGCGCGAGCCGCGCATCATCAAGACCGTGCGCAACGGCGGCTACGTGCTCGCGGCGCGCGTCGAGCGCCTGGATTGACCCGCCTGCTGCCGCGCTCGCTGTTCGGCCGCACCCTGCTGGTGCTCGCCGCGGGCCTGCTGCTGGCGCAGGCCGCCAGCTTCGCGGTCAACCTGCTCGACCGCGGCGCGGCGGTCTACCGCCTCGCCTCGCAGCAGATGGCGGCACGCATCGCCGGCACCGCGCGGGTGCTGAACCGCCTGCGCCCGCTGGAGCGCAGCGTGATCATCGACGCGATGAACGGGCGCGATCTGAGCGTCGCGATGAGCCCGACCCCGCTGAGCGTGGTGAAGGGCTACGAGGAGCTCAATCGCTACGAGCAGGCGTTCGCGGCCGCGATCCAGCGCAACCTCGACGCGCCGCTGCGCACGACGGTCGAAATCACCGCGCGCCGGCCGGCGCCGGGCGAGAACAGCGACGGCGAGGGGGCCGTCGCGCGCTGGTTCGCGCGCCGGTTCTACTTCCTGCTGCCGGACACCTTCGCGCTGGTGGCGCAGGTCACGCTGGACGACGGCAGCGTCGCCGTGTTCTTCGCCCGCGTGCCGCAGGAGCCGCTCAGGCGCTACGAGACCCTGGCGCCCAAGCTGCTGCTCACGCTGGGAATCTTCTTCCTGTTCGCCGCGCTGGCGGTGCGCACCATGACGCGCTCGCTCGAGAGGCTGTCGCGCGCGGCGCGCGCGCTGGGGGAGAACCCCGAGGGTCCGCCGCTCGATCCGAGCGGGCCGCGCGAGGTGGCGAACGTGATCGATGCCTTCAACCGCATGCAGTTGCAGGTGCGCGGCTACGTGCTCGAGCGCGCCCGCATGCTGGGCGCGGTCTCGCACGACCTCAAGACCCCGATCACCCGCATGCGCCTGCGCGCCGAGATGCTGCCGGAGGGCGCGGTGAAGGACAAGTTCGTGCGCGACCTGGACGAGATGGAGGCGATGGTCGGCTCGACGCTCGAGTTCTTCAGGAGCCTGGGCAAGGAGCCGCAGCGCCAGCCGGTCGACGTCGCGGCGCTGATCGACAGCCTGTGCGAGGACTGGCGCGAGAGCGGGCGCGAGACCAGCGTCAGCGGCGCCCCGCGCGGCCCCTACAACGCCCACCCGCAGGCGCTGCGCCGCTGCCTCAACAACCTGATCGAGAACGCCCTGCGCTACGGCGAGCGCGCCGACATCACGATCGACGACGACGCACAAACGCTCCGCATCGAAGTGCGCGACCGCGGCCCCGGCATCCCCGAGGACCAGCTCGAGACCGTGTTCGAGCCCTTCTACCGGCTGGAGGCCTCGCGCAGCCGCGCCAGCGGCGGCGTCGGCCTGGGCCTGAGCATCGCGCGCAACATCGCGCGCTGGCACGGCGGCGAGGTCACGCTGCGCAACGCGCCCGACGGCGGCGGCCTGATCGCCGCCCTGACGCTGCCGCGCAACGCGGCGGCGGACTGAGCGCCCGCGGACTCCCTCTTCTACCTAGGGCGCGGCGGCTGTCACTCGCTCGACTACCGCCTGGCTGATGGCGCGGCCCACGGTCAGTTGTTGCCGCAACTCTCGCTCCAGGTCTGCGTAGGTGGAGTCGGGTTCCGCTCCAAGCGCGTCGAGCAGCTTGCTGAAGAAGCATCGCACCGCCGTCGCCGCGGCGACATCGAAAATCTCGGTATCGGTAAGTCCGTGCTCGCGCAAACCCTGGATCTCCTCGGCCGTCACGGAGGCGGAATCGCGCACAATGTGTTCGGCGAACGACATGATGGCGACATCGACCGGCGCAAGGTCGGCCGCGCTGAAATTTGCCGCGATCGCCGCAAGCTGCTCTGCCGAGCAGAACTGCTGGCGCAGGACGGTGCCGTGCGCGAGCATGCAGTACGAACTGCGCAACGCACGCGCGGCCGCCAGCGTGATCAGTTCGTAGCGGCGAGCGTCGAGGTTCGATCGAACGCTGCCGAGCAATCCGGCCCACGCCGCATTCACTTTCGGGCGGTGGCTGAATACCTTCGCAAAGTTGGGAACGTAACCAAAATTGGCCTGGTTACTCTCGTACATCGCGCGCACATCGCCAGTCGCCCGGTTGACCGGCACGGTTTCGATAAAGGCCATTGGCGCCTCCTTCCTGATCCGGCACAACGAACGTCAGCTTACCGTAAGAAGCAGTCTTTCGCTGCTCGTGATATCCCCTTCCGGCGGCACAGCCCCGGTCATTGCAGCAGTCCGGCGGGTATTATGGTCGCGCGCTTCCTCTCGGCATGAGAAGGACTAGGGAGATGAAGAACATAACTTGCATCGAGGACCTGCGCGAGCTTGCCCGGCGCAAGGTGCCGCGCGCATTCTTCGACTACGCGGAGGCAGGCTCGTATTCGGAGGAGACCCTGCATTCGAACCGCGCCGACCTGGAGAAGCTCAAGCTGCGTCAGCGCGTGCTGGTGGACGTCTCCGCGCGCGATACCTCCACGACCATGCTCGGGCAGCCGGTAGCGCTGCCGTTCGGGCTCGGCCCCGTCGGCATGACGGGCATGCAGCACGGCAACGGCGAGATTCACGCCTGCCGCGCGGCGCACGCCGCGGGAATTCCGTTCACCCTGAGCACGCCCTCGATCTGCTCGATCGAGGACGTCGCGGCGGCCGTGGACAAGCCGTTCTGGTTCCAGCTGTACGTATTGAAGGATCGCGGCATCGTTCGCTCGCTGATCGAGCGCGCGGCCGCCGCCAAATGCAGCGCGCTCGTTCTGACGGTGGATCTGCAGGTGCTCGGAGAACGCCTCAAGGACATCAAGAACGGACTCTCGGTTCCGCCGTCGCTCAAGCTCAAAAATCTGATCAACATGGCAACCAGGCCGCGCTGGGTCTACAGCGTGCTCACGGGCAAGCACTGGACCTTCGGCAACCTCACCGGCTACGTCAAAGGCAGGGGAGGCTTCGCATCGGTGGGGCAACTGATCGCCAGCCAGCTGGATCCGACCCTGAACTGGAAGGACGTCGAGTGGGTCCGCAGCATCTGGAAAGGCAAGCTGATCGTCAAAGGCATCCTCGATGTCGAGGACGCGAAGCTCGCGTGTCAGACGAGCGCCGACGCCATCGTCGTGTCCAATCACGGCGGCCGCCAGCTCGACGGCGCGAGCTCCACCGTCTCCGTTCTTCCACGAATCGTGGACGCGGTGGGTTCGGACATCGAAGTGATGTTCGACGGCGGCATCCGCACCGGCAAGGACATCTACCGTGCGCTCGCGCTCGGCGCCGGGAGCTGCCTCGTCGGCCGCAGCTATATCTACGGGCTCGGCGCCGGCGGTGAAAAGGGGGTCGCAAAAGCGATCGACATCCTGCGCAAGGAGCTCGATGTCTGCATGGCACTCACCGGCTTGAAGGAGATCAAGCAGATCGGCCGCCACAATCTGGCGTGAGCGCACGGGGACGATGCAGCAGGATATTCAATATTGCACCGCAGCGGACGGCGTCAGGCTGGCCTATGCCACGTTCGGCAAGGGCTCGCCGATCGTGCGCACCTCGCATTGGCTCACCCACCTCGAGCACGATCTGGACAGTGCGCTGTTTCGCCACACGCTGCTCGCGCTCGCGCACGATCGGCGGCTGCTGCGCTATGACGCGCGCGGCAACGGACTGTCGCAACGCGACGTCGACGACATTTCCTTCGAGCGCTGGGTGTCGGATCTGGGGGCCGTGGTCGATGCCGCCGGGTACGATCGATTTGCGCTCGTCGGCCTTTCTCAGGGCGTGCCGATCTCGATCGCCTATGCCGCCAGGCATCCGGAGCGGGTGTCCCACCTGATCCTTTATGGCGGCTATGCGCGCGGGCTGCTGCAGCGCGCCGGCGAACCGGAAAAGCTGAAACAGTCTCTTGAGCTTGCGTGCGGATTGATTCGCGAAGGCTGGGGCAGCGAGGAGGAGAGCCACCGGCAATTCTTCACCTCGCAATTCATGCCGGATAGCACGGCCGAGCAGCAGCGTTCGATGAACGCACTGCAGCGCATTAGCGCCACCCCGGAAGTGGCGGAGCGCATGCTCCGGGTAACTGCCGACATCAATGTCCTCGATCTGCTACCGAAAATCAAAGCGCCGACGCTGGTGTTGCATGTGCGCGGCGACCTGCGCGCGCCCTTCGCGCTCGGCCAGGAAATCGCCGCCGGGATCCCTGGCGCCAAACTCGTGCCCCTGGAGGGCCGCAATCACATGTTGATGCCAACCGAACCCGCGTTTCGGCAGTTCTACAACGCGGTGGCGACTTTTCTGGGTGACAAGCCGGCGCGCGGCGCTCTGCCCGGCACCGCCACGTTTTGGCAGAGGCTGGATGCCGCGATCGGTAGGCTGGAGCACAACTGGTTCATCAAGCTGGTGGTGATACTCGCAGCGCTCACCGGCGTGGTGATCTTCTTCCAGCAAATGTGGGAGTTGCTCAGGCACTGAGCCGCCTGTCGCCTCAGAAGTCCCAGTCGTTGATCCCGGTAAGCTCTACGAACGCCGCACTTGCAATCAGTAGTGCCGGCGCGCAAGCGGGTCCTCTGACAATCGAACGGCATTGTTCCTGATGTGAGCCCTCTTGTCCGAAAAATCGCTTACCCGCATGTAGCCGCTATGTGACGTAGTCATGTCTCTCTTCGCAAGCCACGGGTCTCCCCCTTTCATCAATTGTCGCCGAGAGATCAGCCGAACAGGTCGGCCGCCTCGCCCGCCTGCGCCAGCGAGCCCACGCGCACTCCGAGCAGGCGCAGCCGGCGCTCGAGCGGGGCGCGCTTGAGGCACTCGCCGGCGGCGCGGCGGATGGCGCGCGCGTCGTCGGTGTGGGACTCGAGCGTGCGGTCGCGGGTGAGGGTGTGGAAGTTGTCGTAGCGCAGCTTGATGCCGACGCTGCGGCCGCGGTAGCCCTTGCGCCGCAGGTCGTCGGCGAGCTTCTCGCACAGGCGGGTGAAGACGGCCGACAGGGCCTCGCGGTCGCGCACGGGGTGCAGGTCGCGCTCGAAGGTGGTCTCGCGGCTGATGGATTTCGGCTCGCGCTCGGTGACCAGCGGCCGCTCGTCGCGGCCGTGCGCGGCGTCGTGCAGCCAGGCGCCGGTGGCGGGGCCGAAGCGGCGCACCAGCAGCGCGGGATCGGCCGCGGCGAGCTCGCCGATGCTGCGGATGCCCAGGGCGGCGAGCTTTGCGGCCGCCTTGGGGCCGATGCCGTTGATCCGGTTCGCCGGCAGCGGCCAGATGCGCGCCGCGAGGTCGCCCTGCTCGAGCACGGTCAGGCCGTCGGGCTTGTCGAGCTCGGAGGCGATCTTGGCCAGCAGCTTGTTCGGCGCCACGCCGATCGAGCACGACAGCCCGGTCGCTTCGCGCACCGCGGCCTTGATCGCGCGCGCGGCTTCGCGCGCGTCGCCCTCGGGCGCGCCCAGGTCGATGTAGATCTCGTCGATGCCGCGGTCCTCGATGCGCGGCGCGACGCGCGCCGCCGCGGCCTTGAACAGGCGCGAGACCCTGCGGTACTCGTCGAAGTCCGCCGGCAGCAGCACCGCCTGCGGGCACAGCGCGGCGGCGCGCGCGAGGCTCATGCCCGAGCGCAGGCCGAAGGCGCGCGCCTCGTAGGTCGCGGTGGTGATCACCCCGCGCCCGGCGTAGTCGGCCAGGCGCGCGAGGCCATGGCGGCCACCGATCACCAGCGGCAGGCCGCGCAGCTCGGGGCGACGCAGCAGCTCGACCGACGCGTAGTAGGCGTCCATGTCGAGGTGCGCGATGCGGCGCGCGGCGCTCATGCGGTGAGCCGGCGGTACAGCTCGGCCAGCCTGGTCGGCAGGCGCGCGACGTCCGCGACCACGGTGTAGCTCGCCGCGCCGTACATGTGCGGCAGATAGTCGCTTGCCTCGCGGTCGATGGTGATGCAGAAGGGGTGGATGCCGGCGCGCCTGGCCTCGATCAGCGCCCGGCGCGTGTCCTCGATGCCGTACTCGCCGCGGTAGCCGTCCGAAAAATCGTCCGGCTTGCCGTCCGACAGCGTCAGCAGCAGGCGCGTGCGCGCCGGCTCGCGCGCCAGGATCCCGGACAGGTGCCGGATCGCGGCCCCCATGCGCGTGTAGTCGAGCGCCTGGATGCCGGCGATGCGCTCGCGCACCGCGGCGCCGTAGGGCTCGTCGAAGCGCTTGACGCGGTACACCTCGCAGCGCTTGCGCGTCAGGCCCGAGAAGCCGTAGATCGCGTAGCGGTCGCCGAGCGCCTCGAGCGCCTCGCACAGCAGCACCAGCGCGTGGCGCTCGCAGTCGTTGATCCAGCCCTTGGTCGAGCCCGACATGTCGACCACGAACAGCGCCACCATGTCGCGCGCGTGGCGCGCGCGGCGCACGAACAGGCGCTCGTCGAGCTCGCCGCCGGCGGCCAGCTCGGCGCGCGCGCGCACCAGCGCGTCCAGGTCGACGTCCTCGCCGCAGGGCTCGCCGCGCAGGCGCCTGTCCTCGCCGCGCAGGGCCTCGAACGAGCGCTTCAGCTGCCGGATCTGCGGCCGGTAGCGCTCGAGCGCGGCGGCGACGAACGCCGGATCGCCCGGATTCACGTCGCGCTCGCGCAGCAGGCACCAGTCCTTGCGGTAGTGCCCGCGGCGGTGGTCCCACTCGTCGTAGCGCAGCGCGTGCGCGTCATCCTCGGTTTCGGGCGGCTCGGCCGCCGCCTGCTCGGCACTCTCGCGCGCCGGCGCGAGGCAGTCCTCGGGCAGTTCGCCCAGGTCCTGCAGCAAGGATTCGACCAGGCGCTTCACTTCCCCCGGGGCCGCCGCAGCCCCGCTTGCGAGGCTTGCGCCGTCCAGCGGCGGCAGCCCCTCGTCGCCGCGCTCCTCGCGCCAGCGCTCGAGCGCCGCACGCAGCGCCTGCTTGTCGCGCGCGATGCGCTCGTCGCGCGCCGCAAGCGCGCGCGCCGGGTCGAGCGCGCCGAGGAACGGCCAGTCCGGCGCCCGGGCCGAAGCGGGCAGCTCGCGCAGCGCGGCCAGGCTGTCGGCCACCGTCGCGCCCGGCGCGCGCAGGCGCTCGCGCGCCGGGCCGAACTCGGCGCCCGGCGCCGGCTGCGACAGCGCCTCGAGGTCGCGGTAAAGGCCCGGCAGATCGTGCTCGAGGCGCGCCGCGAGCCGCAACGCCTCGAGCAGGGCGAGCAGCTCGAGCTCGCGCGGCGCGTCCGGGTAGTCCGCCGGCGCGAGGGCGAAGCTGCCGAAGCGAGTCTGCGCCCACAGCAGCGCCGCGCTCGCCTTGTAGACGCGGAAATTCTGCGCCCGCGAGGCGAACAGCGCTACCCGCCGCGGCAGGTAGACGGTTGCGCCGTCGGTCCAGGCGAGCTCGGCCGGCGCGAGCTTCAGGCGCCGGCCGGCGAGGCCGGCGACGAAGGTCTCGAGCACCCCGGCGACTGCGCCGAATTCCACCCCCCAGGCGCCCTCGCGCGCGCGCTCGACGAAGGCGGCGAGGTCCTTGAGCTCGGCCGCGGCGCGGTGCAGGCCCTCGCGGTCGTAGAGATCGATCGCCGCCAGCAGCCAGCGCTCGGCGCCGGCGTAGCCCAGCTCGCCGACCGCGCGCGGCGCGAGCCCGCAAAATTGGAAAGCGAGCTCGGGACTCGATTTGGCGGTCACCGCGGCCCACTGGAGGACGAAGTCCTGCAGCTCACGTGAGCTTGCAGATAGCGCCTGAGAAATTCCGGCCGCAGTGCGGCGCGACGACAGCACCGCGCCGACCAGCTCCTCGAGCCGCCGCTCGAGCTCGGCCGCCCCGAGCGGCGGCTCAGCGGCGCCGGGAGCCGCCTCAGAATACCGAGCTGACGAGCTCATCGAGCGCGGCGAGCATCTCGCGCTCGTCGCTTAGCGCGAGCGCGATCGCCCCCTCGCAGGCGGCGCGCGGCGCCACGCCCTGCGCGATCAGCTTGCCGGCGTGCACCAGCAACCGGGTCGAGGCGCCTTCGTCCAGCCCGTTGCCCTTGAGGTTGCGCGTCAGCTGCGCCAGGCGCACCAGCGCCTGCGCCGTGGCGGCGTCGGTCCCGCTCTCGCGCGCGACGATCGCCGCCTCGGCCTCGGGCGCGGGGTAGTCGAAGTCGATCGCCACGAAGCGCTGGCGGGTGGACTGCTTGAGCTCCTTCAGCACGCTCTGGTAGCCGGGGTTGTAGGAGATCGCGAGCATGAACTCGGGCGGCGCGTGCAGCACCTCGCCGCGCTTTTCCAGCAACAGCGCGCGCCGGTCGTCCGCCAGCGGGTGGATCACCACCGTGGTGTCCTTGCGCGCCTCGACGATCTCGTCCAGGTACAGGATCGCCCCCAGGCGCACCGCGCGCGTCATCGGGCCGTCGACCCACACCGTCTCGCCCGCGCTCACCAGGTAGCGGCCCGCGAGGTCGGCGGCGGTCAGGTCGTCGTGGCAGGAAACGGTCACCAGCGGCCGGCCCAGGCGCCACGCCATGTACTCGACGAAGCGCGTCTTGCCGCAGCCTGTCGGCCCCTTGAGCAGCACCGGCACCCGGTTGCGCCAGGCGGCCTCGAACAGCTCGACCTCGCCGTGCAGCGGGCGGTAGTACGGCTCGCGCTCGAGCCTGAATTCCCCCTCTTCCCCCATCGATCGCCCGCCGCCCGCAAAGGGCTTGATTCTAACGCCCGCGGCTCGGCTAGACTACGCGCACGACCTTCGCCGAAAGGATCGCGCCATGGCCGACGAGCAGCAGGAAAAGACGCCGCTGGAGAAGCTCAAGACCGTCGTCTCGCAGCTGAAGGACATCGAGCACCACGCGCGCAACAACCTGGAACGGCTGTCCGAGATCTGGCTGCTGCTCGAGGAAACCTTCAAGAAGAAGAAGGCGCTCGCCGAGCGCGTCAACGACCTGCTCAAGGCGGAAGGCGCGACCGAGGACCTGCTCAAGGCCGTGATTCAGGAATTCGACAAGGAGTGCGCCGAGATGCAGAAGGCCTGAGCCGGGCGGCGCGCGGGCTGGGATACAATTCCCCGTCGCCGAAACTATAACCAGACGTTCACAACGGAATCATCCTGAGGAGGGATTCACCATGCACAAGCAACATCGCGTCCTGTTGGGCATCGCGGCGGGCGCCATCATGGCGGCGCTGTCGTGCGGCGCCGCGGCGCAGCAGATCACGCTCAAGCTGCACCATTTCCTGCCGCCGAAATCGCCGGCGCAGGTGATGATGCTCGCGCCCTGGGCCGAGCGGGTGGAGAAGGCGTCCGGCGGCAAGGTCAAGATCGAGATCTATCCCTCCATGTCGCTCGGCGGCAAGCCGCCGCAGCTGATCAATCAGGTGCGCGACGGGGTGGTCGACATCGTCTGGACCGTCAATGGCTATACCCCCAACCTCTTCCCGCGCACCGAGGTGTTCGAGCTGCCGTTCGTGTACGTCAACAACGCGGCCGCGACCAACCTCGCGATGCGCGCGATGTTCAACAAGTACCTCAAGCAGGAGTACGGGGGCGTGCACGTGCTGTTCCTGCACGTGCACCAGGGCCAGGCCATCCAGATGGTGGACAAGGCGGTTCACTCGCCCGACGACCTGAAGGGCCTCAAGCTGCGCATCCCTAGCCGCACCGGGGCGTGGGTGATCGAGGCGCTCGGCGCCTCGCCGGTCGGCATGCCGGTTCCGGACCTGCCGCAGGCGCTGTCCAAGAAAGTGGTCGACGGCACGCTGATTCCGTGGGAGATCGTCCCCCCGTTCAAGTTGCAGGAGCTGATGAAGTACTACATCGAGGGTCCAGACATGACCCGCTTCGGCAACACCACTTTCCAGGTGTCGATGAACCTGGCGCGCTGGAACTCGCTGCCCTCCGACGTCAAGAAGGCGTTCGACGAGAATTCGGGCACGGCCTGGGTGCGCGAGGTCGGCAACATCTGGAAGGAGGACGACGAGAACGCCTTGAAGGTGATCGAGAAGGCGGGCGATACCCACATCGTCCTGACCCCGGCCGAGCTCGAGGCCTTCAAGGTCAGGCTCGAGCCGGTGGTCAAGCGCTGGGAAGACGAAGTGAAGGCCAAGGGGATCGACGGCGCGACGCTCGTCAAGGTCGCGCGCAGCGAGATCGCGAAGTACTCGAAGTAGGCCGATGGAGCTCGGCGCCACGGACGCGGCGACGAGGCCGACAGGCTTCGTCGCCCGCGTGATCGAGATCTGGGCCCTGCTCGGCGGCATCGTCCTGCTCGGCATCGTCCTGATGGTCGCCTGGAGCGTGCTGCGCGGCTGGCTGTTCGACCGCCCTTTGCAGGGCGACGTCGAGATGACCGAGATGTGGGTCGCCGTCGCGGCCTTCATGTTCCTGCCCTACTGCCAGCTCACCGGGGCCAACGTCACGGCCGACATCTTCACCGCGCGCGCCGGGCCGCGCGCCGTGGCGCTGTTCGAGCTGATCTCGGCGCTGGTGGCGCTCGCGTTCAGCGTGCTTTTGCTGTGGCGCATGTACTACGGGTTCCTCGACTACCGCACCTACGTCGAGACCACCACCATCCTGCACGTTCCGATCTGGTACGCCTACGTACCGGCGCTGATGTCGCTCGCGCTGCTCGCGCTCGCGTCGCTCATCTCGGTCCGGAACACGCTGCGCGCTTGGAAGTCCGCGCGCTAGGGGGAGAGATCGATTGGAACAAGGCCTGCTGCTAGGGCTGCTGGGGCTGGTCGCCCTGGTGGGGTTGATCGCGATCCGGATCCCGATCGCCTACTCGATGATCCTGGTCGGCGCGGGCGGCATGATGATCCTGGGCGACCCGCTGGTGTTCCTCGCCCAGCTCAAGAACCTCGCCTACTCGCAGTTCTCGATCTACGACCTGTCGGTGCTGCCGATGTTCGTGCTGATGGGCAACGTCGCGACCCGGGCGGGGCTCAGCCGCGACCTGTTCCGCGCCGCCAACGCCTGGATGGGCTGGATGCGCGGCGGCGTCGCGATGTCCGCGATCGCCGCCTGCGCCGGATTCGGCGCGATCTGCGGCTCGTCGCTCGCCACCGCCTCGACCATGGGCCAGGTCGCGCTGCCGGAGCTGCGCCGCTACCGCTACAGCCCGACGCTGGCAACCGGGACGCTCGCCGCGGGAGGGGTGCTCGGCATCCTGATCCCGCCCTCGGTGGTGCTGGTGGTGTACGCGATCGTGGTCGAGGCGAGCATCGTGCAGATGTTCATCGCCGCGTTCGTTCCGGGCCTGATCGCCGTGGTCTTCTTCCTGATCACGATCGCGATCTACGTCCGGGTCAACCCCGAAGCCGGGCCGCCCGGAGACCGCGTGCCGCGCAAGGAGTTCGTCCAGGCGACGTTGCGCGTCGGCCCGGTGGTGGCGATCTTCGGCCTGGTGATCGGCGGGATCTATTTCGGCCTGTTCAACCCCACGCCGGCCGCAGCGATCGGGGTTTTCCTGGTGGCCGCTTTCGGCATCCTGCGCGGCACGATCCGCTGGAAGGGAATGAAGGAGGCGCTGCTGGACACGGCCAAGACCTCCGGCATGATCTACCTGATCCTGCTCGGCGCCCAGATCCTGAACATCTTCATGGCGCGCGGCGGCGTGCCCCAGGCGGCGGCCGACATGATGCTGCACTCGGGCCTGTCGCCGCACACGATCCTGATCCTGCTGCTGATCGCGCTCATCTTCCTCGGTTGCCTGATGGACAGCCTGTCGATGATCCTGCTCACGATCCCGTTCTTCTGGCCGGTGATCTCGGGGCTGGACTTCGGCATGAGCCAGGACCACCTCAAGATCTGGTTCGGCATCCTGGCATTGATCGTGGTCGAGCTCGGGCTGATCACGCCGCCGGTCGGGATGAACGTGTTCGTGATCAACGCCCTGGCGAAGGACGTGCCGATGAGCCAGACGTTCAAGGGCGTCATGCCATTCTTTGTCGCCGAACTGTTCCGGGTGGCGATCATCGTCGCCTTCCCCGCGCTGTCGCTCTGGCTGCCGAAGCTTATCGGTGGTGCCTGACCCCCGGGGGCGGAAAAACCCAGAAGAACTCGCCGACCTCGCCGCCCTCGAGCGCGGCGCGCCGGCTCACGTACTCGGCTTCTCCGCGCAGGTCCGCTTCCGACCAGCCGAGGCAGGAGCGCATTTTCAGGCTCACCGGGTCGTAGTCCAGGCGGTATTCGGCTGGCGCGCGCACCATCAGCGCCGATGGCAGCACCACGCAGTGATAAACGCGCAGCGCGCAGGGTAGCGTGCGCGCGCGCTCGAAGCTTGCGCGGAAATTCTGCGGTGAGTCGCCCGGCAGGCCCAGGATGATCTCGACCGCGACGTCCGCGACGCCGACCAGCTGCTGCAGCGTGTCCTCGAAGCGGGCCTCGTCGTATGACCGCTCCACGTGCGCCAATACCGCGTTGTCGAAGGATTGGAGCCCGATCCCGACCAGGGCGCGGCCGACGGAGGCAAGGAAGTCGATGTGCTCCTGCTTGACCTTGGCCGGATAGACCTCGCAGATCAGGTGGCGTTCGCGGAAGAACCCTGTCCTTTCCGCGGCCTCGCGCAGGTTGCGGAAGGCGTTCTGGTTGAGGTTGAGCCCCGCGTCGACCTCGAGCGCCCCGCCCACGCCGTGGCGCGCCATGCCCGCGAACTCGGCGCACAGATGATCCACCTCGCGCACGCGCCTGGGCGACTCGAGCGTGCCCCACTCGCAGAACGAGCAGGTGAACGGACAGCCGCGGTAGGTCTGCAGCACGCCGAGCCCGCCGCGCGGGACGAGGTCCATGTCGTAGGGCGACGGCAGATCGTTCAGGTCGCCCAGCGGCCGCGCCGGGGTCTCGCGCCAGCCCTGCACCGCCGCGGGCAGCGCGAGCCCCGGGATTTCCGCCAGCGCGGGCCCGGCGCGATCCGCGAGCGCGACGATCTCGAGGAAGCTGTGCTCGCCCTCGTTGATCACGAGCGCGTCGATCCAGTGCCTGGCGCCGCGGAACGGCGCCTGCGCGAGCATGCTCGGGCGCGCCGAGGGGCCGCCGAAGACGACCACGCGGCGCGGATCGTCCCGCTTCAGCGCCTCGGCGACCTCGACGAAGAACGGGAACGACCACAGGTAGGCCGAGAAGCCGACCACGTCGGGATCGTAGGCTAGCACTTCGTCCACCACGGCCTCGATCGAACCTCCGATCAGGTCCCACACCCTGAGCTCGAGCCCGGGCAGGCGCGAGGCGCGCAGCGTCGCCTCGACCATGCGCAGCCCGTGGTTGGAAATAAACTGCGGCATCGCGCGGTCGCGCTCCGGGTAGCGCGCGAGCAGCGCCACCCTGCGGCCAGTGCGCGGCGCTTTCGCGAGGCCCGCCACGCCCGCTCAGGCCCTCGATGAGGCCGGAAAATGCCACCAGAAGTCGCCCGCCTTGCCACCTGCGGCGCGCGCCTCGTTCGTGATCCAGGCGTTCGTCTCCCGCAGCTGCTCGGCGCTCCAGCCCTTGCAGGAGGTCATGCGCAGCGTGACCGGGTCGTAGCAGACCTCCCATTCCGGCTTGGAGCGCGTCATCAGCGCGTCCGGCAGCACCAGGCAGTGATAGGCGCGCACGCTCGCGGGCAGCGAGCGCGCGTAGGCGAGCGTGCGGCGGAAGCCCTCTGGGCTGTCGCCCGGCAGGCCGTAGATGATCTGCAGCTCGGCGCGCGCCAGGCCGCAGACCTGGCGCACGACGTTCTCGAAGCGCCGCACGTCGAACGGGCGGTCGAGCCCCTTGAGCACCTCCGGGTCGATCGACTGCAGGCCGATGCCGAGGTAGGAGGCCTGCACCGACGACAGGAACTCCAGGTGCTCCTCGCGCACGTGCGAGGGATAGATCTCGCTCCAGAACTCCATGCGCCTGAGCAGCCCGGTGCGGTCGGCGGCCTCCTTGAGATTGCGGAATGCGTGGTTGTTCAGGTTGAGGCCGGCGTCGACGAGGAAG
Organism: Burkholderiales bacterium; assembly: GCA_035517095.1. GTDB lineage: Bacteria > Pseudomonadota > Gammaproteobacteria > Burkholderiales > SG8-39 > DAHVFK01. The sequence continues at coordinate 52,385 of DATIZK010000007.1, forward strand.
ATCGCCGGCACCCCGTGGCGCGCGAAGGCCTGCAGCTCGCGCTCGATGTAGGCGGTCGAGAACACCGTCTTGGCGGCGTCGCTCGCGCCCCATTCGCAGAACGCGCAGGAAAACGGGCAGCCGCGGAAAGTCTCCAGGTAGGCCACGTCGCCCTTGCCCATCAGGCCGAGCTGGTACGGCGACGGGATGTCGTCCAGGCGCGCGATCGCCGGCCGCGGCGCGGTCTTGCGCCAGCCTCCGGCAACCGGCAGGTCGAGCCCCGGGATGGTCTCCAGCGCGGCGCGCGTCAGCTGCGGCAGGCGCGCGATGTCGCGGAACACGGTCTCGCCCTCGGTCGCCACCACCGCGTCGGCATAGGTGTGAGCGTTCAGGAACAGCGGCAGCTCGAAAGCGGCGGTGCGCGCAGACGGGCCGCCGAACACGATAATGCAGCCCGGGCGCAGGCGCTTCACCCGGCGCGCCACCTCGACCAGGCAGGGCATCGACCAGACGTAGATCGAGATGCCGATCAGGTCCGGCTCGAACGACAGGATCCCCGCCACGTAGGCCTCGACCTCGGGACGGCGCATGTCGATCAGCGCGAACTTCGTTCCCTGCTGTTCCGGGTCGGCCGCCACCGCCGCGAGCACGCGGCGCACGCCGTAGCTGGGCATCTCGACCGCGTGCTCGTTCGCGTCGGACGCCGGGGTCATGCACACGAATGCGATGCGTCTTGGGGCCGCGGATGCCATCGGATAGCGCCGGGGATAGCGGGGGAGTCCGCCCTATTCTACGCGGCCTTTGCGAAGCTCAAATACAGCACCCTGAGGTGGCCGTCGCGGTGCAGCCGCCGCAGCGCGAGCGCGGCGCGCAGGACCGGGTCGCCGGGATCCCGGCCCTCGTCCAGTCCCGGCGGCACGGTGTAGCGGTGGCTGGGCAGGGTCTCGCGCGTAGCATCGCGCGCGGCGACCGCGCGCAGCCCCGCCGCCGCCGCGAGCGCGGCGTGGTCCGCATCGTCGCCCCATAGGTCCGGCCAAGGCCCGTAGCCGTCGCGCAGCGCGGCCTCCAGCGCGTATCCCGGCGCCTGCAGTGCGCGGGCCGAGCGCTCGAGCACGATGTCGGAGCACACCAGCGCGCCGCCCGGGCGCAGCGCGCGCGCGGCCTCGCGGAAGAACGCGCGCCGCGACGAGAAATGGAACATCGCCTCGACGCACAGCACGCGCTCGACGCTCGCGTCCGCGAGCGGCAGGCGGCAGGCATCGGCGAGCACCCATTCGAGACGGTTGCCGCCGCGCGGCACGAGCTGGCGGCAGATCTCGAGCTGGCGTGCGTCGACGTTCACGCCCAGCAGCCGCATGCCGGCATGGCGCTCGTTGATCGCCTGCAGGGTGCCGCCGAAGCCGCAGCCGACGTCGAGCACGCGCTGGCCGTCGGCGAGCCCGGCCATGCCGAGCAGCGCCGCGTCCAGCCGCGCCTGCGCGCGCCGGAAATCCGCCGCGCCGAGCGCATCCGGCTGCGGCGCGGCGTCCCAGTGCCCGAGGTGCACCTGGCGCCCGAGTTCTCCGCGGCGGAAGCCCTCGATCAGGAAATCGAAGTACTTCGGCAGCGCGGGCGCTTCGCTCATCCCCAGCAGTACATCGCGTTGCGCGCGCGGCTAAGCGCCATGAAGCTGCACGAGGTCCAGCGCCTGCGCGATCCGCGCACCGGCGTGAGCCGGTGCAGGTAACGGCCGGAATCGAGCACGATCATGCTACCCGGCGGCAGACGGAAGCTCACCGCGTCGAGCGTCCTCGGGTCGGGCCTGTCCGCGGCGCCGTCGACGTTCAGGAAGCGGGCGTCCTCGGGCTCGCAGCGCAGGTCGAACACCTCGAGCGCGCCGCCGCCTTCGGCGCGCGTGAACGCCAGCACGAACGAGACGATGTGCGGCTCCACGAGCGTCCTGAGATGCCGGTACGAGGGCCGGAAGTTCTGCTCGTTGTCGAAGTGCGGGGGGATGAACCCGCCCTCTTCGTGCGCGCGCAGCGTGGTGAACATGTAGCGCTCGCCGGGCCGAGGGCCGGGTGCGGCGACGAACGGCCGGCCGCCATCGAGCGCCGCGAGCAGGCCCGCCACGCGCGCGGCCAGCTCCTGACCGGGCGGCAGCAGCGCCTCGAGCTGGCGGTTGAACAGCGCGGCCTGCTCGAAGTAGCGGTCCGGGTCGAGCGGCGAAAGATTGAGATTGAGGCCGTAGAACCAGGAGCGGAACGCCTCCGGAAACCCCGAGCGCAGGAACGGCGGTTCGCGCCGCTCGAGCCTCCCGACCGTCGCCTCGAGCAGCTCGGGCGGGTAGACGCGGTGCAGAATCACCCCGTGCAGCGCGCCCGCGCGCATCAGGTCGAAGGCGTCGGCGTGGCCGCCCGCCTGCGAAGCGTCGAGCTCGAGCAGGCGCAGGAAGCCCCCCAGCGTGCGTACCGCGCCCGCCGGGCCCGGCTGCCATTCCTCGCTGTGCCTCGCTGCCTTCGATTCCACCGCCCCTCCGGAGCGCCACGACCCCCGGAGATTCTAACGGGCGGAGTGGCCCGCCAGCTTGACTTCCACCTTCTCGCTCGCGTCGAGCGAGGCATAGTAGCTGCGCAGCACCTCGAGCACCTCCGGGCGGCTGAACTCGGGCGGCACCTCGGCGCCCTCCGAGAGCCACTTGCGCAGCTTGGTGCCGGACACCAGCAGGCGGTCGGCGTCGCCGTGCGGGCAGGTGCGCGCCGAGGCCATGCCGCCGCACTTGTAGCACCAGAACGTCCAGTCGATCTTGAGCGGCTGGGTCTCGAGCGCGTCCTTCGGAATCCGGTCGAAGATGTGGTGCGCGTCGAACGGGCCGTAGTAGCTGCCCACCCCCGCGTGGTCGCGCCCGACGATCTGGTGCGAGCAGCCGTAGTTCTGCCTGAACAGCGCGTGCAGCAGCGCCTCGCGCGGACCCGCGTAGCGCATGTCGAGCGGATAGCCCGCCTGCACCACCGTGTTCGGGTGAAAGTACTTCTCCACCAGCAGCGCGATCGCCTGCGTGCGCACGTCGGCCGGAATGTCGCCTGGCTTGAGGTTGCCGAGCAGCGAGTGCACCAGCACGCCGTCGCAGACCTCGATCGCGACCTTGGCCAGGTACTCGTGCGAGCGGTGCATCGGGTTGCGGGTCTGGAACGCCGCCACCTTGGACCAGCCCAGCCGCTCGAACTCGGCGCGCGTTTCGGCCGGCGTCATGAACAGCGCCCCGTAGCGCGCCTTGAAGCCGCCATCGGACAGAACCATTACCGCACCGGCGAGGTTCACGTCGGGCTGCTGCATGACCATCTTCACGCCGGGGTGCTCGAGGTCCGTCGTCTTGAATATCGACATGCACTCGTGGGCCTTGTCGATGCGGTACTTCTCGCTCACCCGCATCGTGGCGAGGACCTCGTCGGAGTCCGGGTCGGCCAGGGCGATCTCCGCGCCCGTCTTGATGCCCTCGGCGACGACTACGTCCACCGACAGGGTGATCGGGATCGGCCAGAACAGGCCGCTCGCCGTGCGCATGCCGTCGCACACCCCTTCCCAGTCGGCGCGCGACATGAACCCGTCCAGCGGCGTGAAGCCGCCGATGCCGAGCATGATCAGGTCGCCCTTCTCGCGCGAGCTCACGCGCACGAGCGGCAGGGTCGCGGCGCGCGCGCGCTCGTGCGCGAGCGCCTCGGGCGCGACCATCAGCGGCTTGAGCGACCCTCCTCCGTGAGGCCTGACGAGGCCGGGCATAGGGATGTCCTTCGCATCGATCAGCAAGTATTCTGCAGCGCGCCGCCCGGCGGCAAGGGCTATGTTTTGATTTTGCGATAAGCGCGCCTGATTCCGGGTACGGCGGCCGGGCGCTAGTTCCGCTTCGCGTCGCTCGCCTGCTGCCGCTGCTGCGCGCGCAGCTCGCGCAGCCGCGCGTCTACCGTGGAAAGCTGGTAGAAGTCGCCGTCCCCCGCGTTCTGGGCGAGCTGCAGCTGCTCGATCGCCTGGGGCAGGCTGCCCTGCAGCACGTACACCTCGGCCTGCGCCTGGTGCTGCAGCAGCCGCTTGCCGAGCGCGGCGTAGGTCTTGGCCAGCAGCATGTGCAGCTGCTCGTCGTGCGGATGGAGCCGCAGCGGTTCGCTTAGCGCGGCGAGCGCGTCCTTGTTGCGCCCCGCGTCCTGCAGCGCGGCGACATAGGCGTAGTCGAGCGGCAGGCGATTCGGAAAGCGCTGGCGCGCGGCGCCCAGGATCGCCAACGCGCCGCCGGCGTCGCCGAGCGCCTGCTGCACGCGCGCCGCGAGCGTCTCGATCATCGGACTGTCCGCGGCAAGCGCGCGCAGCCGGGCCAGCTGCGCCTTTGCTTCGGCCGCGCGGCCGGCGCGCAGCAGCGCGACCGCCAGGCCGTAGCGCGCCGCCGACTCGCTGGCGTAGCGGTGCTCGCGCACCCTGTCGTCGAAATATTGCACCGCGTCAGGCGCGTCGCCCGAGGTCGCGCGCAGCTTGGCGCGCACCAGGCCGTATTCGATGCTGTCCACGTGCGGTCGATAGGGGTACTCGGCGGCACGGTTCTCCGCGTCCGCGATGCGTTCGGGCGTCAGCGGGTGATCGCGCAGCCAGCTCGGGACGCTGCCGTCCTCCATGAGGCTGGTTTTGCGCTGCAGCTTCTCGAAGAAATCGCCCATCTCGCGCACGTCGTAGCCGGCCTTGGCCATGCGCTGCAGCCCGATGCGATCGGCCTCGCGCTCGACGTTCTGCGAGAAGTGAAGCTGGTTCTGCATCGCGCCCGCCTGCGACATGGCGACCACGCCCATGCCGAGGTCCGGGTCCGAGCGCCCGGCGATGATCGCCGCTGCCAGCGCGAGCATCGTCGGCATCTCGAGCTGCTGCTGCTGGGTGAGCATGCGCGCGAGGTGGTTCTGCGTCACGTGCGTAATTTCGTGCGCGAGGACCGCGGCGAGCTCGGATTCGTTGTCGGTCGCCATGATCAGGCCGGTGTTGACGCCGACAAAGCCGCCGGGCATCGCGAACGAGTTGATTTCGGGGTCCCGGATGGGCAGGAACTGGAATTCCGCATAGGGGCTCGGCATGGCCGCCACGAGGCCGTTGCCGACCGTGTCCAGGTAGTCGATGACTTCCGCGTCGTCGAGGTAGGACGGACTGCTGCGGATCTCGCGCGCGAGCTTGAGCCCGATCTGATAGCCCATCTCGGGCGACAAATTGAGCGACGCGGGATCGCCAAGGTCGGGCAGGTCGTCCGCCAGCGCGAGCGGCACGACTGCGAGCAACGCCACCAGCAGCAGCGCCTTCAGTTGCATCTGCATATGATACCTTCCGAGCCTGAGGAGTTCCTGCCATCGGCCTGGGCGAGGCGTGACGAGCAAGCAAAGCCGGAAACTGACGCATTTCGACGCGCAGGGGCGCGCGCACATGGTCGACGTCGGAGCCAAGGCGCGCACGCACCGGGTCGCGGTCGCCTCCGGGCGCATCTCGATGCTCCCGGCGACCCTGCGCACGGTGCTCGAAGGCAGCGCGCGCAAGGGCGACGTGCTCGGGGTGGCGCGCGTGGCCGCGATCCAGGCCGCGAAGCGAACCGCGGAGCTCATTCCGCTCGCGCACCCGATCGCGCTGACGCGGGTCGCGGTCGTGTTCGAGCCGGACGCGGCGCGCTCGTCGATCGCGCTTAGCGCGACGGTCGAGTGCCGCGGCCAGACCGGGGTCGAGATGGAAGCGCTGACCGCGGTCGCGGCCGGGCTGCTGACGATCTACGACATGCTCAAGGCGGTCGACCGCGGCATGACGATGCACGATCTGCGCCTGGAGCGAAAGCGCGGCGGCAAGTCGGGCAGCTATCGCCGCGCGCCTGATCGGCACAACGCATAACTCAATAAGAATAAATGATTTTGACGGGCTTTCCTTCGAGGGTTCGACACCGTAGGATAAGGCCGTCTTGCCATCATTGAACGATCCCGGGCGCAAGATCCGGGCGACATTCCGGAAGGAGGAGCGAATGGACGAAGGACGTAGAGTATTGCTGCGCGGCGCAGGCGCCACCGG
>DATIZK010000008.1:0-20671 GCA_035517095.1 Burkholderiales bacterium
GCGCTCGGGGCGATGCGGGCGCTCGCAAGATCGCGCCCGCCTTCGAAGCTCGCGGCGGAGGCGTATTCGCTCTACGAGCGGTTCCGGCCGGCGGTGGCGGCGGGAACGCGCGGCTGGGGGGCGAAGGGGACGCTCGAGCTCGCGGCGATCGGGAAGCTCGCCGGCTAGCGCGCGGCCGGCCTCAGCCGCGCAGGCCGACCACGGCCTCGATCTCGACCTTCATGCCCGGAATCGCGAGCGCCTTGACGCCGATCAGGGTGCTCGCCGGGCGCGCGTTGCCGAAGAACTCCTGGCGCACGGGGTTGATCTTCCTGCGGTCCTCGACGTCGGTGAGGTAGACGGTGACCTTGAGCACGTCGGCGAAGCTCGCGCCGGCCGCGTCGAGGATGGCTTTCATATTGAGGAAGACCTGCCGCGTCTGGGCGGCGGCGTCGCCGCCCACGACCTTGCCCTTCGCATCGACCGGCGCGACGCCCGAGACGAACAGCAGGTCGCCCCAGCGCACGGCGTCGCAGTAGTGGCTGATGGGGGGCATCAGGCCCTCGACCATGAACTCCTGGCGCTTCTTCATATCGCTTTCTCCTTCCTGCGCGGGTGGATAGTTATACGCCCGGCGCGCGGGCGGGGTATACAATAAATTCCGAAAGGGTCGACAGAAACCCTTCCCGAAATCTTCAGAGGAGGAATCCCGCATGATCAAGCGCGCGTGGGTACTGCTCGCCGCGGGCCTGATGACGGCCTGGGGCAGCGCCGCATGGTCGCAGACCGACATCCGCTGGGCCACCTCCGCGGTGGGCTCGGCCGGACACAAGGCCCTGGTCACCCTGGCCGGTCTGCTCGGCCGCGAGATGCCGAAGTACCGCATCACCGTGCTCCCGACCCCGGGGGCGATCGTCTCGGTCAAGGGCTACGCGACGGGCGAGTACGACGGCTACTACGGCGCCGACATCGCCTTCTACCAGCTCGCGCACGACAGCGGGCGCTTCAAGGGCTTCAAGGCGAGCATGAAGCGCATGCCGGTGCAGTCGTTCTGGACGTTCACCACCGAGATGGGCATCGGGGTGCGCGCGGACGAGCTGAAGACGATCAAGAACTGGCACGACCTGGACGGCAAGACCCTGTTCCTCGGCAACCCGCCGTGGGACACGCGCGCGCAGCTCGAGCGCGCGTTCGCGGCGCTCGGGGTCAAGTACCAGTACCGCCAGGTCGACCTGTCCTCGGCCGGGTCGTCGCTGCAGCGCGGCGACCTCGACGGGATCTGCATCTATACCACCGGCGAGGCCGCGGTGGCGCCCTGGGTCCAGGAGGCCGGGATGGCGGCCGATTGGGGGGTCGTCAACCCGAGCGCGAGCGAAATCGCGACGCTCAGGAAAGCCGGCTTCGCCATCTTCGAGCAAAGCGCCGAGGCCTTCCACCGCAACATTCACGCCGACAAGGCGATCCTGCTGCCCTATTACTACGGCTTCCACGTCGGGATGGAGATCCCCGCGGACGACGTCTACCGCATGCTCAAGATCATCGAGCAGCACGCCGGCGAGCTGGCCAAGGCGGACAAGAGCTTCTCGCAGATCGCGAAAGACATGCCCGGGTTCCAGCGCCAGGGCGTCACCGCCGCGGCGGACCTGGTGCCGATCCATCCCGGGCTCGCGAAATACATGCGCGAGAAGGGGGTGTGGGACCCGAAGTGGGACTCGCGCGTGGCGAAGCAGTAAGCCGCGCCCGGTGCGCGCCGAGGGGAGGGCTCGCCATGGCGATGGACTGGTCGGTGCTGCGGCAGCCCGCGCCGGGGACGCTGGGCGCGGCGCGCGAAGTGGCGCACTGGGCGGTGCAGTGGCCGGCGCGGGCGGCGCGGGCGAACCTCGCGCCGGCGGCGGACGACAGCCACAGCGCGCTCGGCTGGGACGCGGGGCTCGGGGCGCTGCTGAGCGCGCCGCTGGCCGCGGGGACCAAGGCGGACGCGCGCGTCGGGGTGCAGCTCGCGCTGCTCGAGCTGATCGTGATGCGGAGCGGCAGGACCGAGCTCTTGCAGCTCGAGGGCTGCACGCCGGGCACGGTGAACGACTGGCTCGACCTGAAATTGAAGGCGCTGGGCCTGAAGCCCGCCTCGGGCGCGAAGCTGCCCTACGAGGTCGCGCCGCGGCCGCTGCAGAGCGAGCCGGGGCTCGCCGCGCTCGCGCGCTGGTTCGGCGCCGCGGCGGACGTGCTGGAGGAAGTGCGCGCGAAGACCGCGCGCTTCCGCCCCGGCCCGGGCCCGGTGCGGCTCTGGCCGCACCATTTCGACCTCGCGCTGCGGGTGAGCTTCGACATCGGCGGCGGCGAGTCGGCGCGCTCGATCGGCATCGGCGTGTCGCCCGGCGACGGCTACTACCCGCAGCCCTACGCCTACGTGAGCCCCTATCCGGCGCCCAGGAAGCCCAAGCTGCCGGCGCTGCCGCCGGGCGCGCACTGGCACACGAAGGATTTCTTCGGCGCGGTGGCGAGCGCCGAGGAGCTGCTCGCGCAGCCCGACCCGCGCGCGGCGCTGGTCAAGGCGATCGACGCGGCGTTCGAGGCGGCAATGGGATGGCTCCACGCCTGAGAAGAAGAATGGGGTCAGACCCCATTTCTCCGCGCTCCACGTCGTGATGCCAGAAAGGCGACGATCGTTGCAGAAGCTGCAACGAAATCTCCGTCAACCGGAGCGGCCTCCGAGCGTCGATCGATCATGCCGCCGGAAGCTCCCGCGTATGTGCTCACGGAGCATGCAAAGGTCGTCCTCGCCGAGCGGGACATATCGCTTGCCTGGGTCGAGCGCGTTCTGGCCAAGCCGCAAAGGACGGCCGTCGACGGCTCCGATGCGCAGCTGCGCCATGCGATCGCGCCGATCTCGGAGCACGGTGACCGCCATCTTCGGGTGATCTACAATCCGAGCGTCTCGCCATGGCGAGTCGTGACCGCCTATTTCGATCGCGGACTGAGAGGCAAGTGATGCGAATGCACTACGACGAGCAGGCCGACGCGCTCTACCTGAGACTGGACGATTCCAAGATCATCGACTCGGAGGAAGTCCAGCCGGGAATCGTGCTCGACTTCAACGCTGAGCGGCAAGTCGTCGGCATAGAAGTGCTGCGCCTCAAGGAACGCGTGCCGAACGCGGACGTCAAGCAGCTTCAATTCGACGTCGCCTGATCCGGCGCCGAGGCCGACGACATGGGGTCTGACCCCGTTTTCATGTAGGAAGCGCTCGTGGACGCCGCGAACACCCGCCCCTGGCAGCGCGACTACACGATCAAGCAGACGCTGGTGATCGCGGAAACGTCCGAGCTGCGCATGATCGACCAGACCCTCGCCCCGGGCGAGCGGGTGCCCTGGCACCTGCACCCGGACAACGACGACCTGTTCATCTGCCTGCGCGGCACGTTCGAGATCCACCAGATCAACCCGGCGCGCAAGACGGTTCTGAAAGCGCTCGAGCGGCACCTTGTTCCCAGGCGCGAGCCGCACATGGTGCTGAACGTCTCGCGCGAGGACTGCCAGCTGCTGACCGTGCAGGGGCCGGGCCGGTACGACTTCAGGCGCTTGCCGAAGCTCGACGGAAGATAGGGTCCGTCCCCATTTGCGATGAGACTCGGGCGCACCAGGCTGCTGGTCGACGCGATCGCCTTCGCCGCGGACAAGCACCGCCGCCAGCGGCGCAAGGACGCCGAGGCCTCGCCCTACATCAACCACCCGATCGCGCTCGCGCGCGTGCTGAGCGTCGAGGCCGGGCTGTCGGACCCGGTCCTGCTCGCCGCGGCGGTGCTGCACGACACGCTCGAGGACACCGAGACCACCTACGACGAGCTGGTCGCGCGCTTCGGCGCGGCGGTGGCCTCGGTGGTGCTCGAGGTGAGCGACGACAAGACGCTCGACAAGGCCGAGCGCAAGCGGCTGCAGATCGAGCACGCGGCGGGGATCTCGCGCCGCGCCAGGCTGGTCAAGCTGGCGGACAAGATCTGCAACGTGCGCGACGTGGCCTCGAGCCCGCCGCACGGCTGGCCGCTGGAGCGGCGCAGGGAATACTTCGACTGGGCCAAGGCGGTGGTGGACCGCATGCGCGGCACCCAGCGCAAGCTCGAGCGCCTGTTCGACCAGGCCTACGCCCGCCGGCCGTAGGAGCGGGGCTAGGCGAGCGCGTGCTCGCGCTCGATCTGCATCAGGCGCCGGATGCGCTCGGCGCTCGAGGGGTGCGACAGCAGCCAGCCCGGCGCGCGCGCCGCGAGCATGCGCTGCATCCAGCCGCTGCGCTGGCGCTCGAGCTTGGCGAGCGCGGAGGCCAGGCCGCCGGGGTCGCCGGTGAGCTCGACCGCGGCGATGTCGGCGTCGAACTCGCGCGTGCGCGAGAGCGCGAGCTGCAGCAGGCCCGAGATCGTCGGCGCGAAGACAAGCAGCAGGATCGCGGCGAGCGGCACGCCCTGCCCGGTGAACAGCGAGACCGGGACCAGGATGAACAGCAGCAGCTGGCCGAGCAGCGACATGAGCGAAGTCATGCGCCCGACCACCGCGGCCAGGGTCATGACCCAGACGTCGTTCGCGCGCAGGTGCGACAGCTCGTGCCCGAGCACGCCGGCGAGCTCGCGCGGCTCGAGGCCGGCGAGCAGGCCGTCGGTGAGCGCGATCGCGGGGTTGTCGCGGCTGCCGGCGGCGAACGCGTTGAGCACCGGCGCCGGGACGCGGTACAGGCGCGGCACGCGCGGCAGCCGGGCGCGCTCGGCGAGCAGGCCCGCCAGCCGGTACAGCCCCGGCGCGTGCTCCGGCGCGAGCGGCCGCGCGCGCGTCAGGCGCAGGATCATGTCGGGCGACCCGCCGCGTCCGAGCAGCGCGAGCACGGGCCCCAGCGCCGCGGCCCACAGCCCGGCCTGGCCGAACAGGGTCCAGCCGAGAAAGCCCGCCAGGGCGGCCATCGCCGCCAGCAGGGCGATGGACTGCAGCGCATTCAGCAGCCGGTGGGAAGTGCTCAGGGGACTGGTCATGGCGCGCATATGGGGTCAGAGTCGCATTTTTCAAAAAAGGTTCGACGCCGCTCCGGACCATGAAAAACGAGCGCGATTTCGTCATCGTCGGCTGCGGCATCGCGGGCATGTCCGCGGCGGTCACGGCGCTGCAGGCGGGCCTGTCGGTGACGCTGCTCGAGCGCGCGCCGGAGCAGGACTTCGGCGGCAACTCGCGCTGGACCGAGGCCTACCTGCGCATGAAGAACGACGCCGAGGTGTCGGACGACTTCGAGCAGAAGTTCGCCCACAACGCGGGCGCCAACCTCGACCCGAACGTGCTCGACGCGGTCGCGGGCGCGTACGCGCACTGGCCGGCGTACGTCAAGGCGCACGCGCTGCCCGACCCCGAGCTGATCGCGCACTTCGCGGCGAGCGTGCCGCCCACCATCGCCTGGCTCAAGAGCTTCGGCCTCAAGTTCGGGCCGCAGGCGATCTACCTGCTCACGCAGAGCACGAGCCGCATCGCGGCGCAGGGCGGGGGCCTGGCGCTGATCGAGCGCCTGATGAGGGAAGCCAAAGCGCTCGGCGCGGAGCTGCGCTTTCGAACCACGGCGGTCGGCCTGCTGCGCGATCCCGACGGCCGCATCGCCGGGGTGCAGGTGATCGACCCCGAGGGCAGGCGCAGCGACATCCGGGCGCGCGCCACGCTGCTCGCGAGCGGCGGCTACGAGGGCAACCCGGAGATGATGACGCGCTACCTGGGCACGCGCGCCGCCAACATCCGCCCGGTGGCGCGCGGCGGCTACTACAACAAGGGCGAGGGCATCCGCATGGCGCTCGCCGCGGGCGCGGCGCCGGCGGGCGATTTCGGGTCGTACCACGCCGAGCCGGTCGACCCGCGCTCGCGCCAGCCCGAGGCGGTGGTGCACATCTATCCCTACGGCATCCTGCTCAACAAGCTCGGCCTGCGCTTCGTCAACGAAGGCCCGGGCATGGTCGACGCCTGGTACGACCCGATCACGCGCACCGTCGCCGACCAGCCCGACGGCATCTGCTGGGTGATCTTCGACGCGCAGGTGGAGGACATCCCGCGCTGGAGGACGAGCATCCGCTCCGACGTGCCGCCGGTCGAAGCGCCGACGCTGGGGGAGCTGATCCGGAAGCTGGGCCTGCCGTCCGCGGCGCTCGAGACCATCGCCGCGTTCAACCGCGCCTGCCCGCCGGCGGCGGGCGAGTTCAAGCCCTTCGAGCCCGACCGGCGCGCAACGCGCGGCCTGGCGATCGAGAAGTCGCACTGGAGCCGGCCGCTCGAGCGGGCGCCGTTCCGCGCCTACCCGATCATCTCCGCCAACTGCTTCACTTTCGGCGGGCTGAAGGTGAACACCCACGCGCAGGTGCTCGACAACGACGGCAAGGTGATGCCGGGGCTGTACGCCGCGGGCGAGACCGTGGGGCTCTATCACCAGGTCTACACCGGCTCGACCTCGGTGCTGCGCGGCGCCGTGTTCGGGCGCAGCGCGGCGCGCCACGTGGCAGGGGCGAAATCGGGGCCAGGTTGATGGTAGTCAAACGCCGAGCTCGAGTTCGGCGTAGAACAATCTTCAATCCGACCCGTGCCGCAAATTCCCCGTGCTTCGATATCTTGCGGCCCTGCTCGCCGCCCTGCTGGCTTCTTACTGCGCGTCTGCGCTCGGCGCGGATTACCTCGTCGTCACCGACCGGGCGTATCACTTCAACCGCCTGGAGCACTACAACGAGCACAACTTCGGCCTCGGCTTCCAGCGCGATTTCTCCGCGTCGCTCGCGGGCGAGGTCGGCTTTTACCGCAACTCCTACTACCGCGAAACGATCTACGCGTGGGCCATCTATACGCCCTGGCACGCCGGGGCCTGGAGCGTGGGGACGGACTTCGGCCTGGTGACCGGGTACGGGCACCCCGTCGGGCCATGGCTCACGGGCCTGGTGGCGCGGGATTGGACGCGCTGGGGCGCGAGCCTGCTGTTCGCGCGCGACGGCGTCGCGCTGCAGCTGAAGTGGAAGCTGAAGTGATGCGATCAGGCCGCTGCGTGATTCAGGGCGAGGTCGAAGGCATCGAAATTGCGCAGCCGGCGGCCCGGCGCGAGACCCTCGATCCTGCGGTTGAAGATGAGCGGAACCTTCTGCTCCGAGACGCCGCCGTGCGAGCGCAGCGGCGCGTCGAGCCCGGAGAGGTCGTGGCGCGAGACGCTCGTGCCGATCACCGTGTCGCGCCGCGACACCAGCACCAGGTCGCCCATGCGGTCTTCGGGCAGCTCGAAGCGCCGGCATGCATCGGGGCGCTCGAGCGCGAGCTCGATCCCCGGCAGCGCGCCGACGCGCGCGGCGAGCGCGGCCGCGTCGGCGCCCGCGGGCAGGTAGGCGGTGGCGAACGAGCCCAGCGCGCCGTGGTGCGCCACGTAGGGGTCGGTGATCGGCAGGATGACGCGCGCCGCGCCGGCGCCGAGCCAGCCGTCGAGCACGTCCTGCAGGTAGATCACGTTGGGCGAGCCGTCGGCGCCGTGCTTGTCGTTCATGCCGTGGTCGGCGGTGAGCGCGATCGCCGCGCCCGCGGCCTCCAGCCGCGCGAGATAGCGATCGAGCATGGCGTAGAACGAGTTCGCCGCCGGTGCGCCAGGCGCGGCCTTGTGCTGCACGTAGTCGGTGGTCGAGAGGTACATCAGGTCCGGGCGGCGCGTCTCGAGCAGCTTCGCGCCGGCGGCGAAGACGAACTCCGACAGCTCGGCGCTGTAGACCGAGGGGCGGGCCATGCCGGCGAGCGCGAGCTGCGCTTCGTTCGCCTTCTCGGCCGAGAAGCACTCGCCGGCGAGGCCGTGCCCGAGCAGTGCGCGCAGCTTGTCCTTGGCGGTGATCACCGCCACCGCCGCGCCCGCGGCGGCGAACGCGGCCAGCAGCGTTCCGGAGCGCAGGTGCCTGGGGTCGTTCATCATCACTTCGGCGCCGCTTTCGCGGTCGTAGAAGTAATTGCCGCAGATGCCGTGCACCGAGGGCGGCGCGCCGGTGACGATCGAGAGGTTGTTCGGGTTGGTAAAGCTCGGCACCACGCACTCGGCGACGAAGGCCGAGCCTTCCTTCAGCGTGCGCGCGAACCAGGGCGCGACGCCCGCGCGTACCGCCCGGTCGATGTAGGCGCCCTCGCAGCCGTCGACGCACACCGCCACCAGCGGCTCGCGCGGCCAGCGGTAGCGCCGGCCGTTGACTTCGATCCCGGCTCTGCGGTTCATGGCGTGGAATAATCTGGGCCAGACCCCATTTTCCCATGACCCGCGACCTCGCCTCGCTCGCCGTCTTCGTCGCCCTCGCCTTCGCCGTCGCGGCCGCGGGCGGGGCGCTGAGCGCGACCTCGGTGCACGGCTGGTACCAGGGGCTCGCCAAGCCCGCCTTCAATCCGCCCGACTGGCTGTTCGCGCCGGTCTGGGGCGTGCTCTACCTGATGGTCGCGCTCGCCGGCTGGCGCCTGTGGCGCCGCCGCGCCGCGGCCGGCCGGGGCGCGGCGCTGCGCTGGTGGGGGCTGCAGCTCGGGTTCAACCTCGCCTGGTCGCTGGTGTTCTTCGGCGCGCGCCTGCCCGGCGCGGCGCTGGCGGACATGGTGCTGCTGCTCGGCGCGATCGGGGTCGCGATCCTGCTCGCCGCGCGGGTCGACCGCGCGGCGGCGTGGCTGCTCGCGCCCTACCTGGCGTGGGTGGCGTTCGCCGCGCTGCTCAACGCGGCGATCTGGTACCTTAACTAGCCGCACGACGACGCCATGACAACCATCGCCCGCTTCTGGGACGAAGCGATCGTCCCCGCCCTGCTCGAGTACATCCGCATCCCGGCCAGGTCGCCGCACTTCGATTCGGCCTGGGCCGAGCACGGGCACATCACGCGCGCGGTCGACCTGGCCGCCGGCTGGTGCCGGCGCCACGCGGTGGCCGGCATGACGCTCGAGGTGGTGCGGCTCGAGGGCCGCACGCCGGTGCTGTATGTCGACGCCCCGGGCGAGGCGCCCGGCACGGTGCTGGTCTACGGCCACCTCGACAAGCAGCCCGAGATGAGCGGCTGGCGCGACGGGCTCGGGCCCTGGACCCCGGTGATCGAGGACGGCAGGCTGTACGGCCGCGGCGGCGCCGACGACGGCTACGCGGTGTTCTGCGCGCTCGCCGCGCTGCACGGCCTGCAAGCCGCGCAGCGCCGCCGGCCGCGCGTGGCGATGCTGATCGAGTGCTGCGAGGAAAGCGGCAGCTACGACCTGCCGGCCTACCTCGAGGCGCTCGCGCCCAGGATCGGCACGCCCGAGCTGGTGATCGGCCTCGATTCGGGCTGCGGCAACTACGAGCAGCTCTGGGGCACGACCTCGCTGCGCGGACTGGTGAACGGCGTGCTCACGGTCGAAGTGCTGAGCGAAGGCGTGCACTCGGGCGACGCGAGCGGGATCGTCGCCTCGAGCTTTCGCCTCGCGCGCATGCTGCTCGACCGCATCGACGACTCGGCCACCGGCATCGTGCGCCACGCCGCGTTCCACGCCCCGATTCCGCCCGTGCGCGCCGAGGAGGCCAAGCGCGCGGCGAAAGTGCTCGGGCGCGAGGTGTGGCGCAAGTTCCCGTTCGTCGAGGGCATGCACCCGATGGAAGGCGACCTGGACGAGCTGGTGCTGGCGCGCACCTGGCGCCCGTTCCTCGCCGTGACCGGCGCCGAGGGCCTGCCGTTGCCGGCCGCGGCCGGCAACGTGCTGCGCCCGATGACCTCGCTCGTGCTCTCGCTGCGCCTGCCGCCGACGCTGCACGCGCCGCGCGCCGCGCTCGCGCTCAAGACGCTGCTCGAGTCCGACCCGCCCTACGGCGCGCGCGTGGCGTTCGAATACGGCCAGGCCGCGAGCGGCTGGCACGCGCCCGAGACCGCGCCCTGGCTCGCGGCCGCGCTCGAGCAGGCTTCGAAGACGCACTACGGCAAGCCGATGATGTGGATGGGCGAGGGCGGCACCATCCCCTTCATGGCGATGCTGGGCGAGAAGTTCCCTGCGGCGCAGTTCGTGATCACCGGCGTGCTCGGTCCGCGCTCCAACGCGCACGGGCCGAACGAGTTCCTGCACCTGGATTACGCCAAGAAGCTCACTGCCTGCGTGGCCGACGTCATCGCCGCGCCGCGCTCAGCTGCGCGCGCAGCTCCGCCAGCAGCGCCGCGGGCAGCTCGACCCCGTGCGAAAGCGCCTGGGCGCGGCGCGCGAGCTCGCGCTCGCCCGGCAGCAGCACCGGCGCGCAAGGCTCGGCGGCGGGGGTCTGCTTGATCAGCGCGCGAAAGCGCGCCATCGCCGCCGCGTAGGCCTCGCGCCCGGTGAGGCGCGCGGGGTCGATGAGCAGGAAGAAGTGCCCGGTGCCCTGCGCCTCGGTCGCGTTGTCGACCCAGCTCACCACGTCGGTCAGAAACCGCGCCCCCGAGAGCACGCCCGAGAGCAGGTCGACCGCCATCGACAGGCCCGAGCCCTTGTGCGCGCCGAAGGGCAGCAGCAAGCCCGCGAGCGCCGCGGCCGGGTCGGTGGTCGGGCGGCCGTCCTGGTCGGCGGCCCAGCCCTCGGGGATCGGCTTGCCGGCCTTGAGCGCGGCGCGGATCTTGCCGCGCGCGGCGACGCTCATCGCCATGTCGAGGATGAAGTGCTCGCCGTCCGCGCCCGGCGCGGCGACGCAAAGCGGATTGTTGCCCAGCCGCAGCGCCTTGCCGCCCCAGGGCGGCATGGTGGTCGAGGCGTTGGTGCCGGCCAGCATGACGAACCCGGCCTCGCAGGCGATGCGGCCGTAGGGCGCGATGGCGCCGAAGTGGTTGCTCGCGCGGCAGCCGACGTAGGCGATCCCGCTCTCGCGCGCCATCTCCAGGCCCGCCTCGAGCGCGCGCAGGCCGACCACCGGGCCGAGCGCGTTGGCGCCGTCCACCAGCGCGAGCGAGGGCGCGCGCCGCTCGAGCTTGGGCAGCGCGTGCGCGTCGATGCCGCCGCCGCGCAGCCGCCGCGCGTAGTCGGGCACCCGCACCGCGCCGTGGGTCGAGATCCCCATCAGCTCGGCGTCGATCAGGATCTTCACGCAGGCCGCCGCGTCCGCGGCACGCGCGCCGGCGGCCTCGAGCACCGCGGCGCACAGGTGGCGCAGCGCGTCGGCCGCGATTATCGACGCGTCGGCGCGTGCGTGCAGCGTGGTCAACCGATCGATCCCATGGCGCCCGGATAGCTCACTTCCTCGAGCTTGCCGGTATCGACGTCGTAGATGAAGCCGCGCACGAGGCGAGCACCGCCACGCGCTTGGCCGGATTGATCGGCTGCTTTCCGGGGTAGGTCGGCTTGTGCTTCGCCTCGCCGGCCGCGTACTGCTTGTTGTGCTTCAGGTATTGATCGGTGCTTGCCATGGCCGCTCCTCCTCAGGGTCGGGGGGTGCAAATGCTACTCCGCCGCTTCTTTGACGTGCGCGGTTTTGTGGTACAAGCTGGCCGCATGAACGGGCTCGCGCTGTCGCTCGCCGGGACGATCCGCCGCCACACGATGGCGGCGAGCGCGCTGGTGGTGCTCGGGGCGGCCTGGTGGTGGCAGCTTGCCGCACTGCAGCAAGCGAGCGACATGATCTGGCTCGCGCTTACCGCGTTCTCGGTGCTGACCGGGTTCGCGGCGCTCGGCTGGCTGCGCCCGGCGCGGGTGGGAGTCACCGCGCCGCAGGCGATGATGCTGCTCGGCACGCTCGGCATGCTGGGCGGCCTGGCGATCGACGCGCACAACGCCGGGCTGGCCGCGATCGCCACCATGTGCGCCGCGAGCGCGCCCGACTTCCTCGCCGTGGCGCGGCTGCACCTGGCGTGGCTGCCGGCGATGCACCTGGGCATGGCCGCGGGCGGCCTGGGCGCGCTCGCCTGGCTGCGGCGCGTGCGCCCGGGCTGCCGGCGCCAGTTCTGCGCCCGCTTCGTGCAGAACGTCGCCTGCTCGGGCTGGATGATGCTCGGCATGGTCGCCGGGGTGATGGCCTACTACCGGGTCGCGGCCTGGATCGGCACCGTGGGCGGGGTGCCGGAGATGCTCGGCGGCATGATCGGCGGCATGGTCTGGGGCATGGTGGTGAGCGTGACGATCTACCGCGCCTGGATCGGCCTGCGCCTTGCTGCCGGTCGTACGCTGGAGTATCGTCGGCCGAGATAAAAAGTCTGCGCTCGTCGCCGCGTCCGCGGCGACAAAGCTCAAGAGATCTTCGCCGCGCCGCGCTTCGAACAGGAGGAGGACCGATGATTCCCGCTGGTTTCGATTACCACGCGCCGCGCTCGGTGGCCGACGCGGTCAGGCTGCTCGGTCAGCTCGGCCCCGAGGCCAAGCTGCTCGCCGGCGGCCACAGCCTGCTGCCGATGATGAAGCTGCGCTTCGCCGAGCCGGCGCACCTGGTCGACCTGGGCCGCATCGCCGAGCTGCGCGGCATCTCCGAGGCGGGCAACGAGGTGCGCATCGGCGCCATGACCACCGAGGCCGAGCTGCTGCGCTCGAAGCTGCTGGCCGAGAAGGTCCCGCTGCTGGTCGAGGGCGCGGGCTGGATCGCCGATCCGCAGGTGCGCAACAAGGGCACCATCGGCGGCGACATCTCGCACGGCGATCCGGCCAACGACCAGCCCGCGCTCATGCTGGCGCTGGACGCTTCGTTCGTGCTCACCGGTCCGAAAGGCGAGCGCGTGGTCAAGGCCGACGGCTATTTCCTCGGCCTGTACTCGACCCAGCTCGCCGAGGACGAGATCCTGACGCAGATCCGCATCCCGCTCCCGCCCGCGGGCAGCGGCTGGTCGTACCAGAAGCTCAAGCGCAAGACGGGCGATTTCGCCACCGCCGCCACCGCGGTGATGCTGCAGATGAAGGGCAGGAGCGTCGCCAGGGTCGCGATCGCGCTCACCAACGCCGGGCCTACGGTGCTCAAGGCGCGCGCGGCGGAGGCCTACCTCGCGGGCAAGGCGCTCGACGACGCGAGCCTGAACGAGGCCGCGCGCCTGGCGATGGGCATCTGCCAGCCCACGCCCGACCAGCGCGGGGACGCCGAGTACAAGGTCGCCATGTGCGGCGAGATGACGCGGCGCGCGCTGCAGGCGGCGCACGCGCGGGCCAAGGGATAGCACGGGAGGAGCCATGGCGATCGCGAGGAAGGTTTCGTTCAAGCTCAACGGCAAGCCGGTCGAGGTCACGGTCGAGCCGCGCGAGCTGCTCATTTACACGCTGCGCGAGAGGCTCGCGCACACCGGCCCGCACATCGGCTGCGAGACCTCGCACTGCGGGGCCTGCACGGTCGACCTGAACCAGATGTCGGTCAAATCCTGCACCGTGCTGACGGTGCAGTGCGAGGCCGCGGAGCTGACCACCATCGAGGGCATGGAACAGGGCGGCGCGCTGCACGCGCTGCAGCAGGCGTTCCACGAGGAGCACGGCCTGCAGTGCGGCTACTGCACCCCGGGCATGATCACGCGCGCCTACCGGCTGCTGAAGGAGAACCCGAGCCCGAGCGAGCAGGACATCCGCAGCGGCATCTCCGGCAACCTGTGCCGCTGCACCGGCTACCAGAACATCGTCAAGGCGGTGCAGTCCGCGGCGAAAAAGCTCGCGGCCGCGCGCTAACGGAGAACTCTCATGAGCGAGACAGCCGAACTGAAGGATCGCGAACACAAGCTGCAAGGCATTGGCACGTCCATGCTGCGCAATGAGGACGCGAAGTTCATCCGCGGCCAGGGCAGCTACATCGACGACATCAAGCTGCCGGGCATGCTGTTCGGCGCCGTCGTGCGCAGCCCCTACGCGCACGCGCGTATCAGGAAGATCGACAAGGCCAAGGCGCTCGCCTGTCCCGGCGTGGTCGCGGTGCTCACGGCCGACGACCTCAAGCCGGTCAAGCTGCACTGGATGCCGACCCTGGGCGGCGACGTGCAGGCGGTGCTGGCCGACAAGAAGGTCTGCTTCCAGTACCAGGAAGTCGCGATGGTGCTCGGCACCGACCGCTTCGCCGCCTACGACGGCGCCGCGCTGGTCGAGGTCGACTACGAGGAGCTGCCGGCGATCGTCGACCCGAAGAAGTCGATGGCGCCCGGCGCGCCGGTCATCCGCGAGGACATCCAGGACAAGAAGGAGGTCGGCCACGGCCCGCGCACGCACCCGAACCACATCTTCACCTGGGAGGCGGGCGACAAGGCGGCCGCCGACGCGGCGTTCAAGAGCGCGCAGGTCACGGTGCGCGAGGAGATCCTCAACCCGCGCGTTCACCCCTGCCCGCTCGAGACCTGCGGCTGCGTGGCCTCGTTCGACAAGGCCACCGGCTACCTCACGGTCTACATCACCTCGCAGGCGCCGCACCTGGTGCGCACCGTGCTCGCGATGCTCTCGGGCATCGCCGAGAGCAAGATCCGCGTCGTCGGCGGCGACATCGGCGGCGGCTTCGGCAACAAGGTGCCGGTCTACCCGGGCTACGTGGTCGCGATCGTCGCCTCGATCGTCACCGGGGTGCCGATCAAGTGGATCGAGTCGCGCATCGACAACATCTCCACCACCGGCTTCGCGCGCGACTACCACTGCGTGGGCGAGCTCGCGGCGGACAAGGACGGCCGCATCAAGGGGCTGCGCTTCACCGCGCTGGCCGACCACGGCGCGTTCAACTCGCACGTCTCGGCGACCAAGCTGCCCGCGGGGCTGTTCTCGATCTGCACCGGCTCGTACGCGATCCCCAACGCCTATGCGCGGGTCGACGCGGTCTACACCAACAAGGCGCCGGGCGGGGTGGCCTACCGCTGCTCGCTGCGCGTGACCGAGGCGATCTACCTCATCGAGCGCATGATGGACGTGCTGGCGCTCAAGCTCGGCATCGACAAGGCCGAGATCCGCCGGCGCAACTTCGTCAGGAAGGAGCAGTTCCCGTACACCACCTCGCTCGGCTGGACGCTCGATTCGGGCGACTATCACACCGCGCTGGACAAGGTGCTGAAGGCGGTCGACTACGAGGGCTTGCGCAAGGAGCAGGCCGCCAAGCGCGCCGACCCGAAATCCCCGACGCTGATGGGAATCGGCATCTCGACTTTCACCGAGATCGTCGGCGCCGGACCGACCAAGGTGTGCGACATCCTCGGCGTGGGCCTGTTCGATTCCTGCGAGATCCGCGTCCATCCGACCGGCGGCGTGATCGCGCGCCTGGGCACCATGAGCCAGGGCCAGGGGCACGCGACCACCTACGCCCAGATCATCGCCACCGAGCTCGGCCTGCCGGCCTCCGACATCGTGGTCGAGGAAGGCGACACCGACAAGTCGCCCTACGGCGCGGGGACCTGGGGCTCGCGCTCGACCCCGGTGTCGGGCGCGGCCACCGCGGTCGCCGCGCGCAAGATCAAGGAAAAGGCGAAGAAGATCGCCGCGCACCTGCTCGAAGTGAGCGAGGGCGACCTCGAATGGGAGATCGACCGCTTCAAGGTCAAGGGCAACCCGGGCCAGGCCAAGACCATGAAGGAGCTGTGCATGGTGGCGCACACCGGCAACCTGCCCGCGGGCATGGAGCAGGGGCTGAACGCCATCACCTACTACGATCCGCCCAACCTGACCTTTCCCTTCGGCGCGTACCTGTGCGTGCTCGACATCGACAAGTTCACCGGCGAAGCCAAGGTGCGGCGCTTCTACGCGCTCGACGACTGCGGCACGCGCATCAACCCGATGATCATCGAGGGCCAGATCCACGGCGGCCTGACCGAGGCCTTCGCGGTGGCGATGGGCCAGCAGATCCCGTTCGACGAGAGCGGCAACCACCTGGGCAACAGCCTGATGGACTACTTCCTGCCGACCGCGGTCGAGACGCCGAAGTGGGAGACCGATCACACCGTGACGCTGTGCCCGCACCATCCGCTGGGCGCCAAGGGCGTGGCCGAGTCGCCGCACGTCGGCGGCATCCCGTGCTTCAGCAACGCCGTGATCGACGCCTTCGCCCACCTCGGCGTGACGCACATGGACATGCCCCACAGCGCCTGGCGGGTGTGGCAGCAGTGCAAGGCGCTCGGCGTCAACAAGCGATGACGCCAGGAGCCCGATGAAGGTAAGGCTCGAGAAGACGTTCCCGATGCCGGCCCCGGCCGATGCGGCCTGGGCCCTGCTGCAGGACGTCGCCGGCGTCGCCGCCTGCATGCCCGGGGCGAAGATCACCGAGCAGGTCGATGCCACGCATTACAAGGGCACGGTAAGCGTCAAGGTCGGGCCCGCGAGCCTGTCGTTCCGGGGCGAGATCGAAGTCAAGCGCATCGACCCGTCCACGCGCACCCTGCAGCTGTTCGCCAAGGGCACCGACACGACCGGAACCTCGGCCGCCACGATGGACCTGACTGCGCGCGTGAACGCGCAGGACGCCAGCTCGTGCAGCCTGGCCGGCGAGAGCGAGGTCTCCATGAGCGGCAAGGCGGCGAGCTTCGGCGCGCGCCTGATGGGCCCGGTGTCCGACCAGGTGCTCGGCCAGTTCGCCGCGAACTTCGCCGCGCGCCTCGCGCAGGCGCCGCGGCAGGCGGAGGGCAAACCCCTAAACGCGCTGGCCCTCGCCTGGGCCGTGATCAGGGGCTGGCTGCGCTCGCTGTTCGGCGGCAAAGGCGCCTAGAATCGAGGCATGAACTCGCAGCGCGCGCTCGCCATCGCCGCCTTGCAGCAGGACCTCGCGCGTGCCGGCTACATCGCCGAGCCGAGCCTCGCGGCGGCGCTGCTGCTGATGCGCGACCTCGAGCGGCCGCTGCTGCTCGAGGGCGACGCCGGCGTGGGCAAGACCGAGGTCGCGAAGGTGCTGGCGCAGATCAACGCCACGCGGCTCATCCGCCTGCAGTGCTACGAAGGGCTGGACGCGCACGCCGCGATGTACGAGTGGAACTACCAGCGCCAGCTGCTCGCGATCAAGCTGCTCGAGCACGACGAGCGCGCGGGCGCGAAGGACCTGGCGCAGAAGGAGCAGGACATCTTCTCCGAGCGCTACCTGCTCAAGCGTCCGCTGCTCGAGGCGATCTCGGCGGAACGGGCGCCGGTGCTGCTGATCGACGAGATCGACCGCGCGGACGCGGCCTTCGAGGCCTACCTGCTGGAGCTCTTGTCGGAGTTCCAGATCTCGATCCCGGAGCTGGGGACCGTGCGCGCGACGACCCGGCCGCTGGTGGTGATCACCTCCAACGGCACGCGCGAGCTCTCGGACGCGCTGCGCCGCAGGTGCCTGTACCAGTACATCGACTATCCCGCTTACGACAAGGAGCTCGCCATCGTGCGCAAGAAGGCGCCCGAGGCGGAAAGCCAGCTGGCGCAGCAGATCGTCGCCTTCGTCCAGGCCGTGCGCCGCATCGAGCTGCAGAAGAAGCCCGGCATCGCCGAGACGCTCGACTGGACCGCCGCGCTGCTGCGCCTGGGCATCTCGGCGATCGACATCGACGGTGCCGAGCGCATCATGGATACGCTCAGCGCCCTGATCAAGACGCGCGACGACCGCGTCGCTTTCCCGCGCGAGGTGGTGGCGCGCCTGGCGGCGGCGTGCTGAGCGCGGGCGAGCGCCTCGCCGGCTTCCCGGGCTTCCTGCGCGCCAACGGCTTCGGCATCGGCGGCGGCGACGCGGTGCAGGCGCTGCGCACGGCCGAGCGCTCCGGCGTGCTCGACCGGGACGTGCTGCGCTGGAGCCTGAAGGCGCTGCTGTGCCGCCGCGGCGACGAATGGCGGCGCTTCGACGAATTGTTCGATTCCTGGTTCCTGCCCGCCAACCGCTGGCAGGCGCCCCAGCGGCGCGACGCGGGCGAGGGCGCGCAGAGCGCCGCGCACCCCGGCGGCGAGGCCGAGGGCGAGCGCTCCGACGACGAGGACCTGCGGCCGCGCCGCGCCGCGAGCCGCGAGGAGGCGCTCGGCTCGGCCGACTTCAGCGCGCTGGCAGAGCGCGGGCACGCGCTCGAGATCGAGGCGCTGATGCGGCGCCTGGCGCGCCAGCTCAAGCACGTCCGGCTGCGGCGCGAGGCGCGCGCGCGGCGCGGGCGGCGGCTCGACCTGCCGGCGACGATCCGGCGCAGCGTGGCGAGCGGCGGCACCCCGTTCCACCTGCTGTGGCGCAACCATCGCAGCGTGCGCCCGCGGCTGGTGCTGCTGATCGACGTCAGCCGCTCGATGGTGCTGTACAGCTTCTTCTACCTGCGCCTCGCGCGCGCGCTCGCGAACGAGCTCGCGGACGTGCACAGCTTCATCTTCCACACCCGCGTCACCGCGGTGTCGCAGGCCCTGCACGACCCGGATCCCTGGCGCGCCCAGGAGCGGCTGCACCTCATCGCCCAGGGCTGGGCGGGCGGCACGCGCATCGGCGAGAGCCTGGAGCAGTTCAACCGCGAGCACGCGCCGCGCGTCGTGCACGGGCGCACCGCGGTCATCATTCTGAGCGACGGCTACGACACCGGCGAGCCGCAGCGGCTCTCCGCCGCGCTGGCGCAGCTGCGGCGCCGGGCACGGCGCGTGGTCTGGATCAACCCCTTGAGCCATCGGGCGGGGTACGCGCCGACCTGCCAGGGCATGCAGGCCGCGCTGCCGCACCTGGACCTGCTCGCGCCCGGAGGCGACCTCGCGAGCCTGCGCGCGGTGCTGCGGGAGCTGATCGAGGCGCTGCACTGAAGGAGTCCGCGGATGGGATGCATGTTCAAGCAGAACGGGCTGTACAGCCGCATGACGGTGGGCGCGGTGCTGCTCGCGGCCGGCGCGGGAGAACGAATGGGCGGGCGCCCGAAGGCGCTGCTCGAGCTGGGCGGCGTGCCGCTGGTGCTGCGCCAGCTGATCGCGCTCTCGGGCGCGGGGGTGGACGAAGTCGCGCTGGTGCTGGGCCACCACGCGGAGGCGGTCGAAGCCGCGGTGCGGCCCTTTCCGATCACGCTGGTGAGGAACCCCTCGCCCGACGACGGACAGGCCTCCTCCGTGCGGCACGGGCTGAGCGCGCTCTCGCCGCGGCTCGATGCGGTGATCGTCGCGCTCGCCGATCAGCCGCTGATCGACGCGCAGGACATCGTCGCCCTGATCAGCGCGTTCAGAAAGCGCGGCGAGGCGGCCATGGTCGTGCCGCGCGTGCTGCGCGCCGAGGGCGGGACCGCGCCGGGCAACCCCGTCATGTTCGATGCCGCGCTGCGCGAAGCGTGGCTCGCCGGAGACGCCGACCTTGCCTGCCGCAAGTGGCGCGAGCAGCACCCCGAGCGCGTGCACTGGCTCGACACCGACAACCAGCGCTACGCCTTGGACGTCGACACGCCCGAGGACCTGGACCGGTTCGCGGCCAGCACCGGGCACCGCCTGAGCTGGCCGGCGGCCTACGCGCACGAAACCCTTGCTTGATCGATAGAGAAAGGAAACCAAGATGGCAAAGGCTTACTGGATCACCTGCTACCGCGCGATTTCCAACCAGGACAAGCTGCAGGCCTACGCCAAGCTGGCCGGGCCGGCGATCGCCGCCGCGGGCGGCAGGTTCCTCGCGCGCGGCGCGCCGGCGAAGGTCTACGAGCACGGGCTCATGCAGCGCACCGTGATCACCGAGTGGGACAGCGCGAAGGCGGCGATGGCCGCGCACGACAGCCCCGGCTACCAGGAGGCGCTGCGCGTGCTGGGCGACGCCGCCGAGCGCGACGTGCGAATCGTCGAAGGCGCCTGAGAAACCCGGTTTCTCGATCGCTAGGCCTTGCTCTGTTCCTTGCAGCTCGAAAGGCCGAACGGCAGGTAGGCCGGGCAAATCATCCGTTGCACAGCGAGCACAAGCGCGCCGATCACGCCGATGCAAAGCAGGCACGCCAGTGCGAACTTGGCGATCTTCGGCATCGTGCCCTTCGTTGTAGCCTGCCGAAAGTCTACGCCCGATTGGCGGCCGCGGATGGGACCGCGCGGCGCGAATTTTGAGCATAATTGACGCCGGACCTTTTCTGGACTTCGCAATGGGACTCTCTCCTGCCGCGCCGCGGCGCCATTTGCACACCCGCAGCATCCGCTGCGAAGGCTACGAGCGCGACGACGGGCTGTTCGACATCGAGGCGAGCATCGTCGACCAGAAGACCTACGCGGTCGAGGAGCCCTACCGCGGCCTGCGCGCGGCGGGCATGCACGTGCACGACATGCAGCTGCGCCTGACGCTCGATCGCGAGATGACGGTGCGCGCGATCGAGGTGGCGACCAACGAGGCGCCCTACGATCCGTGCTTCAGCGTCGCACCGGCGTTCGAGCGCCTGGTCGGCGCCAAGGTCGGCGGCGGCTGGCGGCGCGCGGTGCAGGACGCGGTCGGCGGCACCAAGGGCTGCACTCATCTCAAGGAGCTGCTGATGCCGGCGGCGACGGTCGCGTTCCAGACCATGGGCAGCTGGCCCAAGGCGGGCAAGGTCGCGACCGAGGCCGCGCCCGACACGGCCAGGAAGAAGCCCTACTTCATCGACGGCTGCAAGGCCTGGGCCGCCGACGGTCCGGTGGTCGAGCGCCTTTTCCCGCTGCACTTCAGGAGGAAGAAATGAAACGCCTCGCGCTTTGCGCCGCGCTCGCGCTCGCCGCCTCGGCGGCGCGCGCCGACACCCTGATCGAGCGCGTGCGCGCCAGCGCCGCGCCCTACGAGGAGATCGTGCACGTCGCGGTGCGCAGCGGCGTCGACGAGCCGGTGCTGCTGTCGATGGCCTCGGCGGACCAGAAGCCCAAGCGGATTCTGATGCTGTTCCCCGGCGACGAC
>DATIZK010000009.1:0-40231 GCA_035517095.1 Burkholderiales bacterium
GCGCCGGCCTAGCCGGCGCGGCCGCCGCAGCCGCCGTGCCCGAATTCTGGCGCAGCAGCGGGTTTCATCTCCTGCGACGCGACGCCGAGGGTCGTCTGCAGGTGACCGACGACTTCCTGCGCGCGTATTACCTGCGGCCGGAAATTCATCCGGTCGAGGACTCGTGCGACGCGGAGTTGCGGCTCCATGCGGCCTTGATGGACGATCCGCGGCGCGCGGTCGCGCAACGGGAGGTCGACGCCATATCGGACCAGGACGCGCGCGACAACTATCGCATCCTGCTGCGCTTCCGCCAGCGCCTGCTCGAGGCCGGCACGGTCGAGGGCTGCTACATGAACCTGTTCAAAGGCGATATCGACCTGCCGCCGCTGTTCATCGAGCAGCTTGCACACGTGATCCTGCGCAATCTGCTGGAGGCTTGCGACGACCCGCTGCAGCTGCGCGCGGCAGAGCTGTTGTTCCGCGACCAGAAGGCGACGCTGCGCGACGGGCATGTGCTGGTCGCGGACCTGGAAATGATCGAGATGCATGCGGTCGGGACACGCTACGGCGGAATCGGCCGGCTCATCGTCGAGGCGCAGGGCGCGCTGGGCAAGGTCGATCTGGACGTTCTCGACCGGCACAACAGCGCAACCTATTGGGAACGCGAGTCGCGCTTCGATACCGTGCTCAGCCTCGACTACGGTCACGCGGGCCTGGACGCTCTGTGCCGCGTGCTCGAGGCGTGGGTGGCCCATCTCATCGGCGTGCGCGCCGCGATCAGGCCGCTCAGGAGCATCGACGAGCGCAAGTGGGCCTGGCACATCGGGCTCGACGCGGAATCGACCGCCATCCTGAACGAGCTGTGGCACGGCGGGGAGGTCGAGCAGGGAAGAATGCGCCGGATTCTCGCGCTCATGCGCATGGACTTCGAGGCTCCGCAAGACCTGCGGCCGGAGCTTGCCGGGCGGCCGGTGTATCTCGCCCTGTCCTGCGACGAAGACGACGTCGTGCGCTTGAAGCCGCAGAACCTGCTGCTCAATCTTCCGCTCGCTCATTCGTGAAACCCGTCTACTGGGACAAGGCCAAGCGCGAGCTGTCGCGCAGCGACCCGGTGCTGGGTGCGATCATCCGGCGTTATCCGCGCATTCACCTCGTGCCGCGGGGAGATCCGTTCCATACGCTCGCGCGCTCGATCGTGGGACAGCAGATCTCGGTCAAGGCTGCGCAAGCCGTCTGGAACAGATTGCTCGACGCGCTTCCCGCGGTGACGCCGGAACACGCGCTCGAGGCGAGACCAGAGAGACTCCTCGCGTGCGGTCTGTCGCGGCGCAAGGTTGAGTACCTGGCCGACCTGGCGGCGCATTTCGTCTCCGGGCGCATCGTGCCGACGCGGTGGCAGACAATGGACGACGAGGATGTCATTGCCGAGCTGGTGGAGATCAGGGGCATCGGACGCTGGACGGCCGAGATGCTGCTCATTTTCAGCCTGCTGCGGCCCGACGTGTTGCCGGTCGACGATCTCGGCTTGCAGCGCGGGGTAAGCCTGGGCTATCGCAACGGGCGCAGAGTCGGCGAGTCCGGAATCCGCCGCATCGCGCGGACCTGGGCGCCTTGGCGATCCGTCGCCACCTGGTACCTTTGGCGCTCACTCGATCCCGTTCCGGTGGAGTACTAGCCCGTCTGCATGGGCGTAGAATGCCGCACCGATGAAGACCTCCTTCCTCGATTTCGAGCAGCCGATCGCCGAGCTCGAGCAGCGCGTCGAAGAGCTGCGCTTCGTGCAGGACGACTCCGCGGTCGACATTTCCGAGGAGATCGCGCGGCTGACGAAGAAAAGTCAGTCGCTCACCAAGGAAATCTACGCCAAGCTCAATCCCTGGCAGGTGGCGCAGGTGGCGCGTCACCCGCAGCGGCCGTACACGCTCGATTACGTCGGCATGCTGTTCACCCAGTTCGAGGAGTTGCACGGCGACCGGACATTCGCCGACGACGCCTCGATCGTCGGTGGGCTGGCGCGCTTCAACGGCGAGCCTTGCGTGGTGATCGGGCACCAGAAGGGACGCGACACGAAAGAGAAGATCGTGCGCAATTTCGGCATGCCCAAGCCCGAGGGCTACCGCAAGGCCCTGCGCCTGATGCAACTGGCCGAAAAATTCCGTCTGCCGGTGTTCACCTTCGTCGACACACCCGGAGCATATCCGGGCATCGACGCCGAGGAGCGCGGCCAGTCCGAAGCCATCGGCCGCAACCTGTACGTCATGGCGGGCCTGAAGACGCCGGTCATCGTCACGGTGATCGGCGAGGGCGGCTCCGGGGGCGCGCTCGCGATCGCGGTCGGCGACGTCGTGCTCATGCTGCAGTACGCGACCTACTCCGTAATCTCGCCGGAGGGCTGCGCGTCGATTCTGTGGCGTAGCGCCGAGCGGGCGCCCGAGGCGGCCGACGCACTCGGTATCACGGCAAGCCGGCTGAAGACGCTCGGCCTGATCGACAAGATCGTCGCCGAGCCCCTCGGCGGCGCACACCGCGACCCGCAGGCGACCGGCCAGGCTGTCAAGAAGGCGCTCGCCGAGGCGCTCAAGCAGGTCCAGGGAAAGAAGCCGAAGGAGCTCGTCGAGGAACGCCTCGAGCGTCTCATGGGCCATGGCAAGTACAAGGAAGTCGTCGAGCGCTGAGCGCCGCGCCGGGCCGCTCGCTGCGGCGCAGCGCCTGCTCGGCGCGCTTGCCCTGCGCGACAAGACGATCGCCGTGGGTTTTTCTGGAGGCGCCGACTCGACGGTGCTGCTGCATGTGCTGCGCACGCTCGCGCCCGCGCACGGCTACAGGTTGCGCGCGGTGCACGTTCATCACGGTATCAGCCCCAACGCGGACGCCTGGGCGCGTTTCTGCCGCAAGCTGTGCCGGGACTGGCGCGTTCCGCTAAGCACCCTGCGAGTGGACATCGGCTCGCAGCGTGGCAAGGGACTGGAGGCCGCCGCGCGGGATGCCCGGCGCGCGGCCCTAGCGCGCGTGCGGGCGGACGTCGTGGCGCTGGCGCACCAACTCGACGATCAGGCCGAAACTGTCCTGTTGCGCCTCTTGCGCGGAGCCGGCGTCAGGGGCGCGAGCGCGATGCCGTCGCTCGGCAGGCTCGGCGCAAAACCGCTGCTGAGGCCGCTGCTCGAGGTGCCGCGCGCCGAAGTGATCCGCTACGCGCAGGCCCACGGCCTGCAGTGGGTCGACGACGAATCCAACCGAGATCCGGTGCATGCGCGCAATTTCCTGCGCCTGCGGGTCGCGCCGCTGCTCGAGGAGCGCTACCCGCGATGGCGCCAGGCGCTCGGGCGCGCGGCGCAGCATTTCTCCGATGCGGATGCCTTGCTGCGCGAATTTGCCGGCGCACGCCCGACGCACCGGCTGCGGGTCGCCGAGCTGAGCGGGCGGCCTGCGCCGGCGGCCGGGGTGCTGCTGCGCGAGTATCTTGCAGCGCATGGACTGCGGCCCCCGGCGACGCGGCGGCTGGCTGAAATGCTGCGTCAGCTGACGGGCGCGGCGTCCGCGGCGCGCGTGGAGTTCGCGCACGACGGCGCGGTGCTGCGGGTCTACCGCGGCGAGCTGCGCCTGGAGCGTCTCGCTCGCGCGCCCGCCGCGTTCGGACCGGTGCGCTGGACCGGCCAGCGCCGCATCGCGCTGCCCTCGCTCGGCGGCGAGATGCGCTTCGAGCGCGTGCGCGGGGCCGGCGTCGCGCTCGCGAAGCTGCGCGACCGGCCGGTCCAGCTGCGCTTGCGTCGCGGGGGCGAGCGGCTGCAGCCCGATTCGCGGCGGCCGCGCCGTACGCTCAAGAACCTGTTCCAGGAGGCGGGGTTGCCGCCGTGGCAGCGTGACCGCGTGCCGCTGCTGTTCTGCGGCGAAGACCTGGTCTGGGTGCCCGGGATCGGCGTCGACGTGCGCTATCGGACCGCTGCCGGAGGCGCCGGACTGGTGCCGCAATGGTATTCCGGCGACGACGCAACTCATTGAATTTACGCGATTCGGAACCGCGCCGTGATAGAATTCAAGCTTTGCTTTTTGAAGCTTGCGAGGGAGAACGAGGAATGGCGCTCGAGCGGACGCTGTCGATCATCAAGCCGGACGCGGTGAAGAAGAACGTCATCGGCCAGATCTGCGCGCGTTTCGAGGCAGCGGGTCTCAGGATCATCGCGGCGCGCATGATGCACTTGTCGCGCGCGCAGGCCGAAGGCTTCTACGCGGTGCACCGCGAGCGACCTTTCTTCCGCGATCTGGTCGACTTCATGATTTCGGGTCCGGTGCTGGTGCAGGTGCTGGAAGGCGAGGCTGCGATCGCCAAGAACCGCGAGCTGATGGGCGCTACCGACCCGAGGAAGGCGGCAAAGGGCACGATCCGAGCCGATTTCGCGGCTTCGATCGATGCCAACGCGGTGCACGGCTCGGACGGGCCGGACACGGCGCGCACCGAGATCGGGTATTTTTTTCCGGCATGCGAGACCTTTTCCCGCTGAAGCGGGTCACAGTGCGGTGATGAACGACAACCTGCTGGATTTCGATGCGCAAGCCATGGAGCGCTATTTCGCGCGCTTGGGCCAGAAGCCGTTCCGTGCGCGGCAAGTGCTGCGCTGGATACACCAGTGCGGCGAGCCGGACTTCGCGCGCATGAGCGATCTTGCCAAGGATCTGCGCGCCAAGCTCATGCTTGCGGCGCGGGTAGAGCCGCCCGCAGTCGTCGCCGACGAGGTGGCAGCCGACGGCACGCGCAAGTGGCTGCTGAAGGTAGACGGCGCGAACTCGATCGAGTCCGTCTTCATCCCGGAAGACGATCGTGGCACCTTGTGCGTGTCGAGTCAGGCCGGGTGCGTGCTCGATTGCGCCTTTTGCTCCACCGGGAAGCAGGGATTCAACCGCAATCTGAGCACCGCAGAGATCATCGCCCAGCTGTGGCTCGCCAACCGGTTGCTGGCGCGCGACCCGAAGGGCCGGCGCGTCGTCACGAACGTCGTTCTGATGGGCATGGGCGAGCCGCTGCTCAATCTCGACGCGGTCATTCCCGCGCTGCGCCTGATGCTGGACGACAACGCTTACGGATTGTCGCGCCGTCGCGTCACGGTTTCCACTTCGGGAGTCGTTCCCGGTATGGACCGGCTGCGCGCTGAATGTCCGGTCGCGCTCGCGGTTTCGCTGCATGCGCCCAATGACGCTCTGCGCGACCGCCTCGTGCCGCTGAACCGGAAGTATCCGCTGCGCGAGCTGATCAAGGCCTGCAACCGCTATCTCGAGCAGGCGCCGCGCGACTTCGTAACCTTCGAATACGTGATGCTCGAGGGGGTCAACGATTGCGACGACCACGCCCGCGAGCTGACCGCCATCGCCCGGCGCGTGCGCTGCAAGTTCAACCTCATCCCGTTCAATCCCTTCCCGAATTCCGGATTTCGCCGCTCGCAACCCGGAAGGATCCGCGCCTTTGCCGAAATCCTGCGACGCGCGGGGTTGACCGCGACCATCCGCAAGACGCGCGGCGAAGGCATCGACGCGGCATGCGGGCAGCTCGCCGGCGACGTGGCGGACCGCACGCGTCGCAGCGGCCGCAAGATTCACAGGATCACGGAGCTACGCGCATGAAGCTATATTTGTTCGGCCTAGTTGCTGCAGCGTTTCTTGCGCTCGCTGCCGGCTGCGCCACCCCGCCGCCGGAGTCGTCGTCGACCGGAGTCGATACCGGCGTCATCGTCGGCGAGGTCAGCGACCCGCGCAACCGTGCGCGGATACATACTGAGCTGGCCTCGGCTTACTACCAGCGTGGCAGCATGGCGGTCGCGCTGGAGGAATTGCGCACGGCGGCCGCTGCCGATCCGAACTATGCCCCCACCTACGGCATGTTCGGACTGGTGTACATGGAGCTGCGTGAAACGAAGCTTGCGCAGCAGAATTTCGAGCATGGGCTGGAACTGTCGCCGAACGATCCGGACATCAACCACAACTACGGCTGGTTCCTGTGCCAGAGCGGGCACGAAACCGAGTCGATCCGCTATTTCATGCGCGCCGTCGCCAATCCCCTCTATCCGACCCCGTGGCGTTCCTATACTGCGGCCGGCGTGTGCTCCATGCGCAAGGACAAGCTCGAGGATGCCGAGCAGTATTTTCAGCGCGCACTCAGGCTGCAGCCGAACGAGCCGATGGCGCTGCTGCAAATGGGCGAGATCCGCTATCGGGAGGGCAACATGAGCGAGGCGCGTAAGTACGTATCGCGCTTCAATGCCCTCGTGGAGCCGAGCGCGGAATCGCTCTGGCTCGCGCTGCGCGTGGAGCGCAAGCTCGGCGAGCGATTGGCGGAGGCGAAGCTGGCGAGTCAGTTGCGCCACCGCTTCCCCGGCTCGCGCGAGAGCCAGGCATTGCAACGCGGGGACTATGAGTAGCGGCACCGTCCAAGAGCCTGCCCTCGGCGAGCGGCCGGCGGAGATCGTTGAGGCGCAGCCGCACGGCGAGCACGTGGGCGAGATCCTGGCGCGGGCACGCGTGGCGCAGGGACTGACCCTGGACGACGTTGCGCAACAGCTCAAGTTCGGTGCGCGTCAGATAGGCGCATTGGAGCAGGGCCGCTTCGAAAACCTGCCGGGGAGCACCTTCGCGCGCGGCATGGTCCGCAGCTATGCGCGACTGCTCAAGCTCGACGCGGAAGCGCTGCTCGGTCAGGTCGAGGGCAAGTTCGAAGTCCCGGACGCGGATCGCCTCGCGACGCGCTATCGCGAGCCGGTGCCGTTTTCCGACGGCTCCAGACGCTCGAACATCACCTATGTCGTGCTTTCGGTGGCGATCCTGCTGGTCGCCGCCGTCGTGCTCTACGGCTGGCAGCAGGAGCGTTCGCGTGCGACGCATTTGAACTTTGTTCCTGCGGCACGCGCGCCGCTCGAGGCGCCGCCGCGCCCGCTGCGCGCGAGTCCACCGCTGCCCGCGGCGCCCGCTCCGGCTCCAGCGCCGGCCCCGGTCGCGAGCGCCAGCGCAAGCTCCTCCACACCGAACCCGCCCGTTCAAACTCAGGGCCCCGCCGCCGCGGCGCCTGCGACGGCGTCGGCCACGGGGCGCATCGTGCTGCACTTTGACGCCGAGTCCTGGGTCGAGATTCGCGACGGAGCCGGCAAGCTGCTGCTGTCGCAGCTCAATCCGGCCGGCAGCGAGAAGGTCGTTCAGGGCATCCCGCCGTTCTCGGTGGTGATCGGCAATGCGCAGCATGTGCAACTCACCTACGACGGACAGGCCCTCGACCTTGCGCCCCACATCCGGGTCGAAGTGGCCCGATTCACGCTCAAATGACCGCGCGCGCAGCCACGGCCACGCGCCGGTCTTCGCGCCAGGTGCTGATCGGCGGCGTGGCGGTCGGCGGCGGCGCGCCGATCGTGGTGCAGTCGATGACCAACACCGACACCGCGGACGCGGAGGCCACGGTCGCACAGGTCTACGCGCTTGCGCAGGCGGGTTCGGAGCTGGTGCGGATCACGGTCAACAGCCCCGAAGCCGCTGCCCAGGTGGCGTCGATCCGCGAGCGGCTCGATGCGCTGGGATGCGCGGTGCCCCTGGTGGGCGATTTCCATTTCAATGGGCACAAGCTGCTGACGCAGTATCCCGAGTGCGCGCGGGCGCTGGCGAAGTTCCGCATCAATCCCGGCAACGTCGGCAAGGGCGCCAAACGCGACGAACAATTCGCAACCATGATCGAGTGCGCGATCCGCTACGACAAGCCGGTGCGCATCGGAGTCAACTGGGGCAGCCTGGACCAGGCGCTTCTAGCGAAGCTCATGGACGAGAACGCCGCGCGCGCCGAGCCGCTCGATGCGCAAGCCGTGATGCACGAGGCGGTGGTGCGTTCTGCGCTCGATTCCGCGCGCCAGGCGGAGGCCTGGGGGCTGGCCGCGGACCGCATCGTCATCTCATGCAAGATGAGCCAGGTCCAGGACCTGGTCGCCGTCTATCGAGACCTTGCCCGGCGTTGCGACTACGCGCTGCATCTCGGTCTCACGGAGGCGGGCATGGGATCGAAAGGCATTGTCGCCTCTGCGGCAGCGCTGGCCCTTCTGCTGCAGGAAGGGATAGGAGACACGATCCGCGTTTCGCTCACGCCGGAGCCGGGTGGCGAACGAACGCGCGAAGTGCAGGTGGCGCAGGAGATCCTGCAGACCATGGGCCTGCGCAGCTTCGCGCCGATGGTGAGCGCCTGCCCGGGCTGCGGTCGCACCACCAGCACCTATTTCCAGCAGCTCGCGGGTCGCATAGAGTCCTTCCTGCGGGCGCAGATGCCGGTCTGGCGCGAGCGCTATCCCGGCGTCGAGCAAATGCGGGTCGCGGTGATGGGTTGCGTGGTGAACGGCCCCGGCGAGTCAAAGCATGCCGACATCGGCATCAGCCTGCCCGGGACGAACGAGGTCCCGGTCGCGCCGGTATACGTCGATGGCGAAAAGACCGTAACGCTCAAGGGCGAGCGCATCGCGGAGGAATTCCAGCAGCTGGTCGAGGACTACGTGCGCGCGAATTTCGGCCCCGGAAGCCGGCGCCGCCGCCCGCGCACCGTTCAAGGCAAAGAGATTCCGGTCAGGGCGGTCTCCTGACCGCCGTTGCGAGCATGAGCGCCAACATCCAAGCCGTGCGCGGCATGAACGACATATTGCCCGACGAGGCCGTATGGTGGCGCGATTTCGAGGCCAGGGTCGAATCCTGGCTGGAGCGCTACGCCTACCGCAACATCCGCATGCCGCTGGTCGAGCATACGCAGCTGTTCCGGCGTGCGATCGGCGAGGTTACCGAT
Source organism: Burkholderiales bacterium (assembly GCA_035517095.1). Classification (GTDB taxonomy): domain Bacteria; phylum Pseudomonadota; class Gammaproteobacteria; order Burkholderiales; family SG8-39; genus DAHVFK01. The sequence continues at coordinate 8,771 of DATIZK010000009.1, forward strand.
ATCGTAGAGAAGGAGATGTACTCCTGGCGCGACGAGCTCAACGGAGAGGACTTGACGCTGCGCCCGGAAGGCACGGCTTCGTGCGTGCGCGCCGCAATCGAGCACAACCTGCTCTACGACGGGCCCAAGCGCCTCTGGTATGCGGGGGCCATGTACCGCCACGAACGGCCGCAGAAGGGGCGCTACCGGCAGTTCCATCAATATGGCGTCGAAGCGCTCGGGTTGGAAGGCCCGGATATCGACGCCGAGCATATCGTCATGTGCGCCGCGCTGTGGCGCGACCTTGGGCTGGAAGGCATCCGCCTCGAGCTCAACACCATCGGTTCGGCGGAGGAGCGTGCGCGTTACCGCGCGGACCTGGTGCGACACCTGGAAGCGAACGCCGGTCGGCTCGACGCCGACGCCAGGCGGCGCATGCACGCCAATCCCCTGCGCGTGCTGGATTCGAAAAATCCCATGGTGCAGGAAGTGGTGGCGCGTGCGCCGGCGCTGATGGGCTATCTCGGCGAAGAATCAACGTCCCATTTCGATGGACTGCGCCGGCTGCTTGCGGCCGCCGGCGTACCGTACACGATCAATCCGCGCCTGGTGCGGGGACTCGACTACTACAACCGCACGGTATTCGAATGGATATCGGACGCGCTGGGCGCGCAGGGCACCGTGTGCGGTGGCGGGCGATACGACGGATTGTTCGCTCAGCTCGGCGGCAAGCCCGCCCCGGCGACGGGATTTGCGATCGGCAATGAGCGGCTGATCGCGCTGCTGCGCGACGGGGCCCGCGCGCCTGCGATCAGGCCGCCAGATGCCTACCTGCTGTCCCACGGCGACGGAACGCAGGAGTACGCCCTTACGCTGGCCGAAGCGTTGCGCGGGGCCGGTTACGCGATCGTGCAGCACGCCGGAGGCGGAAGCCTCAAGGCGCAAATGCGAAAGGCGGACGCGAGCGGCGCCTGGGCCGCGCTGATCGTCGGCACAGACGAAGTGCGCGACGGCGAAGTATCGCTCAAGTTCCTGCGCAAGGCCGAGCCTCAGTACCGGATCGCAAGAGCGGGCGTCGTCGCGGCGTTCGCGGATGCATTGCAAAAAGCAAGGACATAGCATGGCACTAGATCACCAGGAGCAGGAGCAACTTGCGGAGCTGAAGGGCTGGTGGCAGGAGCACGGCAACCTGGTGGTCGTGGCCATTCTGGCCGTCGCGATCGGCGCCGCCGGCTGGCGCGGCTGGAACTGGTACCAGAACAAACAGTCGCTCGAAGCGAGCACTTTGTACGAGATGCTCACCAGGGCCGTGCAGGCCAGTGACGCAAAGACGATGCGCGACGCGAGCGGCGCCTTGGCCGAGAGCTATCCGCGCACGCTGTATGCTTCGATGGGGGCGCTGGTGGCCGCCCGCTACTACTTCGATCATCGCGAGCTGAAGGATGCCAAGGCACAGCTCGAATGGGTGCTCGAGCGCTCGCGCTCCGATGACCTGAAGGATCTCGCGCGGCTGCGCCTGGCCGCGCTGCTGTTGGACGAGAAGGCCTACGACCAGGCGCTCAAGCAGCTGGATGCGCCGCACGCCGACGCCTATGCGGCGCAATTCGCGGCGCTGCGGGGCGACGTGCTGGTCGCCGAGAACCAGCCGAATGAGGCCAAGGCCGCGTATCAGGCGGCGCTCGACAAGGCGGGCAAGGACGACAGCGCCTTCCGCCAGAGTGTGCAGATCCGGCTCGAGGCGCTCGGCGGGTGACGGCGACGAGACTACTGCCCGCGGCGCTGGTCGCGGCCGCCACGCTGGGCGGTTGCGCGAGCTGGTTCGGCAGCGCGCCGAGCGGCCCCAAGCCCGCGCCGCTGACGCCGATCAATAACGCGCAGGCCGTGCGGGTGCTTTGGTCGGCGAGCGTCCCGCCCGCAGGTCCGTTCGTGTTCAGGCCCGCCTTGGCCGGCGACAGCGTCTACGTTGCGGGTCGCGACGGCGCGGTGGCGCGGCTCGACGCGGCCAGCGGCGAGACCCGCTGGCGCGTTAGCCTGGACGGGCGGCTGTCCGGCGGGGTCGGCAGCGACGGACGACTGGTCGTGGTCGCGTCCGACGAGGGCGTCGTGTTCGCGCTGGATGCGAAGGACGGCAGCCTGCGCTGGCGCGCGCGTGTGTCGAGCGAGGTGCTTGCGGCCCCCGCGCTCGGCGACGGGATCGTTCTGGTGCGCAGCGCCGACAGCCGCGTATTCGCCTTCGGCAGCGACGACGGAAAGCGGCGCTGGGTCTATCAGCGCGCGCCAGCCTCGCTCATCGTTCGGGCGCCGGCGGGCCTGAGCATCGACGGTGATACGGCGTATGCCGGCTTCTCCGGCGGCAAGCTGGTCGCGATCGCACTGGAGAACGGCGGACCGCGCTGGGAGGCGACAGTGGCCGTGCCCCACGGCGCCACCGAGCTCGAGCGGGTTACGGACGTGGAGGGGCTGCCGGCCATAGAGGGCCGGGAAGTGTGCGCCGCGGCGTACCAGGGGCGGGTAGCCTGCTTCGACGCGCGCAACGGCAACCCGATCTGGTCGCGCGAGATATCTTCCGTTACCGGCGTCAGCCTGGACGCGCGTTACGCCTACGTGAGCGACGACAGGGGCGCGGTGTACGCGTTCGATAGAACCGACGGGCGTAGCGTGTGGAAGCAGGACAAGCTCGCGAATCGCGAGACCTCGCTGCCGCTGCCGCTCGGGAGCGAAATCGTGGTCGGCGATTTGGAAGGCTACGTTCATTTCCTCGCGCGCGAGTCGGGCGCCTTCGTCGCGCGATTCGCCACCGGCGGCGGGCCGATCCGCGCCGCGCCGATCAAGTTGCCGTCCGGGTTTCTGGTTCAGACCCTCGACGGCAAAATTTACGCACTTTCGCTTTGAAATCGGTCATCGCGCTGGTCGGGCGCCCTAACGTCGGCAAGTCGACGCTGTTCAACCGCATCACGCGCAGCCGGGATGCGATCGTGGTCGATGTCCCCGGCGTAACGCGCGACCGGCACTACGGCGACGCCACGTTCGGCGAGCGCTCGTTCATTGTTATCGACACCGGCGGTCTCGAGCCCGGCGCGCGCGAGGGAATCTTCCTCGAAATGGCGCGCCAGGCCGAACAGGCGCTGGCCGAAGCGGACGCGGTGGTGTTCGTGGTTGACGGCCGAAGCGGCCTGGTTCCGGCGGATCGCGAGATCGCGGCGCGCCTGCGCAAGCTGAAGAAGCGCATCTGGATCGCGGTCAACAAATGCGAGGGGCTCGCCGCTGACACGGCGACCGCGGAATTCCATGAGCTCGGTCTAGGCGCGCCGGCGGCGATTTCTGCCGCGCACGGCGAAGGGGTGCGCGAGTTGGTCGAGGCGGTGATAGCGGAACTGCCGCCCGACGGGGCCGCCGAAGCGGTGGATGAGGGTCACCCGCGGGTAGCGATCGTGGGGCGCCCCAACGTCGGCAAGTCCACCCTAGTAAACGCGCTGGTGGGCGAGGAGCGGGTCATCGCGTTCGACCAGCCGGGGACCACCCGCGACCCGATCGAAGTCCCATTCGAGCGAGCCGGACGGCGCTATACGCTGATTGACACGGCGGGCCTGCGGCGGCGCGGTAAGGCGGGCGAGGCGGTGGAGCGATTCTCGATCGTCAAGACGCTGCAGGCGATCGAGGCGGCGAACGTCGCCGTGCTCATGCTCGACGCGGAGCAGGGCGTGACCGACCAGGACGCCCACGTCGCCGGCTACATCCTGGAGCGCGGTCGCGCGGTCGTCGTCGCGGTCAACAAGTGGGACGCCGCGGACAAGGCGGCGCGCGAGCGGGTCAAGCAGGAACTAGCCTGGAAAGTCGGATTTCTCGGCTTTGCCGAGACCCATTTCGTGTCGGCGCGCGCCGGCAAGGGGCTGGGCGAGCTGATGCGCTCGGTGGACGCCGCTTACGCGGCAGCCATGGCCAAGCTTTCGACGCCCAAGCTTACGCGGGCGCTCATCGCCGCGGTGGAGCAGCAGGCACCGCCGCGCAAGGGCCTGGTGCGGCCCAAGCTGCGCTACGCGCACCAGGGCGGCATGAATCCGCCGCGCATCATCATTCACGGCAACGCGCTCGACTACGTGCCGGATACCTACCGGCGCTACCTCGAGGGCCGCTTTCGCAGCGCGTTCGGCTTGCGCAGCACGCCCCTGGTGGTCGAGTTCCGCACGCGCGGCAATCCCTACGCACGCCGGCTGGCCGCGAAGAAGCGCTGAGCCGACGCTGTTGCGTCGCGTCGCCGCAGGTGCTATGTTGACGATGGATACATAGCGTGCAGTAGAATGTAGCTTATGTCAACATCTCGCCGCCGAAGCTACCATCACGGCGACTTGCGCGCCGAGCTGGTGCGCGTGGCCGGCCGCATTCTGGATCAGAGCGGCGCGGCAACCCTCACCTTGCGCGAAGCCGCGCGGCGCGCGGGCGTGTCGCACAGCGCGCCCTACCGGCACTTTGCCGATCGCGAGGCGCTGCTGGCCGAAGTGGCGGCGCAGGGCCATGAGCAGCTGGGCGCCGCACTGCGCGAGGCACGTGCCGCGGGCGGGGCCGAAGTGGCGCGCGCGTACCTGCGCTTCGCGCTCGCGCAGCCGCGCCGCTATCGACTCATGTACGCAGGCGAAATCTCGCCCGCGCGGCGCGCCGGATTGGCGCAGCGTTCCGACCCGGTGCTGCGGGCGCTGGCGGATTCGATCCCTGGCCTGGGCGACGCGCAGCAAGGCCGGCGTGCCGCGACGGCCGCGTGGGCACTGCTGCACGGCCTGGCCGAGTTGCTGCTCGGCGGGTACCTGGGGCCGCTCGCGCCAGACGGCGACGACAGCGAGCGCTTGGTGCGCGAGGTGGTCGGCGCGATTCGCTTCGCGGCAAAGCCCGCGGTGGCGGCCTGAGGCCACGCTGCGTGCCCGCCGCTCTGCGCCTGGCGGTGTTCTACTTCGCCTACTTCGCCTACGTCGGAGCGTTCACCCCCTACTTCCCGGTCTATCTTGCCGGGCGCGGGCTGCCGCCGACGGAGATCGCCACCGTGTTGGCGATGCCGCAGCTGGCCCGCGTCTTCGCTCCGGCCTTCTGGGGCTGGCTCGCGGACCGGGCCGACGCGCGCCGCGCCGTGGTCGTGGCTTCTTGCGCGGCTCTTGTCGCCGGCTTCGCGGCAATTCCGTTCACGCCCGGTTTCCGCGCCATCACGCTGCTGGTTGCGCTAACGAGCATCTTTTCCGCCGGCGGGCTGCCGCTGGTCGAGGCGATCACGCTCTCGGTCCTCGCCGGGCGCAGCGGTCATTACGGCCCGATCAGGCTTTGGGGATCGATCGGCTTCATTGTCGCCGTCTTGGTGGTAGGCGCCTGGCTCGACACCCATGCGCCGGCCGGGCTGGCCGGCGTCCTTCTCGTGCTCGCTCTTGCGGCGCTCGCGGCCTCGGTCGTGCTGCCTCGCGCCGCCGGCGCGTCGCCCGCGGCGGGCGAGGGCGACGGCCCGTGTGCCGCTCGCGCATCGGCTTCGGTGCGCGCCTTGATCGGCGCGGGATTCTGCATGGCCGCCGCGCACGGGGCGCTGTATGCGTTCTTCACCTTGCACCTGCAGCGCCTGGGCTACAGCGGCAAGTCGATCGGGGCGCTGTGGACGCTCGGAGTGCTGGCCGAAATCCTCGTCTTTGTCTACCTTCCCGCGCTGTTCCGCCGCTTCTCGCTGCGCGCGATCCTGCTCTTCAGCCTGCTCGCTGCGGTCGTGCGCTTCGCGGCGATCGGCTGGGCTGCGGGCTTCGTCACGGTGCTCGTGATCGCGCAGGTGCTGCACGCGGCGACCTTCGGCGCCTTTCACGCCGCATCGGTGGTCGCGGTGCAGCGAATGTTTCCGGCCGCCGCGCACGCCCGCGGGCAGGCGCTGTTTTCCAGCATCGCCTACGGTGGAGGCGGTGCCGGGGGTGCGCTGCTCGCCGGCTGGGCATGGCAATCGGGCGGGCCCGCGCTGACCTTCTCGCTTGCCGCCGGCATCGCGGCGGTGGGCGCCGCGCTGACGTTTTGGCTGCGACCGCAGCAGCTCTACGACGCCTTGCGTGTGCGATAATTTGCAGCTTCGACCGATCTTTCTGGCGCGCGGATACGCATGGCACAGACGCTCTACGACAAGCTTTGGAACGGCCACACGGTTCATGTCGATGCCGACGGCACCGCGCTGCTCTATATCGACCGTCATCTGGTGCATGAAGTGACGAGTCCGCAGGCCTACGAGGGCCTGAAGCTGGCGGGCCGCAAGCCGTGGCGCTCCGGCTCGGTGGTGGCGACCGCGGACCACAACACGCCCACGACAGGCTGGGAGCAGGGCATCGACGGGATCCGCGACCCGATCGCGCGCTTGCAGGTCGAGACCCTGGACAAGAACATGCGCGAGTTCGGTGCCAAGGTCTATTTTCCGTTCCTCGACAAACGCCAGGGCATCGTGCACGTCATCGGGCCCGAGAACGGCGCGACGCTGCCCGGCATGACGGTGGTCTGCGGCGACTCGCACACGAGCACCCATGGAGCCTTCGGCTGCCTGGCGCACGGCATCGGCACCACGGAAGTGGAGCACGTCCTGGCGACGCAGTGCCTGATCACCAAGAAGATGAAGAACATGCGCGTGCTGGTCGAGGGCGCGCTGACGCGCGGCGTCACGGCGAAGGACGTTGCGCTTGCGATCATCGGCCGCATCGGAACTGCCGGCGGAACGGGCTGCGCGATCGAGTTCGCGGGTAGCGCGATCCGCGCGCTGTCGATGGAAGGCAGGATGACCCTGTGCAACATGGCGATCGAGGCCGGAGCGCGCGCCGGCATGGTTGCGGTAGACGAGACCACCATCCAGTATCTGAAAGGCCGTCCTTTTTCTCCCAGCGGACCCGAGTGGGACCAGGCGGTGGCCTACTGGCGCATGCTGCACAGCGACCCGGATGCAAAGTTCGACCGCGAGGTCGCGCTCGATGCGGCAACGATCAAGCCGCAGGTGACCTGGGGTACGTCGCCGGAAATGGTGGTACCGGTCGACGAGTTGGTGCCCGATCCGGACAGGGAAAAAGACGCCACCAAACGCGATGGAATCGAACGCGCGCTGGCGTACATGGGGCTCAAGCCTCGCACTCGCATAAGCGACATTAGGCTGGATAAGGTATTCATCGGATCGTGCACCAACTCGCGCATCGAGGATCTGCGCAGTGCAGCCGCGGTGGTGAAGGGCCGCCGCGTGGCGCAAAGCGTGCGCCTTGCGATGGTGGTGCCCGGCTCCGGGCTGGTGAAGGCACAGGCCGAACGCGAAGGGCTGGACCGGATATTCATCGAAGCCGGATTCCAATGGCGCGAGCCGGGCTGCTCGATGTGCCTGGGGATGAATGCGGACCGGTTGGATCCCGGCGAGCGTTGCGCCTCGACCTCGAACCGGAATTTCGAGGGCAGGCAGGGGGCCGGCGGGCGCACGCACCTCGTCAGTCCGGCAATGGCGGCTGCGGCGGCGATCGCGGGGCACTTCGTCGACGTGCGCTCGGCGTTCTAGGGTGAGCGCGATGAAGAAATTCACGCAACTCAACGGCTTGGTAGCACCGCTCGATCGGGCGAACGTCGACACCGACGCCGTCATTCCAAAGCAGTTTCTGAAGTCGATCAAGCGCACAGGCTTCGGGCCGAATCTATTCGATGCCTGGCGTTATCTCGATCACGGCGAGCCGGGGATGGATCACGCCAAGCGGCCGCTCAACCCGGACTTCGTCCTTAACCAGGCGCGCTACCAGGGGGCGGAGATTCTGCTGACGCGCAAGAATTTCGGCTGCGGGTCCTCGCGCGAGCATGCGCCCTGGGCGCTGCTCGACTACGGCTTCCGCTGCGTGATTGCACCGTCATTTGCCGACATCTTTTTCGAGAACTGCTACAAGAACGGTCTGCTCCCCGTAGTGCTGGCCGAAGCCGAAGTCGACGCGCTGTTCTACGACTGCGCGGCGTTCCCCGGGTTTCGGCTGGTGGTGGACCTCGAGCAGCAAACGGTGTCAAACACCGACGGCTCGCGCCGCTATAGGTTCGAGGTCGATCCCTTCCGCAAGCATTCGCTGCTCAACGGCCTCGACGAAATTGCTCAGACGCTGCAGCACGCCGACGAGATTCGCGCCTTTGAGACGAGGCGACGCGACCAGTTTCCCTGGCTGTTCAGGTAGGCCGCAATGAAAATCGCGGTCTTGCCGGGCGACGGGATCGGCAGCGAAATCGTCGCGCAGGCGCTCAAGGTCTTGCGCCGCCTGGGAGAGGACGGCTTGCGCCTTGAGCTGGAACAGGCGCCGGTCGGCGGGGCAGGCTACGAGGCCGCAGGCGATCCTCTGCCCGAGTCCACGCTCAAGCTCGCGCAGCAGGCGGACGCAATCCTGTTCGGGGCGATCGGCGGGCCGCAGTACGACTCCCTGCCGCGCGACAAGCGCCCGGAGCGCGGACTGCTGCGCCTTCGCAGCCAGCTCGGATTGTTCGCCAATCTGCGCCCCGCGAAGGTCTACCCCGAGCTCGCGGCGGCGTCCTCGCTCAAGGCGGAGATTGTCGCCGGCCTGGACATGCTGATCGTGCGCGAGCTGACCGGCGACATCTACTTCGGCGAGCCGCGCGGAATCTCGACCTTGGCCGGAGGCGAGCGCGAGGGCGTGAACACGATGCGCTACCGGGAGAGTGAGATCCGGCGCATCGCGCAGGTTGCATTCGAAGCAGCGCGCAAGCGCGGCAAGCGCCTGTGCTCGGTCGACAAAGCCAACGTGCTGGAAACCACCGAGCTGTGGAAAGAGGTGGTGACGGACGTCGGCAGATCCTATTCCGATGTCGACCTGTCGCACATGTACGTGGACAATTGCGCCATGCAGCTGGTGCGCAATCCCAGGCAATTCGACGTCATCGTGACCGGCAACCTGTTCGGCGACATTCTGTCCGACGAAGCGTCGATGCTCACCGGGTCGATCGGGATGCTGCCGTCGGCTTCGCTCGACGCGAACAACAAGGGGCTCTATGAGCCGATCCACGGCTCGGCGCCTGACATCGCCGGCAAAGGCGTGGCAAACCCGCTGGCGACGATTCTTTCGACAGCGATGATGCTGCGCTACTCGCTGGGCGTCGAGCAGGCGGCCAGCCGCGTCGAGCGCGCGGTGCAGCGGGTGCTGCGCGAGGGCTGGCGCAGCGCGGATATCCATACCCCGGGCACGCGCTTGGCCGGCACGAACGAAATGGGCGACGCGGTGGTCGCCGCGCTCTGAGGAAGGGATGATGTTGAGGGTCGGTATCGTCGGCTGGCGCGGGATGGTGGGTTCGGTACTCGTGCAGCGCATGCGCGAGGAGCGCGACTTCGACCACTTCGAGCCGCTTTTCTTTTCGACTTCGCAGGCGGGCGTCGAGGGCCCGAACATAGGCAGGAGTAGCGGCCCGGTGCTGGACGCGAACGACGTCGCGGCGCTCAAGTCTCTGCCCGTGATCGTCTCTTGCCAGGGGGGCGACTACACCAACGACGTCTACCCTAAGCTGCGCCGCGCCGGCTGGAAGGGCTACTGGGTGGACGCAGCGAGCGCGCTGCGCATGAACGACGACGCGGTGATCGTGCTCGACCCGGTCAACATGCCGCTGGTCAAGGATTCGCTCGTCAAAGGCGGCAGGAACTTCATCGGCGGCAACTGCACCGTCAGCCTGATGCTGATGGGAGTGTCCGGGCTGTTCCAGCACGACCTGGTGGAGTGGATGACGAGCATGACCTACCAGGCGGCCTCCGGCGCCGGCGCTGCGAACATGCGCGAGCTCGCGCAACAGATGGCGCGCGTAGGCGACAGCGTGAAGAAGCTGCTCGCCGACCCGGCGTCGAGCGCGCTCGACATCGACCGCGAGGTGACCGAGGCAATTCGCGCGCCGGACCTGCCCAAGGCAAGCTTCGGCCATCCGCTTGCCGCCAGCCTGTTGCCGTGGATCGACAAGGACCTCGGCAGCGGTCAGAGCCGGGAGGAATGGAAGGGCCAGGCCGAGACCAACAAGATCCTCGGCCGCGCCGACAGGCCGGTTCCGGTGGACGGTATCTGCGTGCGAGTCGGTGCTATGCGCTGCCACAGCCAGGCGCTCACGATCAAGCTGCGCAGGGACGTTCCGCTGGACGAGCTCGAAGGAATGGTGGCGGAGGCCAACGAGTGGGTAAGGGTGGTACCGAACCGGCGCGAGGAATCGCTTGCACAGCTGACGCCGGCTGCCGTCAGTGGCAAGCTCTCCGTGCCGATCGGCCGGCTGCGCAAGCTGCCGATGGGGGGCGACTACCTGGCTGCCTTCACGGTCGGGGACCAGCTCCTATGGGGTGCAGCCGAACCGCTGCGGCGTATGCTGCGCATATTGCTCGATTCGGGCGTTGGGCGGTGAGGGCGGGCGGCCCTGACCGTAGCCCTCGAGGCGGCAGAATTTCATAGCAACTTCCGGCATGAAGGTGAAAGAATCGAGAAAATCTCTCAGCTTGCAAGCCTAACACCATGATGTTATTTTACTTGGGGACCGCAAATTGAGTCAGGGTGGGACCGTGGGCAAATCCATCACAATGAGAATTTTCGCCGCGGCGCTGCTGGCCGTTCCCTTGCTCGCCCATGCCGTGGGTCTGGGGAATCTGCGCGTCCTCTCGGCGCTCGGGCAGCCCTTGAACGCCGAGATTCAGATCGTATCGGAACAGGCCGGCGAAATGTCTTCGGTGACCGCTCGCCTGGCATCGCAGGATGCATTCAGCCAGGCAGGCATCGAGTTCAATCCGGTGTTGCTCGGCATGAAATTCCAGGTCGGGCAGCGCAACGGCAAGCCGGTGCTCATGCTTACCACCGCACAGCCGGTGAACGAGCCTTTCCTGGACATTCTGGTCGAGCTGCAGTGGTCGAGCGGACGGCTGGTGCGCGAGTACACCTTCCTGCTGGATCCCCCCGAGTACAAGGCGTCGCAGGCGATCAGCCCCGCGCCTTCGGCCATGCCGGTGGAAAAGCCTGCGCAGGCTCCGCCTGCCGCGCCGCCGGTCGAGGAGCGGCCGCTCGAGGCGGCCCCCGCCCCCGCGGTTACCCCCGCCCCGGCCCCCGCGCCGACCCCGGCCTCGGCCCCGACCCCCGCGCCCAAGGCGGCGGTGCCCGAGGCGAAGCATCCCGCCACACGCGAAGTGAACAAGGGCGATACCCTGGGCGCGATCGCGCGCGAGAACTTGACGCGCGGCATCACCTACAACCAGATGCTGATCGCGCTGTACCGGGCGAACCGGGATGCGTTCATTCGCGACAATATCAATCTGGTGCGCGCGGGCCGGATCCTAGACATACCCGACCAGGAGACCGTCGCGGCGATCGACCCGGAGGACGCCAGGCGGTTGGTGCAGTCGCAGATGGCCGACTTCGCGGCCTATCGCCGCAAGCTCGCGGCCGCCGCGCCGGCGACCGGCGCCGCCGCGGGTGAGCGCGCGGTCAGTGGGCACATCGGCGCGACACCGGAACAGCCCAGCGCGGCCGCGCCGAAGGACCAATTGCGACTGTCGAAGGCGGAAAGCGGGTCCGGTCCGATGGCGCGCGCGGCGCGCGCGGACGACCAGGCGGCGCGCGAGCGCGCGCTGCAGGAGGCGCAATCGCGCGTCGCCGAGCTCGAGCGCAATGTCAGCGACCTGCAGAAGCTGGTCGAGCTGAAGAACAAGGCGCTGGAAGTGAAGAACAAGGAGCTCGCGGAGTTGCAGCAAAAGGCCGCCCCGGCCCCGGCCGCCCCGACCTCTGCCCCAGCAACGCCGGCGGCGGCGCACCCGGCGCCTGCCGCCCCGACAGTGCAAAAGCCGCCCGCGGCGGCCCCCGCATCCCCGGCCGAGGCGCCCAAGCCGATGGCGGCGCCGCCCAAGCCGGCGCCCGCGCCCAAGCCCGCGCCGAAGCCGAAAGCGCCTCCGCCTCCGCCGCCAAGCCTGCTTGACGATCTGCTGGACAACCCGGCTGCCGTGGGTGGGCTGGGTGCCGTGCTCTTGCTGCTGCTCGGTTACGGCGCCTGGACATGGCGTCGCAAGAAGAAGGCCGCGGCGGTCCTTCAGCAAGGATCGTTCGGCGCCGAGGCTGCCGCGGGCGGAGCCTCTTCCGTTCTAAGCGCTGCCGCAACGCCGTCCGTGCGGCCGGACGCAGGCAGCCAGGCGTCGGTGAGCCAGGCGAGCGTCGGCGGCATGGAGGCAGACGAGGTCGACCCGATCGCGGAGGCCGACGTGTACATGGCGTACGGGCGCGACGCGCAGGCCGAGGAGATTCTCAAGGAGGCGCTGCAGAAGGACGCGAAGCGCCCTGCGATCCACGCCAAGCTGCTGGAGATCTATGCCGGTCGGCACGACGCGACGTCGTTCGAGCAGGCGGCGCGCAAGCTGCAGGCACTCAGCGGCGGTTCGGGTCCAGAGTGGGACAAGGCCGCTGCGCTCGGCCGCAGCATCGATCCTCAGAACCCGCTCTACGGTGGCGCCGCGCAAGCGGTTGAAACAGGCTCCACCGCCCCCGCCTTTGAGGCCGCCGCCGAACCTGCGCCGGTGCCGAATCTGGATTTCGATCTGGACGCGGCATCGACCCCGATCAGCCCCGACATTCCACTGGATGTTGGCGGGGACGAAGCCAAACAGCCGGCCTCGGCGGCGCTCGACTTCGATATCGGCTCTAACACCAACACCATGAAGGCGGGCGATTTCGCCAAGGGCGGGACGCTGATCATGGACAAGAACGCCGAGCCCAAGACCGAGCCGGCGGGTCTCGATTTCGATCTCGGCCTCGGCGCCGGGGCGGGCCAGAAATCGAGCGAAAGCGGCGGCATCAGCTTCGAGTCGCCGGCGGCGCGAGAACCGGCACCCGCGGCCGCGGATGCGTTGGGATCGATGGATTTCAATCTCGATCTGGATACGGCCGAAACCAAGCCCATGCCGGCGCCACCTTCGGCCGCGCCTGCAGCACTCGATCTGTCGTCGATCAGTCTGGACCTGGACGCGCCGGGGGAAAGTCCGGCCCCGACCACGAGCACGGATCCGAAGTGGCAGGAAGTTGCCACCAAGCTCGACTTGGCCAAGGCCTACGAGGAAATGGGCGACAAGGACGGCGCGCGCGAGCTGCTGAACGAGGTCATGAAAGAAGGCGACAGCGCGCAACAAGGCCAGGCCAAGCAGATGCTCTCCAGCCTCGGCTGAGAGCGAACCCCTACAATTAGCCACGGGCCGCGCCTCCGCGCGGCGCCGTGGCTATACTTTTTCCGGCATGCGACTCGCACTCGGCATCGAATATGACGGCAGCCGATTCCTGGGCTGGCAGACCCAGCCGGGCGGAGGCACGGTGCAGGACGCGCTTCAGGCCGCGATGGCGGCAATCGCGGGGCGCGAGGTGAAGGTTACCTGCGCGGGGCGAACCGATCGGGGAGTGCATGCCTGCGAACAGGTTATCCACTTCGATCCTCCCGCGGCGCGGCCGGACAGCGCCTGGGTAAGGGGCGTAAACGCGCTGCTGCCCGACTCGATTGCGGTGCTGTGGGCGCAGCCGGTCGACGACGCATTTCATGCCCGTTTCAGCGCGCTATCCCGCAGCTATCGATACATACTGCTGAATCGCGCCGTACGGCCGGCACTGGCCGCTCGTCGCGCCGGATGGTTTCATCGCGCGCTAGACCTGGAGTCGATGCGCCGTGCGGCCGAGTTCCTAGTCGGCGAGCACGATTTTTCCGCCTTCCGCTCCGCCGAGTGCCAGGCCAAGACCCCGGTGCGGCGCGTGAACCGGCTCGAGATCGAACGCACCGATGAGCGGGTCGACTTCGTCATCGCCGCCAACGCCTTTTTGCACCACATGGTTCGCAACATCGTCGGAACTCTGGTCTACGTCGGCATGGGCAAGCATCCGCCGGCCTGGGTGCGCGAGGTGCTTGCAGCGCGTGAACGCGCGCGCGCCGCGCCGACATTCGGCCCCGAGGGGCTCTATCTCGAAGCCGTGAATTACGCGCCTGACTGGGGTCTGCCGAGCGGGCGTCGTGCGCCAAGCGCGCTGCCGGTCGAGCTCTAAGCGATGCGCACCCGGGTAAAGATCTGCGGCATAACTCGCGTCCAGGATGCGCGCACCGCATGCGAGGCAGGGGCGGACGCAATCGGGCTCGTGTTCTACCCCGCGAGCCCGCGCTTCTTGTCCCACGAGCAGGCGCGCATGCTGCGTGACGCGCTGCCTGCCTTCGTCACGGCAGTAGCGCTGTTCGTCGATCCAAGCCGCGACGAGGTCGAGCGCGTGATCGAGCGGGTCCGTCCGGGCGCGCTGCAGTTTCATGGCGACGAGCCGCCCGGGTTCTGCGAGCGGTTTGGACTTCCTTACTTCAAGGCTTGCCGCGTGAGGCAGGGGGTCGATTTGCTAGAATACCTGCGGCCTTACATGGGCGCGAGCGGCTGGCTGGCGGACGCCTACGTCGAGGCGTACGGCGGTACCGGAACCAGCTTCGACTGGTCCGTTATTCCGCAACAGCGACCCCGTCCGCTGATCCTATCGGGCGGCCTGACGACCGAGAACGTAAGCGACGCGATCCGTCGCGTTCGGCCATGGGGAGTGGATGTTTCTAGTGGGGTCGAGTCCGCCAAGGGCGTCAAGGACTCGGCCAGGATAGCGGCCTTCATGGCAGAGGTCAGAAATGCAGATGGATGAGCTTCCCGACGCGCGCGGACACTTCGGCCCCTATGGCGGCGTGTTCGTCGCCGAAACCCTGATGCACGCGCTAGACGAATTGCGACAGGCCTACGAGCACTGTCGCAAGGATCCGGCGTTCGGCGCGGAATTGCGCTACGAGTTGAAGCACTACGTCGGGCGGCCGAGCCCGGTCTACCATGCCAAGCGCCTGTCGCAGAAGTACGGCGGCGCCCAGATCTATCTCAAGCGCGAGGACCTGAATCACACCGGCGCGCACAAGATCAACAATACGGTCGGCCAGGCGCTGCTTGCGCGCCATATGCGCAAGCAGCGGGTGATCGCGGAAACCGGCGCCGGGCAGCATGGCGTCGCCAGCGCAACAGTGGCGGCGCGCTACGGCATGGAGTGCGTGGTCTATATGGGGTCGGAGGACATCAAGCGCCAGGCCGCGAACGTGTACCGCATGAAGCTTCTCGGCGCGACCGTGGTACCGGTCGAATCCGGCTCCAGGACGCTGAAGGATGCGCTCAACGAGGCAATGCGCGACTGGGTGTCGAATGTCGAGAATACGTTCTACATCATCGGCACGGTTGCCGGGCCGCATCCTTATCCGACGATGGTGCGCGACTTCCAGGCAGTGATCGGAGAGGAATGCCTGCAGCAGATGCCGGAGCTTGCCGGGCGCCAACCCGATGCCGTGATCGCCTGCGTGGGCGGCGGCTCGAACGCAATGGGAATCTTCCATGCCTACCTGCCGGACGAATCGGTGCGGCTGATCGGCGTCGAAGCGGCGGGGGAGGGGCTCGCCACCGGCAGACACGCAGCGTCCCTGTGCGCCGGCAGGCCGGGCGTGCTGCACGGCAACCGCACCTACCTGCTGCAGGACGCCAACGGGCAGATTATCGAGACACATTCGATCTCCGCCGGCCTCGACTACCCTGGCGTAGGGCCCGAGCATGCCTGGCTGAAGGACAACGGCCGCGCCGAGTATGTCGCGGTGACCGACGACGAGGCGCTGCAGGCTTTCCACGAGCTGTGCCGTCTGGAGGGAATCATCCCGGCGCTCGAGTCGAGCCACGCCATCGCGTACGCGACCAAGATCGCCCCGACGCTCGGCCGCGATACGATTCTGCTGGTCAACCTGTCCGGGCGCGGCGACAAGGACATGCATACCGTCGCCCAGCGCTCCGGCATCGTGTTCTAGCGATGTCCCGCATTCATTCGCGTTTTGCCGCGCTGCGCAAGCAGGGACGCAAGGCGCTGATCCCGTACATCACCGCCGGCGATCCGGCTCCGTCGCTCACGCTGCCGCTGATGCGTGCCCTGGTCGAGGCCGGTGCGGACATTCTCGAGCTCGGAGTGCCTTTCTCCGATCCGATGGCCGACGGGCCCGTGATCCAGCGCTCCTCCGAGCGCGCCCTGGCGAACGGTGTCGGCCTCGCGGACGTGATCGGCATGGTGCGCGCGTTTCGCGAACGGGACCCGGATACGCCGGTAGTCCTGATGGGATACGCCAATCCGGTCGAGGCGATGGGATGCGAGAAGTTTCTTGCCGCCGCGGCGGATGCGGGCGTCGACGGCGTAATCGTGGTGGATTACCCGCCGGAGGAGGCGGGGCCGTTCGCCGCGCTGGCCAAGAGCAGCGGGATCGACCCGATCTTCCTTCTCGCGCCGACCTCGACTCCGAGCCGCATCCAGGAGGTGGCGCGCGCAGGGGCCGGCTATTTGTACTACGTGTCCCTCAAGGGCGTGACCGGCGCAGCGAGCCTCGATCTCACCGACGTCGCGAACCGCATCCCGCTGCTGCGCGCGGCCACCCAGCTGCCGATCGGCGTCGGGTTCGGCATACGCGACGCGCAGTCCGCGCGGCGCGTGGCCGAGATCGCCGACGCGGTCGTGATCGGCAGCCGGATCATCCAGGAAATCGAAGCTGCGGGTCCCGAACATGCGGTCGTTCGCGTCGGGGACCTGATCAGGCCCATCCGCGCGGCGCTCGACGCTTGAGCGGAATCGGCGAGGCGCGCATGAGCTGGCTACAGAAGCTTCTTCCACCCAAGATCCAGCGCACGGAGCGCGGTGCGCGCAAGACCGTGCCGGAGGGCCTTTGGACCAAATGCCCGGCGTGCGACGCGGTGCTCTACAGCACGGACCTGCAGAAGAACCTGAACGTATGCCCGAAGTGCGGACACCACGAGCGGCTTGACGCGAGAGCGCGGCTCGACGCCCTGCTCGACGCCGACACGCGGTTCGAGATCGGCGCCGAGGTGCTGCCGGTAGACAGTCTCAAGTTCAAGGATTCGCGAAAATATCCCGAGCGCCTGTCCGAGGCACAGGAGCAGACCGGGGAAACCGACGCGCTGGTGGTCATGCAGGGATCGATCAAGGAAATAGGCGTGGTCTGCGCCGCGTTCGAGTTCGAGTTCATGGGTGGCTCGATGGGCTCGGTGGTGGGCGAGCGCTTCGTTCGCGGCGTGCGCGTCGCCATCGAGCAGAAGCTGCCGTTCGTTTGCGTTTCGGCATCTGGCGGCGCGAGGATGCAGGAAGGGCTGCTGTCGCTGATGCAAATGGCGAAGAGTACCGCTGCGCTGACCGATCTTGCGGAACGCGCGCTGCCGTTCGTGTCGGTTCTGTCCGACCCGACCATGGGTGGCGTGTCGGCGAGCTTCGCCATGATCGGGGATATCGTAATCGCCGAGCCGAAGGCGCTGATCGGATTTGCCGGACCGCGCGTCATCGAGCAGACGGTCAGGCAGAAGCTTCCGGAGGGATTCCAGCGCGCCGAATTCCTGCTCGAGAAAGGCGCCATCGACATGATCGTCGACCGGCGCCAGCTGCGCGACACGCTTGCTTCGTTGTTGGGAATGCTGCAGGGGCTGCGAGGCGAGCAGCCGTCCTGAGCCCGCGCCCGGCATCGTCCCCCCGTCGTGGCGTCCCGCACGCTCGCCGATTGGCTGCAGTACGTCGAGCGGCAGCACCCGCAGCCGATCGCGCTCGGGCTCGAGCGGGTGGCACGGGTGCTCGCACGGCTGGGCGTGCAGATCGAGTGCCCGCTATTCACCGTGGGCGGCACGAACGGCAAGGGCTCGACCTGCGCGATGCTCGAGGCGATACTGCGGGCGGCCGGATTCCGGACCGGCCTTTACAGCTCGCCGCACCTCTTGCGCTACAGCGAACGCGTGCGGATCGACGGTCGCGAAGCCGAGGATGCTGCGCTGTGCGAGGCGTTCGCGGCCGTCGAGGCAGCGCGGGCCGGCGTTGCCCTGACCTATTTCGAGTTCGGCACGCTGGCGGCAATATGGCTATTCGCGCGCGCGGGCCTAGAGGCGGTCATCCTCGAGGTGGGGCTGGGCGGGAGGCTCGACGCGGTGAACGTGCTAGATGCCGATTGCGCCGTGTTGACCAGCATCGGCATCGATCATGTCGACTACCTCGGCGCCACCCGCGAACTGATCGGGCGCGAGAAGGCCGGCATATTTCGCCGCGGCCGGGTCGCGGTCGTGGCAGAGCCCGCGCCGCCCCACTCGGTGCTGGACGCCGCGCGGCAGCAGGGTGCCCGGCTGCTCCTGATAGGACGCGACTTCGGCTACGTGCGGGAAGACGGGCAATGGCGCTACTGGGGGCCGGCCGGGACTCGCGCCGGGCTCGCTCATCCCGCGCTGCGCGGCGGCTTGCAGCTGCGCAACGGGGCGGCGGCGATATGCGCGCTCGACAGCCTGCGCGAGCACCTCCCGGTGGGCATGCAGCACATTCGCCAGGGCCTGGCGCAGGTCGCGCTCGCAGGGCGGTTCCAAATCCTGCCGGGGCGGCCGCAGGTGATCCTGGACGTGGCGCACAACCCGCAGGCGGCGCAGGGTCTCGCGCAGGATCTGGCGGAAAGCGGCTTCGCGCCCGAGACGATCGCGGTATTCGGCATGCTGCGGGACAAGGACATCGCGGGCGTCGTGCGCGCCCTCGCGCCGCGGGTGACCCGCTGGCATTTGGCGACGCTCGGCGGCGAGCGCGGAGCGAGCGCTGCGGAGCTGGCTGCGATCCTGCAGGCCCATAGCGTGTCGGCCCCGGCAGCGATGCACCCCTCGACGGAACTGGCGTTCGCTGCAGCACGGGAGGAGGCGGGCGAGAATGATAAAATTCTCGTCTTCGGATCATTCCTGACGGTCGGCGAAGTGATGGCGCAACTCGAGGCGGTCCGCAGCGGCGCGCGCAGCCATGGCTGAGGCGCAGGACGTCAACACTCTCAAGCGCCGCGGGCGTAGGCGCCTGGTCGGCGCGATCGCCCTGGTATTGCTCGCCGTGATCCTGTTGCCGATGGTGTTTGATTCGGAGCCGAGGCAGGCGAGCGCCCCGGTGGACGTGCGGATCCCGGGCGAGGAAACGAAGTTCGCGCCCAAGCTTCCCGCGCCGCCGACCCAGAACCCTGCCGCACAGAGTCCGGCGCCCCAGCCGGCAGCGGCGCCGCACAAGGCGATCGCAAGCGCCGCCAAGGAGGCACCCGCGCCGAGCGCGGCCGAACGCGCGCGCGCGGAAGCCGCGTTGGCCGGCATCGAGTACGTGGTGCCGGTCGCGGCGCTGGCGGACCCCGAGGGGGTCAAGGAGCTTGCCTCGCGCCTGGCCGCGGCCAAGCTTCCCTACTACACTGAGCGGATCGCGACGGACAAGGGTCGGGTGACCCGGGTGCGCGCCGGTCCGTTCGCGAGCCGGGAGGCCGCCGAGAAGGCGCGCGCGAAGCTCAAGGGCCTTGGACTCAAGCCCGGAAACGTCACCACCAAGTCCTGATGACTTGGCTGGACTACGCCGTGCTCGGCGTGATCGGGGTTTCGGTGCTCTGGGGCCTGTGGCGCGGGCTGGTACGCGAGGTCATCTCGGTCGCCGGATGGGTGCTCGCCTTTCTCGCCGCTTATCTGTTCGCTGCGCCCCTTGCGGCCGCCTTGCCGCGGGCGGTCCCCACGCCGGAACTGCGCATGCTTACGGCTTTCATGTGCGTCTTTATCGCCGCGCTCGTGATCGCAACGCTTTGCGGGCTGTTGCTGTCAAAGCTTGTAAAGGCGGCGGGCCTGGGCGGGTTGGACCGCGTGCTCGGCTCGCTGTTCGGCTTGGCGCGCGGGCTGCTGGTGGTGCTCGCGTTCGCGCTCGTGGCGGGTCTGACGGCCGTCCCGCGGCAGGGATATTGGCGCAATTCGGTAAGCGGGGCGCCGATGGCCCGGACAGTGCTGGCAATTCGGCCATGGCTGCCGCCATCGTTGGCCACTCGCCTGCGCTATCATTGAGGCCCGGACACCGGTAGGCGGCCCTTATGTGTGGCATTCTCGGAATCGTCGCGCGTTCGCCGGTCAACCAGCTGCTCTACGACGGGCTGCTGTTGCTGCAGCACCGCGGCCAGGATGCCGCTGGCATCGTCACCAGCGAGGGCAAGACCTTTCACATGCAGAAGGGCAACGGCATGGTGCGCGACGTGTTCCGCACGCGCAACATGCGCTCGCTGCCGGGAAACGTCGGCATTGCGCACTGCCGCTATCCCACCGCAGGCTCGGCGCGCAACTCGGCCGAGGCCCAGCCGCTGTACGTCAACTCTCCGTTCGGTATCGTGCTCGGGCACAACGGCAACCTGACCAACGCCGACCAGCTCAAGGAGGAGATGTTCCGCCAGGACCTGCGTCACATCAACACGAACTCCGATTCCGAGGTGTTGCTCAACGTGCTGGCTCACGAGCTGGAGAAGACCGCGGTCAAGCTGCGGCTGGATCCTCAGACCATCTTCGCCGCGGTGTCGAACGTGCACCGGCGCTGCCGCGGTGCGTACGCGGTAATCGCGATGATTTCGGGTTACGGCGTGCTCGCGTTCCGCGATCCCTACGGAATCCGCCCCGCGGTGATCGGCTACAACGAAACCGAGGGAGGCACGGAGTACATGGTTGCGTCCGAATCGGTGGCGATCGACTCGCTCGGCTTCAAGGTGTTGCGCGACGTGGCGCCCGGCGAAGCCGTCCTGATAGACGAGGATGGAAACTTCTACTGCCAGCAGTGCGCGCCGCGCACCAGCCTGAATCCGTGCATCTTCGAGTACGTCTACCTCGCGCGGCCCGATTCGATCATCGACGGCGCCTCCGTGTACGAGGCGCGGCTGATCATGGGCGAGAAGCTGGTGGAGAAGATTCGGCGCGAGTATCACCATCTCGAGGTCGATGTGGTGATTCCTATTCCGGATTCGAGTCGACCCTCGGCGTTGCAGCTTGCGCTCGGGCTGGGGGTGCCTTACCGCGAAGGGTTCGTGAAGAATCGTTACATCGGCCGCACCTTCATCATGCCCGGCCACTCCGTGCGCCGCAGGTCGGTGCGGCAGAAGCTCAACGCCATTGCAATGGAATTCAAGGGCAAGAACGTGCTGCTGGTGGACGACTCGATCGTGCGCGGCACCACGAGCAGGGAAATCGTGCAGATGGCGCGCGAGGCCGGCGCGCGCAAGGTGTTCTTCGCGTCGGCGGCGCCGCCGGTGCGCTTTCCCAACGTGTACGGGATCGACATGCCGACCCGCGCCGAGCTCATTGCAGCGCACCGCACCGAGGAGGAGGTCGCGAGCGAGCTGGGTGCAGACGCGCTCATCTACCAGGACCTCGAGGCGCTCAAGAGCGCGGTGCGCCAGATCAACCCGAAGCTTGCGCGCTTCGAGACCTCCTGCTTCGACGGCATCTATATCACGGGCGACGTGACCAGCGACTACCTGCTTGCGATCGAGACCCGGCGCGACGCGGCGCGCGACTCCGGCGAAGACGCCGAAGGCGCCCAGCTCGACTTGAATCTGGTCGCGGCGGAGTAACCCGCGGGCGCGGGGTCGGGGCGGTCTTTACGGCGGCCGCCGTTCGCGCTAGCATGACGTCTGCGCCGATTTGAAACGACAGCTTGCGGGCGCGTTAAAAATGCTGCTAAAGCGTGCCGCCAAACCCGGTTCGCGCAGCCGGGTTTTTTTGTGCCCGCAGGCGAAGGATGTAAGGTCATGAAAGACACATTCGAGCTCGCGACACTGGGTGTGCGCGCCGGTCAGGTGCGCACGCAATTCAACGAGCATTCGGAGGCGCTGTTCCTCACCTCCAGCTTCGTGTTCGACAATGCGCAGCAGGCGGCCGCCAAGTTCACGGGTGGCGAAGACGGCTTCATCTACTCGCGCTTCACCAATCCCACGGTCAGCATGATGCAGGACCGGCTTGCGGCGCTGGAGGGCGGCGAGTCCTGCGTCGCGACCGCATCGGGGATGTCGGCCATCCTCGCCATGTCGATGGCGCTGCTAAAGGCCGGCGATCACGTCATCTGCTCGAAGGCGGTGTTCGGCGCCACGGTGCAGCTCTACGCGGGGATCCTGGCGCGCTTCGGGGTCGAGACGACTTTCGCGTCCCCGCTCGACGCGGGCGACTGGGAGCGTGCGCTGCGACCACGTACCAAGCTGTTGTTCCTCGAGACCCCGTCCAACCCGCTGACCGAGGTATCCGATATCGCGGCGATCGCCGCGGTCGCCAAACGTGGCGGCGCGCTGCTCGCGGTCGACAACTGCTTCTGCTCGCCGGCGCTGCAGCGCCCGCTCGCGCTCGGCGCGGACCTGGTGATTCATTCCGCGACCAAGTACCTGGACGGCCAGGGCAGGGTGCTGGGCGGCGCGATCGTGGGACCGCGCAAGCTGGTCATGGAGGGAATCTTCGGCTTCCTGCGCACCGCGGGACCGTCGCTGTCGCCGTTCAACGCCTGGGTCATCCTCAAGGGGCTGGAGACGCTCGAGCTGAGGATGAACGCCCAGTCCGCCGCCGCGCTCGAGCTTGCGCGCTGGCTCGAGGCGCAGCCCGGGGTGGCGCGCGTGTACTACCCGTGGCTTGAGTCTCATCCGCAGCACGCGCTCGCCAGGCGCCAGCAGCGCGCCGGCGGCGCGGTGGTTTCGTTCGAGCTCGAGGGCGGGCGCGCGGCGGCCTGGAAGCTGATCGACGCCACGCGTCTGATTTCGATCACCGCCAATCTCGGCGACACGAAGTCGACCATCACCCATCCGGCGACCACGACGCACGGACGCATTTCGCCCGAAGCGCGCGCCGCAGCGGGCATCACCGACGGACTGGTGCGCGTCGCGGTGGGCCTGGAAAGCCAGGCCGACTTGCGCGAGGACCTGGCGCGCGGCCTCTAGCCAGGCGCGGGAGCGAAGCGCACCAGCCGAGCCGTTCCGTTCTCCGCCCTTAGGTAGCCGCCGGTCTGGTACCAGTCCGGCAGCACCCAGCGCTCGCAATGCAGGCCGTCGAGCTCGAGCTCGTGATGCCCCGGGCGATGCGTGTGCCCGTGAATCATCCGTGTGACGGCGTGTCGGCGAAACGCCTCGCGCACCGCGTCCTGGTTGACGTCCATGATGGCGGCACTCTTGCTGCGCTTGCGCGCCTCGCTTTCGGTCCGCAGCGCACGGGAGCGGGCGCGACGCTCGTCGATCGGCGCGGCCAGAAAATCGGCCTGCCACGCGGCCGAGCGGGCCGTACTGCGCCACGCCATGTAGTCCCGGTCGTCGGTGCAGAGGGTATCGCCGTGCATCAGCAGCGTCTTCACGCCGCCGACCTCCGCGATAGCCGGGTCGGCGAGCGGCAGCGCGCCGCTGGCGGAGAGAAATTCGTTTCCGAGCAGGAAATCCCGGTTGCCCTGCATGAGGTGTAGGGCGGTTCCGCCGCGCGCCAGCGCATGCAGCGCGGCGACGACCTCGCGCGCGAGGGGATCGCCGTCGGGCGAGCGCAACGCGTCGTCGCCCACCCAATAGTCGAACAGGTCGCCAAGGATGTAGAGCGACCTCGCCCCCGCCGCCTCACCGCTCAGGAATTCGCGCAAACGGCCGGTGATGAGCGGCCGTTCCTGCGACAGGTGCAGGTCGGAGATGAGCAGGTCCGGGCCCACGCGGCCGTCTAGTTGCCGTCGACCAGCGTCACCGATTCGATGACGATCGCGTCGCGCGGCACGTCGCCGGTGAAGGGTCCGCCGCGTCCGGTCGGCGTCTTGGCGATCCTTGTCACGACATCGAAGCCCGAAACAACCTTGCCGAACACGGCGTAGCCGTAGCCGTCGCCGCGCGGGTCGCCCCAGTTCAGGAATGCGTTGTCCGCGAGGTTGATGAAGAACTGCGCGGTCGCGGAGTCCGGGTTCGCGGTGCGCGCCATGGCGATCGTGCCGCTGTCGTTCTTCAACCCGGCCTTGACGCCCGCCTGCGCTTCATTTGCGATCGGGGCGCGCGTCGGCTTCTGGTTGTAGCTGCGATCGAATCCGCCGCCCTGAATCATGAAGCCGTCGATTACGCGATGGAAGATCGTGCCGTTGTAATGTCCTTCACGCACGTACTGCAGAAAGTTCGCTACGGTCTTCGGCGCCTTCGAGGGATAGAGTTCGATCCGGATGATGCCGAGACTCGTTTTTACGTTGACTTGAGGCGCAGCGGCGGCGGCCGGGGAGGCGGCGGCGGCCGACAGAATGAGGAGGCGCTTCCAGATGTCGAGCAGTTTCATGCGCGTTTCCGCTGAAAGGCGCCATGGCGGGCGCCGTGGAGACTCAGCCGGCGCCCTCGTAGAGGATCTTCCAGCTGCCGTTTTCCTTCGACCAGTACTGCACCTTCCGTATCACGTTCGAGAGGTTGTTCGAGCGGTAGTTCTGATCGAAGCTGACCACCGCGAAGTCTCGCTCGCGCGGATAGCGAAACATGGCGAGGTCCGATATTCCGACTTTGATCCAGCTCTTGGCGGCGTTGACCTTGCGCTTGTGCGCCGCCCAGGCCGCATAGTCCTGGCCGTTGGCGCGGAAGCGCCTCGAATAGTGGCTCAGATAGCGCGCGGTATTGCGACTCTCCCAGTCAGAGCGCCAGGCGTCGATCGCGCGCGCAAGCGCCTTGCGGTCCGCGTCGACGGCCGCGGGGCTGCTCCACTGAATCCCGTCGGCGATGATCACCGGGGTCAGCCCGATCTGCACGTAGCGCCCGACCGACTCGAGGTCCGGGTTGGCGAGCACGATGCAGCCATCGCTCGCGCGCGGCGGGCGGCTGTAGGTGTCGGAAGGGGTTCCGTGCAGCCATATGCCGTGCCCGTCGCGCCCCATCAGCTTGTCCCACGCGTTCGGATAGTCGAGCGGAAAGGCGCCCGCGCCGTAGAAGTCGGTCAATTTGTTTCGCGGCAGGCTCGCGACCACGCGATAGACCCCGATCGGAGTCTTCTGGTCGCCTTCGCGCGTCTTTTCCATTCCGCGCTTGCCGAGCGTGACGTAATAGTCTTCCACGTACTGCGGATGGCCGCCCACGTTCCTGAACAGGTAGAGCCGCGACAATTGCGAGTCGACGACGATCGCGTATTTCTGCTCCGGATTCAGCTGCAGAACGTCGCGCGGAACGCGGTCCGCGGCCGGCGGTCGCGTCCGCAGCGCTCGCAGGCGGGCGAGCGCTTCTTCGCGCAGACCCTCGACTCTCGCGCGTGGAACGGTCTTCGCCACGTCACCAAAGGTCTGCAGCGTCCGCGTGCGCGCCAGAAGCAGATCGCCCCGGATCAGGTGCGCGAGGCGGAACGTCGGATGCGCCGCGATAAGCGCATCGACCCGCTGCAGCGCGACATCGGGACGATCTTTCTCGATGGCCTGGATGACGCTCGACAGGCCGTGCTCGAGCTCGGCGTCGGGCGAGCGTGCCTGGCTGATACGGGGAGCGAACGATGCGCAGACGATCGTCAGCGCGAGTATGAGCCGCGGGGCGGTCCTCGCCATCAGCCGCCTACTTGCTCCTGCCGGATCAGCCATCGCCCGTCTATCTTCACCATTTCGAGGGACTTGTCGCTGGTGCCGCTGAAGCGGTCGGAGCGGTAGATCTGGCGAAACGAGACCCGCGCCTCCGTGTCGCTCACCCGGGTCACCTTGGGCGACTTGATTTCGACCGCGATCGACTTGGGTTCGGTGACGCGGCTGCGGCGCAGCCTTTCCCAAGCGCTGCGCGGCTCACCATGCGGCGTTTTGAAATCCGGCGCGTAGTGGGCGAGATAGGCGCCGACGTCCTGGCTCGACCACGCGCCGGCCCATGCGTCGACCGCTGCCAGGACCTCGCGGCGCAGGTCGGCGGTCGGTTTCGCTGCGGGCTCGGGCGCAGGCGCGGGCGCGGGCGGTTTTTCGGTGGCGGCCTCGACCACCGGCGGCGACTTGGCCTCGGGCGCGGGCGCAGGAGCCGGCACCGACGGCGCAGGGGGCGCCGTGGCCGGCGCCGCAGCCACCTCGAGCGCTTGTGCGACCTTCCCCTCGGTGCTGGCGCTTGCCTGCGGCGCGGTGCCGACCAGGCTGCGCACCAGCATCAGCTTGCTCTGCGCCGTGGAGTTGGACGAGTCTAGCTGCAGTGCCTTGTCGTATGCCTGGCTGGCCAGCCTGGCGTAGACGTCGCCCAGATTTTCGTAGGCCGTGGCGTAGCTCGAGTGAGTGCGGATGGATTTTTCGAGCGCGGCGCGCGCCTTCTCGTAATGCCCTTGGCTAGCGTAAATGACGGCGAGATTGTTGTAGGGCTCCGGCAGACCGGGGTAATCCTGCGTGAGCTTCTGGAAGACCTCGATCGCGTCCTTGGTGTCGCCCTGCTCGGTGAAGATGAGCCCCTTGAGAAAGCGCGCTTGAGGATCCTGCGGCTTTGCCGCGATGACCTTGTTCACGTGCTCAAGCGCCTGCCCATAGTGGCCCGCCTTGAGCAAAGCGTTCGCCTCCTGCATGTCGTCTGCACGCGCCGCGGATGCGCCCACCAGAGCGCCGAACAGAAGCGCCCCGACGATGCGCGGGATTGCCGTACGACGCAGAACGGAATCGACCATTGTGTTATACTTTTCAAGGCTCTACGAAACAGCGCATTCTAGACTAACGCCCGGCCCGCGACAACTTCAAACGGCTCTTCTGCAACGCAGCGTGCGGTTCCCCAGGTAGTTGAGTGACTGCGCTGCGCATAGTCTGCCCCGATGCTCACGATTTACAACACGCTGGGTAGAACAAAGCAGGCATTCGCGCCGATCCAGCCGGGTGCTGCGCGCATGTACGTCTGCGGCATGACGGTGTACGACTACTGTCATCTGGGACATGCGCGCGTGATGGTGGTGTTCGACGTGGTGCGTAGATGGCTGCGCGCGAGCGGCTATCGGGTCACCTATGTGCGCAACATCACTGACATCGACGACAAGATCATACGGCGCGCGATCGAGAATCGTGAAACCATCGGCGAGCTTACCGCCCGTTTCATCCGCTACATGGAACAGGACGCGACTGCGCTCGGCGTGGAGGCGCCGGATCACGAGCCGCGCGCCACGCGCTACGTGCCGCAGATGCTCGACATGATCGTGGCGCTCGAGCGCCGCGGCCTGGCATATCGCGCGCCCGACGGCGACGTGAATTTCGCGGTGCGCAAGTTTCCGGGCTATGGAAAGCTGTCGGGCAAGTCCCTCGACGAGCTGCGCGCGGGGAATCGCGTCTCGGTCGACTCGGCGAAGCAGGATCCGCTCGATTTCGTGCTCTGGAAGCGCTCCAAGCCGGGGGAGCCGAAATGGCCGTCGCAATGGGGCGAGGGGCGCCCCGGCTGGCACATCGAGTGCTCGGCGATGAGCTGCACGCTGCTCGGCGAGCACTTCGACATACACGGCGGTGGGGAGGATCTGCAGTTTCCGCACCATGAGAACGAGATCGCGCAATCCGAGGGCGCGAGCGGCAAGACTTTCGTCAATTTCTGGATGCACAACGGCTTTGTCCAGAAGGACGAGGAAAAGATGTCCAAGTCGCTGGGCAATTTCAGCACCGTGCGCGATATCCTTGCGTCATTCGATCCCGAAGTGGTGCGCTTCTTCATCGTGCGCGCGCACTACCGCAGCCCGCTCAATTACTCGGATGCGCACATGCAGGACGCCAAGGCCGCACTGACGCGGCTCTACACCGCGCTCAGAGGCAGCCCTGCCGGGCGGCCGGCGCCGGTCGACTGGAGCGAGTCGCACGGCGCGCGTTTCAAGGCCGCCATGGACGACGATTTCGGCACGCCCGAGGCGGTCGCCGTGCTGTTCGACCTCGCAAACGAAGTGAATCGAGGCGCCGTCGGGCTTGCGCCCCAGTTGCGCGCACTCGGCGGCGTGCTCGGTATCCTGCAGCGCGATGCGCAGGATTTTCTGCGCGCCGGTCCGGGCGCAACGCTGGACGATGCGGAGATCGAGCACCGGATCGCTCGCCGTGCGGCGTTCAAGAGGGAAAAGAACTACGCTGCGGCCGATGCCGAGCGCGGCGCGCTGGCTGCTGCGGGCATCATTATCGAGGACGGGCCTGCAGGTACCACCTGGCGCCGCGCTTGAGCGGCGTCTCGCCCGCGCGGGTTCAGTCCTTGAACCCGCCGTCGCGGCCGATAATCGTCAGGTCGACGTACATAGAACCGCTGTGATTCTTGGGCGAGTAGCTTACGGCGAATCCGCCGAAGTCGACGTTGTTCATCGAGTCCAGCGCCTCGATGAACCTCTCTCGGGTAAGCGTCTTGCCGGCGCGGCGCAGGCCCTCGACCGTGACCTTCGCCACTAGGAATCCTTCGAGGCTGGAGAAATTCACGTCGACCTTCGCCTTTGCGGCGAGTGTGTTGAACTCTTCCACGACCGGCACACTCAGGCTCCAGGGAAACGGAACCACCTGAGAGATCGCAACCCCTGCGCCGTCCTTGCCCAGCTCGTCTGCGAGCGCGGTAGAGCCGACAAACGAGACGTTGTAAAACTGGCCGTCGTAGCCGTCCTTCTTCGCCAGCCTGATGAAGGCGGCGATCGACTTGTAGGCGCTGATCATGATTACCGCATCGGGCCGGCTGGGCAGGATCGCCTTCACCGCCTTCGCCACGTCCACCGTGTTGCGCTCGACGGTCCCCGTCGCGACGATTTCGCCGCCGCGCTTTTTCACCGCAATCTGGACCCCGGTCAGGCCGGCCTGACCGTAGCTGTCGTTCTGGTAGAACACCGCAAAGCGCTTGCTGCCGGTCGTGAGAAGCTGCTCGACGATCTGATCGGTCTCGTCGTAGTAGCTGGCGCGGACATTGAACACGTAGGGGTTCACAGGGGTGCGCAGCAGCTCGGCGCCGGTGAATGGGCCAACGAACGGAACCTTGGCCTTGGTGAACACGGGCAATGCAGCCTTGCTGGTCGGCGTGCCGACGTAGCCCACCAGCGCGAATACCCTGTCGTCCTCGATCAGCTTGCGCGTGTTCTCCGCCGCCCGGTCGGACTCGTAGCCGTCGTCGCGGCTGGTGAGGCGGATGGTGCGTCCGTTCACGCCGCCCTGGGCGTTGACGTAATTGAACCAGAGCAGCATTCCGTCGCGCATCTGGATCCCAAGCTGCTGGGCCGGTCCGGTGAATGCGGCCGATTCGCCGAGGAGGATCGTAGTGGGCGTCACGCCCGGAACCGGCTGCGCGCTCGCGGCGCTGAAAGCCAAGCCCAGGGCGAAGGCAAGGGCAAATCGGGTCAGGAGTGTGTTCATGGTTCGGTGGCCTTTTTGCACAGGTTTGCATCTAACCATACCGGACCGACCTGCGCGCGGAACTATTCCCTTTCATGCCTGAGGATGTCGCCGCCACATTTCGGCAAACGCCGCCTCCAGCTGGCGTACCCGCGACACCGTATCGAATAGAGGTGCCGTCTGCCGGTTGGCGCGCAATTTGTCTTTCAGTCCGGCGAGCACGCTGCGGTCGTTGCCTATGGCAGCTGCCATCCTCACGAACGCGTCAGAATCGCCCGCCACCAGCTCCGGCAGGCCCGCCGCCCGCACAAGGCTCTCTCCCGCGCGGGAGGCGAAGGTCGTGCCCTTGAGCGTGAGCACCGGCAGCCCGGCGCCCAAGGCGTCGCAGGCGGTCGTCATGGCGCTGTGGTGCACCGCATCGAGCAGCAAATCGCCAAGCCTCTGGCGCGCGAGATATCGCTCGCGCGGATCGAAGGGCGCGAACACAAGGCGTGCCGGGTCGACGCCGCGCGCGGCGGCTTCGCTTCGCAGGTTTGACGCCCCCACGGCCGGCATCGAATTCAGCCACAGCACCGCGCGCGGTACCTGGCCGAGCACCCGCAGCCAGAGCTCGAACGCATCGGGCGTGATCTTCTCGGGCTTGTGGCTGGCGCAGAACACCACCGCATCCCCGGGCAGCCCGTAGTCCGCGCGCGTGCCGGCAAGGTCCGGGGTCGGCATGCGGAAGTCGTAGAGATAGTAGGTGTGCGGCAGGCGCACCAGCGCTTCCGACCAGTGGGCCTCGCTGCCCGGGGGTGCGACAACCGGGTCGACGATCGCGTAGTCGACCCGGTCCGAGCCGAGAGTCGAGGAGAAACCGAGGTACAGCGCCTGCAGAGGGGCCGGCCGAAGCGCGGTTATCTCGAAGCGCGCGCCCGTGGTATGGCCGGCCGCATCGACCAGCAGGTCGATCCCGTCGCGCCGGATCACTTCGGCGGCGTCGCGGTCGCCGAGCGTTGGCAGGTCGCGAAACCCGTCTGCCGCCGCGCGCACACCTGCGCGGATCGCGCTGCTGTCGTCCGCCGACAGCGAGTAGGCGAAGATCTCGAAGCGCCTGCGGTCGATCAGCTCGAACAGCGGCAGAAGCAGGTAGGCGTTCAGGTGCTCGCGCAGATCGGGCGACAGGACTCCGATGCGAAGGCGCCCGCGCGCGGGCGGCGAGCGCGGCGGCAAGGGGGCGATCTTTTGCTCGATGCGGGTCGCGATTCCTCGGGCGAGCAGGTGCCGTTCGCCCTCGTCGAGCGGCAGATGCAGCGCGGTGAACGCAAGCGCGCGATCGAGCGCCAATGCCGGATTGCGGATCGCGCGCCTGAACTCGGCCAGATAATCGTCCCATCCGGACCAATCGCACGCGCCCTGCGCCACGTAGCGGCGCCAGAGGAAGACGTTTTCCGGGGCGAGCATCACTTCCGGCTCGGACTGCGGTGCGATCGTCCGGATGAATCGCGTGACGGCGGGTCGGTCGGCGGCAAGTGCGGCGCCGATCGACGCGCGCGAGTCGTCGAAGCGCCGCAGCGCCGCAAAAGCGATCCCGCGCTTGAGCAGGGCGAGCGCGTCGCGCGGCGACCGTTCAAGGATCCAGTCGAGCTCGGCGATCGCGTCCTGGTAGCGGCCAAGCGCGAGCAGCGCTTCCGCGCGATCGCCGTGCGCGCGGGACGAGCCAGGATACAGCTCGACGTAGGCGCGATGACTGCGCTCGGCATCATCTAGCCGCCCGAGCCGGGCGAGCAGCAGCCCGCGGTTGTGCCGCGCGTCTTCGTGCGCCGGAGCGCGCTGCAGCGCCAATTCGTAACGCGCGAGCGCCTCGTCCGGCCGACCAAGTTCCTCGAGCGCGACGGCGCTGGCGTACGTCACGTTCGGGTCGTCAGGGGAGATCCCGAGCGCGCGCTCGAAGGCTTCGAGCGCACCGGCGGCGTTTCCGAGCTGGTGGCGGCAGACGCCGATCAGGAATTGCGCCTGGGCGTCCCGGGGTTGCGTCGCGACGTGCGATTCAAGCAGCGGCAACGCCGCCTGCGGCCGGCCGGCCCGCAGCCGCTCGAGCGCAGCGTCGAGCGACAACGGCCGTTACTGCGGCGCCGGTACCGGCACGCCGGTGTTCTTGAACGCCGCCGCCCCAACGATATTGGCGCTCGCCGGGTAGTAGTCGTTGATTTGGTATGCGACTCCGGCCCTGGACGCGTTTGCGCCCGAGAAGAACCCTTGCACGTTCGAGGAGCACCCGGATCCGCATGCGATGCCGCCCGCTCCGGTCACCGTCAAGCTTGAAGCGGAGAACAGCGCCCCGGAGTAGCTGTCGGCGGTACCGTTAAGGAGATACTTGTTTCCGTCCGGCATT
>DATIZK010000010.1:0-6306 GCA_035517095.1 Burkholderiales bacterium
CGCTGGAAGGGATCGTAACCAGATACGCGGTGGAGTCGACACCTATGTAGCTATCCAACTCCGCACTCGCGTTTTGGGCGGAAGGGCATCCGACAATAAGCGGACCGCCAGATTACTCAAAAGGGTGAGTATAGGTGCCGCGGATCACTACCGGTCGCGATGGCCGCGCAAGCCAGACGGTTGACCCCGTTAGGGAGAACGGCCTCGCTACAGGCCACCAAGGGTGGCGCCGAAGACGAGAGCGTATGCGTCGATGCAAAGCATGATCGCCGTGTGATACCGTTCCGCAGACCCGACTTACGGAAGGCCGGTACAGATGTACCCCGCAGCGCACGCCGCCGCGCATCCGGATCGCGCGGCGGTGATCATGGCGAGCACCGGCGCGGTCGTGACTTACGCCGAGCTCGAGGCGCGCACCAATCGCCTTGCGCATTTCCTTCGCGCGCAGGGGCTTTCGCGGCTGGACCACTACGCGATCTTCATGGAGAACAACGATCGCTACGTGGAGTGCTGCGGGGCGGGGGTGCGCGCGGGGCTGTACTACACCTGCGTGAACTCGTACCTCAAGCCGGACGAGCTCGCGTATATCCTGAACAACAGCGAGGCCCGCGTGGTGATCACTTCGCGCGAGAAGCGCGCGGTGGTGCGCGAGGCGCTCGCGCAGTGCCCGAAGGTCGGGCGCTGCCTGGTGGTGGGCGGCGGGGCGGATTCGGATGCGCGCTTCGGGGATTTCGACGCGGCGCTGGCCGGGTTGCCGCAGTCGCCGATCGCGGACGAATGGCTCGGAACGGCGATGCTGTATTCGTCCGGGACGACCGGCCGGCCGAAGGGGGTGCTGCGGCCGCTGCCCGAGCAGCCGCCGTCGCACCAGTTGCCGCTGTTCGCGTTCCTGCACAAGCTCTGGCACTACCGCGAAGGCATGATCTATCTCTCGCCGGCGCCGCTCTACCACGCGGCGCCCCAGGCCGCGGTGCACCTGACGATCCAGGCCGGCGGCACGGCGATCGTAATGGAGCATTTCGATCCGGAGCGCTACCTCGAGCTGGTCGAGCGCTACCGCGTCACGCACAGCCAGCTGGTGCCGACGATGTTCAGCCGCATGCTCAAGCTGCCCGAGGAGGTGCGCGCGCGCTACGACTTGTCGTCGCTCGAGGTCGCGGTGCACGCGGCGGCGCCGTGCCCGGTGCAGGTGAAGGAGAAGATGATCGAGTGGTGGGGGCCGATCGTCGAGGAGTACTACGGCGCGACCGAGGGCCTGGGCTTCACGGCGTGCACGAGCGCGGAGTGGCTCGCGCATCGCGGCACGGTGGGGCGCGTGCTGCTCGGCGAGCTGCACATCCTGGACGCGGAGATGCAGCCCGTTCCGAAGGGCACGCCGGGGGAGATCTGGTTCCGCACCGCGACGCCGTTCGAGTACTTCAACGACCCGGAGCGCACGCGCGCGGCGCGCTCGCCCGACGGCACGATGAGCACCGTGGGCGACGTGGGCTACGTCGACGGCGACGGGTTTCTGTACCTGACCGACCGCTCGACGTTCATGATCATCTCGGGCGGCGTGAACGTCTACCCTCAGGAGTGCGAGAACCTGCTGATCGGCCATCCCAAGGTCGCCGACGCCGCGGTGTTCGGCGTGCCGAACGAGGATCTCGGCGAAGAGGTCAAGGCGGTGGTGCAGGCGATGCCCGGCGCGAAGCCCGGCCCCGCGCTCGAGGCCGAGCTGATCGCGTACTGCCGCGAGCACCTGGCGCACCTCAAGTGCCCGCGCAGCGTGGACTTCATCGACCTCATGCCGCGCCTGCCGACCGGCAAGCTGTACAAGAAGCCCCTGCGCGACAAGTACTGGGCGGGGCACAAGAGCCGCATCGTCTAACTCTGCGCCCGCGCCGGCTCAGAACGAGGCGTAGGTCTTCACCAGGAACTGCGCCTTCCTCACGTTGCCCTGCGTGTCGAGCGGAAACGCGATGTCCAGGTGCACCACGTTGGCGCTGGCCGAGCGGTCGCTGACCAGGCGCAGGCCGAAGCCGGCGTCGCGCAGCAAGCCGTCGTTGGCGGGGTCCGCGAAGGCTCCGCCCCAGGCGCGGCCCGCGTCGACGAAGGCGGCGGCGCCCACGCGCAGCAGCCTGTAGAGGTAGATGTCGGTGTAGAAGCGCTCCTCGAGCGTGAACAGCGCCCGATGCGTGCCGCTCTGGTAGCGCGTCGGATAGCCCGGCAGGCCGCTGTCGCCCCCCAGCAAAAGCTGGTCGGCCGGGCCCGGGCGCACGACGGCGTCCAGCTCCGCGTAAGCGTAGAACAGGCGGCGGGGCGAGTGGGGCAGGTAGTAACGAAGCGTCGAGCTGTAGAACTGGCGCTTCGCGCTGCCGTCCTCGTACTCGCCCGACAGGCTGAGGGCGCCCAGCGCCTGCCCGCCGCCGCGCGTCTCGATTCCCTTGCCCACGGCGGCCGAGTACAGCCACGGACTGCGCGTGGCGCCGAGCGCCGCGCTGCTGCGCCCGAGCTGGACCGAGGCGTGCAGCCCGAGGTCGAAGTACTCCGGCCGCCCGATCACGTCGTGGTTCCGGACCGTCACGGTGTGGTCCTGGATCAGCTCGTAGCGCACGAACGGATAGGCCAGCGTCTGGTCCGCGGGAAGCTGCGCCGGCGCCGGCAGGCCGGGCTCGAGCGCATAGCGGTCCTGCTCGTAGCCCAGGCCGGCGGAGTAGCGCTGCACCCAGCCTTGCTTCAGCCCGCTCGACACGCCGCCGAAGACCTGGCCCGTGCGCTGCTCCTGGCGGAACTGCGCCACCGGAGCGCCGCCGCTGTAGAGCGAGTCGATCTGGCTGAAGCTGCCGGCGGAAACGCCGGCCGCCCACGGCGTCTCGAGCGCGTAGAACGGGTGCGCGAGCGAGAACGAGTGCGCGCTGCCGTCCGAGTAGTCCGCGCGCGTGAAATCGAGCGAGCTGCGGTCGCCGAACAGCTCGTGGTCCGAGAACTCGAGCTCGCGGCCGCTGCGGTCCGGGTTGGACACGTGCGCGTAGCCGAGCGTCACGCCGGTGCCGAGGAAATTCTTGTCGCGCAGCGTGACGCCGCTCGAGTTGGCGCCGCCGGTGCGGCTGAAGCTTACGCCCGGCTCGAGCGACCAGGTGTCGCGGGTGCGCACTTCGACGTCCACGACCCCGTCGTGCACGGCGACGGGGCGGATCCGGACGTCGTAAAGAAGGCCGTTCTGGCGCAGGAGCCGCTCGGTCTCCTCGATCTGGCGCGCCGAGACCTTGTCGCCGGTCTTGAACAGCAGCGCGCGCCGGATCACGCCCGGCCGCGTCTTGATGTGAATTGCGTTCGCGAGCCGAAA
This sequence comes from Burkholderiales bacterium, assembly GCA_035517095.1. Taxonomy (GTDB): domain Bacteria; phylum Pseudomonadota; class Gammaproteobacteria; order Burkholderiales; family SG8-39; genus DAHVFK01. The sequence continues at coordinate 3,329 of DATIZK010000010.1, forward strand.
GAGCGGGTTGTCTTCCTTCGGGTCGGCGAGATCGAAGATGTTGTCGGTCTGGATGCGCACCTCGCCGATGACGGCGCCGGCCGCCTCGAGCTCCCGGAACCCGGGCAGCGCGGGGCCCTCGGCGGCGCAGGCGGAAATGGCGAGGCAGGTCCAGCACAGCGCTGTCCACCTCCAGCGCCGCATGGTTCTCGCCCTCGACGTCAGCCGCCCGAAAGCGCCTGCACGATGACGACTTCGTCCGCCGCGGCGAGCGGCTGGGAGAGGTCGCGCGCCTGGTGGCCGTTGACGAAGATGCGGATGTGGCGCCGGATGCGGTCCTGCTCGTCGATGATGCGGAAACGGATGCCGGTGTACTGCTGCTCCAGGTCGGTGAGCAGCGCAGCGAGGGTGGCGCCGCTCGCCTCGGTCTCGGCGCGCTCGGTGTAGGAGCGCAGCGCGCTGGGGATCAGGACCCTCATCGCAGTCAGCGCGGCGCGGCGGCCTCGACGGCGTAGATTTCCGGCAGGTGGCGCGCGATGCAGGACCAGCGCTTGCCCTCGTCGCGGCCGATCCAGAGCTCGCCCTGGCTGTTGCCGAGGTAGAGCGCGACCGAGTCGCAGGCGTCGGCGGCCATGCACTGGCGCTTGACCGTCCACCAGGCCTGGGTCTTCGGCAGGCCGGCGTCCAGGCGCTGCCAGGTCTTGCCGGCGTTGCGGGTGACGTAGGCCGCGGGCTTGCCGCCGGGGCTGGTGCGCGGCCAGACTTGCGTTCCGTCCATCGGGAACACCCAGGCGACCTTGTCGTTCCGCGGGTGCAGCACGAGCGGAAAGCCGATGTCGCCGACCGCCTTCGGCATGCTGCGGCCGATCCTCACCCAGGTGTCGGAGGGCCGGTCGAGCCGATAGATGCCGCAGTGGTTCTGCTGGTAGAGCCGGTCCGGGTTGGTCGCGCACAGGCGCATGCAGTGCGGGTCGTGGAAGGTCGGCTTGGCCGGGTCGAAGCCGAAGCCCTCGACCACGTCCATGCCCTTGATGAGCGCTTTCCAGCTGCGCCCGCCGTCCGTCGTCTCGTGCACGCCGCCGCCGGACATGCCGATGTACAGATGCTCGCCGTCGCGCGGGTCGACGATGATCGAATGCAGCTTCGGCCCGTCCGGGGTGCCGTCCTGCACCGTGCCCATCCATTCGCGGAACTGCGGGTCGTCGTTGACGATCGAGAAGGGCTCCCAGGTCACGCCGCCGTCGGCCGAGCGGAACAGGCCTTGCGGCGAGGTGCCGGCGTACCACAGGTCCTTGTCCTGGGCGCGCCCCGGCGCGAGCCAGAAGGTGTGGTCGACCGAGCGCCCGGTCTGGCCTTCGGGCACTTTGGCGAACGCGGGCGGCTTGGCGGCTTCCTTCCAGGTCTTGCCGAGGTCGGTGGAGCGGAACACCGTCGGCCCGAGGTGGCCGGTCTTGGCCGCCGCGAGCAGGGTGCGCCCGTCGCGCGGGTCGAGCACCAGGTGGCTCACGTTGTGGCCGAGGAAATGCGGCCCGTCCGCGCGCCACGTCCTGCGCGCCGCGTCGGCGTGGAAGATCCACGCGCCCTTGCGCGTGGCCACGAGCACGACCGTGCGGCTCTTGGCGTTACGTGTTCGCGGAGCGGGCGGCATATTTGGGCCGGGATTCTTGCAGGGCGATGGTACCCGTTTCCAGCAGGGACTTCAGGTTGGAGATGACCTTCGGCCAGCCGCCCGACACCGCCTCGATGAGCTTCGAGGGGTCGCGCTCGATCGTGTGCGTGATCGAGAGCTTGACCGCCGTTCCTTCGGGCTCGAGCTCCATGGTGCACAGCGAGGCGCCTTCGGCTTTGAGCTCGGGCCTCATCTGGTGCTGCCAGCGGATCACCAGGCGCCGCGGCGGGACGGCCTCGACGATCTCGCCCGCGTCCCAGACCTTGCCGTCGCCCGCCACCAGCTTCCACTCGGACCCCGCCGTGAAGCGGGACTCGCAATGCATGCCGAACCAGTACTGCTGGATGAACTTCGAGTCGGTCAGCGCCGACCACAGCTTCTCGGGCGTGGTGCGGATGTAGCTCACGTACACGTAGGTCGATTTAGGCATGGGTCTTCTCCAGTTTCTGCTTCAGGTCGGAAAGCGCCTTGAGGCGCGGTTTTTCGAATTTGGCGATCCAGCGCTCGTAGATCTCCTGCAGCGGCACCGGATTGAGGAAGTGCAGCTTCTCGCGCCCGCGCCGCACGGTGGCGACCAGGTTCGCGGCCTCGAGCAGGCCCAGGTGCTGCGTCACGCCCTGGCGCGTCATGTCCAGGTGCTCGCACAGCTGGTTCAGGGTCTGGCCGTCGCTCGCGTGCAGCAGGTCGAGCAGCTTGCGCCGGCCGGGATCGGCCAGGGCCTTGAACAGCAGGTCGGTGTCGCGGCGCTCGGCCATGTGCGATAGGCAAGTAATTGCTTGCCTGAATGATAGGCAAGTAAATGCTTGCATGTCAAGCCCCGTTGACAGCGCTAGACCGATCGGTCTATTCTGCGGCTAGACCGAACGGTCTAGTGAGGCGGTTTCCAACCCAGAGGGGGGATGAATATGCGAGTGGCCAAGGACCAGGTGGACGTGCGGATGGAGATCCCGGGCGCAGTGATCCGGCAGCGCACGGATTTCGGCAACGCGAGCGGCTGCGGCCAGATCAGCGGCGAGTACTTCACGCTCGCGGCGGGGGTGGACACGGGCCCGCTGTTCGAGGGGCTGGACGGCGGGATGTGCCAGTGCCCGCACTGGGGCTTCGTGCTGCGCGGGCAGCTCACCACGACCGATGCGATCGGGGTGCAGGAGACGGTGCGGGCGAACGACCTGTTCTACTGGCCGCCGGGGCATAATGTGCGGGTCGACGCCGACGCGGAGATCGTGATGTTCAGCCCGCAGCACGAGCACAGCCACGTGATCGATCACATGATCCGGAAGGTAAAGGGCTAGGTGGAGCAGACGCACGCGACCAAGCAGGGCCTGCTCGA
>DATIZK010000011.1:0-50960 GCA_035517095.1 Burkholderiales bacterium
CCGGCGAATTGGTCCGGGAGCGAGCCGCGGGCGACGCGTGCCCCGCGTGCCGCGCCTGCGCCGAAGCGGAGGCCGCCGCGGTTGCCCGCGTCGCGGGGCGGCTCGAGGCGGCGCCCGACAGCGCGCCGGCGGCGCTTTCGCTCCTGTGCCTGCCCCACCTCGCGCCCCTGCTGGCGGCGCTCGAGGCAGGCCCGTGCGCGCGGGCGCTGGTGGCGCGCGAGGCCGCCATGTTCGAGCGCCTGGCCGAGGACATGCGTCGCTACGCGATCAAGCACGACGCGCTGCGCCGGTCGCTGGCGAGCGAAGAAGAGCTCGTTGCCGCGCGATACGCGCTCGCCGCGCTTGTCGGGCATCATCAGCTCGCGCCGGCCGGAAGGGCGTCGCCGTGAACGCGCACGTGGACCGGCAACCAGGGTGCCCGTTTTGCTCGGACGAGGAAGCCGTGATCGGCAACGGGCACGTCTACGCGCGCTTCGACAAGTACCCGGTCGCGCCCGGGCACCTGCTGCTGATCACGCGCCGCCATGTGGCCGAATTTTTCGCCACCTCGCAGCAGGAACGCCTCGCATTGCTCGCGCTCCTGGACGAGGCGAAGACATATCTCGACCAGCGCTATGCGCCGAACGGCTACAATCTGGGCGTGAACGTCGGCGAGGTCGCGGGCCAGACCGTCATGCACGTGCACATGCACCTGATTCCGCGCTACCGCGGCGATACGCCGAATCCGCGCGGCGGCGTGCGCGGAGTGATCCCCGCAAAGCAGTCCTACTGAAGATGATCGCGCACACGATTCCGGGTTTCGGCGCCTTGCGCCTGCGCCACCTCGTGCTCGACTTCAACGGCACGCTCGCCCTCGACGGGCGGCTGCTGCCGGGGGTGCGGCCGCGCCTGCGCGCGCTCGCGGACCTGCTCGAGCTGCACGTGGTCACCGCCGATACCTTCGGCTCCGTGCGACTCGCTCTGAAGGGGATGCGGTGCAGGATCGTGGTGCTCGGCACGACGGCCCAGGACGGCGCCAAGGCGCGTTACGTGCGCGCGCTCGGCGCGCGCGGGACCGTTGCGATCGGCAACGGGCGCAACGACCGGGGCATGCTACGCGCGTCGCGCCTGGGGATCGCGGTGGTTCAGGGCGAGGGCGCCTCGAGCGAGTCCTTGCGCGCGGCGGACGTCATTGTGAGCTCGGTGCTCGACGCGCTGGACCTTTTGCTTAAGCCGCAACGCCTGCTTGCCAGCTTGCGGACCTAGCGCGGACCGCGCGATGAGCAAAAGCGCGTTCAGGTTCGTCCTGACGATCGGGATCCTTAGCTTCTTCGCCGACTTCACTTACGAGGGATCGCGCAGCATCCTCGGCCCGTACTTGCTCAGCCTGCAGGCGAGCGCCGCCGTGGTCGGCGTCGTGACCGGATTCGGGGAGCTGCTCGGGTACGCGCTCAGGCTCGTTTCCGGGCGCTTCGCGGATGCGACCGGCAGATACTGGCCGACCACGATCTTCGGCTACGTGCTGCAGATGGCGTCGGTCCCGGCGCTCGCGCTCACGGAGAGCTGGCCGGCGGCCGCCGCGCTCATCATCCTCGAGCGGGTCGGCAAGGCGATCCGCAATCCGCCGCGCGACGTCATGCTCTCGCACGCGGCCAAGCGGGTCGGCGGCTACGGCTGGGTGTTCGGCATGCACGAGGCGCTCGACCAGTTCGGCGCGCTGTGCGGGCCGCTCGCGATCGCGGCCGTGCTGGCCTGGCGCGCGGACTACCGCCTGGCGTTCGCGGTCCTGCTGCTGCCCGCCGCGATCAATCTTTCGCTCGTGGCGCTCGCGCGCCTGATCTATCCGCGCCCGCAGGACCTGGACTCGACGCCCCCCGACCTGCACGCCAAGGGCCTGCCGCGCGTGTACTGGATCTATCTCGCCGGCGCGGCGATCTGGGGGCTGGGCGTGGGCGTGCACGAGTCGATCATCCCGGCCGCGGTCGCGCCCATGGTCGCGCCCGAGCGCAGGGCCTCGGCGTTCGGCCTGTTTACCGCGGTTTACGGCGTGGCCTGATTTCTGGGCAGCGCGGCGATCGGCATCCTGTACGACCGGTCGCTTCCGGCGACGATTGCGTTCTGCGTCGTTGCCGAGCTCGTGGCCGTGCCCGTCTTCGTCATTGTTGCGCGCCGGCGCGAGGCGAGTGGGTGAGTAATGAGCCCTGTCAGTCTTCGAGCGACAGCTCGTCGGTGTCCTTGTCGTAGGCGAACAGCTCCGCGTAGCGGCCCCATTCGACCGCGGTGTCCACCTGCGCCTCGGCCGTGTCGCCGAACTCGGCGCGCAGCGCCTCGACGAAGAAGTCGCGGTCGACGCGCTGGTCGTCGTCGCGCTGCAGGGTCTCGTAGATCCAGCGGATCAGGGGCACGCGCAGCGCGCGGCCCGAGATGAGCTCCTTGCGCACCGGGATGGTCGCTTCGGCGTAGGCATTGCCCGCGGGGAGCAGGATCAGATCGCCCTGCTCGACGCGCGCGAAGCCGAGGCGCTCGGCGGCCTCGACCAGCGGCAGCAGTCCGTCGGCGTGGGGCCCCAGCGCCTGCGCGAGGCGCGGCAGGTCGCTGCGGCCTTCTTCGGAGGCGACCTTTTCCAGCAACCCCGCGAGCGCCTCCAGGCGCGCGCGCGGCAGCCGCCGCGTCGCCCCCGGCGCCCCGGGGACGATGCCGATCAGCTCGGCCTCGGGCGCGGTCCGGCCGGTCACCGCGGCGTAGACGCGATCGACCACCGCCTGGTAGGCGACGTCCTTGCGGCTGCGCGGGTAGCGCAGGCCCACGCTCATCCCGGCGAGGACCCGCCCCGGGTCCTTCGCCATGACGACGATTCGGTCGGCCAGCTCGACCGCCTCCTCGATGTTGTGCGTCACCATGAGGACGGCCTTGGTCGACATGGCGCGGCTCAGCCACAGCTCGACCAGCTCGCCGCGCAGCGCCTCGGCCGAGAGCACGTCGAGCGCGGAGAAGGGCTCGTCGAGGCACAGCAGCTCCGGCTCGACCGCCATCGCGCGCGCGAATCCCACCTTCTGGCGCATGCCGCCGGAGAGCTCGCGCGGGTAGGCGGACTCGAATCCGGCCAGGCCGACCAGCTCGACCAGCTGCTCGGCGCGCAGGCCGCGTTCGCGCGGCTCGACGCCGCGCGCCTTGAGCGCCACCTCGACGTTTTCCTGCACCGTCAGCCATGGGAAGAGGGCGAAGGTCTGGAACACGATCGTCGCATGCGGGTTGACGGCCTCGAGACGCTCGCCGCGGTAGCGGACTTCTCCGTCCGTGGGCGGCGTGAGCCCGGCGATGATCCGCAGCAGCGTCGACTTGCCGCAGCCCGACGGACCGACGATGCAGACGAACTCTCCCTCGGCGATCCTCAGGTCGATTTCGCGCAGGGCGTAGAAGGGCCGCGGAGCCTTGCCGTAGGCCTTGCTGACGCCGGTGAGCTGGAGCAGCGGCTCGGCGCTGGGAGCAGGGGCGAGTTCCACCGCTGTCCCTAGTCCATGCGGTAGCGCGCCTCGGCGAGGCGGTACAGCGGCAGCCAGAACAGGCGGTTGATGAGCACGACCGCGAGCACCATGGCGAGCGTCGCCGCGAGCAGCAGCGCGAAGTCGCCGCGCGCGGTCGCCTGCGCGATCGTCGCCCCGATGCCGACCGTCGAATAGGTATTGCCGGCGAACTCGACGTACTCGGCGACGATGCTCGCGTTCCAGGCGCCGCCGACCGCGGTGATCGCTCCGGTGATCGCGAACGGGAACAGGCCGGGCAGCAGCAGCGTCTTCCAGCGCTCCGTGGAGGAAAGACGCAGCAGCGCCGTCGTGTCGCGCAGGTCCTGCGGGATCGCGGTCGCGCCCGCGATCACGTTGAACAGCAGATACCACTGCGTCCCGAGCAGCATGAGCAGCACCGCCGACAGGTCGATCCCGCCGGGGAACCGCAGCAGCGCGAGCAGCACGATCGGGAACAGGGCGGTGGCCGGCACCGATGCCGCGATCTGCGCGATCGGCTGGAGCACCGCGGCGAGCCGCGGGCGCGTGCCGATCGCGACCCCGAGCGGGATCGTCCATGCGGCGGCGATGGCGAGCGCGGCGCCGACCCTGAGCAGCGTCGCGCCTAGCCCCGCCGCGATGCCGCCCCACGCCGCGAGCGGCAGCATCGCGAGCATCTGGGCGGCGCGAACGGCGAGATAAAGCAGGAGCGCGGCGCCGCACGCCGCCAGGGCGACGACTCGCCAGCGCCTGGGCGCCGCAGCGGCGGGCGCGGGGCCCGCCGAAGCCGGATCCTGCCAGCGCCGGTCGAGCCGCTCCAGCAACGGGCTCCACAACCTCTCGTCGAGCTTGCGCACCAGCCAGGCGTGCGCCAGCAGATCGCGAAACCAGGACTGCGCGTCGTCGCCGCCTTCGACGGTCTGGAGCTTGAAGCGATCCGCCGTCGCGAGCAGCGGGCGCCAGACGAGCTGATCGAGCGCGACGATCACCGCGACCAGCGTCCCCAGCCCGAGCAGGATCGCCCGCAGGTCGCCGCGGGAGGCCGCGGTCTGCAGGTAGCTTCCCAGCCCGGGGAGGCGGAAGTCCCGGCGCCCGACGGTGAACATCTCCGCCGCCATGAGGAAGAACCATCCTCCCGCCCAGCTCATGATGCTGTTCCACACCAGGCCGATGCCGGCGAACGGCAGCTCCAGGTACTTGAGCCGGTACCAGGTCCCGAAGCGGAATGCGGTAGCTGCTTCGCGCAGCTCGTCCGGCACGGTCTTGACCGACTGGTAGAAGCTGAAGGTGATGTTCCACGCCTGCGAGGTGAAGATGAGCACGATCGCGGCCAGCTCGGCCGCGACTTCGGTGGGCAGGATCACCGTGAGCGACAGCAGCACCAGCGGCAGGAACGAGAGGATCGGCACGCTCTGCAACACGTCGAGCAGCGGCATCATGACCTTCTCGGCGGTACGGTTGTGCGCCGCGTAGTAGCCGTAGGCGAGACTGAAGGCGAGCGAAAGCGCGTAGGCTGCGGCCATGCGCGCGACCGAAAACGCCGCGTACCACGGCAGCGCCGAGGCCTCGAGCGAGATGTCGGGGCCTTTCACCACCGGCGGCGCGTGCAGCGCGAGCCGCGCGCCGACGTAAAAAGCGCCGGCGAGCGCGAGCAGGATCGCGCCGTCGCCCGCCGTAAGCGGCGGCGTTGAGGGTAGCGGCAAGCTGAATCTGAGGCGCGCCATGGTCAGTTGGCTCGCGCGCAAATGCGCGCCGGAGCGCCCGCGAGTATATAGCGGCGCGCGACGCTCAGGCCGTCTGCAAGGCGGACTTCAGCTCGGCGAGCTCCGGCTCGGCGAGCGTCTCCTTCTCCAGCAGCAGCTTCGCGCCGCGCTCGAGCACGCCGCGCTCGCGAGCGAGAATCGCCACCGCGCGGTCGAACGCCGCGTGCACGATGTCGCGCACCGCGATGTCGATCTCGCGCGCGGTATCCTCGCTGTATTCGCGCTGCGGCGGCACCGGAACGCCGAGGAAGTTCGGGCGGTCCTCCTCGAACGATACGTAGCCGAGCTTCTCGACCATGCCGTAGCGCAGCGCCATGCTGCGCGCGATGCCGGTCACCTTGGCCAGGTCGTCCGCGGCGCCGGTCGACAGATGGCCGAACACCACCGTCTCGGCGGCGCGGCCGCCGAGCAGCACCGTCATCTTGCTCTCGAGCTCCTCGCGCGTCATGAGGAAGCGGTCCTCGGTCGGGCGCTGGATGGTGTAGCCGAGCGCGCCCACGCCGCGCGGAATGATCGAGATCTTGTGCACCGGGTCGGAGCCGGGCAGCGACATCGCCACCAGCGCGTGTCCCATCTCGTGGTAGGCGACCGTGCGGCGCTCGGTTTCGTTCAGCACGCGGCTCCTTTTCTCCAGTCCGGCCACGATGCGCTCGACCGCCTGGGTGAAGTCTTCCAGCGTCACCGCGTCGGCGCCGCGCCGGGTGGCGAGCAGCGCGGCCTCGTTTATAAGGTTGGCGAGGTCGGCGCCCGAGAAACCGGGCGTGAGCGCCGCGACCTGCTCCAGCTCGACGCCCGGGGCGAGATGGATCTTCTTGATGTGCACCGCGAGGATCTGCAGCCGGCCGACCTTGTCCGGCCGGTCGACCAGCACCTGGCGGTCGAAGCGCCCGGCGCGCAGCAACGCCGGGTCGAGGATCTCGGGCCGGTTGGTCGCCGCGAGCAGCACCAGTCCGACGCTCGGGTCGAAGCCGTCGAGCTCGGACAGCAGCTGGTTGAGCGTCTGCTCCTTCTCGTCGTGGCCGCCGTATATGCCCGAGCCGCGCGCCGCGCCCAGCGCGTCCAGCTCGTCGATGAAGATGATCGCCGGCGCCTTCTGCCGCGCCTGCTCGAACAGGTCCCGCACCCGCGCCGCGCCCACGCCGACGAACATCTCGACGAACTCGGAGCCGGAAATCGAGAAGAACGCAACGCCCGCCTCGCCGGCGACCGCGCGCGCGAGCAGCGTCTTGCCGGTGCCCGGCGGCCCGATCAGCAGGATGCCCTTGGGAACGCGCGCCCCCAGCCTGCCGTAGCGCTCCGGGTTCTTGAGGAACTCGACCACCTCCTGCAGCTCGGCCTTGGCCTCGTCGACGCCCGCGACGTCGGCGAAGGTGACGCCGGTCTTGTTCTCGACGTAGACCTTGGCGCGGCTCTTGCCGATGTTCATGAAGCTGCCCATGCCCTGCTGGCCCCCGAAGCGCCGCACGAGGAAGAACCACACGCCGAAGAACACCAGCGCCGGCACGACCCAGGACAGCAGGTCGCGCAGGAAGGTGTTCTCGTAGACGCGGGTGAACTTGACGTTGTACTTCGACAGCCGGTCGGCGAGCGCCGGCTGGACGATGTTCGCGATGACGGTGCTCTTGCCGCCCTGGGGCGACTTCAGGGTGCCGGTGACGGTCTGGTCCGACACCACCACCTCGGAGATCTTGTCGTCCGCGAGCAGCTTCTCGAACTGGCTGTAGGGCACCACCTCGACCGTCTGCACCTGGTGCCACCACTGCTGCACGAACAGCACGGCGAAGAAGGCGAAGATCAGATACGCGATGTTGACCTGGATGTGCTTTTGCATCGGACGGATCCTGCGCTGGGCCGCGGAGAATACATAATTGGGGGTGAAGCGGCGAAACGGCAACCCCGCTGCGCGCGGTGCTTGAATTCAGCGTCAAAGGCCCCACCTGCGTTGCAGGTTTTCCATAGAGATCAAGGCGATGCGCTTCGACAAGTTCACCACCAAGCTGCAGGAAGCCCTGGCGGACGCCCAGAGCCGGGCGCTCGGGCAGGACCACCAGTACATCGAGCCGCAGCACCTGCTGCTCGCCCTGCTCGAGCAGGAGGAAGGCGGCGCTTCGGCGCTGATCGCCAAGGCGGGAGGCAACCCGAACGCCCTCAGGCAGGCGCTGGCGCAGGCGATCGGCCGGCTGCCGAAGGTCGAGGGCACGCCGGGCGAGGTGCACCTGTCGCGCGAGCTGAGCGCGTTGCTGAACGTGGCCGACAAGGAAGCGCAGAAGCGCGGCGACCAGTTCATCGCCTCCGAGATGTTCCTCATCGCCGCGGTCGGCGACAAGGGCGAGACCGGCCGCACGCTCAAGCAGGCGGGCGTCACCAAGGCCGCGCTGGAGAAGGCGATCGAGCAGGTCAGGGGCGGCGCGAGCGTCAGCGGCCAGGGGGACGAGTCGCAGCGTCAGGCGCTGGCGAAGTACACGCTCGACCTCACCGAGCGCGCGCGCCAGGGCAAGCTCGACCCGGTGATCGGGCGCGACGACGAGATCCGGCGCTCGATCCAGATCCTGCAGCGGCGCACCAAGAACAACCCGGTGCTGATCGGCGAGCCCGGCGTGGGCAAGACCGCGATCGTCGAGGGCCTCGCGCAGCGCATCGTCAACGGCGAGGTTCCCGAGACGCTCAAGAACAAGCGCGTGCTGGTGCTCGACATGGCCTCGCTGCTGGCGGGCGCCAAGTATCGCGGCGAGTTCGAGGAACGCCTCAAATCGGTGCTCAAGGAGCTGGCGCAGGACGAGGGCAACACCATCGTGTTCATCGACGAGCTGCACACCATGGTCGGCGCCGGCAAGGCCGAGGGCGCGATCGACGCCGGCAACATGCTCAAGCCCGCGCTCGCGCGCGGCGAGCTGCACTGCATCGGCGCGACCACGCTCGACGAGTATCGCAAGTACATCGAGAAGGACGCCGCGCTCGAGCGCCGCTTCCAGAAGGTGCTGGTGGGCGAGCCGAGCGTCGAGGCGACGATCGCGATCCTGCGCGGCCTGCAGGAGAAATACGAGCTGCACCACGGCGTGGAGATCACCGACCCGGCGATCGTCGCCGCGGCGGAGCTCTCGCAGCGCTACATCACCGACCGCTTCCTGCCCGACAAGGCGATCGACCTGATCGACGAGGCGGCGGCGCGCATCAAGATGGAGATCGACTCCAAGCCCGAGTCGATGGACCGGCTCGACCGGCGCCTGATCCAGCTCAGGATCGAGCGCGAGGCGGTGAAGAAGGAGAAGGATGAGGCCTCGCGCAAGCGCCTAAGCCTGATCGAGGCCGAGATCGCGAAGCTGGAGAAGGAATACTCGGACCTGGAAGAGATCTGGAACGCCGAGAAGGCCCAGGTCGCCGGCAGCCAGCACATCAAGGAAGAGATCGAGAAGCTGCGCCAGCAGATGGCCGACCTGCAGCGCAAGGGCCAGTACGACAAGCTGGCCGAGCTGCAATACGGCAAGCTGCCGCAGCTCGAGGCGCAGCTGAAGAAGGCGGAAAAGGGCGAGCAGGGCGCGAAGACCAGGCTGGTGCGCACCCAGGTCGGCGCGGAGGAGATCGCCGAGGTGGTCTCGCGCGCCACCGGCATCCCGGTGTCGAAGATGATGCAGGGCGAGCGCGACAAGCTGCTCAAGATGGAAGACAAGCTGCACGAGCGCGTGGTCGGCCAGGACGAGGCGGTGCGGCTGGTGTCGGACGCGATCCGCCGCTCGCGCTCGGGCCTGTCGGATCCGAACCGGCCTTACGGCTCGTTTCTCTTCCTGGGCCCGACGGGAGTCGGCAAAACGGAGCTGTGCAAGGCGCTCGCAGCGTTCCTGTTCGATTCCGAGGAGCACCTGATCCGGGTCGACATGTCCGAGTACATGGAGAAGCATTCGGTCGCGCGCCTGATCGGCGCGCCGCCGGGATACGTCGGCTACGAGGAAGGCGGGGCCCTCACCGAAGCGGTGCGCCGCAAGCCCTACGCGGTGATCCTGTTCGACGAGATCGAGAAGGCGCATCCGGACGTGTTCAACGTCCTGCTGCAGGTGCTGGACGACGGCCGCCTGACCGACGGCCAGGGCCGCACGGTCGACTTCAAGAACACCGTGATCGTGATGACCTCGAACCTCGGCTCGCACATGATCCAGCAGATGGCCGACAGCGACTACGGGGTGGTGAAGCTGGCGGTGATGGGCGAGGTGAAGTCGCACTTCAGGCCCGAGTTCATCAACCGCATCGACGAGGTGGTGGTGTTCCACGGCCTGGCCGAAGCGCAGATCGGCGCGATCGCGCGCATCCAGCTCGGCGTTCTAAGGCAGCGCCTGGCGAAGATGGACTACGGCCTCGAGGTGTCCGAGGCGGCGATCGCCGAGCTGGCCAAGGTCGGCTTCGACCCGGTCTACGGCGCGCGCCCGCTCAAGCGCGCGATCCAGTCCGAGATCGAGAACCCGCTCGCACGAGCCATCCTGCAGGGCGGCTTCGCGCCCAAGGACACGATCCTGGTCGACTACCGCGGCGGCAGGATGAGCTTCGACAAGGCGCAGTCCAAGGCCGCCGCCTGACACGGCAGCGCGGGCGCGCAGGCGGCGCGAGCGCTGCCGCAGCTCCTGCCAGAGGCTGCCGGTATCCGCGCGGAATACGGTGTCGGCGTCCGCGTCCATCACCGTCCAGAGCCCCGCGTCGATCTCGCGCCGCAGCTCGCCGGCGCGCCAGCCGGCGTAGCCCACGTAGTAACGCGCCTCGTTCGGCATGGTCTCGATGACGTGGTCGATGGTGCTGGCGCGGAAGGCCAGGAACAGATTCTTCAGCAGCGGCAGCGAGCCGCTGCCCGGGCTTCGCGCGCTGCGCACCAGCGCCACCAGTGCGTCGCGCGCGTACGGCCCGCCGTAGAACACCGGATCGCGCACTTTCTTCGAGGGCTCGTGGTCGGGGAACAGGCTGCCGAGCGAGCGGCGCGTCGGGCGGTTCAGGATCACCCCGACGTGCCCGCCGCTCGGCGCGCGCGCCGCGATCACCACCGCCTGGCGATAGTCGAGCTCGCGCAGGCGCGGCGTGGCGACCAGGAACACCGCATCGCCCGACTGGGCGTACGCCGCCCGGTAGGGCGCGCGGGGGGTGACCGACCGTTGGACGGGGGCCGAGGCGTGCGGGCTGCTCGCCTGGCGCAGCAGTTCCTGCCAAAGCCCCGCGGTATCCTTCCTGAACAGCAGGTCCTCTTCCGCGGGCAGCACGTACCAGCCGTCGGCTTCGAGCTCGGCCTCGAGCTGGCCCGGCGCCCAGCCGGCGAAGCCGGCGTAAAGCCGATAGCGCGCGTGCTTGCTCTCGAGCAGCATCTTGATGTTGTCCGGGTGCATCGAAAGGTAGACGTCCTTCAGCACGTGAAAGGCGGGCGCGGGCGGCGCGTGCTCCGCGTGGAACAGCGCGACGATCACTTGCCGCAGCACCGGCCCGCCGTAGTACACCGGATCGCGGTAGTTGCCGCTCGGCAGCTCGGGCGGCAGCACTTCGCTCGCCGCGAGCGGCACGGGACGGTTTAGGATCACGCCGACAGTCTCGGCGTCCGGCGCCTGCGTGACCAGCACCACGGTGCGGCTGAAGTTCGGGTCGACGATGCTCGGCTTGGCGACCAGCAGCACGCCGTTGGCCGGCTGCGCCGGGACCGCCGGCGCAAAGGCAAGCAGCGCGAGGGCGACGGCGAGGGCGCGCGTGCGCACGCTCAGTTGAAAGCCTGGATTCCGGTCTGCGCGCGGCCGAGGATCAGGGCGTGGATGTCGTGCGTGCCCTCGTAGGTGTTGACCACCTCGAGGTTGACCAGGTGGCGCGCGACGCCGAACTCGTCCGAGATGCCGTTGCCGCCCATCATGTCGCGCGCCATGCGCGCCACGTCGAGCGCCTTGCCGCAGGAGTTGCGCTTCAGGATCGAGGTGATCTCGGGCGAGGCGCTGCCGTCGTCCTTCATGCGCCCGAGCCGCAGGCAGCCCTGCAGCCCGAGCGCGATCTCGGTCTGCATGTCGGCCAGCTTCTTCTGGATCAGCTGGTTCGCCGCCAGCGGCCGGCCGAACTGCTTGCGCTCGAGCACGTACTGGCGCGCGCGGTGCCAGCAGTCTTCGGCCGCGCCGAGCGCGCCCCAGGCGATGCCGTAGCGCGCCGAGTTGAGGCAGGTGAACGGGCCCTTCAGGCCGCGCACCTCGGGCAAGGCGTTCTCCTCGGGGCAGAACACGCCGTCCATCACGACTTCGCCCGTGATCGAGGCGCGCAGCCCCACTTTGCCGTGAATCGCCGGCGCCGACAGGCCCTTGAAATTCTTCTCCAGGATGAAGCCCCTGATTGCGCCTTCATCGTCCTTGGCCCAGACCACGAACACGTCCGCGATGGGCGAGTTCGAGATCCACGTCTTGGAGCCGGTCAGGCGGTAGCCGCCGTTCGCCTTCTTGGCGCGGCTGGCCATCGAGCCGGGGTCGGAGCCGTGGTTCGGCTCGGTCAGGCCGAAGCAGCCGATCCATTCGCCGCGCGCGAGCCGCGGCAGGTATTTCTGCTTCTGCGCCTCGGTGCCGAACTCGTTGATCGGCACCATCACGAGCGAGCTCTGCACGCTCATCATCGAGCGGTAGCCGGAGTCGACGCGCTCGACCTCGCGCGCGATCAGGCCGTAGCAGACGTAGCTCAGCTCGGGGCCGCCGTAGCGCGCCGCGATGGTCGGGCCGAGCAGGCCGACCTCGCCCATCTCGCGGAAGATCGACAGGTCGGTCTTCTCGTGGCGGAACGCCTCCAGCACGCGCGGGGCGAGCTTGTCCTGGCAGTAGGCGCGCGCGGCGTCGCGCACCATGCGCTCGTCCTCGGACAGCTGATCGTTCAGCAGCAGCGGATCGTCCCAGACGAAGCTCGCCTTGGGCTTGGATTTCAGGGGAGCATTCATGACGACCTCCTGCGCGCTAGTTTACGCGCTCCAGAATCAGCGCGAGCCCCTGCCCGACGCCGATGCACAGCGACACCGCGGCGTGCCTGGCGCCGCTCGCCTGCATTTCGCGCGCCACCGTCAGCGCGAGGCGCGCGCCCGAGCAGCCGAGCGGATGGCCGATGGCGATCGCGCCGCCGTTCGGGTTGACGCGCGGGTCCCCGGCGTCCAGGCCCATCAGCTTGAGGCAGCCCAGCACCTGGCTGGCGAAGGCCTCGTTTATCTCGATGATCTCGAGCTCCTTGAGCGCGAGCCCGGCGCGCTCGAGCGCGAGCGGGATCGCGTAGGCGGGGCCCACGCCCATGATGCGCGGCTCGACGCCGGCCGAAGCGGCCGAGAGGATCTTGGCCAGCGGCTTCTTGCCGCGCTTTTCGCCCCAGGCGCGGCTCGCCACCACCAGCGCCGCGGCGCCGTCGTTGACGCCCGAGGCGTTGCCCGCGGTCACCACGCCGCCCTCGAACAGCGGCTTCAGGCGCGCGAGCGATTCCATGCTCGAGTCGCGGCGCGGATGCTCGTCGACCTCGACCGTCGCGGGCGGGGCGTCCTTCTTCTTCGACGGCAGCGCGACCGGCAGGATCTCGCCCTTGTAGAAGCCCTCGGCCTCGGCCTTGGCGTACTTCTGCTGCGAGGCGAGCGCGAACGCGTCGGCCTGCTCGCGCGTGATGCCGAATTCCCGCGCCACGTTGTCGCCGGTCTGCGGCATCGAGTGGTCGCCGAACAGCTTGGCGAAGCGCGGGTTGGGAAAGCGCGAGCCGATCGTCGTGTCGTACAGCTTGACGTCGCGCCCGTAGGGCGTCTCGGACTTGGCCATGACGTAGGGCGCGCGCGTCATGCTCTCGACCCCGCCGGCGATGTACAGCTCGCCTTCGCCGCAGGTGATCGCGCGCGCCGCGTCGGCGACCGCCTGCAGGCCGCTCGCGCACAGGCGATTCACCGTCACCCCGGGAGTGGTCGGCGGCAGGCCGGCGAGCAGCGCGGCAAAGCGCGCCACGTTGCGGCAATCCTCGCCCGACTGGGTCACGCAGCCGAGCACGACGTCAGAGATTTCCTTCGGGTCGATCGCGTTGCGCGCCACCACCTCTTTGATGACCTCGCCGGCGAGATCGTCGGGGCGCAGCGGCGCGAGCTTGCCGGCGTGGCGCCCGATCGGGGAGCGCAGTCCGTCGTAGATGTAGGCGTCTAGCATGTTCGTTACTCCGCAGTGAGGAGGGAAACGCCCAGCCTGGCGCGGCGGGTGAGCCACGGGCTGGGCCGGTAGCGCGGTTCCTTGTAGAAATCGTGCATCGCCTCGAGGATGGCGAGAACGCGCGCCGGGCCGACGGCGTCGCCCATGGCGAGCGGGCCGCGCGGGTAGCCCAGGCCGAGCACGACCGCGCGGTCGAGGTCCTCGGGCGACGCGATCCGCTGCTGCACGATGTCGCAGCCGACGTTCACCACGTGGGCCACCACGCGCTGGGCGACGAAGCCGGCGGAATCGCGGATCACGGACACCGGCACGCCGTCGGCGGCAAGCAGCGCGTGCGCCGCGTCGCGCGCGGCGCGAGTGGTCACCGGCGTGGTCATCAGCGTGCGCCGCTTGGCGAATCCGAACAGCGGGTCGAGCGCGACCGTGCGGCCCGGGTCGAGCCCGAGCTCGAGCGCGCTCGCGGTCGCGTCGCGCCCGAGCGGCGCGGCGAAGCACACCGACGCGCTGGAGGGATCGCCGGCGAACCTCGCGCCGAGCCTCGCCAGCAATTCCTTCAGCTCGGGCACGCACCATATCGCTCCCGGCGCGGCGGCCGGCACGGGCTGCTCGGGAACCTTCTCGGCGCTGCCGTCCTTGGCGTAGAGGTACCAGCCGCGCCCGGTCTTGCGCCCGTGCAGCCCCGCCGCGACGCGCGGCTCGTTCAGGTACGAGGGCTTGTACTTCGGCTCCTCGTAGTACTGCTGGTACATAGAGCGCATCACGGCGTGCGTGACGTCGAGGCCCACCAGATCCATCAGGCCGAAGGGCCCGAGGCGAAAGCCCGCCGCCTCGACCAGGATGCGGTCGATGGTGGCGAAGTCGGCGACGCCTTCGGCCAGCACGCGCAGCGATTCGGGCACGTAGGCGCGCCCGGCGTGGTTGACGATGAACCCCGGGGTGTCTTTGCAGCGCACCGGCGTGTGGCCGTAGCGCCGGGCGAGGGCGCACAGCGCCTCGCCCACCCAGGGCTCGGTCAGCACGCCGTCGACCACCTCGACGATCTTCATCACCGGCACCGGGTTGAAGAAGTGGTAGCCGGCGACGCGCCCGGGCCGGCGGCACGCGGCGGCCATCGCGGTGACCGAAAGCGACGAGGTGTTGGAAGCGAGGACGCAGGACTCGGCGACGATGCCCTCGAGCGCGCGCAACAGCTCCTGCTTCGCCTCGAGCTTCTCGACGATCGCTTCGACCACCATCTGGCAGGGCGCGAGCGCCGAGAGGGAATCGACGACTTCGATGCGCGCCATCGCCGCGTCGCTGGCCGACTGCTCGAGGCGGCCCTTTTCGACCAGCCTGGCGAGCGCCTGCTCGATCGCTGCGCGGGCCTTCGCCGCGGCGCCGGGCTGCGCGTCGAACACCAGCGTGCGCACGCCGCATTGCGCCAGCACCTGGACGATGCCGCGCCCCATGGTGCCGCTGCCGGCGACGCCGGCGACCAGGTCGCTGCGGGAAACGTCTAGCATGGCGGGATCCGGCAAAAGCAGGATTCTAGCGGGTGCGTACGGTACACCGGGCTGAGGCTATAATCGTTTCGCTAGCCTAGCCACCCCGCAAGGAGCCCGCATATGAAGTATCGCAAGATCCTTCTGGCCTACAACGGGTCCCAGGACGGCAAGCGCGCACTGCTCGAGTGCGGGGAGCTGGCGGACTTCCTGGGTTCGGAGACCCACCTGCTGGCGGTCGCGAGCATGCCCCCTAGCCTGTTCCTGACCGAGGGCTTCGTGCCGGAGGAGCTGCTGGAGGAGGAAAAGAAGCGCACCCAGGCGGTGCTGGACGAAGGCATCGCGTCCCTGACGCAGAAGGGCTTCAAGGCCTCGGGCCACCTGGCGGTAGGCGAGCCGGTCGAGGAGATCTGCCGCCTGGCGAAGGAGCTGGGCGTCGACCTGATCGTGATCGGACACAACCAGAAGACCTCGTTCGCGGCGCGTTGGTGGAAGGGCTCGGTGGGCGCCTCGCTGATCGACTACGCGCCCTGCAGCATCCTGATCGCGCTGTCGCACGCCTGAATGCAGAGTTTCGGCGCCAAGGGCAGGCTAGAGGACGAACGCATGCTGAAGGGCCGGGGGCGCTACGTCTCCGATTGGCAGCTTCCGCACCAGGCCCACGCGTACTTCCTGCGCTCCGACCGGCCGCACGCGAGGATCGTCTCGATCGACGCCGCCGCGGCGCTCGCGATGCCGGGCGTCATCGCGGTGCTCACCGGCGAGGACGTGGCGGCGGCAGGTGCGCAGGGGCTGCCGGCGGCGGCGCCGGTCAAGGGACGCGACGGTTCCGAGCAGCCCAAGGTTCACCATCCCGCGCTCGCGCAGGGCAGGGTGCGCCATGTAGGCGAGGCGGTGGCGCTGGTGGTCGCCGAGTCGCGCCCGCAGGCGCAGGACGCGGCCGAGGCGGTGCTCGTCGAGTACGAGGACCTGCCCGCGGTGATCGGCGCGCAGGAGGCCATCGCACCGGGCGCGCCGCAACTGCACGACAGCATCGCTCGCAATCTGCTGCTCGATTTCGCCGGCGGCGACGAGGCGGCGACCAAGGCCGCGTTCGAGCGCGCGGCGCGCGTGGTGTCGCTAAGCGCCTACCACACGCGCGTGGTCGGCAATCCGATGGAGCCGCGCGCCTGCACTGGCTTTTACGACGCAGCCGCCGACACGTACCAGCTGTATGCCTGCACCCAGGGCGCCTCGGCCATGCGCGGCCAGCTCGCGACCGTGCTCGGCGTCGCGCCGGAAAGGGTGCGCGTCATCGCAGAGGAGGTCGGCGGCGGCTTTGGCGTGCGCTTCAACGCCTATCCCGAGTATTGCGCGGTGCTGATCGCGGCCAGAAAGCTCGGCCGGCCCGTGAAATGGGTCGGCACGCGCTCCGACGTATTCCTCTCCGACGAGCAGGCGCGCGACGTGGTGCACCGCGGCGAGATGGCGCTCGACGAGTCGGGGCGGATCCTGGGCATGCGCTTCGATTTCCTCTGCAATCTGGGCGCCTACGTGGCCTTCACCGGCACCTTCGTCAACACGGTCAACCTGGTCAACGTGGCGAGCGGGGTGTACGACGTGCAGGCGGTGCACGTGCGCGCCCGGCTGGCGCTGACCAACACGGTGCCGACGGCCGCCTACCGGGGCGCCGGCCGGCCGGTGAGCTCGTACGCGATCGAGCGGCTGGTCGATCAGGCGGCCTGGGAGCTGGAGATGGACCCGGCGGAGTTCAGGCGCCGCAACCTGGTGCCGAAGACCGCGTTCCCCTACAAGATCGCGACCGGCTTCGAGTACGACTGCGGCGACTTCGAGGGCGTGCTGGCCGACGCCTTGCAGGCGGCGGACTGGCAGGGATTCGAGGCGCGGCGCGCCGCCTCGGCCGAGCGCGGCCGATTGCGCGGGCGCGGCATCGCGAACTACATCGAGGCGACCGGCTCGGGCGGCTTCGCGCCCTACGACCAGGTGCAGGTATCGTGGGACGACGAAGCGCGCATCACCCTGCGCGCGACCTCGCACAACCACGGCCAGGGGCACGAGACGGTGTTCGCGCAGATCGTCGCCGGCGCGCTCGGCGTGCCGCTGGAATCGATCCGGCTGCGCACCGCCGACCCCGACATGAACCTGACCGGCAATCCGACCGGCGGCTCGCGCTCACTGCACGGGGTGGGCAGCGTGATGCTGCTGGCATCGGAGGAAGTGGTCAGGAAAGGCATGGCGCTCGCCGCGGATGATCTCGAGGCGGCCCAGGCCGACATCGAGTTCGTCGACGGCCGCTACCGGGTAAAGGGCACCGACCGCGAGGTCGCGATCACCGCGCTGGCGAAGAAGCACCGCGGCGCGCTGGACGTCGATCTGAAGGACAAGAAGGTGGGATCGACGTTTCCGAACGGCTGCCACGTCGCGGAGGTGGAGATCGAGCCCGAGACGGGAACGGTCGAGGTCGTGTCCTACCTTGCCTGCGACGACGCGGGCAACATCATCAACCACCAGCTGGTCGAAGGCCAGATGCAGGGCGGCATCACGCAGGGCGCCGGCCACATCCTGGGCGAGCAGGCCGTTTACGACCGCGACACCGGCCAGCTGCTAAGCGGCAGCTTCATGGACTACCCGATGCCGCGCGCGCTGCTGGTCGACGGCCTGAGGGTGACGCACCACCCGGTGCCGACCCGGACCAATCCGCTCGGCGCCAAGGGCGTCGGCGAGTCCGGCGTCACGGGCTCGATGCCGTGCATCATGAACGCGATCCTCGACGCGCTGCGCCGCGCGGGCGTAACGCACTTCGACATGCCGGCGAGCCCGCACCGCGTGTGGCAGGCGCTCGAGGCGGCGAACAGAGGCGACCCGCGCGCGATGGCGGTCGAGCAGCGATGAGGAGAGCCGCATGAAGGCATCGATGAAGCCGATCCGGAACGAGTTTCCCTGGGGCACGATCGAGTGGCTGGCCAACGACGAGGTCGGCAACAGCCGCGAGCTCTCGCTCGCTCGCATGACGCTGCCGCCGGGCAAGGGCACCGACACGCATATCCACGCCAACTGCGAAGAGTCGATCTACGTGGTGCGCGGGGAAGTGGAATGCCGCATCGGCGATGCCCGCGTGCGGATGAATGCGGGCGGGCAGTCGGTGGTTCCGAGGGGGGCAGTGCACGGCATCAGCAATGTCGGCGAGGCGCCGGCCGAGATCATCCTGTCCTACTCCTCGGCGGCGCGCGCGTTCGAGCTCGCCTGAAGCGGCGGCTCGCCACCCCAGGCACGGTGCGGCGCCTCGTCTAAACTGGGCGCATGCCGTATTTCGAGCACGACGCGGACGTCGGGGTCGTGGGGCGTGGGGCCACGCTGGAGGAGGCTTTCGTGTCCGGCGCGCAGGCGGTCTTTGCGCTCATGACGCACCTCGAGAGCATCCAGCCGCGCGAACGCGTGCAGGTGCAGTTCGAGGAAGCGGATCCCGAGTTGGCATTTGTGACCTGGATCAACCAGCTGCTCGGCCACGCGCACGAGAATGGGCTCGTGCTGGGAAAATTCGAGCTCGCGCGTGACGGCGAGCGCTGGCGCGGAAGCGCCTGGGGCGAGCCTTGGCGCGCCGAGATGGAGCGCGGCGTCGACGTCAAGGGCGCGACGCTGACCATGCTGTCGGTCGCGCAGCGCGACGGCGGGTGGGAAGCTCGCTGCGTAGTCGACGTGTGACGCAACGGATATGGACCTGACCCGTCTGAGCGAAGTGGACCCCTGGAGCTGGACCGTGCCTAAGCTACCCGGAGAGTCGCGGCACGAGGTGAAGCTATACGGCTCGCGCGAGCTGCTCCAGACCATGGACGACAAGGTGCTCGAGCAGATCACCAACGTGGCGCGGCTGCCCGGCCTTGTGGGCGCGGCGATGACCATGCCGGACGCGCACTGGGGCTACGGCTTCCCGATCGGGGGCGTGGCGGCGTTCGACGCCGAGCGCGGCGGGATCATCTCGGCGGGCGGCGTGGGGTTCGACATCTCGTGCGGCATCCGTTGCCTGCGCACCGACCTCACGCTGGCCGACATCATGCCGCGGCTCAAGCTGCTTGCCGACGGCCTATACCGGGACATCCCCGCCGGAGTGGGCGAGGGCGGGCACATCCGGCTCGACGTGCCCGCGCTCGACCGGGTGCTCGCGGGCGGCGCCGCGTGGGCGGTCGAGCAGGGCTACGGCGAGACGGCGGATCTCGAGTTCGTCGAGGAGCACGGGCGCGCGGCGGGTGCGGTGCCGGGCGAAGTCTCCGCGCTGGCAAAGAAACGCCAACTGGGAGAGATGGGCACGCTCGGCTCCGGTAACCACTATCTCGAGGTGCAATGGGTCGAGCGCATCCTGGATCAGGAAGCGGCCTGCGCCTTCGGCCTGTTCGAGGGCCAAATCCTCGTCTCGATCCACTGCGGCTCGCGCGGCCTGGGGCACCAGATCGGCACCGAGTACCTGGTCAGCCTCGCCAAGGCGGCCGGGCGCCTTGGAATCACGCTGCCGGACCGCGAGCTCGCATGCGCGCCGATCAACTCCGACGAAGGTCAGGCCTACATCGGCGCGATGAACGCCGCCACCAACTGCGCGCTCGCCAACCGCCAGATCCTCGCGCAGCTCACGCGACGCGTGTTCGCGCACCAGTTCCCAAATCGCAGGCTCGAGACCCTGTTCGACGTCTCGCACAATACCTGCAAGGCGGAATGGCACATGGTCGAGAGCAAGCGCCGCCTGCTGCACGTGCACCGCAAGGGCGCCACGCGCGCCTTCGGTCCGGGTCACCCGGAGCTGCCCGGGCGCTACCGCGAGGCCGGCCAGCCGGTGATCATCGGTGGCAGCATGGGCACGGGCTCGTACATCCTGGCCGGCACCACCGCGAGCGAAGCGCGTGCGTTCAGCTCGGCGAGCCACGGCGCCGGGCGTGCGATGAGCCGGCACGCGGCGCTCAAGCGCTGGCAGGGTCGCGAGCTGCTGAAGGATCTCGAGACCCGGGGGGTGCTGGTGCGCACGCGCTCGATGCGCGGAGCGGCCGAGGAGGCGCCGGGCGCGTACAAGGACGTCGAGCGCGTGGCCGAGGCGACGGAGCGAGCGGGCTTGGCGCGCCGCGTGGCCGTGCTGCGACCCAAGGTCTGCGTCAAGGGATGAAGCGGTGATCGAACAACTGCGCGATCCCGCGCGCTACCCGCATCCGGTGGAACGGGTTGAGCTGATCGAAACGCATATCTCCTGGGTGCTCCTGGCCGGCGACTTCGCCTACAAGCTGAAGAAGCCGGTCGAGCTCGGTTTTCTCGACTTCCGCAGCCTCGAGGCGCGGCGCTTCTACTGCGAGGAGGAGCTGCGGCTAAATCGCCGGACTGCGCCCCGTCTTTACCTCGATCTGGTGGCGATCACCGGCAGCGAAGCCGACCCGCGCCTGGGCGGCGAGGGCGAGGTGATCGACTACGCGGTCAAGATGCGGCGCTTTCCGCAGGACGCACTGCTTAGCCGCATGGCGCAGGCCGGCACGCTAGGTGCAGCGCACATCGATGCGCTGGCGCGCGGCATCGCGGCGTTTCATTCCCGCGTCGCGCGCGCGGATGCCGCGGGGCCGTTCGGCTCGGCAGCGGAGGTGCTGGCGCCGGCGGCGCAGAATTTCGACCAGATCGAGGGCTTGCTCGGCGCTGGCGCGGACCTCCCGGAGCTCGAGCGGCTGCGCCGCTGGACATTGCAGGAACACGCCCGCCTCAGCGCGAGCTTCGAGGCGCGCAAAGCCGATGGATTCGTGCGGGAATGTCACGGTGATCTGCATCTCGGGAACGTCGCGCTGATCGACGGCGAGCCGGTGCCCTTCGACGGCATCGAGTTCAACGAGGCGCTGCGCTGGATCGACGTCATGAACGAGGTCGCCTTCCTGGTCATGGACCTGTTCGATCGCAGGCTGCCGCGGCTCGCCTGGCGCTTCCTTAACGCTTACCTGGAGGCGACGGGCGACTACGCCGGCCTGCCCCTACTGCGCTTCTACCTCGTTTACCGCGCGCTGGTGCGCGCCAAGGTGGCGTGCATCCGTGACCACCAGCCGGGTCTCGACGCACGGACGCACAGGCGCGCCGGAGGCGAGTACCTCGAGTACCTTCGGCTGGCGCAGGCGCTGGCCGCGCGGCCGGCGCGCGGGCTGATCGTCATGCACGGCGTAGCGGGTTCGGGCAAAACGACCGTGGCGCAAGAGCTGCTCGAAGCCTGCGGCGCGGTACGCCTGCGCTCGGACGCGGAGCGCAAACGCCTGCAGGGACTCGAGGCGGGGGCGCGCACCGGCTCAGCGCTCGGGGGCGGAATCTATTCCCCGCAGCTCACGGCGCAGACCTACGCGCGGCTGGCGGCGCTCTCCGGCCAGGTTCTCGAGGCAGGCTATGCCGTGATCGTGGACGCCACTTTTCTGGCGCGCGCGCAGCGCGCCAAGTTCGCCGACCTGGCGCGCAAGGTGGGCGTGCCGTTCGCAATTGCGCTCTGCGAAGCACCCGCAGGAGTGCTGCGCGAACGGGTTGCAACCAGGCGGCGCGAGGCGAGGGACGCTTCCGAGGCGGATCTGGCGGTGCTCGCGCGCCAGCTCGAGTCACGCGAGCCGCTGACGCCGACCGAGCAGGCCGATGCCGTTCGCTTCGACGCGGGCGAGACGCGCCCGGCCGCCGTGGCGGCGCTCGCGCGGCATCTCGGACTGCCGCTATCCTAGCGGGCATGCGCTACATCGACGTCTTCAACGGCGATGCGGACGGCATCTGCGCACTGCATCAGTTGCGCCTGGCCGAGCCGCTGGATACCGAGCTTGTGACGGGCGTGAAGCGTGACATCGACCTGCTGCGGCGCGTACGCGCGGACGCCGGCGACCGCGTGACGGTGCTCGATGTCTCGCTCGAGCGCAATCGGCCGGCGCTGATGGCGCTGCTGGATCGCGGCGTCGGCGTGCGCTACTTCGATCACCACACGGCCGGCGATCTTCCGTCGCATCCCGGGTTCGAGCCGCACATCGACGAGTCGGCCGGGGTCTGCACCAGCATTCTGGTCGATCGGTACCTGCAAGGCCGGTTCCGCGTTTGGGCCGTGGTCGCCGCATTCGGCGACGGCATGCCGGAAGCGGCGCTGCGTCTGGCGTCCGATCTGAGCCTTGCGGCCCAGCCTCTGGCCGCGCTGCGCGCGCTGGGCGAGAACCTGAACTACAACGCTTACGGCGAGAATGAAACCGATCTTCTGGTGCCCCCGGCGGCGCTGTACCGCAGCGTGAGCCGCTTCCAAGATCCGCTCAGGCTGATCGAGGCGGAGCCGCTGCTACGGCGCCTCGACGACGAGCGGCGCGCGGACCTCGCGCGGGCGCTGGCGCTCGCGCCGCACCGCGCTTCCGAGCATGCGGACGCGTACGTCCTGCCGAACGCGCCGTGGGCGAGGCGAGTCGGCGGGACCTTCGCCAACCGGCTGGCGGCCGATGCGCCGGCTCGGGCGCATGCGGTCGTGGCGCCGAACACGCGCGGCGGCTACACGGTCAGCGTGCGCGCGCCGAGCGGCGGCGCATTTTCGGCCGCCCGCTTCTGCCGCAGCTTCGGCGGCGGCGGGCGCCGCGAGTCGGGTGGAATTGATCACCTGGAACCGACGCGGCTCGACGCCTTGCTCGACGCGCTCGCCTCAATGCCGAACGCGGTATAGTCGAGGGCCGAGGGAGAAACACAGTGCAATTGCCAAGGATGAAGGGTGGCGGAAAGTTCATTCGACCGTGAGGCCGCGGCGGCCTATTTGGCCAGCGCGCTCACGCGCGACCGCTTTCTTCTGTACTGCCAGCCGATCGTGCAGGTGGACGCACCGCAAGCCGACCAACATTTCTTCGAGGTGCTGGTGCGATTCCGCGACGAGGAGGAGGGCTTGCTCCCTCCCGGATCGTTCATTCCGGTGCTGCAGGACGCGGGGTTAATGCCGCTGCTCGACAGGTGGGTCGTATCGACGGCGATCCGAAAGCTGCGCAGTGCCGCGCAGGGCCGCGAGGTCGCGCCACGCTTCAGCATCAACCTATCTGCCGAGGCGCTCGTCGACGAGACATTCCCGGACTTCCTCGCGGCTGAGCTTGGCGGCGCGACCGAACTGGCGCAGCGCCTGATGCTGGAAATCCCGCTCGACGAGACCGCGCAGAGACCGGCGGAGTTCAGCGCCGCGGTATCGGCCTTGACCGCGCTCGGCTGCGCGGTGGCCGTGTCGGGCGTATGCCGTCCCGGCGAGGAGATCGGACGCTTGTACGACGCCGGCGTGCGTTACCTGAAGGTCAACGGAGCCAGTGCGCTGCGTGCCGACCCGAATCCCGACGCGCTGGAAAGGCTGCGCAGTCTGGGCGACACCTGCCGCTCGCTCGGGATGAAAATGATCGCCGAGTCGGTGGAGCGGATCGAGGCGCTCGGACTGCTATCGCTGCTGAACATCGACTTCGCCCAAGGGTTCGCGCTCGGCGAACCAAAGCCCCTGTAGACGGCGCCGGCCGGATGCCGGGCGAGCACGACCCCTATGACGGGAGGTCCGTCTTCACTCCGGATCGGGCGCGTTCGCCCCGGTCCTGCCGGTGATCGAAAGGCGAACTGATCGTAGCGGGCGTCAGGACCGCTGAGTGCAGGGACGAGATCTGCACCCCGACGTCCATGAAGTAGTAAAACAAGAACATCAGCGCCAGGACGCTAACCCCTGCGGTTATGCGCAGGCTGGGGTCGCGCAGGGCGGCTGCAGCGCCGCTGGGCGAAACGCCGAGCGTATCGACGTATTGGTCGATGGCCTGACGCGACCTGAGGCTACGCCCGGCCCGATGCTCGAGGTAGCTGAGCAGGCGGTCGCTCGACTCGGTCGAATTGTCGCTTGGCGCCATAGTGCTGCCGTAAGGTCTCCGTTAGGATCAAAACGTGCCACGTCTGACCGGCGTACGCAATGGAGAAATTCCGGCGCTTTGGCAGCGCTTATCCGGTTGTCCGCGTCTTCCCTCTGAGCAGGCGTGCGGCGCCAGTCCGGTCGCTTGTGAAATTATGTCAGTCGGCACGCGAGCGAGCGAGCGGCGAGTTGGTGGAGGCGGCGGGAATCGAACCCGCGTCCGCAAGCCCTACACAGTCAGGACTACATGCTTAGCCTGGTCATTTGGATCTCGCCTCGCGCCCGCCGGCCGGCAGGCTGGCGTTTGGCCAGTCGCTTCGACGGATCCACGCGGCCAAGCGACCAGACCGCGCAGAGAGGCTGATGTGAATGACGCTGCACCCCTTTCGGGGCCTAGCCCATCAGCAAGCTAGTGCAGCGTCTAGCCGGTGTTAGGCGGCTAGAGCGAAACGCTCGTCGTTGGCGTTTGTAGATTTCCAGCTGGATTTACGAGGGAACTGGTCCTCGGCATGCCCTGCGCTGCTTCGTGACCCACGTCGAGACCAAGTCGCCCCCGTGATCGTCAGTGCGCGCTTAATTGTCTCATATCGGGACGCAGCTGCGCATTTCAAGCCCCACGGAGCAATCAAAGTTGCGCAATCAGCTCCAGGGGATGGGCGATCACCGCGTCGGCGCCCCAGCTGCGCGGGCCGCCGTTATCGATTCCATGGTAGCCGTACTCCACCGCGACGGCGCGCATGCCGGCCGCACGTGCAGCCTGCACGTCGCGCAGATCATCGCCGACGTAGCAGCATTGCCCGGGCGCCAGCGCCAGTGCGCTAGCAGCGTGCAACAGCGGCGCGGGGTGGGGCTTGGCGTGCGGCGTCGTATCGCCGCAGACCAGGCAGCCAGGCGAGATTCCCAGTGCAGACACGAGGGGCGCGGTGAAGCGGGTGGCTTTGTTGGTGACGATTCCCCAGACCAGACCGCGGGCGCCGAGCTGACCGAGCAGCTCGGAGATTCCGGGAAACAGGCTGGTGTCGACGCACAGACGCGAGCCGTAATGCGCCAGAAACGCCTCGCGCATGTCCTCATATGCCTGATCGCCAGGCATCAGGCCCAGGCCCACGCGCAGCAGTCCGCGCGCGCCGCTGGAGGCGTAGGGACGCACCTCGCCGAGCGAAAGTGCGGCCAGCCCGCGCTCGGCGCGCAGGCGGTTGACCGCTGCGCCAAGATCCGCGGCGGTATCCGCGAGCGTGCCGTCTAAATCGAACAACACGGCACGCGTTCTGCGCCGCCCCGCGGGCTCAGTCATCCCGCGCGCAGCGCACCAGGTAGTTCACGCTGCAATCGCCCCCAAGGGCGTAGCGCCGCGTGAACGGGTTGTACGTCATGCCGATCATTTCCTGCAGCCGCAATCCGGCGTCGCGACACCATTGCGCAAGCTCGTGCGGCCTGATGAACCGCGCGTAGTCGTGAGTGCCCTTCGGCAGCAGCTTGAGCACGTACTCGGCACCGACCACCGCGAACAGGTAGGACTTCGGGTTGCGATTGATGGTCGAGAAGAACGCCTGGCCGCCGGGGGCGATCATCCGTGCGCAGGCCGCGACGGTACTCGCCGGGTCGGGCACATGTTCCAGCATTTCCATGCAGGTTACGGTGTCGAAGGCATGCGCATGCGTTTGCGCGTATTCCTCGGCCGACGAAAGCTCGTAATGCACCGAGAGCATGCTTTCACGCAGGTGAAGCTGCGCCACCTTGAGCGCTTTGTCCGCCAGGTCTATGCCGGTTACTCGCGCACCGCGGCTGGCCATTGCCTCGGCCAGGATGCCGCCGCCACAGCCGACATCGAGCACGGTTGTGCCGGGCAGTCGCGCCTGACGGTCGATCCACTCCAGACGCAACGGGTTGATTTCGTGCAATGGTCGGAACTCGCTCGCCGGATCCCACCAGCGATGTGCGAGCTCGCTGAATTTCTCGAGCTCGGCCGGGTCGACATTCTGGGTTGCGCTCATTTGCGATAAGTGTCGAATTCGTGGCGCGTTCGCCAGCATGCTACGGTCCGCCGGCAAAAAAAAGCCCTGCTTGAGCAGGGCTCTTTCGAGAGCTTTCGCGTCAGTTCGTCTGCGTGCCGATCACCTCGATCTCGACCCGACGGTTTGGCGCGAGGCACTTGATCAGCGCTGCCCTGCCCAAGCTCTTCGGGCAGGCCTTCACCTGCTGGCTCTCGCCCTTGCCCTCGGTGTAGATCCTGTTGGCGTCAATGCCCTTCGATACCAGGAAGGCCTTCACGGAGTCCGCGCGGCGCACCGAGAGCTTCTGGTTGTAGGCCGAGCTGCCGAGCGGGTCAGTGTGGCCGATGGCGATCACGACTTCGAGATTCATCGCGGAGACCTTGCCCGCCAGATCGTCCAGCTTCGCTCTGTCAGCCGGCGTGAGGTCCGACTTGTTGAAGTTGAACACCACGTCGGACTTGAGCGTGACTTTCTGCGGGACCGCCGCGGGCGCTGGCGCCGGCGCGGGTGCCGCCATCGGCTTCGGCTCGGGCTTGTTCACCAGCTCGGGGTCGCATTCGGCGGTCGCCATCGCGGGCGTCCAGTAGCCCGAACGCCAGCACAACCCGAAGCTGTCCTTCCAGACGACCCCGCCGGCGGCGGCAGAGGTCCAATAGCCACTGTTCGACTGCGCGGCGGCATTGAGTGATGTCGCCGACAGCGCCAAGCCTGCGGCGACGGCAATCAACTTCCATGGGTTCTTTCTCATTGGGGGGATCTCCGATGTGTGCGGGCCGCTGCTGCAACGCCGCATAAAGACAATGATGCGAGGGCTCGCTTAAAAAAACCTTAAATTACAAGGGATTCTTGGAGCCCGGGAATGGGGGCTCAGGGGCGAATGTCCGAATTCGAGGACAGTGCACTTTGCCACATTTCGCAGCGCCTGTCCAAATCCGCGAATACGGGCTGCTGCAGCACCCTATCGCGCATGACCAGGCGTCCGGCGACCCAGACGTGGGAAACCTGCTCGCGGCCGGCGGCGTAAACCAGATGCGATGTGACGTCGTAGCATGGCTTTAGTTCCGGCCCGCTCAGATCTATTGCGGCGAAATCTGCTTGCTTGCCCACTACGATTGAGCCGATGCTCGACTCAAGCCCAAGTGCCGCCGCTCCGCCGAGGGTCGCGGCGCGCAGCGCCACCTGCGCGGGCATTGCTTCGGCATCCCGCGCCACTGCCTTCGCAAGCAGTGCCGCAGTACGCATCTCCTGGAACATGTCGAGCCGATTATTGCTTGCTGCACCATCAGTGCCGAGGGCGAGGTTCACGCCCTCCCCGATCAGTGCGGCGACCGGCGCGAAGCCGCTTGCGAGTTTCAGGTTCGACGAAGGGCAATGCACCACGGAGCACCCGTGGCGGGCAAGCAGGGCGATTTCGGCGTCCGAGACGTGCACCGCGTGTACGGCGATGAACCCCGGGCCGAGCAGGCCCAGCCGCTGCAATCGTTCGAGTGGCCGGGCGCCATGCTCGAGTTCGGAGCGCGAGACCTCGTCCGCGGTCTCGTGTACATGGATATGCACCGGCAGGTCGAGCTCGGCCGCCAGCTTTGCGACTTTGGCGAAGCTCTGATCTGAAACCGTATACGGCGCATGCGGCGCCAGGCAAAAACTGAGCAGCGGACGGTCCGCGTACCGATCGCGCAGCGCGAGCCCCTTGCGCAAATAGTCGTCGGGATCCGCCGCGTAAGCCGACGGGAAATCGATGACTATCGCGCCCAGGCATGCGCGCATGTTCGCTGCCAGCGCCGCTTGCAGGGCGGCCTCCGGAAAATAGTACATGTCGTTGAAGCAGGTGGTTCCTCCGCGCAGCATCTCCGCGCAGGCGAGCAGAGTTCCGTCCGTCACGAACTGCGGCGAAATATGCTTGGCTTCGGCCGGCCAGATGTGTTCCTGCAGCCAGCGCATCAGGGCCCTGTCGTCCGCGATGCCGCGCATCAGCGTCATTGCCGCGTGCGTGTGCGCGTTCACAAAGCCCGGGATCAGGGCATGCTCGGGAAGAGCGAACGCCGGATACTGGGCGAAGCGCTTACGGGCGGCCTCGGCGGGCAAGATGGCCTCGATGCGCCCGCCGCGCACCGCCACCGCATGCCGTTCCAACACCTCGCCCGCCGGCTCCACCGGTACTACCCAGCGCGGAAGGATCAGCGTAGTTGTGGTGTCTGACACAGAAAGACCCCGGACTAGCGGGGCCTCCCCCCATTTGTGTTTTGGCTGACCCGCCGCGACGCAAGCACGCGCAAATAAGCGAGGACTCCGCGTCATTTTAGGCACAGCGCGTGTGTCGCCACAAGGCGCCTGTGCGCCGCCAAGAGATGCCTGCCGCTGCGTCGGAAGACCGCGCGGAAGGCGGGGAAGCGCGCTGTCGCGCGTGCTAAAATTCCACACTTTTCTTACCGTTGCCGACCGCCGCACTCCGCCGGAGCGCAGGGGGCGGTTGCGCAGACCCGTAATTCGCGAGCCGAGCATGGATCAATTCGCCAAGGAAACGCTCCCGGTCAGCCTCGAAGAAGAGATGCGCCGATCGTATCTCGACTACGCGATGAGCGTCATCGTCGGGCGCGCGCTGCCGGACGTGCGCGACGGGCTCAAGCCGGTTCATCGACGAATCCTGTACGGCATGAACGAACTCGGCAACCACTGGAACCGCTCGTACAAGAAGTCTGCGCGCGTTTCGGGGGACGTCATGGGCAAGTACCACCCGCATGGCGACGCCGCGATCTACGACACGATGGTGCGCATGGCGCAACCCTTCAGCCTGCGATACGTGCTGATCGACGGGCAGGGGAACTTCGGTTCGATCGACGGCGACAACGCGGCGGCGCCGCGCTACACCGAGGTGCGGCTGACCAAGTTCGCACATGAAATGCTAGCCGACATCGACCGCGAGACGGTCGATTTCGTACCCAACTACGACGGGCAGGAGCAGGAGCCTGCGGTACTGCCGACGCGCGTGCCGAACCTGCTGGTCAACGGTTCGTCCGGCATCGCGGTCGGCATGGCGACCAATATTCCGCCGCACAACCTGTCCGAGGTGGTCGATGCGTGCCTGCACACGCTGCACCATCCGCGTTGCGCGATCGAGGAGCTGATCAAGCTGATGCCGGCGCCGGATTTCCCCACTGCGGGCATCATCTACGGGCTGTCGGGCGTGCACGAGGGTTACCGCACGGGTCGCGGGCGTGTCGTGATGCGGGCGCGCACGCATTTCGAGGACCTCGGAAAAGGGGACCGGCAGGCGATCATCGTCGACGAGCTTCCCTACCAGGTGAACAAGAAGTCGCTGCTGGAGAAAATCGCGGAGCTGGTGACCGACAAGCGGATTGACGGCATATCCGACATCCGCGACGAGTCCGACAAGGACGGGATGCGCGTGGTAATCGAGCTGAAGCGCAACGAGATCGCCGAGGTCGTGCTGAACAACCTGTACAAGCTGACCCAGCTTCAGGATACCTTCGGCATGAATATGGTCGCGCTCGTGGACGGACAGCCGAAAGTGCTCGACCTGAAGTCGATACTCGAGGCGTTCATCGCCCACCGACGCGAAGTTGTGACGCGGCGCACGGTGTTCGAACTTCGCAAGGCGCGCGAGCGGGGCCACGTCCTTGAGGGCCTGGCCGTGGCGCTGTCGAACGTGGACGAGGTAATCGAGCTGATCAAGAGGGCGCCGACGCCGCTGGACGCAAAGCGCGGGCTGATGGCGAAGGCCTGGCAGTCGCAGCTGGTGCGCGAGATGCTGACGCGCGCAGCGCCGGATCAGTTCCGCCCCGAAAAGCTGGCGCCGGAGTTCGGCCTCGATGACCAGGGCTATAGGCTCTCGGACGAGCAGGCGCAGGCGATTCTGCAAATGCGCCTGCAAGGGCTGACCGGGCTCGAGCAGGACAAGATCCGAGCCGAATATCGGGAGGTTATGGAAGCGATCGCGGACCTGCTCGACATTCTCGACAAGCCGGCCCGCGTGGTGGCGATCATCGCCGACGAGCTGGCAATGGTGCGGCAGGAGTTCGGCGATGCGCGCAGGAGCGAGATCGTGACTGTCGCGGAGGACATTTCGCTCGAGGACCTGATCGCACCGCAGGACATGGTGGTGACCTTCTCGCATGGCGGTTACGCGAAGTCCCAGCCACTCGCCGATTACCACGCCCAGCGTCGCGGCGGGCGCGGCAGGATGGCGGCGGCGACCAAGGAAGACGACTTCATCGAACGGCTCTTCGTCGCGCACTCGCACGACTATCTGCTGTGCTTTTCAAGCCGCGGCCGCCTGTACTGGCTCAAGGTGTACGAGGTGCCGCAGGGCAGCCGCGCCAGCCGGGGCAAGCCGGTAGTGAACATGTTCCCGCTCGAAGAGGGCGAAAAGATCACAGCGGTCGTCCCGGTGCGCGAATTCGACGAACAGCACTATGTGTTCATGGCGACGGCGAAAGGCACCGTGAAGAAGACCGCGTTGGTGGATTTTTCGCGCCCTCGACCCTCCGGAATCATCGCCGTCAATCTCGATCACGGCGATTACCTTGTCGGCGCGGCGCTGACGGACGGCAGCTGCGACACGATGCTCTTCTCTTCGGAGGGCAAGGCGATCCGCTTTTCGGAGGATGACGTGCGCCCCATGGGGCGCCAGGCAACCGGCGTGCGCGGCATGCGCCTGGGCCGCGGCGCGCGAGTGGTCTGCATGCTGGTGGCGAGAAACGACGAGCAGACAGTGCTCACCGCGACGGAGAACGGTTTTGGCAAGCGCACTGCGGTGAGGGAGTACACGCGTCACGGGCGCGGGGGGCAGGGAATGATCGCGATCCAGGCCTCGGAACGAAACGGTCAGCTGGTAGGCGCAGTGATGGTGGACGACCGGGACGAGGTGATGCTCATCTCCACCGGCGGCGTGCTGATTCGGACCGCCGTGGCCCAGATCCGCGAGCAGGGCCGCAGCACCCAGGGGGTTACGCTTATCGCGCTCGACGAGGGCGAAAAGCTCGCGGGACTCGAACGCATCGATGAGCGCGACGATCCGGTGAACGGCAACGGTTCCGGGGGAGACGACGCCGGGGAGGAGGCCCCCGCGCTGCCGCCCGGCGAGACCCTGCACTGATGAGCCGCCTGTTCAACTTCAGTGCCGGGCCGGCGATATTGCCGGAAGAGGTCCTCGCCCGCGCCGGCGACGAAATGCTCGACTGGCACGGCTCCGGCATGTGTGTCATGGAGATGAGCCATCGCGGCAAGGAATTCGTCGCGATCGCTGAAGAAGCCGAGCAGGACCTGCGGGAGCTTATGTCCATCCCGGCGAACTACAAGGTGCTGTTTCTGCAGGGTGGCGCGACGCTGCAGTTCGCGCAGGTGCCGATGAACTTGCTCAACGGCAGGGGCAAGGCAGACTATGTCCTGACCGGAGAATGGTCGAAGAAGGCGGCCAAGGAGGCACGGGCATATTGCGATGTGCACGTCGCGGCAAGCTCGGAGGACCGCAACTTCACCTACGCGCCGCTCCGGGGGGCGTGGCAATTGAGCGCCGATGCGGCTTATGTGCACTACTGTTCGAACGAGACGATAGGCGGAGTCGAGTTCAATTGGGTTCCGGATTGCGGCAGCGTACCGCTGGTCGCCGATGCCTCTTCGCACATCCTTTCGCGGCCGGTGGATGTGTCCAGGTTCGGCCTGATTTACGCTGGCGCACAGAAGAACGTGGGCCCCGCAGGACTCACGATCGTGATAGTGCGGGAGGATCTGATCGGGGGCGCGCAAAAGGGCACGCCGACGGTGATGGACTACAAGCAGCAGGCGGACGCGGGGTCCATGCTGAACACGCCCGCGACTTATTCCATCTACGTTGCCGGGCTCGTATTCAAGTGGCTCAAGCGCGCCGGCGGGCTCGCCGTGATCGAGCAACGCAATATAGCCAAGGCAAACTTGCTGTACGATTTTATCGACCGTAGCGGCTTCTTCCGCAACCCGGTGGCGAAGAGCGACCGATCACGCATGAACGTTCCATTCACCCTTGCGAACTCTAGGCTGGACGCCGAGTTCCTAAAGGGCGCCGAGGAGCGAGGGATGGTCCAACTGAAGGGCCACCGCTCGGTCGGTGGCATGCGTGCGTCGATCTACAACGCGATGCCCCTCGAGGGAGTGCAGAGCCTGGTCGCGTACATGACGGAATTCGAAGCGCGGCATGGCTAGGCGTGCCGCGCGCAAGACCGAGATCCTGGTCCTGAACCAGATCTCGCCGGAGGGCCTCAAGCATTTCCCGGCGGAGAGCTACGCCACTGTCAAGGAGTCGCGGTCTCCCGACGCGATTCTGGTCCGCTCGCGCGATCTGCACGGTTACGCTTTCGGTCCGAATCTGAAGGCGGTCGGGCGCGCCGGCGCGGGCGTCAACAATATCCCGGTGCGAGAGCTTTCGGCGCGCGGCGTGCCGGTATTCAATGCCCCGGGGGCGAACGCGAACGCGGTGAAGGAGCTCGTGATTGCCGGCATGTTGCTGGCCGCACGTAACCTGGCATCTGCATTGGAATTCGTGCGGGCACTCGATCCCCGTGCGCCCGACCTGGAGCGGGCGGTCGAGGACGGCAAGAAGCAATTCGCCGGCGTGGAGCTGCCCGGACACACCTTGGGCGTAATCGGTCTCGGCAAGGTCGGCAGCATGGTTGCCGACGCCGCGATCCGGCTCGGCATGCAGGTGCTGGGCTACGACCCCGAGATCACGGTGGACGCGGCATGGGGGCTGCCGTCCGCGGTGCGCCGGGCCGGCTCGATCGACGAGGTCCTGAGGGCCAGCCACTTCGTCACGCTGCACGTACCGCTGCTGGAATCCACTCGCAACATCGTCGGCGCGCACAATATCGAGCATCTGCGGCAGGGCGCAATTCTGCTCAACTTCTCGCGCGAGGGGGTAGTCGAGGACGCAGCTGTCGTTGCGGCGCTGGACGCGCATCGGCTGAAGTGCTACGTGAGCGATTTCCCGGCGCCCGAATTGCTCGGCAAGCCCGGCGTTGTGGCGTTGCCGCATCTTGGTGCCTCGACGCGCGAAGCGGAGGAAAACAGCGCAGTGATGGTCGCAGTCCAGCTACGCGATTACCTCGAGGACGGGAACCTGCGCAACGCGGTCAATTTCCCCGAAGCGACGATGGCGCGCGAGTCCCCGTACCGGCTGGCGATCGCGAACGCGAATGTTCCGGACATGCTGGCGCGAATTTCTCACGTGCTGGGCAGTAGCGGAATCAACATCCACAACATGCTGAACAAGTCGCGCGCGGACATGGCGTACACGCTGGTCGATGTCGACAGCGAGGTCATGCGGCAGACGCTCGACGAGCTGCGCCGGATCGACGGCGTGCTCGGGGTGCGCTATCTTCCGAAGTAGAAGGCGCAAGCAGCCGGGTCTGCGGCAATGAATTCGGACGGGAGCGGAATAGCAGTGGAGGAAATCGACAAAATTCGCGGCGAGATCGACGCGATCGACGACCAGTTGCTGGTGCTCGTCAGTCGGCGCGCGGAGTTCGCGCGCCGCATCGGCCAGCTGAAGGCGGGCGGCAGCGCCTATCGGCCGGAACGGGAGGCGGAGATCCTGCGGCGCGTCATGCAGGCGAACCCGGGGCCGCTATCAGGGGAGCGCTTAGCCGCCGTGTTTCGTGAGGTGATTTCGGGCTGCAGGGGAATGGAAGGCGCAATCCGCGTCGCGTATCTCGGGCCGGAAGGAACTTTCAGCGAGCAGGCGATGAGGAAGCAGTTCGGCCAAGCCGCCCAGGGACTGCCCGGGGTGTCGGTGGACGAGGTGTTCCGCCAGTGCGAATCCGGTGCCGCGCAGTTTGCAGTCGTACCGGTCGAGAATTCGACCGAGGGCGCCGTGGGGCGTACGCTCGATTTGCTTTTGCTGACGCCGCTCAGGATCTGCGGCGAGGTCGAGTTGCGGGTGCACCAGAACCTGATGTCGCGCGTGGCGGAGTTGAAATCGATCCGGCGTGTCTACTCGCACGCGCAGTCGCTCGCCCAGTGCAATGCCTGGCTCAACCAGAACCTGCCGAACGCGGAGCGTGTTCCGGTGGCCTCGAACGGCGAGGCTGCGAGGCGCGCCGCGGAGGAAGGTGACAGCGCGGCGATCGCCGGGACCGGAGCGTCGGAACGCTACCGCCTGAACCTGCTCGCACGCTCGATCGAGGACGACCCGTCCAATACCACGCGCTTCCTCGTGCTTGGCTCGCTCGATTGCATGCCGAGCGGGAACGACCGTACCGCGTTGGTGATGTCGGCCGAGAACAAGCCCGGCGCCGTTCACGCGCTGCTATCGCCGCTCGCCGCGAACGGCGTCAGCATGACGCGAATCGAGTCGCGCCCGTCGCGTGCGATGCGCGACGCTCTTTGGGAGTATGTCTTCTTCATCGATGTCCAGGGCCACCAGGAGGATGAGCGCGTCGCCGCCGCACTTGCCGATCTGCGGCGCCAGGCGCCATTCCTGAAGGTCCTCGGGTCCTATCCAGCAGCGGTTGCATAGCGCGACATCAGTCATGGGTGCTCTACCGACGAATATGGACCTTTGCGAACTTTCGCCCTCGTACGTGCGCTCGATCGCGCCCTACCAGCCGGGCAAGCCCATCTCCGAGCTGGCGCGCGAGATGGGGCTGGAAGAGAAGACCATCGTGAAGCTCGCCTCGAACGAGAATCCGCGCGGCATCGGACCGCGAACGCGCGCGGCGATCGAAGCGTCGTTGAGCGAGATTGCGCGCTATCCCGACGGCAATGGTTACGAGCTGAAGCTCGCGTTGTCGAGGCGTTACGGCATCGAGATGTCCTCGATCGTGCTCGGCAACGGATCGAACGACGTACTCGAGCTGGTCGCGCTGGCGTTCCTGGGCGCCGGACGTTCGGCGGTGTTCTCGCAGCACTGCTTCGCGGTCTATCCGCTTGCGACGCAGGCACGCGGCGCGCGCTCGATCGCGGTGGCGGCCAAGAACTTCGCGCACGACCTCGACGCGATGGCGGCCGCGATCACCGATGACAGCTATGTGGTTTGGATCGCGAATCCGAACAACCCGACCGGGACATACGCGTTTCCCGAGCAGCTCGAGGCGTTCGTGCGCCGCGTACCTGAGCGCGTCATCCTGGTGCTCGACGAGGCCTACAATGAATACCTGCCGGCGGACGCCAAGACCGACATGGTGAAATGGCTCAGACGCTATCCGAACCTGGTCATCACGCGGACGTTCTCCAAGGCCTACGGTCTGGCCGGCCTGCGAGTCGGCTACGCCCTGGCGCATCCTACAGTCGCCGACGTGATGAACCGCGTGCGGCAGCCGTTCAACGTCAACAGCATTGCGCTCGCAGCGGCCACGGCGGCGCTCGGCGACATGGAGTTCGTCGCCATGAGCTACGCCGAAAACCTTCAGGGGCTGCGCCAGCTTGAGGACGGCGTGAAGGCGCTCGGTCTCGAGTACATTCCTTCGTTCGGCAATTTCCTCACGATTCGAGTCGGCAGGGCGGGCGAGGTGTACAAGCGCTTGCTGCGGCGTGGGGTGATCGTGCGCCCGGTTGGTGGATACGAGCTGCCCGAGCATCTGCGCGTGACGGTCGGGACTGCGGCGGAAAACGAGCTGTTTCTGGCGGCGCTCAACGCCAGCCTGAAGGAATGAGCCGCGACGCTGAGGCGCCCGGCGCGCGCTTCGAACGCGTCGCAGTCATCGGTGTCGGCCTGATCGGTGGTTCCTTCGCGCTCGCGCTCAAAGCGGCGAAGGCTTGCGGGCAAGTCGTTGGCGTGGGCCGCGGCAGAGCGAATCTGGATGCGGCCGTGGCCCTGGGGGCGATCGACGTCGCAGAGAGCGACGTCGCCCAGGCGACGCGTGGCGCCGACTTGGTCCTGGTCGCGACGCCCGTGGCGCAGTTCCCGAAAGTGTTTGCAGCGCTGGCGCCGGTGCTCTCGCGAACGGCGCTGGTAATCGACGCAGGCAGCACCAAGCGGGACGTGATCGCCGCGGCGCGCGCGCACCTCGGCTCCAGGATCGCGCAGTTCGTGCCCGCCCACCCGATCGCCGGCGCGGAGCACAGCGGCGTGGCAGCGGCGAAGGCGGACCTGTTCCGCGGCAAGCGCGTAGTCCTTGCGCCGCTGCCCGAGAACGCCCCGCAGGCGATCGCGCGGGTCGCGGGAGCGTGGCAGGCATGCGGTGCACGCGTTGCATGGATGACTCCGGAGGAACACGACGCGGTGTTCGCCGCGGTCAGCCACCTGCCCCATTTGCTGGCGTTCGCACTCGTGCACGAGCTTGCGCAGCGCCCCAACTCGGCGCAGCTGTTCGGCTTTGCGGCCGGAGGCTTCCGCGATTTTACGCGAATTGCATCCAGCCAGCCCGAGATGTGGCGCGACATCTGCGTCGCCAATCGCGATGCATTGCTCGCGGAGCTGGCGCGATACGGCACGCAACTCGAATCGATCCGCGCGCTGCTTGCGGTCGGTGACGCCGCGGGGCTGGAGAACGTTTTCGCCGGGGCGCGAGCGGCGCGCAGTCGCTGGCTCGACGGCGATTACGATTTCTAAGGCGGGCGCGTTGGACACATTGAGGCTGAAGCCGACCAGGCGCGTCGCGGGCAACGTGCGCCTGCCCGGTTCGAAGAGCATCTCGAATCGCATCCTGCTGCTTTCCGCGCTGGCAAGCGGCGAAACGCGCGTCGGTGG
Organism: Burkholderiales bacterium; assembly: GCA_035517095.1. Lineage (GTDB taxonomy): Bacteria > Pseudomonadota > Gammaproteobacteria > Burkholderiales > SG8-39 > DAHVFK01. Next base: position 36,412 of record DATIZK010000011.1, read on the forward strand.
TCTGCTCGATGCGGACGACACGAAGGTCATGCTCGATGCGCTGCAGCGCCTCGGCGTCGGCTGGAGGCGCGAAGACGGCGCACTGCGCGTCGCGGGGATCGGCGGTGCCTTCCCGGTTCGCAGCGCCGAGTTGTGGCTGGGCAATGCTGGAACAGCGTTCCGGCCGCTGACCGCGGCGCTCGCGCTTTCGGAGGGCGAGTACCGGCTGTCCGGGGCGCCCCGAATGCACGAGCGGCCGATACGCGACCTGGTCGAAGCCCTGCGCGGGCTTGGCGCGCGGATCGACTACCTGGGGGCGGAGGGTTATCCGCCGCTGGCGGTGCATCCGGCGCGCTTGCGCTTGAACGCTCCGGTGCGGGTACGGGGCGATGTCTCGTCGCAGTTCCTTAGCGCTCTGCTGATGGCCTTGCCGCTCGCGGGCGCGCCGGCGACGGTTGAAGTCGAGGGCGAACTCGTGTCAAAGCCCTACGTCGAAATCACGCTCAACGTGATGCGCCGTTTCGGCGTGGACGTGGTGCGAGAAGAGTGGCGCCGATTCCGCCTGCCGCGCTCGCGCTATGCGAGCCCCGGGCAGATTATGGTCGAGGGCGATGCGTCGTCCGCATCGTACTTCCTTGCGGCGGCCGCGATCGGCGGCGGACCGGTGCGGGTCGAGGGTGTCGGTCGCGACAGCATCCAGGGCGACGTGCGCTTCGCCGAGGTGCTTGAACGCATGGGGGCGCGCGTCGGCATGGGCCCGGACTGGATCGAGGCATCATGCGACCGCAGGCTCAAGCCCGTCGACATGGATATGAACCACATACCGGATGCGGCGATGACGGCAGCGGTGATGGCACTGTTCGCCGACGGGCCGAGCACCCTGCGCAACATTGCCAGCTGGAGGGTCAAGGAGACCGACCGATTGGCCGCGATGGCGACCGAACTGCGCAAGCTCGGGGCAAAAGTCGAGGAAGGCGCGGACTACCTGCGTATCGTGCCCCCGGCGCAGCTGGTCTCCGACGTCGCAATAGATACTTACGACGACCATCGGATCGCGATGTCGTTCTCCCTCGCCGCGCTCGGCGGCGTGCCGGTGCGGATAAACGAGCCCTCCTGCGTCACCAAGACGTTTCCGGACTACTTCGCATCCCTGGCGCGGATTTCGGAGTACGCGTGAGCGCGCCGGTGATCACGGTCGACGGCCCGTCCGCATCCGGCAAAGGAACGATCGCCCGGCGCGTGGCCCAAGCGCTCGGCTTTCACTGCCTCGACAGTGGCGCGCTCTACCGCCTGGTCGCGCTTGCATCCTTGCGGGCGCGTGTGCCCGCAAACGACGAGGACCGCCTCGGCGCGCTTGCACGCAATCTCTCCGCGCGCTTTACGGGCGAGAGCATATTCCTTGAGGATCAGGATGTTACGCAAGATCTGGCCACGGAAGAATGCGGCAGCCGCGCATCCGAGGTCGCGCGACTGCCAAAGGTGCGCGAGGCGCTGCTTGCGCGCCAGCGCGCATTTCGCCGCAACCCCGGTCTGGTCGCGGACGGGCGCGACATGGGCTCGGTCGTGTTTACTGACGCCGCGCTGAAGGTGTTCCTGACTGCGAGTGCCGCCGTGCGGGCCGAGCGTCGGTATAACCAGTTGAAACAAAAAGGAATCCATGCTACTCTTGCAACCCTTTTCCGCGAGCTGGAAGCGCGTGATGCGCGCGACGCGGCGCGGGCGGTATCACCGCTCGTACCCGCGCCGGACGCCGTGCAACTCGATTCATCCGATCTGACGATCGATGAGGTCGTGAGCCGGATCCTCGGTTGGTGGCAGGAGCGAGCTGACGGCGTGCGCGCCTGAGCTCGATATTGGTGGGTTGCGGCGGTTGCCGGGCCCGTGTGTGCAACTTGACCCGCCCGCTTTCGCAAGGAGCGGCGGACAATGAGGTTTTTCCCTTACATGCCAAGCATTTCCCCCGCAGCTTCCAAACCCTCCAATCACGAGTCCTTTGCCGCACTGTTCGAGGAGAGCCTTTCGCGCAAGGAGATGCGAATCGGCGAGGTGATCACCGCCGAAGTGGTGCGCGTCGATCAGCATTACGTCGTTGTAAATGCCGGCCTGAAGTCCGAAAGCGTCATCCCGCTCGAAGAGTTCAAGGACGACAGCGGCGAAATCGAGGTCAAGCCCGGAGATTTCGTCAGCGTCTCGATCGAGGCGCTCGAGGACGGCCATGGCGAGACGCGCCTGTCGCGCGAAAAGGCCAAGCGCCTCGCGGCCTGGCTGGAGCTCGAGCAAGCGCTGGAAAAGGGCGAGAAGATCGAGGGCGTCATTACCGGAAAGGTCAAAGGCGGTCTGACGGTGATGGCGAAGGGCATCCGTGCTTTCCTTCCCGGCTCGCTGGTCGACCTGCGCCCGGTCAAGGACACGACGCCCTACGAGGGCAAGCAGATGGATTTCAAGGTCATCAAGCTCGATCGCAAGCGCAACAACGTGGTGGTTTCGCGCCGCGCGGTGCTTGAGGAAACTGTCGGTGCCGAGCGCGAGCAACTGCTCTCGACGCTGCAGGAGGGCGCGGAAGTCAAGGGCATCGTCAAGAACATCACCGACTACGGCGCATTCGTGGACCTGGGCGGAATCGACGGCCTGCTACATATCACCGACTTGGCATGGCGCCGCGTAAAGCATCCGTCCGAGGTGCTAAACGTGGGGGATGAAGTCACCGCAAAAGTCCTCAAATTCGACGCGGAGAAGAATCGGGTTTCGCTCGGCCTCAAGCAGCTCGGGGAGGACCCGTGGGTCGGCATTTCGCGCCGCTATCCGCAGGGAACGCGTCTGTTCGGAAAAGTGACCAACCTCACCGACTACGGCGCATTCGTCGAGGTCGAGTCCGGCATCGAAGGTCTAGTTCACGTTTCCGAGATGGACTGGACCAACAAGAACGTGCACCCGTCGAAGGTGGTGCAGGTCGGGGATGAGGTCGAGGTCATGATTCTCGAGATCGACGAGGACCGGCGGCGCATCTCGCTCGGCATGAAGCAGTGCATGCCGAATCCGTGGGAGGACTTCGCGCGCGAGTTCAAGAAGGGTGACCGCGTGAAAGGGCAGGTCAAGTCGATTACCGATTTCGGTGTGTTCGTCGGTCTGAGCGGCGGAATCGACGGTCTAGTTCACCTCTCCGACCTGTCCTGGAGCGACAGCGGCGAGGAGGCGGTCAAGCGGTTCAAGAAGGGCGAGGAAGTCGAGGCTGTCGTGCTTTCGATCGACGTCGAGCGCGAGCGCATTTCGCTCGGTATCAAGCAGCTCGAGGGCGATCCGTTTACCAACTTCCTGGCCAGCCACGACAAGAACAGCCTGGTTACCGGCACGGTCAAGTCGATCGACGCGAAGGGGGCGGTAGTGGCGATTTCGCCGGAGGTCGAAGGCTATCTGCGCGCGTCGGAGTTCTCGCGCGATCGCATCGATGATCTGCGCAACCATCTGAAGGAAGGCGACACGGTAAACGCGATGATCATCAACCTCGATCGCAAGAATCGCTCGATAAATCTGTCGATCAAGGCGAGGGATCTGGCGGACGAGAGCGAGGCAATGAAACAGCTGCGCACCGAAAACGCCGCTGCGAGTGCGGGGGCGACGAACCTCGGCGCTCTGCTTCGCGCCAAGCTCGACAACCGCAATCAGCAGTAGACGGCAACGGCAATAGCTCTGGTTGCAGGAACAGAACGCTCAGGGAGACGGGCCGTCCATGACCAAATCGGAACTGATCGCTCGCCTCGCGCAGCGCTATCCGCAGTTGGTGGCGAAGGATGCAGAATACGCGGTGAAGATGATCCTCGATGCGATGACCCAAGCGCTGCTCGCGGGAGATCGCATCGAAATTCGCGGCTTCGGCAGCTTCGGATTGAACTATCGGCCCCCTAGAGTGGGACGCAATCCAAAGTCCGGCGAAAGGGTGCAGGTGCCCGAAAAGTACGTGCCGCACTTTAAGGCCGGCAAGGAGCTGCGCGAGCGGGTGGATTCCGCCCAGGGCGAGCAGACAGTCGTGCCGAAGGAGCAGTCCACGCACACGAGTCAGTGACGCGTCGTCGTGGGTGCGACTGCGCTGCCTGTGACCGGGGTCCGGCAATAGGAATCTAGTATGCGCATCGTCACCTGGACGCTCCGGCTGATCATTTTTCTGTTTCTGCTCGCGTTCGCGGCCAAGAACACTGCGCCGGTCGCTCTCAACTTCTACTTCGACCGCAGTTGGCAAGCTCCCCTGGTGGTGGTGCTGTTCGGATTCTTCGCCGCGGGCGCCCTGTTCGGCGTGATTGCGATGGTGTCGGTGCTGCTGGGCCAGCGGCGCGAAATCCAGCGTATCAGGCGCGAAGTGCGCGGGCACGCGAAAGCGACCGAAGCTGCGCGCGCCGCAGAACCCGGGCGGCCGCCCGTGGTCGACGCCTGAGGTGCGGCGGGCATGGAATTCGAGTACTGGTGGCTGCTCGGGTTTCCGCTGTTCTTCGGTCTGGGATGGCTTGCCGCCCGAATCGACATCAAGCAATTGGTGTCCGAATCCAGGGCATTGCCGCGCTCCTATTTTAAGGGCCTGAATTTTCTCCTTAACGAGCAGCCGGACAAGGCAATAGAGGCATTCATCGAGGTCGTGCGCGTCGACCGCGAGACGATCGAGCTGCATTTCGCGCTCGGCAGCCTCTTCCGCCGCCGCGGGGAATACGACCGCGCGATTCGCATGCACCAGAACCTGCTCGAGCGCGCCGATCTCGCCGCCGAACAGCGGGTCAATGCCCTATTCGAGCTCGGGCAGGACTACCTCAAGGCCGGAATTCTCGATCGCGCGGAGGAGGCGTTCGCGCGCCTGGCGGACGGCCCGCACGCAGTGGAGGCACGGCGTCATCTGCTCGAGATTTTCGAGCAGGAGAAGGACTGGCCACGCGCGATCGATATGGCCCGCCACCTGGCTGCGGAATCGGGGGAGTCCCACGGCAAGGAAATTTCGCAGTACCTGTGCGAGCTCGCTGCGACGGAAACCACGCATTCGCGACCGGACGCTGCGCGCCGGCATCTCGAGGCTGCGCTTGAAGCAAACCGCAAGTCGGTGCGCGCCAGCCTGCAGCTCGGCGACCTCGCGCGTGCGGCAGGGGACCTGGACGCGGCGATCGAGCACTGGAAGCGTATCGAGTCGCAGAATCCCGCTTACCTTGCGGTCGCGGCACAACGGCTGCTTGACGCGCATCGCGACGCGGGACGCGCCGAGGAGGGGCTCAAGCTGCTGGCGGGATACCTCGAGCAGTACCCGTCGCTCGATCTGCTAGATACCGTGTTCCAGCTCACGCTGGAGGCAAAGGGCGCGGAGGCTGCATACAAGCTGGTGCGCGACGAGCTGCGGCGTAATCCCACCCTGCTGGGTCTGGACCGGCTGCTGGAAGCGCAGATCGTCGCCGCCGGATCTCCCGAGCGGCGGCGCGACCTCGAGCTGGTGCGCAACCTGGTCCACAGCCACACCCGGCGCCTGGCGCGCTACCGCTGCGAGAATTGCGGCTTCAAGGCGCGCCAGTTTCACTGGCACTGTCCCGCATGCGGCGGCTGGGAGACCTATCCTCCGCGGCGCTCGGAGGAGTTCGATCTCGCACCATGAAGATCACCGTCATCGGCACCGGCTATGTCGGACTCGTCAGCGGCGCCTGCCTTGCGGACATGGGCAACCACGTGCGCTGCCTGGACGTCGACGCGGACAAGATCCAGACACTGAATTCGGGCGGGATCCCGATCTTCGAGCCGGGGCTCGAGCCGATCATCGCCCGCAACCGCGAGGCCGGGCGACTCGGATTCACCACCGACGTCGCGGCGAGCGTGGCGCACGGCGAGCTGCAGCTGATCGCCGTGGGCACGCCGCCGGCCGAGGACGGGGCGGCGGACCTGCAGCACGTGGTTGCTGCTGCGCGCGCGATAGGGCGGCACATGGACGGCTTTCGCGTCATCGTGGACAAGTCGACCGTCCCGGTCGGCACGGCGGATCTGGTCCGGGAAGCGGTGGCAGACGAGCTTGCAAAGCGCGGCAAGTCGGTAGAGTTCGCCGTAGTCTCGAATCCGGAATTCCTCAAGGAGGGCGCCGCGGTCGAGGATTTCATGCGTCCGGACCGCATCATCGTCGGCTCCGATGACGCGCGCGCAACCGCGATCCTGCGCCGGCTATATGGACCTTTTCAACGCAATCACGAGCGATTCCTCGCCATGAGCGTGCGCTCGGCCGAGTTGACCAAGTACGCAGCCAACGCGATGCTCGCAACTCGCATCTCGTTCATGAATGATCTGGCGAACCTTGCCGAAAAGCTCGGCGCGGACATCGAGGAGGTGCGCCGGGGCATTGGCTCCGACCCGCGGATCGGCTTTCACTTCCTCTATCCCGGGGCGGGCTACGGCGGCTCCTGCTTTCCGAAGGACGTCAAGGCGCTGCAGCGCACCGCCCAGGAGGCGGGCAGCCCGCTGCGGCTGCTGGCCGCGGTGGAGAAGGTGAACGAGGCGCAGAAACACGTGCTGGGTCGGAAGATCGCGGCCCGCTTCGGCTCTTCGCTGACGGGGCGCTGTTTCGCGGTCTGGGGGCTCGCTTTCAAGCCCAACACCGACGACATGCGCGAAGCCCCGAGCCTGACCCTGATCGCCGACCTCCTGCAGGCCGGTGCGTCGGTGCGTGCCTACGACCCCGTGGCGAGCGCGGCAGCGGCCAGACTGTTCGCGGGCAACGCGCGCATGGTAATCGCCGACTCGGCGTACGCCGCGCTCGAAGGCGCGGAAGCACTCGCCATCGTGACCGAGTGGCAGGAGTTCCGCAGCCCCGATTTCGACGCCATCAAGCGCGCGCTCAAGACGCCGGCGATCTTCGACGGACGCAACCTCTACGAACCGGCGACAATGCGGACCATGGGATTCGAGTATTTCACCGTGGGGCGACGCACATGAAGCGACCCGAGACGACGGCCGCGCGTGTGCTGGTGGTTGGCGACGTGATGCTCGACCGCTATTGGATTGGCGATGTATCGCGTATCTCGCCGGAAGCCCCGGTTCCGGTGGTTCTGGTGAGCAGCGAAGAGCGCAGGCTCGGAGGCGCGGCCAATGTCGCCTGGAATTGCGCCGCGCTCGGAGCCCGGACGCAACTGTTGTCCGTGGTGGGCGCAGACCCGGAGGGCAGACTGCTGGAGACACTCCTGAAGAAGGAGGGCATCGAGCCGCGTCTGCATCGTGACCGATCGATCAAGACGACCCAGAAGCTGCGGGTGATCGCCCGGCAGCAGCGCCAGCAGCTGCTGCGAGTGGATTTCGAGGTCCCCCCGTCGCGCGAAGTCCTGGCTTCCAAGCTGATGGAGTTCGAGTCGGCGCTGAAGCAGTGCGACATCGTGATTCTGTCGGACTACGGCAAAGGCGGGTTGACCCACGTGGCAAAGATGATCGCAATGGCGCTTCGGGCCCGCAAACCGGTGCTGGTCGATCCCAAGGGCGACGACTATTCCCGCTACCAGGGTGCGACGATCGTGACGCCGAACCAGAACGAGCTGCGCGAGGTGGTCGGCACATGGCAGGACGAGCGCGACCTCGAACGGCGAGCGCAGGCGCTGCGCAGGCGGCTCAAGCTTCAGGCCTTGCTGCTCACTCGAGGCGAGCGGGGAATGACGCTGTTCCGGGACGGGACGCGGATGAACGTCAAGACGCACGCGCGCGAGGTGTACGATGTGAGCGGCGCTGGTGATACCGTCATCGCCGCGCTCGGCGTGATGCTTGCCGCCGGGGCGTCGCTTGCCGAGTCGGTGCGTACCGCCAACCGCGCGGCGGGGATCGTGGTCGGAAAATTCGGCACCGCGGTCGCCACGCGCGAAGAACTCTTCGGATAGGACAGAAATGCACTACGTCGTCACGGGGGCCGCCGGATTCATAGGCTCCAAGCTGATCGAGGCGCTCAACCGCGCCGGCGTCACGGAAATCATCGCAGTCGACAACCTGGAGAACGCCGCCAAGGTCGGGAATCTCGGCGGGTGCGAGATCGAGGACTACCTGGACAAGCGGGATTTCCTCGAGCGTCTGGTGGCGAACCAGTTCGACGAGGAAATCGAGGCGGTGCTGCACCAGGGCGCCTGCTCCGACACCATGGAGACCAACGGCCGTTACGTGATGGACAACAATTACCGCTGCTCGCGGATCCTGCTCGACTGGTGCCAGGATGAAGCGGTGCCCCTTCTGTATGCCTCGTCGGCCTCCGTGTACGGCGCTGGACGCGAATTCCGGGAGGAGCGCGCCTGCGAACGGCCGCTCAATGCCTACGCCTATTCCAAGTTCCTGTTCGATCAGCACGTGCGCCGCCGCCTGGCGGCCCGCAGCGCGCCGATCGTGGGCTTGCGCTATTTCAACGTTTACGGCCCGAACGAGGCGCACAAGGGGCGCATGGCTTCGGTCGCATTCCATGCCTTCAACCAGTTCATGAGCGAAGGCAGGGTCGGACTTTTCGTCGGCTCGGACGGCTACGCCGATGGTGAACAGCGGCGCGACTTCATCCACGTTGAGGACGTCGTGAACGTAAATCTGTATTTTCTCGAGCATCGCGAGGTATCGGGCATCTTCAACTGCGGCACCGGGCGGGCGCAGAGCTTCAACGATGTCGCGCGCGCAGTGGTCAACGGCGTGCGCGCCGGGCGCGGCGAAGTCGAACTATCGCTGAAAGACATGGTGGCTGAAGGGCTGGTCGATTACATCCCGTTCCCGTCGCAACTGGTCGGCAAGTACCAGAGCTTCACCGAGGCAGATCTCGGGCTGCTGCGCGACGCCGGCTACGAAGAGGATTTCATGCCGGTCGAGCAGGGCGTAGCATCCTACGTTGCGCAGCTACTGCGCGGACGGCGCTGAGGAGCGGCGATGCAGCGCACGATCGAGGATTTCATCGGCAATACCCCTCTGGTGCGGCTGCAGCGCATCCCGGGGGAGCATGCTGCGCGCAACGGCAACGTTGTCCTTGTCAAGCTCGAGGGAAACAATCCCGCCGGCTCGGTCAAGGATCGGCCGGCGATCTCGATGATCCGGCGCGCCGAGGAACGCGGCCGGATCAAGCCCGGGGACACGCTGATCGAGCCGACCAGCGGCAACACCGGAATCGGGCTGGCGATGGCGGCCGCGATCCGCGGCTACCGCATGCTGCTGATCATGCCCGAGAATCAGACCGCCGAGCGCAAGCGCACCATGCGGGCCTACGGCGCGGAGCTTGTCCTCACGCCGAAGGGCGGCGGAATGGAAGGGGCGCGCGACCTGGCGCAGAAGATGGTAAGCGAGGGCAAGGGCATCATGCTCGACCAGTTCGCCAATCCGGACAATCCGCTGTCGCACTACGAAACCACCGGCCCCGAAATCTGGCGCGACACGCAAGGCAGGATCACCCACTTCGTCTCGAGCATGGGCACCACCGGCACGATCATGGGATGCTCGCGCTTCTTCAAGGAAAAGAACCCCAAGATCGAGATCGTCGGCTGCCAGCCGCAGGAGGGGGCGCAGATTCCCGGCATCCGCAAATGGCCGGAAGCCTATCTGCCGAAGATTTACGAGAAGCAGCGCGTCGACCGGCTGGAGTACGTGGGCCAAGGCGAGGCGGAAGAGATGGCGCGCCGCATGGCGCGCGAGGAGGGAATCTTCGCTGGCATTTCGTCCGGCGGTGCCCTGCACGTCGCACTGCGCATCGCGCGCAACCTGAAGAACGCAACGATCGTATGCGTCGTCTGCGACCGGGGCGACCGCTACCTGTCCAGCGGCGTGTTCCCGGACTGACGTGGCGCCGGTTCTCGCATTCGATATCGAGACGGTACCGGATGTCGCCGGCATCAGGCGGCTGTACGAGCTGCCTTCAAACCTGCCGGACGAGGAGGTCGCCGAGATCGCGTTCCAGAAGCGGCGCACGCAAACCGGGAGCGACTTCCTGCCGCCGCAGCTGCATCGGGTGCTGGTCATTTCCTGCGTTCTGCGCGATGCCGACCATGTCAAGGTGTGGTCCATCGGCGAACCCGCGGAGGACGAGCGCGCCGCCATCCAGCGCTTCTGGGACGGGGTCGAGCGCTACGTGCCGCAGCTCGTTTCCTGGAACGGCGGCGGGTTCGACCTGCCGGTACTGAACTACCGCGGCCTGATCAACGGCGTCGGCGCAGCGCGTTTTTGGGACCAGGGCGAGGACAACCGCGACTTCAAATGGAACAACTACATCAGCCGCTACCATTCTCGGCACCTCGACCTGATGGACGTTCTCGCGCTGTACCAGCCGCGCAACAATGCGCCGCTGGACGACGTTGCGCAGCTTGCAGGCTTTCCAGGCAAGATCGGGATGGCGGGCAGCGCGGTGTGGCGGCAGTACCGCGACGGCGGCATCGGCCGGATCCGCAATTACTGCGAAGCCGACAGCGCCAATACCTACCTGCTTTATCTGCGCTTCCAATTGCTGCGCGGCGCGTTCGACGCGGCGCACTACAAGCGCGAGTGCGCACTGCTGCGCGTCGCATTGGAGAAGCAGAAGGAGCCGCACTGGCGCGCGTTCCTTGAGCGCTGGAACGATCCTCTCGCCCGGTGACGCTCGAAATCGAGTCGCTCGACGCGGAAGGTCGCGGCGTCGCGCGCGATGCCGAGGGCAAGGTGGTGTTCGTCGAGGGCGCACTGCCCGGCGAGCGGGTCGAGGTCGAGCTGCTGCGCCGTAAGCCCAATTTCGACCTGGCCAGGACGGTCGCGGTCCTGCGTGAGTCGAGCGCGCGGCGCACCCCGCGCTGCAGCTACTTCGGCGTCTGCGGCGGCTGCGCCACGCAGCACATCGATGCCCGCACGCAGCTCGCGGCCAAGCAGCGCTGGCTGGAGGATTGCCTGGAGCGCATCGGCAAGGTCAGGGCGGGGGTCATCCTGCCGATCGTTTACGGCGAGGAATGGGGCTACCGCCAGCGCGCCCGACTCACGGTGCGGCGCGTGGCCAAGAAGGGCGGCGTGCTGGTCGGATTCCACGAGCGGCGCTCGAGCTACGTGGCGGACATGCGGAGCTGCGAGGTATTGCCGCCGCGAATCTCGCGCCTCATACCCCGGCTGCGCGAGCTGGTCGAAAGTCTTACGATCCGAGAGCGTCTTCCGCAAATCGAGCTCGCGCTGGGCGATGCGGCCGACGTGCTGGTATTCCGCCATCTTGAGCCGCTCGAGGCGAGCGACGAGCAGAAGCTGCGCTCGCTGGCGGACGATGAAGGAGTGTCGGTATGGTTGCAGCCCGCCGGACCCGACTCGGCCCATGCCTTTCATCCGCTACCTGCGCCGCCGCTGGACTACGTGCTGCCGGAGTACGGTCTGCGGATCACCTTCCGGCCGACCGACTTCACGCAGGTCAACCACGGTGTGAACCGGGTGCTCGTGTCGCGCGCGGTACGCCTGCTCGACCCGCGGCCGGGTGAGCGTGTCGGCGATCTTTTCTGCGGCCTGGGCAACTTCTCGCTGCCCGTCGCGCGCACGGGTGCGCGGGTACTCGGCCTGGAAGGCAGCGCGAATCTGGTCGAGCGCGCGCGGGGAAATGCGGCGGCGAACGGCCTGGCGCATCTTGCCGATTTTGCCGTCGCCGACCTGTACCGCGAAGCCGCGGGGGGATTCCCCGCGCTGGGTCCGTTCGACAAGCTGCTCGTCGATCCTCCGCGCGACGGCGCGGTCGAGGTCGTGAAGGCGCTGCCGGACGCCTGGCCGCGGCGCCTGGTCTACGTTGCCTGCGACCCGGCGACGTTGGCGCGCGACGCCAGCGTGCTGGTGCACGCGAAGGGCTTCCGGCTGGCGGCGGCGGGCGTGGTCAACATGTTTCCCCACACCGCACACGTGGAGAGCATCGCGCTGTTCGAGCGCAGCTAGAAAACAGAAAGGGCGCCGCAGCGCCCTTTCTTGCTCTTGAAGATATCCCGTCCTAGCGGCGATTGCCGCTGAGCAGCATCAGGATCGAGAGCAGGTTGACGAAGATGTTGAACAGGCTCATGTACACCCCGGTCGTGGCGACGATGTAGTTCGTCTCGCCGCCGCGGATGATGCGCGACAGGTCGTGCAGCAAGAACAGCGAGAACACGACGATCACCAGCGTCGAGATTGTCAGCGCCAGCGCCGGGATCTGCAGGAACATGTTCGCAAACATGGCCAGCAGCAGCGCGATCATGCCGACGAAGAGAAATTTCCCCATGAAGCTGAAATCGCGCTTGGTCGTGGTCGCGATCGCGCCCATGCCGAAGAAGATGATGCCGGTGCCCGCGGCGGCGTAGGCGATCAGCTGTCCGCCGTTCGCCAGCGTCAGCGCCATGGAAAGCAGCGGCCCCATCCACCATCCCAGGATGCCGGTCATCAGCAGCAGCAGCACCACGCCGAGCGGGCTGTTGCGGTTCTTGATGACCGCGAATTGCAGACCGATCACCGCGCCGAGCATGATTAGGGTGGCCGCCATCGGGTGCAGCATGATCACCGCGCCGGTCGCCATGCCGATGTAGGCGCCGATCACGGTCGGCACCATCGTCAGTGCGAGCAGCAGGTAGGTGTTGCGCAGCACGCGCTGGCTGTCGATGCCCGGCAGCTCCATGCCAGGCGCGTAGCGGGGCCCGCCACGGCCGATAGTCTGTTCGTTGCTGCGAATGGGTTGCAGGTCGGGTTGCATTGACGCTCCTTGGTCGAATCTCGAACTCCAGCCCTTAAGACTACCAGAGGAAGCTTAAGGTTCAACCCGAATAGCCCTCTGGTATCCGGGTTATTGCCATAATATGCGGACGGCGCGGCGCAATTCCAAGTGGAGAGTTGGCAGAGCGGTCGAATGCACCGGTCTTGAAAACCGGCAGGGCCTGACGGTCCTCGGGGGTTCGAATCCCTCACTCTCCGCCACCGACGTGCCGCCGATGCGGGGTTAGTCCTGTAAAATCCGCGCTTTTTCGCCCCCAGGCATGGCGCTCATCGTCCAGAAATTCGGCGGCACCTCGGTCGGCTCGGTCGAGCGCATCCGCAACGTGGCGCGCCGCGTGGCGAAGTGGCGCGCGGCCGGCCACAGCATCGTGGTCGTGCCCTCGGCGATGGCAGGGGAAACCAACCGCCTGATCGCGCTGGCGCGCGAGATCCAGGCGCAGCCCGACCCCCGCGAGCTGGACGTGGTCGCCTCCACCGGCGAGCAGGTCACGATCGGCTTGCTGTCGATGGCGCTGCTCGACCTCGGGCTGAAGGCGCGCAGCTTTACCGGCTGGCAGGTGAAGGTGCACACCGACTCCGCTTACGCCAAGGCGCGCATCGTCTCGATCGAGGAGGAGCGCCTGCGGCGCGACCTGGCCGATGGTTATGTCGCGGTGGTCGCGGGGTTCCAGGGCATCGACGCCCAGGGCAGCATCACCACGCTCGGGCGCGGTGGCTCGGACACCTCGGCCGTGGCGCTCGCCGCCGCGCTCAAGGCCGAGGAGTGCCAGATCTATACCGACGTCGACGGGGTCTACACCACAGACCCGCGCATCGTGCCCCAGGCGCGGCGGCTGAGGACGGTCACTTTCGAGGAGATGCTCGAAATGGCGAGTCTCGGCTCGAAGGTGCTGCAGATCCGCGCGGTCGAGTTCGCGGGCAAGTACAGGGTTCGCCTGCGAGTGCTGTCGAGCCTGACCGACCCCATGCTGCCGGTGGCCGAGGAGGCCCACGCCGGCACCCTGATCACATTCGAGGACGACCCGACCATGGCGATGGAAAAGGCAATCATCTCGGGCGTCGCGTTCAATCGCGACGAGGCCAAGATCACCGTGCACGACGTTCCCGATCGCCCTGGCGTCGCTTACGCCATCCTGGGGCCGATCGCGGAGGCCAACATCGACGTCGACGTGATCGTGCAGAACGTCGGTCACGACGGCATGACTGACCTGTCGTTCACGGTCAATCGGGCCGACTGCGCCCGCGCGATGAAGATCCTGCAGGAGCAGGTGCAACCTCACATCAAGTGCCGCGCGGTAACGGGCGACGAGAAGATCGCCAAACTTTCGCTGGTAGGGGTTGGCATGCGCTCGCACGTCGGCATCGCCTCGCAGATGTTCCGCACCCTCGCCGAGGAAGGGATCAACATCCAGATGATCACCACCTCCGAAATCAAGATTTCCGTGGTGATCGACGAGAAATACCTCGAGCTCGCGGTGCGCGTGCTTCACAATGCGTTTGAACTCGAGCGGGAATAGGCGATAATCCGGCCTACAGGAGAGATGCCCGAGAGGCCGAAGGGGGCGCCCTGCTAAGGCGTTATACGGGCAAAACCCGTATCGAGGGTTCGAATCCCTCTCTCTCCGCCAACCAGTCTCGTGCGAACCGGCTCGTTCTCCGAAGTGCGGAGAATGAGCCGAGTTCTCAATGCGTTGCTACGCAAGACGGCGCAAAACTAAGCTGCATCTCCGCAGTGGCGCGTCTTCGGCGCTCACCTAACGCGCAAGTTCTCCGTGCGCCAATTCATAGGTCCGAGTTTGCGCGCACTGAGAGTGACGGACACCACGAGTATGGCCTTCGATAATTGACTTTTTCGAAGCGTGCGCAAGTTCTAATCGCTACGTCGCTTCAATTGTCGGTTT
>DATIZK010000012.1:0-94127 GCA_035517095.1 Burkholderiales bacterium
GTGCAGCGTCTTGCGCAGCGCGCCGTCGACGAAGTAGCGGCCGTCGATGCGGGTGGGCAGGAACAGCCCGGGCAGCGCGGTGCTCGCCTGCACCGCGGTCGAGATCGGCACGTGGTCCCAGCCCCTGGCGCCGAAGGCGACCGATTCGCCGCTGTCGAGGTCGGTCGCGACCACGTACAGCGGGCGCTTGAGCCGGCGGAAGTCGTCGGTCCTGCCGCCGCTGCCGTACAGCCTGGCGAGGAATCGCCCGACCGGCGCGCTGTCGAACACCCCGGTCGGGATCGCGCGCCCGAGCGCCTGCAGCGACGCGAGCAGGCCGCGCTCGAGCGGGTTCTGCAGGTAGCGCGCGAGCGCATCGAGCAGCAGCGCCGGCACCCCGGCGGCGCGCCCGAGGTACTCGCCCAGCGCCGGGCGCTGGAACACGGCCGGGCTGATCGGGTGCTCGTCCGATCCGTTCTCGATGTAGATGCGGTACAGCTCCGCCGGGCTCAAGCCGTTGGCCAGCCCCGAGGCGATCAGGCTGCCCGAGCTGACCCCGACGTAGACCTCGAGCGCGTTGAGGTCCACGCCCTCGAGCGCGTCGTCCAGCGCGAGCAGCGCCCCGATCTCGTAGATCCCGCCCAGCGGGCCGCCGCCCGCCAGCGCGAGACCGACGCGCGAGCCCCCGCGCCGGCGCTTGCTGCGACCGCCGGCGTGCGCCCTGAGCATCGGCTTGCGCTATGCCGACGGCGAGGCTTCTTTGCCCGGCTTGGAGGCGGCCTTGCCGCCGCGCTTGCCCGCGCCGCCCTTGCTCTGCTTGACCAGCATGCGCACGTTCGTGTTCAGCTCGTTCACGTGCTTGGACAGCGCCTGGATGTCGCCGTAGCTCGGCACGCCAAGCTTGTTGAGCGACTTGGACACGCGCTCCTCGAACACCTGCTCGAGCTTGTCCCAGCTGCCGGCCGCGTTCTTGCTCAGGCGCTCCATCTGCGCGCTGGCCACTTTCCCGGCGCGCGACTGCACCGCCTCGCCCTCCTTCACCAGCGAGTCGAACATCTTGCTGCCTTCGGCCTGCGCCCGGGCGAACGCTCCCAGTCCGGCAAGCCAGATCTGGTGCGCGGAATTCATGACCACTTGCCCGAACTTGCCGTCCTGCCCTGTTCCCTTGAGCTTCTGTGCCATCTCGGTCTCCATCAGCGAAATCGAAAAATTTGGATGTTTCCTTCCCAGCTCGGAAGGCAAGCACAATGTGCCAGCTTGCGGGGTGCCCGCGCTTGATATTCGTCAAACAAAGGCGCGACTCGCGATGTATACATGGCGGCATGGACAGGATCTGGCTGAAGAACTATCCGCACGGGGTCCCGGCCGAGATCGACGTCCGGGCCTACGCCTCGCTCAAGGACATCCTGGAGCAGAGCTGCGCGCGCTACCGCGACCTGCCCGCGTTCAGCAACATGGGCACCACGATCACCTACGCGCAGCTCGACGCGATGAGCCGCGCGTTCGGCGCCTACCTGCAGCAGGCGCATGGCCTGTCCAAGGGCGACCGGGTGGCGCTCATGATGCCCAACCTGCTGCAGTACCCGGTGACGATGTTCGGCGCCTTGCGCGCCGGCATGACGGTGGTGAACGTCAACCCGCTCTACACCCCGCGCGAGCTGCAGCACCAGCTGGAGGACTCGGGCGCCAAGGTGATCGTGGTGCTGGAGAACTTCGCGCATACCGTGCAGGAGGTGCTCGAGCGCACCAGGGTGCCGCACGTGGTGGTGACGCGCATCGGCGACCTGCTGTCCTTCCCCATGGGCCTGGCGGCGAACCTCGCGGTGAAGTACCTCAAGCGCATGGTGCCGGACTGGAAGATCCCGCAGGCGATCGACCTGCAGCGCGCGCTCGCGCTCGGCCGGCGGCCGCTCGCCGAGGTCTCGGTCACCGCCGACGACATCGCCTTTCTGCAGTACACCGGCGGCACGACCGGCGTCCCCAAAGGGGCCATCCTGACGCACGGCAACATGGTCGCGAACCTGGAGCAGACCGCGGCCTGGATCAGCCGCAACCTGCAGGAAGGCGCCGAGACGATCGTCACCGCGTTGCCGCTCTACCACGTGTTCTCGCTTACCGCCAACCTGCTGACCTTCCTCAAGCTCGGCGCGCACAACGTGCTGATCACGAATCCGCGCGATATCCCGGGCTTCGTCAAGGAGCTGAAGAAGATTCCGTTCACCGCGATCACCGGCGTGAACACCCTGTTCAACGCGCTGCTCAATGCGCCGGGAATCGGGCAGATCAACGCCGGCGCCCTGAAGCTCGCGGTGGGCGGCGGCATGGCGGTGCAGCGCGCGGTGGCCGAGCGCTGGCAGAAGCTGTTCGGCGTCCCGCTGATCGAGGGCTACGGCCTGACCGAGACCTCGCCCATCGTGTGCGCCAATCCGCTCGATGTGGCGGAGTTTTCGGGAACGATCGGCATGCCGCTGCCGTCCACCGACGTGAGCATCCGCGACAACGACGGCAAGGAGCTGCCGACGGGCGAAACGGGCGAGATCTGCGTGCGCGGGCCGCAGGTGATGAAAGGCTACTGGAACCGGCCCGACGAGACCGCCAAGGTGTTCACCGCGGACGGCTGGCTGCGCACCGGCGACATGGGCTTCATCGACCACAGGGGCTACGTCAAGCTGGTGGACCGCAAGAAGGACATGATCCTGGTGTCCGGGTTCAACGTCTATCCGAACGAGGTCGAAGACGTGGCCATGGCCCACCCGCACGTGCTCGAGGCGGCCGCGATCGGCATGCCCGACGAGCGCTCCGGCGAGCGCGTGCGCCTGGTCGTGGTGCGCAAGTCCCCGCAGCTCACCGCCGAGAAGCTGATCGAGCACTGCCGCAAGCACCTCGGCGGCTACAAGGTGCCGAAGGACGTGGTGTTCCGCGACCAGCCGCTGCCCAAGACCAACGTCGGCAAGATCCTGCGGCGCGAGATCAGGGAGCAGGAGACCGCGCCCGCCCCGGCGCGGTCTGCCGGCGGGGCATGAGCGATATCGCGCAGTTCCTGCGCGAGCAGATCGACCGGGCCAGGACGCTGCGCCTGGCGCACGAAGCGAGCCCCGAGCGCGCGGCGCAGCGCCTGTGGCTGCGGCGCTGGCAGGCGGCGCGCCTGGCGCGCACCTACCGGGATCTGCTGCAGGACGCGAACTACCGTCCCGCGGCCGAGTTCTTCCTGAGCGATCTCTACGGCCTGAAGGACACCGCCGCGCGCGATGCCGGCCTGGAGCGCGTGTTCCCGCTCATGTCGAAGACGCTGCCCGATGCGGCGCTGCACGGAATCGGCCTGGCGGTGGAGCTCGACGCGCTAAGCGAGGAGCTGGACGCGCGGCTGCTCGAATTCCTGGTGAACGAGCTCGGCGTGCGCGAGCAGCTGAGCGAGGACGCCTATGCCGAGGCCTATCGCCGCTGCGACAACCGCGCGCAGCGCGAGCACCAGATCGGGCTGATCAGGGAAGTCGGCGAGGACCTGGTGCAGCTGGTGCGCAAATCGATGGTGTACGCCATGCTGCGCGCCATGCGCGGGCCGGCCAAGGCGGCCGGATGCGGCGAGCTGCAGGACTTCCTGGAGCGCGGCTTTCGCGCCTTCAGGAAGATGAAGGACCCGCAGCATTTCCTCGACACCGTCCAGACGCGCGAAATGCGGATCCTGGACCGGATCTACGGCGCGACGCCGCAGCCTTTCGATCTCGACCGGACGCGCGGATAACGCAGCGCCGCCGTTCCGCAGGTAAGCTGGCGCAATGACCACGCGCCTGCGCATCACGTTCGCGGGCTGGCTCACGCCGGCGGAGGTGGAAGTCGCGAGCGACCTGATCAAGACCTTCGGCGCCACCATCGAGCAGGACCGCGAGCGGCGCACGCTCGTCATCGCGCCGCGCCCGCAAGAGCTCGAGACGCTGAAGGAATATCTCGCCGTGTGGGAGACGGACGACGCGCTTAGCTGGTCCGACGCGGGCTGACGCGCTCAACAGCGCAGCGAGGCCCGGTCAGCCCGGTGCCGGGGCGAACCCCTTGCTCTCGCCGGCGATCTGCCTGGTGCGCATCGGCTTGAGCACCAACAGGGCAAGCACGACGACGATGAAATTCATGATCGCCGCGACCACGAATACCGCATGCCAGCTCCCGGTCGCGTGCTTGAGCACGTTCGCCAGCGGCACCAGGAAGGCGGATGCGCCCTTCGCGGTGTAGAGGAAGCTCAGGTTGGCGGTGCCGTACTTGGTGCCGAAGGTATCGGTGCAGGTGGACGGGAACAGGCTGAAGATCTCGCCCCAGGTGAGGAAGATCAGCGCGGCGAAGAGGACGAACGCCCAGGGCGCGTGTCCCAGCAGCCCGAGCAGCCAGTAGCTCACGCCGCCGAGGCCGAAGGCGATCGCCATGGTGTTCTCGCGCCCGAGGTGGTCCGAGATCCAGCCGAACAGCGGACGGGCCGCGCCGTTGGCCAGGTTGTCCACGATCAGGGCGAGCGTGAGCACCGTGGCGCCGGCGAACAGCGGCACGTTGAAGACGTTGAAATCGCGCGCCACCACCGCGATCTGCGCGGTGGCCATCAATCCGCTCGCGGACACCATCAGGAACATGAGGTACAGGACCCAGAAGGTAGGCGTCCTGAGCATCTGGCCGGGGGAGTAGCTGCGCGTGGTGAGGTTGACCTTGACCTCCTTCGCGCTCGGCACTTCGCCCTCGAGCGGACCGCGCATCATCCAGGCGAGGATGAAGACGATCGCGCCCTGCACCAGCCCGAACCAGAAGAACGCGGCCTGGTAGCCGCTCGCGGCGATGACCGCGCGGATCGGCACCACGGTGAGCGCCGCTCCGGCGCCGAACCCCGCGGCGGTCAGTCCCACCGCGAGCCCGCGCCGGTCGGGAAACCATTTCACCGCGTTGCCGACGCAGTTGGCGTACACCGCGCCCGCGCCGGTGCCGGAAACGACGGCGCCGAAGTAGAGCATGCCAAGGGTGTCGGCCTGCGAATTGATGATCCAGCCGAGGGCCACCAGGACGCCGCCCACGGCGACCACCAGCCGCGGGCCGCGCGTCGGGCCGAGACGGTCGGCCAGCCAGCCCTCGAACGGCGTGAGCCAGGTCTCGAGCGAGACGAAAATGCTGAACGCGACCTGGATGCTCGCCACGGTCCAGCCGTGGGCGGCGCTCATCGGGTGCACGAACAGCGTCCAGCCGTACTGCAGGTTGGCGATCATCACCATGCACACGATGCCGATGACGAGTTGCAGCCAGCGATTGGGCGCGACGGTGTCCTTCATGGCTCCTCTCCGTTGTCGTTCCGAATGTCGTCGCGGACCTTTTCTTTGCGTTGTCCACCCGCGAACCGTGGTACCGCACTTTTCCTCTCCTGCAGCCAGACCGTACATGACTTTGGTCAAGAGAGAGCCGCTGTTGCAAAGCTTGCGCGCGACGCAAGCTTCCTGAGCGCGATGTCAGACTCGGCGGCGCGCGGGCGCGCTTCGGGCATCATTGCGCCCGGAGGATCAATCGATGACGACATTCGTGATCGCGCACGGGGCCTGGTCGGGCGGCTGGGCGTGGAAGAAGATCCGGCAGCGCCTCGGCGCGCGCGGCCACGAGGTGTTCACGCCGACCTACACCGGGCTGGGCGAGCGCGCGCATCTCGCGCGCCCCGAGCTCGGGCTCGAGACGCACGTCCAGGACGTGCTCGGCGTGCTCGAGTACGAGGACCTCTCGGACGTCGTGCTGCTCGGGCACAGCTACGGCGGCATGGTCGCCACCGTCGTCGCCGACCGCGCGCCGCAGCGCATCCGGCGCCTGGCCTACCTCGACGCCTTCGCGCCGCGCGACGGCCAGGCGCTGCTCGACCTGGTCGCGCCCGAGGAGCGCGCGCGGCGCGTCGCGCTCGCCAAGGCCGAGGGCGAGGGCTGGCGCATGGCGCCGAACCCGCCGCCGCCCGACACCGGCGCCGAGGACCTGGCCTGGATCGGCCCGCGCCGCGTGCCGCTCGCGCTCAAGGCCTTCGAGCAGCCGGCCAAGCTCAGCGGCGCGGCGGACAAGCTCCCGCGCAGCTACATCTACTGCACCCGCTCGCGCCCGGGCGACGTCTTCCGCCAGTTCCGCGAGCGCGCCCGCCGGGAAGGCTGGCAGTGCTTCGACCTCGACGCCAGCCACAGCCCCAACGTCACCGCGCCCGACACGCTGGCCGAGATCCTCGAGGTGATCGCCGCGACGCGCTGAGGCCGCGCGCTTGATCCAGCGCAAAGGCGCCGCCGGCGCGCGGCGCTAGGCTGGTTGCCGTCCGCAAGGCAAGGGAAGGCAAGCATGGATTTCACGCTTAGGCTCGAGCAGGAGCGCGACTACGAGTTCCGGGTCAAGTTCGACTGGCCCGGCGTGCCCGAGCTGCTGCTGGACGAGCCCGATCCGCTCGGCCACAAGCGCGGCCCGAACGCCGCGCGGCTGGTCGCCGCGGCGGTCGCGAACTGCCTCTCGGCCAGCCTGGTGTTCTGCCTGCAGGGCAAGTTCAAGCAGAAGCCGGGGCCGATCAAGGCCCAGGTCACCGGGCACCTGGAGCGCAACGAGCGCGGCCGCTACCGCATCGAGGAGCTCGAGGTCGCGATCGCGCTGTCCGACGACGCCGGCGCGATCCAGCACCTCGACCGCTGCGCCGAGCAGTTCGAGGACTTCTGCATCGTGACCGAGAGCATCCGCAAGGGCATCGCGGTCAAGGTCAGGGTCACCGACGCCAGCGGCCGGCTGGTGCACCGGGGCGGCTGAGCGGCCGCCGCCGCGCTAGACCTCGATCAGGTTGATCCAGGTGTCGTGCACGTTGCAGATCGTGAGCACGTACACCAGGCCGCGGTGCGCGCCGAGGTCGAAGGTCGTCTCGGGCTTGGCGTCGGTGGTCGGGTTGTACAGGTGCTCCTGCATGAACTTCAGGTTGTGGTCGTGCAGCTGGTGCTTGATGATGTAGTGGCCGTAGGCGCCCATCGGGTGCGCCGTGGCGACGTGCAGGCTGGCCGCCCCGCCTGACATCTCCTTGTCGAGCTGCGGCAGGTGGTGGTCGGCCAGGCCCTTGTTCCAGCGCCCGAACGCGTGCTCGGTGTAGTACAGCCCGCCGGCGAATTTGGAGTGAATCACCTTGTCCATGCCGGCGGCGAGCGCCGCCTTGGGAACGAAGATGCCGGCCGCGCTGCCGGCGAGGCCGAAACGGATGAATTGGCGCTTGTCCATGGGGTGCCTCCTCTCGTGATATCGGGGTGAACACCCCGCGCGGCGGCTTATTCCGGCCCCGGGAAGCGGTTCATGCGCCACAGGGGCGGGAACAGGCGCGTCCAGGCCCAGGCGATCAGCATCGTCGCCGCGCCGCCGACCACCACCGCGGGCACCACGCCCCACCACGCGGCGGTGAGGCCGGACTCGAACTCGCCCACCTCGTTCGAGGCGCCGATGAAGACCGAGTTGACCGCGCTCACCCGGCCGCGGATCTCGTCCGGGGTGGCGAGCTGGACCAGCATCTGGCGCACGTACACGCTCACCATGTCGGCCGCGCCGAGCACGGTGAGCGCGGCGAGCGAGAGCAAGAGGCTGCGCGAGACGCCGAACACCACGGTCGCCAGGCCGAAGGCGGCCACGCCGCCGAACATCCAGCGCCCGACCTGGCGCTGGATCGGGCGCAGCGCGAGCGCGAGGCCGCAGATCGCCGCGCCGACGCCCGAGGCGGTGCGCAGGAACCCCAGCCCGACCGGCCCCGCGTGCAGGATGTCGCCCGCGTAGGCCGGCAGCAGCGCGGTCGCGCCGCCGAACAGGACCGCGAACAGGTCCATCGAGATCGCGCCCAGCACCGCCGGGCGCGAGCGCACGAAGGCAAGGCCCGAGAGCAGGTTGGCCCACGACAGCGGCACCCGCGGCGCGGGCGCGGCTTGCAGCGCGCGCGCGCCGAGCATGAAGGCGAACGCCGCCGCGAGCAGCAGCGCGACCACGGCATACACCACCTCGGCGCCGGCGAAGTACAGCAGCCCGCCGAGCGCCGGCCCGGTGATGCGCGCGACCTGGTTGGCCGAGGAGCCGAGCGGCAGCGCGCGGCCGTAGTCCTCGGGCGGCACCAGGTTCGGCAGCAGCGCCTGTGCGGCCGGCATCCAGAACGCGCGCGCGACGCCGAACAGCCCCATGATCGCGAACACCGGCCACACCGCGGCCACCCCGGCGCGCGTGTAGGCGAGCATCAGCGCCGCGGCCGCCGCCAGCAGCGCGAAGCAGGCCGCGACCACGCGCCGCCGGTCGTAGCGGTCGGCGACGTGCCCGGCGGGCAGGATGAGCACGATGAACGGCAGGAACTGCGACAGCCCGATCAGGCCGAGGTCGAGCGGGTCGTGCGTGGCCTCGTAGACCTGCCAGCCGACCGCGACGGTCTGCATCTGCACCGCGAGCGTGGCGAGCGTGCGCGCGAGCAGGTACCAGCGCAGGGCGCCATGACGCAGCACGCCGAACGCGCGCGCCACGGCGGCAGGCTACTTGAGGACCGACTTGAGCGTCTTGCCCATCTCGGCGGGGTTGCGCGTCACCTTGATGCCGCAGGCTTCCATCACCGCGAGCTTTTCCTGCGCGGTGCCCTTGCCGCCGGAGATGATCGCGCCGGCGTGGCCCATGCGCTTGCCCGGCGGCGCGGTGACCCCGGCGATGAAGCCGACCACGGGCTTTTGCATGTTCTTCTTCACCCACTCGGCCGCCGCCTCCTCGTCCGAGCCGCCGATCTCGCCGATCATCACCACCGCGTCGGTGTTCGGGTCGTCGTTGAACAGCTGCATCACGTCGACGTGCTTCACGCCGTTTACCGGGTCGCCGCCGATGCCGACCGCCGAGGACTGGCCGATGCCGAGCTCGGTGAGCTGGCCGACCGCCTCGTAGGTGAGCGTGCCCGAGCGCGACACCACGCCGACGCGCCCCTTCCTGTGGATGTGGCCCGGCATGATGCCGATCTTGAGCTCGCCCGGGGTGATCACGCCGGGGCAGTTCGGGCCCACCAGCACGCTCCTGCGCTTTTGCTTTCGCATGCGGTCGCGCACCTCGATCATGTCGCGCACCGGGATGCCCTCGGTGATGCAGATCACCAGCTCGACGTCGGCCTCGACCGCCTCCCAGATCGCCGCGGCGGCGAACGGCGGCGGGACGTAGATCACCGACACGTTGGCGCCGGTGGCGCGCTTCGCCTCGGCCACCGTGCCGAAAATCGGGATGCCCTCGAAATCCTCGCCCGCCTTCTTCGGGTTGACCCCGGCCACGTAGCAGGCGCGCCCGTTGGCGTACTCGCGGCTGGTGCGGGTGTGGAACTGCCCGGTCTTGCCGGTAATTCCCTGGGTGATGACGCGCGAGTCCTTGTTGATCAGGATGCTCATTTCTTCTTCCCTTTCGCTTTCTTCAAGGGCTTTTTCTTCTTCACCGGCTTTTTCTTCTTCACCGGCTTTTTCTTCTTCGCCTTCACCGCCGCGACCACCTTCTTCGCCGCGTCGGCCATGTTGTCGGCGGAGATGATCGGCAGGCCGGAGTCCTTGAGGATCTTGCGGCCGAGCTCCTCGTTGGTGCCCTTCATGCGCACCACCAGCGGCACCGCGAGGTGCACCTCGCGCGCGGCCGCGACCACGCCTTCGGCGATGGTGTCGCACTTCATGATGCCGCCGAAGATGTTGACCAGGATCGCCTTCACCTTGGGGTTGGAGAGCATGATCTTGAACGCCGCGGTGACCTTCTGCGCGGTCGCGCCGCCGCCGACGTCGAGGAAGTTGGCCGGCTCGCCGCCGAACAGCTTGATCGTGTCCATGGTGGCCATCGCCAGGCCCGCGCCGTTCACCATGCAGCCGATCTCGCCCTCGAGCGAGATGTACGACAGATCGTACTTCGAGGCCTCGATCTCGAGCGGGTCCTCCTCGTCCAGGTCGCGCATGGCGGCGATGTCGGGGTGGCGGAAGATCGCGTTGTCGTCGAAGTTCATCTTCGCGTCGAGCGCGATCACCCTGCCCTCGCCGGTGTAGATCAGCGGGTTGATCTCGGCCAGCGAAGCGTCGGTCTCCCAGAAGCACTTGTACAGCCCCTGGAGCAGCTCGCGCGCCTGGCCGATCGAAGCCGCGGGAACGCCGATCTGGCGCGCGACCTCCTCGGCTTCGCCGTTCGTCAGCCCGGTGGCGGGATCGATGAATACCTTGCGGATCTTCTTCGGCGTCCTGGCCGCGACCTCCTCGATGTCCATCCCGCCCTCGGAGGAGGCCATCAGGCACACGCGCTGGGTGCCGCGATCGACCACCAGGCCGACGTAGAGCTCCTTCCTGATGTCGGCGCCTTCCTCGACCAGCAGCCGCCGCACCTTCTGGCCGTCCGGACCCGTTTGGTGGGTTTTCAATTGCATTCCCAATATGGAAGAGGCGAATCTGCGGACCTCCTCGAGCGATTTCGCCACCTTCACCCCGCCGCCCTTGCCGCGGCCGCCGGCGTGGATCTGGGCCTTCACCACCCAGACCTTGCCGCCGAGCGACCTGGCCGCCGCGAGCGCTTCGTCGACCGAGAAGCACGGCACGCCGCGCGGCGTGGCGACGCCGTACTTGCGCATCAGCTCCTTGCCCTGGTACTCGTGGATCTTCATGCCGCCTTGCCTCCTCCCATGGGTCCGCGGTACCACGCCGGGTACCACTTGCGCACGGTCTCCGAGCCGGTCTCGAGCGCGATGCACTGGTCGAGCTGGAACGGCTTGACGCCGTCGCCGCGGTCCTCCTTCGCCTCGCCGGCGAAGGTCTGGATCGCCGCGGTCGGCAGCCCGGCCAGCATCTCGGTGATGTGGGTGCAGCCCTGCACGCCGCCCAGCAGCTCGTGCACCTTCTTGCGGAAGCCGCGGCGCAGGTTGAGCCCGACCAGCTTGCCGTAGCCGGGCGCCGCGGTCTCGCAGCCGCCCGGGTAGGGCACCGCGTCCGACACGGCGACCGCGTCGATCACGTTCAGCCCGCGGTCGATGGTGATGCGCAGCCACATCTCGTGGATCGGCTGCCCGGCGCGGCGAACGCCGGTCTGCAGCGGGTAGTCGTGGTTCTTGATGTCGGTCAGGTGGGCTTCGATGTCCCACAGGCCGTCGGCGCGCTTGTAGCCCTCGAAGCGCACGCGCCGGGTGTGGGTGAGCTCGCGCTCGACGTCCTGGAGGGGCAGCGGCATGGCGCCGCGAATTCTAGCACCCGGCCCGCTGCTAGAATTCCCCCAGGCCCGCGCATCAAGACACCATGAGATACATCCTCGCGCTCGACCAGGGCACCACCAGCTCGCGTGCGATCGTGTTCGACGAGCACGGCAAGCCGCGCGCGAGCGCGCAGCGCGAGATCCGCCAGATCTACCCGCAGCCGGGCTGGGTCGAGCACGACCCGCACGAGATCTACGTCTCGCAGCGCGACACCGCGCGCGAGGCGATCGCCATGGCCGGCCTCGACCCGACCGAGATCCGCGCCATCGGCATCGCCAACCAGCGCGAGACCACGCTGCTGTGGGACCGCCAGTCGGGCGAGCCGCTGCACAACGCGATCGTGTGGCAGGACCGCCGCACCACCGCGCAGTGCGCCGAGCTGCGCGCGGCGGGCGCCGAGGAGACGATCAAGGCCAAGACCGGGCTGATCGTCGATCCGTACTTCAGCGGCACCAAGCTGGCCTGGCTGCTGGACAACGTTCCCGGCGCGCGCGCGCGCGCCGAGCGCGGCGAGCTCGCCTTCGGCACGGTCGACACCTGGCTGGTGTGGCGCCTGTCGCACAGCCGCACCCACGTCAGCGACGAGACCAACGCCTCGCGCACCCTGCTGTACGACATCCACCGCGGCGACTGGGACCAGGAGCTGTTGTCGTTGCTGCGCGTGCCGCGCGCGCTGCTGCCCGACGTGCAGCCCTCGGCGAGCGTGTTCGGCATGGCCGCGCCCGAGGAGCTCGGCGCCGCGATCCCGATCGCCGGCATCGCCGGCGACCAGCAGGCGGCCCTGTTCGGCCAGGGCTGCCACCGCCGCGGCATGGCCAAGGCGACCTACGGCACCGGCAGCTTCATGCTGCTGCACACCGGCGAGACCGCGGTGCGCTCGGCGAGCGGCCTGCTGACCACCCCGGCGGCGCAGCCCAGCGCCGCGAAGGCGACGCCGCGCGGCTACGCGCTCGAGGGCAGCGTGTTCGTCGCCGGCTCGGTGGTGCAGTGGCTGCGCGACGAGCTGCAGTTCTTCCGCAGCGCGGACGAGATCGAGGCCATGGCCGCCTCCGTGCCCGACAACGGCGGCGTGTTCCTGGTGCCCGCGTTCACCGGCCTGGGCGCGCCGCACTGGGACCCTTTCGCGCGCGGCGCGATCGTCGGCCTCACGCGCGGCTCCTCGCGCGCGCACCTGGCGCGCGCCGCGCTCGAGTCGATCGCGTACCAGGTCGCCGACCTGCTCCAGGCGATGCAGCAGGACGCGGGCGAGAGCCTCACCGAGCTGCGCGTCGACGGCGGCGCCAGCGCGAACAACCTGCTGATGCAGTTCCAGGCCGACATGCTGGGCGTGCCGGTGGTGCGACCGCGCGTGCTCGAGACCACCGCGCTCGGCGCCGCCTACCTCGCCGGGCTGACGATCGGCCTGTGGGCTTCGCCCGCGCAGATCGCCTCGCACTGGGCCGAGGAGCGCCGCTTCGAGCCGCAGATGGACCCGGCGGCGGCCGAGGACCTGCGCGCGCGCTGGCGCGCGGCGGTGCACCGCTCGCTGCGCTGGGCCGAGCAGGACTGAAAGGGAGAACGCCGTGAGCCTGCCCCAGTGGCTGAACCCGGAGGTGTTCAAGCTCCTGCTGGTGCTGTTCCTGTCGTTCCTGATCGGCCTGCAGCGCGAGGAGCGCAAGGTGGCCGAGGAAGGGCGCTACGCCTTCGGCGGGGTGCGCACCTTTCCGCTCATCGGCCTGATCGGCTACCTGATCGCGTTCTTTTCCGGCGAGGAGCTGCTGCCGCTCGTGATCGGCTTCGCCACCGTGGCGGGCTTCCTGATGCTGTCCTACTGGCACAAGCTCACCACTTCGGCCAATGCCGGCATCACCTCCGAGATGACCGGGCTGGCGACCTACCTGGTCGGCGCGCTGGTCTACCGCGAGCAGTTCTGGATCGCGACCGCGGTGAGCGTGGCGAGCCTGCTGCTGCTCGAGCTGAAAGTCGGGCTCGAGGGCCTCGCGCGGCGCATCGCCTCGGACGACATCCTCACTTTCGCCAAGTTCCTGCTGGTGACCGCGGTGATCCTGCCGGTGCTGCCGGACGAAGCCTTCACGCGCTTCGAGATCAACCCGCACAAGACCTGGCTGGTGGTGGCGGCGGTGAGCGCGGTGTCCTACGGCAGCTACGTGCTGCAGCGGCTGATGCGGGGCCGCGGCGGACTGGTGCTCTCGGGGGTGCTGGGCGGGATGTACTCCTCGACCGCGACCACGGTCGCGCTCGCGCGGCGCTCGCGCGGCGAGCAGGATGCGGACCCGCACCTGTTCGCCGGCAGCATCGTGATCGCCTCCGGGGTCATGTACCTGCGCCTGATCGTGCTGCTCGGGATCTTCAACCGCGCGCTGATGCTCGCGCTGGCGCCCTCGTTCGCCGCGCTCGCCGCGCTCGCGATCGGCGCCGGCTGGGTCTGGAGCGGACGCGCCGCCGCGCGCGCGGCCGAGGTCGAGCAGCACCAGGCGCCGAAGAACCCGCTCGAGCTGGGCACCGCGTTCCTGTTCGCGCTGCTGTTCGTCGCGATGCTGGTCGCCACCCGCCTCGCGCTCGAGAGCTTCGGCCGCGGCGGGGTCTACCTGCTCGCCGCCGCGATGGGGGTAAGCGACGTCGACCCGTTCGTCATGGGCATGACCCAGGCCGCGCCGGCGACGACTCCGCTCGCGCTCGCCGCGGCCGCGATCCTGATCGCCGCCGCGGCCAACAACGCGGTCAAGGGCGTGTACGCCTATGCGCTCGGCTCGCGCGCGGCCGGGCTGGCGAGCCTCGTGCTGCTGCTCGCGCTCGCCGCGCTCGGCCTCGCGCCGCTGGCCTGGCTGTGAGCCCGGGCTCGCTCGTCCTCGCGATCGACCAGGGCACCCACGCCAGCCGCGCGCTGGTGCTCGACCGGCGCGGGAGCATTCTCGCCAGCGGCGAACAGGAGATCGGTCTGGCTCGCCCGCAGCCCGACTGGGCCGAGCAGGACGGCGAGGAGATCGTGGCTTCCGTGTTCGCCGCGGTCGAGCGGGCCGTCGGCGCCCGCCGCGCCGAGCTGGCGCTCGCCGGCCTGTCGAGCCAGCGCGCGAGCTGCGTGTGCTGGGACCGGCGCGACGGGCGGCCGCTTTCGCCCGTGTTCAGCTGGCAGGACCGGCGCGCGCACGCCTGGATCTCGTCGCTCGAGCCCGCGCACGGCGACGCGGTGCACCGCAAGACCGGGCTCTACCTTTCGCCGCATTACGGCGCGAGCAAGCTGCGCTGGGCGCTCGACCATCTGCCGCGCGTCGCCGCGGCGGCAAAGGCCGGCACTCTGGCCTGGGGGCCGCTGGCGAGCTTCCTCGTGTTCCGCCTGCTGAAGGAGCGGCCGCTTGCGGCCGATCCGCAGTGCGCCGCGCGCACGCAGTTGTGGAGCCTCGCCGCGCGCGACTGGGACCCGGAGCTGCTCGCGCTGTTCGGCCTGCCGCAGGGCTTTTTGCCGCGCAGCGTGCCGACCTGCGGCGCCTGGGGAACGCTCGAGCTGCCCGGCCCGGCGCTGCCGCTCGCGGCGGTAAACGGCGACCAGTCGGCGGCGGTGTTCGCCTTCGGCTGGCCCGAGCCGGACTCGGCCTACGTCAACATCGGCACCAGCGCCTTCGTGCAGCGCGCGCTCGAGCGCGCGCCCGGCCACGTGCCGCGCCAGCTCAGCGGCATCATCCTGGACGACGGGCGCAGCACGGTCTGGACGGTCGAAGGCAACGTCAACGGCGCCGGCACCGCGCTGGAGTGGCTGCGCACCGGGCTCGGGATCGAAGACGCGCTCGCGCGCCTGCCCGCCTGGCTGGACGCACCCGGCGAGCCGCCGCTGTTCCTGAACGGCATCGCGGGCCTGGGCGGGCCCTTCTGGCAGGCCGAGTTCGCTTCGCGCTTCGTCGGCACGGGCACGCCGGCGCAGCAGGCGGTCGCGGTGGTCGAGAGCATCGCCTTCCTGCTGCAGGCGAATATCGACTACATGGCGGCCTGGGTGCCGCCCGCGCGGCGGGTGCGGGTGAGCGGCGGCGTGTCGCGCCTGGACGGCCTGTGCCGGCGGCTCGCCTCGGTCAGCGGCCTGCCGGTGCTAAGGCGCGACGACCCGGAAGCGAGCGCGCGCGGCATCGGCTACCTGGCGGCCGGGCGTCCCGCGCACTGGAGCAGCGCCGCGCACGAAGACCGCTTCGAGCCGGTGCGCGACGCGGCGCTCGCGGCGCGCTACGGCCGCTGGCGCGAGCTCATGAGGCAAGCGACCGGAATCTGATGCGGCCCTACGATCTCGAGTGGGCCGGGACGGCGCCCCAGACCCGGCGCCCGAAGGCAGGGTAGTTCGCGACGATCTCGGCGGCCACCGGGCCGCGCAGGCGCTCGAGCTCCTCGGCCGAGGGCGGCGCCGTGCAGGGGACCTGCGCCGCGCAGTCGAACGCGAACCCGGTCGCGTCGCGCACCTCTTGCAGGCTCGCGCCCGGGTGCACGCTCTCGAGCCGGAAGCGCCTCGCCTGCGGCTGCCAGGCGAACAGCGCCTTGGCGGTGAGCAGCGCCTGCGGCCCGCCGCGGCGCTCGACCCCCGGCGGGCTCCACCCCGGCGCCGACACGTAAGCCACCTTGCGCACCAGCACGCGCGGCGAATGCTCCTCGCGGAACAGGATCGTCCTGCGCGCCGCGAAATACATGAACGCGGAACCGAAGGAGCCCGGGAAGCGCTTGCCTTCGGCCTCGACCAGGTTGATGTTCGCCTCGCCGTCGATCTGCGCCCCGCCGAGGAAGAAGACGTCGATCCGGCCCTGGCCCGCCAGGTCGAACAGCTCGCGCGAGCCCTCGGTGAACGGGTTGCCGCTTCGCTTCTGCAGCAGGGAGATGCGCAACGACGGATTGCTCTGCTTGAGCAGGAAGGCGCCCGTGGCCGGAATCGGCGACGCCGCCCCCACCGCGACGTGGCGCGCGTCCCCGATCAGGCGTGCGACGGCGCAGGCGAGGAGCTCTTCGCGGGCGTAGGCTTGCAAACGAACTCCTCGAGGTACTGGCGGAACCCGCGCGCCGTCTTCGCCAGCCGCGCGTAGTGCTGCAGGTGCGCGTCGTCGATGCCGTACATCCCCGGCACGCCGAGCGGCCAGGCCCCGCGCGGCGCCGGCGCCGCGGCGCTTACGTACACCGAGCCGATGCAGCCGGGCGCGAGCAGCTCGTCCTCGAGCATGTCGCCGGATCTGAGCTCTTCGTAAGTGACGTAGCAGGCCTTCGAGGCATGCGCGATGGTTGCGAGCTCCCTGCGCCGCCCGACCCAGACGTTGCCCGCCTCGTCCGCCCAGCGCGCGTGAAACAGCGCGACCTCGGGCGCGATCGCCTTCGCCAGCAGGATCGGGTCGCCTTTGGCGTAGGGATTGTCGATGCTCAGCCAGTCCGGGTGGTCGCGCACCAGGTCCGACCCCAGCACTCCCCGCAGCGGCATGAACGGCACGCCCTTCTCGCTGGCCTGCAACCCGGTATGGATCATGGGGCAGGTGGCGTCGATCACCTTCAGCGCCTTGTTCTGCGCCGCCTCGGTAAAGCGCGGCGCCAGGCCCGCCTCGCCCAGGGTCACGGCGCTGGTCTCGACCTCGCGCACGCAGCCCGCGCCGATGAGCATGTCGGCGCACAGGCCCAGCGTGGGCACGCCGATGAGCTTCAGGTCCTTCGCCCCGCGCCGCACCAGCGCGCGCACCACCGCCATCGCAACCAGCGAATAGTCGGGCGGCAGCCCGATCGAAGACCCGTCGGCGATCGCCGCAGCGATCGCGTCCGCGTCCTTCATCCCGTGCCTCCCACCGTCAGGCCGTCGATGCGCAGCGTCGGCTGGCCGACGCCGACCGGTACGCTCTGGCCTTCCTTGCCGCAGGTGCCGATGCCGCTGTCGAGCTGCAGGTCGTTGCCGATCATCTTGACCCGGGTAAGCGCGTCGGGGCCGTTGCCGATCAGGGTCGCGCCCTTGATCGGGTGCGTCACCTTGCCGTGCTCGATCATGTAGGCCTCGGCGGCCGAGAACACGAACTTGCCGTTGGTGATGTCGACCTGCCCGCCGCCGAAGTTGACCGCGTACACGCCGCGCTCGACCCCGGCGACGATCTCGCGCGGGTCGTGCGGCCCGGCGAGCATGTAGGTGTTGGTCATGCGCGGCAGCACCAGGTGCGCGAAGGACTCGCGCCGGCCGTTGCCGGTGAGCGGCATCTTCATCAGGCGCGCGTTGAGGCTGTCCTGGATGTAGCCGCGCAGCACGCCGTCCTCGATCAGCACCGTGCGCGTGCTCGGGTTGCCCTCGTCGTCGACCGTGAGCGAGCCGCGCCGCCCGGGCAGCGTGCCGTCGTCCACCACCGTGACGCCGCGCGCGCCGACGCGCTCGCCGATGCGGCCGGAGAAGGCCGAGCTGCCCTTGCGGTTGAAGTCGCCCTCCAGGCCGTGCCCGATCGCCTCGTGCAGCAGGATGCCGGGCCAGCCCGGCCCCAGCACCACGGTCATGCTGCCCGCCGGCGCCGGGCGCGCCTCGAGGTTGGTGAGCGCCTGCGCGACCGCCTTGGCCGCGTAGTCCTTGAGCACCTCGTCGCTGAAGTGGGAGTAGCCGGTGCGCCCGCCGCCGCCCGCCTGGCCGCTCTCGCGCCGGCCGTCCTGCTCCGCGATCACCTGCACCGACATGCGCACCAGCGGGCGCACGTCGGCCGAGAGCACGCCGTCGGCGCGCGCCACCAGGATCACCTCGTACTCGCCGCCCAGGCTCGCCATCACCTGCGTCACGCGCGGGTCGAGCGCGCGGCACATGCGCTCGAGCTTCTCGAGCAGCGCCACCTTGGCCTCCGAGGCGAGCGTGGCGAGCGGGTCGACCGGCTCGTAGCGCCGCACCGGCTGGCCCCGGCGCGCGACCTTGGTGCGCCGGTTCTGGCCCGCGGCGGCGATCGCCCGCGTCGCGCGCGCGGCGTCCTCGAGGGCGTCGAAGCTTATCTCGTCCGAGTAGGCGAAGGCGGTCTTCTCGCCCGCGATCGCGCGCACGCCGACGCCCTGCTCGATGTTGAAGCTGCCCGACTTGACGATGCCCTCCTCCAGGCTCCAGCTCTCGGAGCGCGCATACTGGAAGTACAGGTCGGCGTAGTCGATGCGGTGCGCGCCGAGCGCGCCGAACACGCGCTCGAGCTTGCCCGCCTCGAGCGCGTAGGGCTCGAGCAGGCGGCGCTCGGCGGTTCCGAGCAGCAGGTCTTGCGTGGCGGTGTGCAAGAGTGGCGAAGTCTCCGTGCGGACGATCATAACAGTCAGTAGCCGCCGACCGTCGGATTTGCCGGCGGCTTGAGCTTTTCGACATTCGGATCGCTCCAGGTTCCCGTGATCTTGTAATCGTAGGAAAAAATCTGGCCCAGCGGGTTCTTGAGTATGCGCTGGGCGATCGCCGAGGCGACGCCGATGAGCGGATGGAGCAGACCGATGACGGTCGAGGCGCTGTCGCCCAGGCCCGGCACCACGCGCACCGTGAGGTCCTGCGTTTCCTGCGCGAGGTCGGTCTGGCCGTTCATCGACACGTCCGCCGCGGCGCCGTGCATCTTGAAGTCCTTGGTCGTCATCACCCCCTGCCGGATCTGCAGCGTGCCGCCGATGCTGTCGAACTGGAAGCCCTTGGAGAACACGTCGCGGAAGTCGAGCGTGATGCGCCGCGGCAGCATCTGCAGGCTCATAAGCGACACCAGCTTGCCGATTCCGGGCTCGATCTCGAGGAACTGGCCGTCCTTCGCGCTAAGCGTCAGCTCGCCCGCGAGCGAAGGGTAGTCGATGCTCAAGGGGCCGTCGTTCCAATTCAGCGTGCCGCCCAGGGTCGCCTTGCCGCCCTTGACCAGATCCTTGTAGCCGATGCGGTCGAGGAACTTGCCGGCGTCGTTGGCCTTGAGCTCGAACTTGAGCTCGGTGGAGGACGCAGGGCCGCCGTGCCAGGTGCCGCTGCCGGTCATCGACGCGTCGGGATTCACCATCGCCAGCCGCTCTATGCGCCAGTCCTCGCCCACGTGCTGCGCGGCGACCTCGACCCGGCCGAGCTGCTTGCCGCGAAAGGCGAAGCGGTCGGCGACCAGGTCGAGCGCGGGCAGGTCCTTGATGTCGTGTTCGCCCTTGCCCGCCGCCTCCTGCCCGGGCGTATCGCCGGGAATCGTGAAGCGCGCCAGGCGCGCGATCAGCTTGCCGTTGCCGGCGCCGCGATAGGCCAGGTCGCCGGCGAGCTGATCGGCCTGCACGTTGGCCGACCAGCCCTCCGCGTCCGCGCCGCCTTTGAGCGTGACCCCGGTCACGCGCTTGCCGAAGGCGTCCAGCGTGTCGAGCCTGAGGTCGACGCTTACCGGCCCGCCTGCCGAGCCGCCCCCCGGGAACAGCGCCAGCCAGCGGTCGAGGTCGAGGCTGGGAGTCGAGCCGTACAGCAGCACGCCCGGGCGCTCGGGAATGCGCAGCGCGGCCCCGTGCCTCGGCCCGAGCGCGATCGAAGCGCGCTGCACCGCCATCTGCGCGCCGGAGCGCTGGCGCAGGATCTCGGCCGCGAGCCGGTCGCCGAGCGTGAGCGAGATGCGGTCGCGCGCGTCGGCCGTTCCCGGCAGCAGCTCGAGCTTGAGCGGCAAGGCCTTGCCCGCGGCCTTGTCCAGCGGCGGCGGCAGGGCGCTCGCGACGTCTCGCAACGAGGACTCGAGGCGAAGCTGCACGTTGCCGTTGCGCACCGATGCGGTCGCCACGTAAGCCGCTGCGCCGGACAGCAAGCCCCCCCAGCGGGGGGCCGCGAGCGCGCGCAGGCCGCCGAGCTCGACCTGCCCGCGCGCGACGACCCGGACCCCGGCGCCGGGTGCGCTGCCGCCGTTGATCCTTACCGGCCCGCCGAGAAACCGGCCTTGCACGTCGTGCACCGTCACGCCCGACTCGCTGAAGCTGACCGTGCCGCCGGCCTGCTCGATCGGCGGCAACTGCGGCATCAGGGTCAGGCTGTTGCCGGCGAAGCGGAACTCGCCCGCCACCTTGGTCGCCTCCGGCTTGCCCAGCGGCAGCTCGAGCTTGAGCGTCAAGCTGCCGCGTCCGGAGGCGCGCATCGCATCGGTCAGGCCGCCCACCATGCCGCGCACCGGGCTGCCGGCGATGAAAGCCAGGAACGCGCCGCTCGGCCCCTCCGCGGTGCCCGCGATCAAGAGCAGGTGCTGCGGCGCGGTCAGGCTCGAGATGCCCACGCGCACGTCCGAGAGCCGCGCGCCGTACACGCTGGCGGAGTGGCCCACGATGGTCATCTTGTCGCGCTCGAACAGCAGCTCGCCGTCGATGTCCTCGATGCGAGGCCACTTGGGCCCGACCTGCAGCGTGCCCTTGCTGACGTGCGCACCGACCTGGAACTGTCCGCTGGCCGGATCGACGAAGGGAAAGTCGCGCAGGTCGCCCTTGAGCCGCAGCGTCACGTCGCTCGCCTGCCCGGACACGATCGCCGCGGCGAGCCAGGTGCGCGGTGCCTCGCCCATGATGCTTGCGAGCGGCAGGTAGCGCACGACCTGGCTGCCGTCGGCGCGCGAAAGCCGGGCCGACAGGTCGATCGTGCCGGGACCCGAGTCGTCGCGCCAGGTGTAGGTTCCGGATGCGCTTCCGGCGAGGTGGGGGTTGGAGAAATTGAGCGCGGACAGGCGCACGTCGATCGCGCCGGTCTTCGCGCGCTGCCAGTCTATCTGCCCGCTCAGCTCGTCGAACCGGATGCGCGGCTCGGGAAACACCTTCGGCAGGCTGAGCTCGGTGGCGCGCGAGGCGAGGTAGATCCGGCCTTGCTCGCCGCTTGCGTCCAGGCTGCCCGAGAGGCCGGCAAACCCGGGCACCTTGTTCCAGGCGTTCACCGCCACGCGGGCGAAGCGCGACCTGACGCGGAACTGGTCCGCCTCGGGCAGCGGGCCGTTCCAGCTGAACGCCAGGTCGAGCAGGTTGCCGCGCGGCGCGAGCTGCTCGAGCAGCTCGCGCAGCTTGGCCGGAAAGGGCAGGAAGGCCGCGAGCTGCGCCAGCGGCTCGAGCTCGACCAGGTTGGCGCTCGCCGAGCCGTGCTCGGGGACCTGCGCCGAGCGCGGCGACCAGGCGACGCTGAAGCTGGTCGGGTGCAGCGTCAGGCCCGCGGCGCCGCTCAGGGCGAGGTTGTTGGCCGAGATTTCGTAGCCCTGCTCCTTGACGCGGGTTTGCAGCCGCCCGCGCAGGCTCTGCAGTTCGAGCAGCGGCAGATCGGCGGCGAGCCGCACGGCGACCCCGGTAAGGGCCACGTCCACGGTGCCCTGCAGCAGCTTTCCTGCGCCGAGCGTGGCCCACAGCCTGAGCGCGCCCTGCCCGCGCTGCAGGTCGACCGGGTAGTCGATCCAGGCGCGCCAGCCGGCGAGGTCCGTATTGCCGATCTCGGCATAGACGCGGCCGTTCCATGCCGCCAGGTCGGCGACGCTGCGGCCGATCAACTCGGCGCGCAGCTCGAGGTCGGCGCCGAGCGCCTCCGGCGGGCGGGCCGAAAGACCCATGGCGTGCCTGTCGCCCGCGCTGCGCAGCCGGAAGTCGAGCGCGTGCAGCTCGAGCGAAGGTGCGCCGCGCATCTCGTCGCGCCACTCGATCTCGGCGTTGTGCACCACGATTTCGCGCTGGCCGAGCACCCAGTCGCCGAAGCCGCCGGCGGGCCCGGCGCCCGCGAGCTGCATCCCGGCGATGTATATCGCGCCCGCGGCGTCGCGCCGCACGGTCAGCTTGGGCGCCTCGACGGTAAGCGAGCGCAGGCGCAGGTCGAGGTACAGCAGCGAGCGCCACGAGACGACGTTCTCGACCGCGGGCAGCACCAGCGCAACGCGCCCGGCGCGGTCGTAGATGCGCAAGTCGGTGAAACTCAGCTGCGGGCGCAGCCCTTGCCAGTTTGCCTCGATGGTGCCGATCTTCACCTGCAGCCCGATCGAGCGCGAAATGGCGGCGACGATTTGCTCGCGATAGTCCTCGATGTGCGGCAGCACCCAGTAGCGCAGCGCGAGGAACGCGCACGCGACGGCCATCAACGCGGACCAAGCGAGCCACTCGAGCACCCGCAGCCAGAGCGGGAGTCGGGTTTCGGTTTGCATCGTGCTTCGCGTTGCCCCTATAGTCCGTGAGCGGGCGACTGTGCGCACCGAGCCCGCTCGTATTTTAGACCGCAAATATCGACCCCGATCCGGAATTCGCCGAAATCTTGAGCCTGAGCCAGATTCCCTCGATGCTCGAGCCCTCGCGCTACGCGCGCCATGCGCTCGAGGCGCAGCCCGCGCTCGCGGCCGAGCTCGTCGCGCCGCAGCCGTTCACGCGCGCGCAGATGGACGCGGCGCTGGACGGGGCGCAAGGCGACGACGAGCCGGCGCTCAAGCGCCGCCTGCGCCGCCTGCGCCGGCGCGTGCTGCTGCGGGTGATGGCGCGCGACCTCTCCGGCGCGGCCGACCTGGCCGAGGTCTGCGGCACGATGAGCGACCTGGCCGAGGCGTCGATCGCCGCGGCGCTCGCCTGGGCCGAGGCGGGCCAGGCCGCC
This sequence comes from Burkholderiales bacterium, assembly GCA_035517095.1. Classification (GTDB taxonomy): domain Bacteria; phylum Pseudomonadota; class Gammaproteobacteria; order Burkholderiales; family SG8-39; genus DAHVFK01. The sequence continues at coordinate 22,713 of DATIZK010000012.1, forward strand.
CAGTCCGGCCGCCCGCGCGGCGCCGGCGGCGCGCCGCAGCCGCTGGTGGTGGTCGGCATGGGCAAGCTCGGCGGGCGCGAGCTCAACGTCTCCTCGGACGTCGACCTGGTGTTCGTCTACCCCGAGGAAGGCGAGACCGACGGCGCGCAGCGGCTGTCCAACCACGAGCACTTCGCGCGCGTGGGGCGCAAGCTGATCGCGCTGCTGGGCGACATCACCGAGGACGGCTTCGCGTTCCGGGTCGACATGCGCCTGCGCCCCTACGGCGAGTCGGGCCCGCTGGTGGCGAGCTTCGAGGCGCTGGAGAACTACCTGGTGAGCCAGGGGCGCGAATGGGAGCGCTACGCCTGGATCAAGGCGCGCGCCCTTACCGGAGGCGCTGCGCGCGAAAGAGAGCTCGAGGCGATCGTGCGCCCGTTCGTCTACCGCAGGTACCTCGACTACGGCACGCTCGCCGCGATGCGCCGCCTGCACGCCGAGGTCAGGCGCGAGGTCGAGCGGCGCGAGCTGGCCGAGCACGTCAAGCTCGGGCCGGGCGGGATCCGCGAGATCGAGTTCGTGGTCCAGGCGCTGCAGCTGGTGCGCGGCGGGCGCGACCCCGAGCTCGCGCTGCGCCCGACGCTCGCGGCGCTCGAGCGGCTCGGCGCGCGCCGGCTGCTGCCGCAGGACGCCGCGCGCGAGCTGGCCGAGGCCTACCGGTTCCTGCGCCGGGTCGAGCACAGGCTGCAATACCTCGACGACCGGCAGACCCACACCCTGCCCTCGGGCGAGGACGATCGCGCGCGCGTCGCGGCGATGTGCGGCTTCGGCTCCTGGGGCGCGTTCGCGGCCGCGCTCGGGGCGCAGCGCGAGCGCGTGACGCGCCACTTCCAGGCGGTGTTCGCCGAAACGCAGGACAACGCCGCCGGCGAGCTGTGGCAGGACGACCGCGCGGCGCTCGCGCAGGCGCTCGCCGCGCGCGGCTATCGCGACCCGGCGGGCAGCGCGGCGCGGCTGGCCGCGGTGCGCGCCAGCCAGCGCTACCAGAGCCTGCCCAAGGACTCGCGCCGGCGCTTCGACGCGCTCGCGCCGGCGCTCGCCGGCGCGGCCGCGGCGAGCGCCGACCCGGACGCCACGCTCGCGCGCGGCCTGGCGCTGATCGAGGCGATCGCGCGCCGCGCGGCGTATCTCGCGCTGCTCGCGGAGCATCCCGAGGCGCTCGAGCGCGTGGCGCGCATCGTCGCGGCCTCGAGCTGGGCGGCCGAGTTCGTCACCCGCCACCCGCTGCTGCTCGATGAGCTGCTCGACGACCGCGTGCTGTACGCGCCGCCCGACTGGGGCGCGTTCGGGCGCGCCCTGCGCGCGCTGCTCGCGGCGCACGAGGGCGACCCCGAGCGGCAGATGGACGTGCTGCGCGAGCAGCACCAGGCGCAGGTGTTCCGCCTGCTGGCGCAGGACCTGGCCGGCCTGCTGACGGTCGAGCGGCTCGCCGACCACCTCTCGGCGCTCGCCGACCTGACGCTCGAGGCGGCGCTCGAGCTCGCCTGGCACCAGCTGCGGCGCCATCGCGAGGGCGCGCCGCGCTTCGCCGTGGTCGCCTACGGCAAGCTCGGCGGCAAGGAGCTCGGCTACGCCTCCGACCTCGACCTGATCTTTCTCCACGACGACCCCGACGAGCGCGCGCCCGAGGTCTACGCGCGGCTGGCGCAGAAGCTCAACCTGCTGCTCACCACGCGCACCGCCGCGGGCGTGCTGTTCGCGACCGACCTGCGCCTGCGCCCGAGCGGCGCGAGCGGGCTGATGGTGTCGACCCTGGCGGCGTTCGAGCAGTACCAGGAGCAGCAGGCCTGGGTGTGGGAGCACCAGGCGCTCACCCGGGCGCGCTTCTGCGCCGGCGACGCCGCGATCGGCGCCGCGTTCGAGGCCATCCGCGAGCGCATCCTGCGCCGCAGGCGCGACCCCGCCGCGCTCGCGCGCGAGGTGCTCGCGATGCGCGCCAAGATGCACGCCGCGCACCCGAACCCGAGCGGCCTGTTCGACGTCAAGCACGACGCGGGAGGGATGATCGACATCGAGTTCATCGTCCAGTTCGTGGTGCTGGCGCACGCGCACGATCAGCCGCAGCTGGTGCGCAACCTGGGCAACATCGCGCTGCTCGGCATCGCGGGCGAGCTCGGGCTGATCCCGGCCGAGCTCGCCACCGCCTGCCGCGCCGCCTACCGCGAGTTCCGCCGCGTGCAGCACGCGCTGCGCCTGAACGGAGCGGACTACGCGCGCGTGCCGCCGGCGCAGCTCGCCGCGCAGGCGGACGCCGTGCGAGCGCTCTGGCATGCGGCCTTCGCGCCGTATCGCTAGCGCCCGGCCGGAGCCTGCCAGCCGCCGCCCAGCGCCTTGATCAGCGCGACCGCGGCCACCAGGCGCTGGCCGTAGATCACCACCGCGGCGCGCTCGTTGCTGAGCTGGGTCGCCTGCACCGTGACCACGCTCAGGTAATCCACGGTGCCCGCCTTGTACTGGTTGAGGGTGAGCGCCACCGACTCGCGCGCGGAGCGCGCCGCCTCGTCCTGCACCGCGGCTTCCTGCTCGAGGATGCGCAGCGCGGCGAGGTTGTCCTCGACCTCCTGGAACGCGCCCAGCACGGTCTGGCGATAGCTGGCGACGCTCGCGTCGTAGGCCGCGATCGCCTGCTCGGTCTGCGCCCGGCGCAGGCCGGCGTCGAAGATCGACTGCACCAGGCTCGGCCCGATCGACCAGAAGCGGTTCGGCGCGCTTATCCAGTCGGCCACGCTCGGACTCTGGAAGCCGCCGCTGGCCGACAGCGTCAGGTCCGGAAAGTAGGCCGACTTGGCCACTCCGATCTGGGCGTTCGCCGCCGCCACGCGGCGCTCGGCGCCCGCGATGTCGGGCCGGCGCTCGAGCAGCTCGGAGGGCAGGCCCGGCGGAATGGCCGGCATGCCGATCGCGATCGAGGCCCGCGGCAGCGAGAACTGCGCCGGCGGCTTGCCCAGCAGGACCGCGATCGCGTGCTCGAGCTGCGCGCGCGCAACGCCTACGTCGATCGCCTGCGCCTGGGTGCTCATGAGCTGCGTCTGCGCCTCGACCAGGTCGATCCTGCCGGCCACGCCGACCGCGTACTTGTTGCGCGTCAGCGCAAGCGACTTCTGGTACGCGCTCACCGTGTCGTCCAGCAGCTGGCGCTCGACGTCGAGCACGCGCAGCTGGAAGTAGTCGCTCGCGAGCTCCGACTGGGCCGACAGCCGCGCGTTGGCGAGATCGGCGGCGCTCGCCTCGGCGCCGGCGACGTTCGCTTCCACCTCGCGCCGCACCCGCCCCCAAAGGTCGGCTTCCCACGACGCGTCGAGCGACAGCACGTGGCTGGTCGAGGCGGGGCCGCTCGCCGGGCTGCGGCCGCGGACGACCGAGACGCTGCCGCTTAGCGACGGGAACAGCGCCGCGCGCGCCTGCCCGACCAGCGCGCGCGCCTGGCGGTACTGGGCCTCGGCCAGGCGCAGGTTCTGGTTGCCGATCTCGATCTGCGCCACCAGCGCGTCGAGCTCCGGGTCGCCGAATACCTTCCACCACTGGCCGCGGCGCGCGGCGTCGTTGGGCTGCGCCGGCTTCCAGGCGCCGGCCTCCTTGTAGGCGGCCGGCACTTCGACCTCGGGACGCCGGTAATCCGGGCCCGCCATGCAGCCGCCGAGGGCGGCGCCGAGAATGACGGCAAGTGCGACGCGCGGTTTCATTGGGTCTCGCTGGCGACGGCGCCCGCGCGGCCGAGCCGCGTGCCGCGCCACAGGCGCAGGCACCACAGGCGCAGCCGGTCGAGGTACAGGTACACGACCGGCGTGGTGTAAAGGGTGAGCAGCTGGCTCACCATCAGGCCGCCGATGATCGACAGCCCGAGCGGGCGGCGCAGCTCGGCGCCGTAGCCGCCGGCGAGCGCGAGCGGCAGCGCGCCGAGCATCGCCGCCATGGTGGTCATCATGATCGGGCGGAAGCGCAGCAGGCAGGCTTCGAAGATCGCCTCGCGCGGCGGCTTGCCGTGCACGCGCTCGGTCTCGAGCGCGAAGTCGATCATCAGGATGGCGTTCTTCTTCACGATGCCGATCAGCAGGATCACCCCGATCAGCCCGATGATGCTGAACTCGGTGCGAAACGCGAGCAGCGCGAGAACCGCGCCCACGCCGGCCGAAGGCAGGGTCGAGAGGATCGTGATCGGATGCACGTAGCTCTCGTACAGGATGCCGAGCACGATGTAGACCGTCACCAGGGCGGCCAGGATCAGCCATGGCTGGCTCTCGAGCGAGGCCTGGAAGGCGCGCGCGGTGCCCTGGAAGCTGCCGTGGATGTCGGAGGGCACGCCGATGCGCGCCATCGTGTCGCCGATCGCCTGCGTCGCCTGCGACAGCGACACCCCGGGAGCAAGGTTGAAGGAGATCGTCGCGGCCGCGAACTGGCCCTGGTGGTTGACCTGCAACGCGGTGTTGCTCGGCGCCCAGCGCGCGATGGCGGCGAGCGGGACGCGCCCGCCGCCCGAAGGGATGAGGTACACGCCCTCGAGCGCCTCCGGGCTTTGCCAGTATTTCGGCGCCACTTCCATCACCACGTGGTACTGGTTGAGCGGAGCGTAGATGGTCGACACCAGGGCCTGGCCGAAGGCGAGGTTCAGCGCCGTGTCGATGTCCTTCGGCGTCAGGCCAAGACGAGCCGCCGCGTCGCGGTCGATGGTAAGCGAAGTCTGCAGCGCCTTGACCTCCTGGTCGCTGTTGACGTCGACCACCTCGGGCACGTCGGCCAGCGCGTTCTGCAGGCGCGGGGTCCAGGTGCGAAGCGCCGCGAGGTCGTCGGCCTGCAGCGTGAACTGGTAGGCCGCGTTGCTCTGGCGGCCGCCGACGCGGATGTCCTGTACCGGCACCAGGAACAGGCGCGCGCCGGGCTCGTGCGCGAGCTTGCCGCGCAGGCGCACGATCACCTGCGCCGCGGACTGCTTGCGCGGGCCGAGCGGCTTGAGCGAGATGAACATGAAGCCCGAATTGGTGCGGCTGCCGCCGGTGAAGCCGACCACGTTCTCGACCGCCGGGTCGGTGCGGATGATGGTCATGAAGTCGGACAGCTTTTTCTGCATGGCCTGGAACGAGATCGCCTGGTCGGCCTGGATCGAGCCGATCAGGCGCCCGGTGTCCTGCTCGGGAAAGAACCCTTTCGGCACGATCACGTACAGGTAGACGTTCAGCGCGATGGTCGCCGCCAGGGTCAGCATCACGCTCTTGGGGTGGCGCAGCGCCCAGCCGAGGCTGGCGCGGTAGTGTCCCAGCAACCAGTCGAACACGCGCTCGCTCGCCAGGTACAGGCGCCCGGGGCGCGCTTCGTGCCGCGCCTTGAGCACGCGCGCGCACATCATCGGCGTGAGCGTGAGCGAAACCAGGAGCGAGATGCCGATCGCGACCGAGAGCGTGACCGCGAATTCGCGGAACAGCCGGCCGACGATGCCGCCCATGAGCAGGATCGGGGTGAACACCGCCACCAGCGACAGGCTCATCGACAGCACGGTGAAGCCGACCTCGCGCGCGCCGAGCAGCGCGGCCTCGAACGGCGCCATCCCCCGCTCGATGTGGCGCGTGGCGTTCTCCAGCACCACGATCGCGTCGTCCACCACGAACCCGGTCGCGATCGCGAGCGCCATGAGCGAGAGGTTGTCCAGGCTGTAGCCGCACAGGTACATCACGCCGAAGGTTCCCACCAGCGACACCGGCACCGCGATGGCCGGGATAAGCGTGGTGCGCAGGTTGCGCAGGAACGCGAACACCACCAGGATCACCAGGCCGATCGCGATCAGCAGCGTGACCTCGACTTCGCGCAGCGAGGCGCTGATGGTCGAGGTGCGCTCCATCGCGACCTTGACGTTTATCGACTGCGGAATCGAGGCCTCGAGCTGGGGCAGCTCCTCGCGCACGCGGGCGGTGGTCTCGAGGATGTTGGCCCCGGGCTGCTTGTACAGGATCACCAGCACCGAGGGCTTGCCGTTCGACAGGCCGGCGTTGCGCACATCCTGCACCGAATCGATCACGTCGGCGAGGTCGGACACGCGCACCGGCGCGCCGTTGCGCCAGGTGACCACCAGCGGGCGGTACTGGCTCGCCTGGGTGGACTGGTCGTTGGCGTAGATCTGCCACTGGCGATCGCCTTGCTCCACCACGCCCTTGGGCCGGTTGGCGTTCGCGCTCGCGAGCGTGGCGGCGACCTGCGACAGGCTGATGCCGTAGTCGCTTAGCGCCTTCGGGTTGAGCTCCACGCGCACCGCCGGCAGCGAGCTGCCGCCCACCGTGACCTGGCCGATGCCGTCGAGCTGCGACAGCTTCTGCGCCAGGATGGTGGAGGCGGCGTCGTACATCTGGCCGCGGTCGAGCGCGTCGGAGGTGAGCGCCAGGATCATGATCGGCGCGTCGGCCGGGTTGACCTTGCGGTAGGTCGGATTGCTCGGCAGGCCGGTGGGCAGCAGGCTGCGCGCGGCGTTGATCGCCGCCTGCACGTCGCGCGCGGCGCCGTTGATGTCGCGGTCGAGGTCGAACTGCAGCGTCACGCGGGTCGAGCCGATCGAGCTGGTCGAGGTGATCTCGGTCACCCCGGCGATGCGCCCGAGCGCGCGCTCCAGGGGCGTGGCCACGGTCGCCGCCATGGTCTCGGGGCTCGCCCCGGGCAGGCTGGCCGACACCGAGATGGTCGGGAAATCGACCTGCGGCAACGGCGCCACCGGCAGCAGGGTGAACGCGACGACGCCCGACAGCGCCAGCCCCGCGGTAAGCAGCGTGGTGGCCACCGGGCGGCGGATGAACGGCTCGGAGAAGTTCATGCCGCCCCGGCCCCTTCGGCCGCGGAGTCGACCCGCCGCGCCAGGCGGTCGAAGGCGAGGTAGATCACCGGCGTGGTGAACAGCGTGATCACCTGGCTGAAGATCAGGCCGCCGACGATGGTGATGCCGAGCGGATGGCGCAGCTCCGAGCCCACCCCGGTGCCCAGCATCAGCGGCAGCGCGCTGAACAGCGCCGCCATGGTGGTCATCATGATCGGGCGGAAGCGCAGCAGACAGGCCTGGTAGATCGCCTCGCGCGGGCTCTTGCCCTCGTGCCGCTCGGCGTCGAGCGCGAAGTCGACCATCATGATCGCGTTCTTCTTCACGATGCCGATCAGCAGGATGATGCCGATGATGCCGATCACGCCCAGGTCGGTGCGCGCGAGCATCAGCGCGAGCAGCGCGCCCACCCCGGCCGAGGGCAGCGTCGAGAGGATGGTGATGGGGTGGATGTAGCTCTCGTACAGCACCCCGAGCACGATGTACACGGTGACGATCGCGGCCAGGATCAGCAGCAGCTCGTTGCCGAGCGAGGCGCGGAAAGCGAGCGCGGCGCCCTGGAAGCTGGTGTTCACCGAGGCCGGCATGCCGAGCTCCTGCTCGGCGCGCTGGATCGCGTCGACCGCCGCCCCGAGCGAAGCGCCGGGGGCGACGTCGAACGACACCGTCGCGGCGGGAAACTGGCCCAGGTGGTTGACCACCAGCGAGGCGGGCTTCTCCTCGGTGCGCGTGAGCGAGCTGAGCGGAACCTGGGCGCCGGCGGAGGACGGCAGGTACAGGCCGCCCAGGGCCTGCGGCCCGGCGCGGAAATCCGGCTGCACCTCGAGCACCACGCGGTACTGGTTGGACTGGGTGAAGATGGTCGAGACCAGGCGCTGGCCGAAGGCGTCGTAGAGCGCGTTGTCGACCGCCGCCGGGGTGATTCCCAGGCGCCCCGCGCTGTCGCGGTCGATGGCGAGGAACGCCTGCAGGCCCTGGTCCTGCAGGTCCGAGGTGACGTCGGCCAGCTCGGGCAGCTGCTTTAGCCGCTCGACCAGCTTGCCGGTCCAGAGCGACAGCAGCGCGGGGTCCGCGGTCTCGAGGGTGAACTGGTACTGGGTGCGGCTGATGCGGTCCTCGATGGTGAGGTCCTGCACCGGCTGCATGTAGAGCCGGATCCCCGGCAGGCCGGCCAGGCGCGCCTGCAGGCGGCGGATCACTTGCGTTGCGCTCGCGCGGCGCTCGGCCAGGGGCTTGAGGTTGATCAGCACGCGGCCGCTGTTGAGCGTGGTGTTGGTGCCGTCGACGCCGATGAACGAGGACAGGCTCTCGACCGCGGGATCCTCGAGCACGGCCTTGGCGAGCGCCTGCTGGCGCTCGGCCATGGCGGCGAAGGAAACCGTTTGCGGCGCCTCCGAGATGCCCTGGATCACGCCGGTGTCCTGCACCGGGAAGAAGCCCTTGGGCACGTAGACGTAGAGCAGCACCGTGAGCACCAGGGTGGCGAGCGCGACCAGCAGCGTCGCGCCCTGGCGGTCCAGCACCCAGTCGAGCGCCCTGCCGTAGCGCGCGATCAGGGCGTCGAACCACCTGCCGCTGGCGCGGTAGAAGGCGCTCTGCTCGGCCTCGGGCACGTGGCGCAGCAGGCGCGCGCACATCATCGGCGTGAGCGTGAGCGAGACCACGGCCGAGATCAGGATCGCCACCGCCAGGGTGATCGCGAACTCGCGGAACAGCCGCCCCACCACGTCGCCCATGAACAGCAGCGGGATCAGCACCGCGATGAGCGAGAAGGTGAGCGAGATGATGGTGAAGCCTATCTGCTCGGAGCCCCTGAGCGCCGCGTCGAGCGGTTTCATGCCCTGCTCGATGTAGCGCGCGATGTTCTCGATCATCACGATCGCGTCGTCGACCACGAAGCCGGTGGCGATGGTGAGCGCCATCAGGGTCAGGTTGTTGATGCTGAAGCCGGCCAGGTACATGACGCCGAAGGTGCCCACCAGCGACAGCGGCACCGCGATGCTCGGGATCACGGTGCCCGCCGCGCTGCGCAGAAACAGGAAAATGACCATCACCACCAGCGCCACCGCGAGCAGCAGCTCGAACTGCACGTCGTGCACCGAGGCGCGGATGGTGGTGGTGCGGTCGGTAAGCAGCGCGACGTCGATCGACGCCGGCAGCGTCGCGCGCAGCTGCGGCAGCAGCCGCTTGATGCGGTCGACCACCTCGATCACGTTGGCGCCGGGCTGGCGCTGGATGTTGACGATCACCGCCGGAACGTCGTTCATCCAGGCCGCCAGGCGCGCGTTCTCGGCGCCCTGGGTCACCGTTCCCAGGTCGGACAGGCGGATCGGGGCGCCGTTGCGGTAGGCCACCACCACGTCGCGGTACTGCGCCGCGGACTGGATCTGGTCGTTGGCGTCGATGGTGTAGGCGCGCTCCGGGCCGTCGAAGCTGCCCTTGGCCTGGTTGACGTTGGCAGTGACGATCGCGCTGCGCACGTCCTCCAGGCCCAGGCCGTTGGCCGCCAGCGCCTTGGGGTTGAGCGCGACGCGCACCGCCGGCCGCTGGCCGCCGGAGATCGTCACCAGTCCCACCCCGGTAAGCTGCGAGATCTTCTGCGCCAGGCGCGTGTCGGCGAGGTCCTCGATGTCCGGCAGCGGCAGCGAGGCCGAGGTCAGGCCCAGGGTCAGGATCGGCGCGTCGGCCGGGTTGACCTTGCTGTACACCGGCGGCGCCGGCAGGTCGGAGGGCAGGAAGTTCGATCCGGCATTGATCGCCGCCTGCACCTCCTGCTCGGCCACGTCGAGGCTCAGATCGAGGCTGAACTGGAGCGTGATCACCGACGCGCCGCCCGAGCTGGTCGAGGACATCTGCTTCAGCCCGGGCATCTGGCCGAACTGGCGCTCCAGCGGCGCGGTGACCGAGGAAGTCATGACGTCGGGACTGGCGCCGGGGTAGAAGGTGACCACCTGGATGGTCGGGTAATCGACCTCGGGCAGCGCCGACAGCGCCAGCTGGCGGTAAGCGATGATGCCCGAGAGCAGAATGGCGACCATCAGCAACGAAGTCGCCACCGGCCGGAGGATGAACGACCGCGAGGGGTTCATCTCACCGCCTCACGAGCCGCTGGCGTCGTCGGGCCGCGTGCGGCGCTTTTTCTTCTGGGCCGGCGGGCGCGAGATGGCCGCCTGCGCCGCCTCGCGCGTGGTCGGCGCGACCTTGGCGCCCTCGCGCAGGCGGTCGGTGCCGTCGATCACCACCTTGTCGCCCGCGGCCACGCCCGAGAGCACCGCGGTAAGCTCGCCTTCGCTCGGGCCGAGCTTGACCGGGCGCAGGGCCACGGTGTCGTCGGGCTTGACCACGAACACGTACATGCCCTGGCTGCCGCGCTGCGCCGCGCTCGCCGGCATGGTGACCACGCCTTGCAGCGTGTCGATCAGCATGCGCACGTTGACGAACTGCTGCGCGAACAGGCGCCCGTCCTTGTTGCCGAACTCGGCCTTGATCTTCACCGTGCCGGTGGTCGGGTCGATCTGGTTGTCGAGCGCCAGCAGCCAGCCGGAGGCGAGCTTGGTGGTGTCCTCGCGCCCGAAGGCGTCCACCGGAATGCGCTTGCCCTCGCTCATGCGCTTCAGCACCGCCGGCAGGCTGTCCTGCGGGATCGAGAACACCACCGTGATCGGGTCCTGGCGGGTGATCACCACCAGCCCGTTGGCGTCGGCCGCGTGCACCACGTTGCCGGGATCGACCAGGCGCAGGCCGACGCGCCCGGAGATCGGGGCGGTGACGCGCGCGTAGACCAGCTGCAGCCTGGCGTTGTCGATCTGCGCCTGGTCGAGCTTGAGCGTGCCTTCGTATTGCTTGACCAGCGACTGCTGGGTCGCGACCTGCTGCTCGGCGATCGAGTCCTGCTTGAGCAGGGTGCGGTAGCGCTCCAGGTCGATGCGCGCGTTGGCGAGCAGCGCCTGGTCGTGCGCCATCTGCCCCTGGGCCTGCTCCAGCTGCACCTGGTAGGGGCGCGGGTCGATCTGGGCCAGCAGGTCGCCCGCCTTCACCAGCTGGCCCTCCTTGAAGTGCACCGACATCAGCTGGCCGTCGACCCGGGTGTGCACGGTCACCGTCTCGAGCGGCGTGACCGTGCCCAGCCCCGAGAGGTAGACGTTCACGTTTCCGGTCTGGGCCGTGGCGACGATCACCGGCGCCGGGCCGGCGTCCCCGCCGGCGGGCCCGCCGCGGCGCGCCTGCTGCGCCCCGCTCAGGTGTACGCCCAGCGCGAGCGCCGCCGTGACGGCGGCGAGCGCAAGCGCGGCTTTTTTGGGCAGGGCGTTCATGGCTGCGGACGTGATTGTGCGGCAAACCGCGCCTGCGCGAGCGCCCGGCGGCAAAACATTTACGCCAGACAACGTTTCGCTACCCAGCTTTACGTGGCGGAAACAATCCGCGCCCGGCTAGATCGCCTCCCGCGGCGCGCGCGGCAGCTGCGGCGCGCGCCGCAGCGGCCCGTCGACCGCCGAGGCGAGGGCGGCGAGCGCGTCGAGCAGCGCGTCGCGCTCGAGGCGGTAGAGCACGCGCTGGCCCTGGCGCTCGGCCGACACCAGCCCCGCGCGCTGCAGCACCGCCAGGTGGCGCGACACCGCCGGCGCGCTGATGCCGAAGCGCAGCGCGAGCTCGCTGGTCGACAGCGCGGTCTGGGCCAGGAACGCGATCACCTCGCGCCGCGGCGCCGAGGCCAGCGCGGCGAACACGGACTGGTGAGGATTAACATCCATGTTAATAGTATGGCGGATTTTGCGCCGCTGTGGGTAGAATGCCGCGACACTCAAGGAGAACCCTGTCCATGGCGAAGGCAAACGCGCCGCTCTCGATGGCCGACCGCGACGGCTGGATCTGGTACGACGGCAAGCTGGTGCCGTGGCGCTCGGCCACGACCCACGTGCTTACCCACTCGCTGCACTACGGGCTGGCGGTGTTCGAAGGGCTGCGCGCCTACAAGACCGCCGACGGGACCGCGATCTTCCGCCTCAGGGAGCACACCCAGCGCCTGATCAATTCGGGACACATCTACCTGATGAAGATCCCGTACACGCGCGAGAAGCTGATGCAGGCGCAGATCGAGGTGGTGCAGGCCAACGCGCACGAGTCCTGCTACGTGCGGCCGATCGCGTTCTACGGCTCGGAGAAGATGGGCGTCTCGCCGATCGGCGCGACGGTGCACGTGGCGATCGCGGCCTGGCCCTGGGGCGCCTACCTCGGCCCCGAGGCGCTCGCCAAGGGCATCCGGGTCAAGACCTCCTCCTACGCGCGCCACCACGTCAACGTCACCATGGCGCGCGCGAAGATGTCTGGCACCTACCCCAACTCGGTGCTGGCGACGCTCGAGGCGACGCAGCACGGCTACGACGAAGGGCTGCTGCTGGACGTCGACGGCTTCGTCGCCGAGGGCGCGGGCGAGAACATATTCCTGGTCAAGGACGGCACGATCTACGAGCCGGAGCTGACCTCGGCGCTCACCGGCATCACGCGCAGCACCGTGATCGAGCTGGCCGAAGGGCTCGGCTACAAGGTGATCGCCAAGCGCCTCACGCGCGACGACATCTACATCGCCGACGAGTGCTTCTTCACCGGCACCGCGGCCGAGGTGACCCCGATCCGCGAGCTCGACGGGCGCACCATCGGCGCGGGCAAGGCCGGCCCGGTGACCAAGCGGCTGCAGAAGGCCTTCTTCGACGTCGTCACCGGCAAGGATCGCAGGCACAAGCACTGGATGACGCCGGTGCCGATGAAGCAGGCGCCAAGGAAAGGAACCAAGCGATGAGCATCCAGGCGAGCGACAAGGCGCGCCGGGTCGAAGTGACCGAGAAGGACCTGCCGCTGCACTGCCCGCTGCCCACCGCCCCGCTGTGGGCGCGGCACCCGCGCGTGTTCCTCGACGTCGCCGACCCGGGCGAGATGCTTTGCCCGTACTGCGGCACCCTTTATGTCTACAAGGGCGCCCCGCCGCGGGGCCACTGAGCCCGCGCGACTCCTCGTCGTCGCGCCGAACTGGATCGGCGACGCGCTGATGGCGCAGCCGCTGCTCGCGCGCCTGCGCGCGAAGCGGCCCGCGGTGCGCATCGACGTGCTGGCACCCGACTGGGTCGCGCCGGTGCTGCGCCGCATGCCGGGCGTGGACGAAGTGATCGCCGCGCCGCTGCGCCACGGCGCGCTGCAGCTGCGCGAGCGCTGGCGCCTCGGGCGCATGCTGCGCGCGCGCGGCTACGACCAGGCGATCGTGCTGCCCAACAGCTGGAAATCCGGCCTGGTGCCGTTCTTCGCCGACATCCCGCTGCGCAGCGGCTACGTCGGCGAGGCGCGCTACGGGCTGCTGAATCTGCTCTACCGGGCTCAAGCGCCGCGCGAGCCGATGGCGCTGCACTACGCGCGGCTATCCGAGCCGCCGGGCAGCGCGCCGGCGCTGCCGCTGCCCGAGCCGCGCCTGGCGCAGGACGCGCAAAGCGCGCGCGCCACCGCGGCGCGCTTCGCAATCGAAGGGCGCTACGCGGTGCTCTGCCCCGGGGCGGAATACGGGCCGGCCAAGCGCTGGCCCTATTTCGCCGCGCTCGCCGCGCGCATGCCGCTGCCGGTGGTGCTGCTCGGATCGGCGCGCGACCGGGAGGCCTGCGCCGGGGTGCCAGGCCTCGACCTCGCGGGCAGGACCTCGCTCGCCGAGGCGCTCGATCTGATCGCCGGCGCCGAGCTGGTGGTAAGCAACGACTCGGGCCTGATGCACGTCGCCGCCGCGCTCGAGCGCCCGCAAGTCGCCCTGTTCGGCTCTTCCAGCCCGGAGCACACGCCGCCGCTGTCGGCGCGCGCGCGCGTCCTGTGGCTGCGCCTCGAGTGCAGCCCCTGTTACGCGCGCGCCTGCCCGCTGGGGCATTTCCGCTGCATGAAAGAGCTCGGCGTCGAGCGCGTGCTCGATGAGGTCGCGCGCCTCGGCGTGCTAACATCGCCCGCCGCGTGACGATACGGATCCTCCCCACCGCGCAGGACGCCGAGAACGCCTTCTACGAGGCGCTCGAGCGCGCCGACCTGGAAGCCATGATGAGCGTCTGGGCCGAGGACGAGGAGATCGTGTGCGTGCACCCGGGCGGGCCGCGCCTGACCGGGCAGGACGAAGTGCGCGAGAGCTGGCGCCGGATCTTCGCCGGCGGCGCCGGCGCGCGGGTCCAGGTCAACCTGCAGGCGCAGACTTCGGGCGTCATGTTCGCGGTGCACAGCGTGCTCGAGAGCTTCGTCGTCGAAGGCCAGGCGCAGCCGGCCGCGGTGGTCGCGACCAACGTCTACCTGCGCACGCCGGCGGGCTGGCGCATGCTCGTGCACCATGCTTCGCCCGCCGTGCAGCGCGCGCGCGGCCAGGCGCAGCCGGCGGCGCGCGAAACGCCGAAGATCCTGCATTGACCGGCTACGTCGCGCCCGCGTGGCTGCCGGGCGGGCACCTGCAGACGCTGTACGCCGCGCTGCGCCCGCCGCCTCGCCCGCTGCTGGCGCGCGAGCGCTGGGAGACCCCGGATGGCGACTTCATCGACGTCGATTTCGCCGGTCCGCCCGGCGCCGCGCGCCTGCTGGTGCTGTTCCACGGCCTGGAAGGCAGCTCCGCGAGCCACTACGCGCGCGCGATCGCCGCGCATGCCCACGAGCGCGGCTGGCGCTGCGCGCTGCCGCACTTCCGCGGCTGCTCGGGCGAGCCGAACCGGCTGCCGCGCGCCTACCACTCGGGCGACAGCGAAGAGATCGACTGGATCCTGCGCCGCCTGCGCGCCGGCCGCGCGCAGGCGCTGTTCGCGGCCGGGGTATCGCTCGGCGGCAACGTCCTGCTCAAGTGGCTCGGCGAGCGCGGCGTCGCGGCCGGCGCGATCGTGCGGCGCGCGGTCGCGGTCTCGGCGCCGATTGACCTGGTCGCCGCGGGCTTCACGCTCGACCGCGGCTTCAATCGCGAGCTCTACACGCGCGTCTTTCTTGCCACGATGAAGCGCAAGGCGCTGGCCAAGCTCGAGCGCTTTCCCGGGCTGTACGACGCGCGGCGGGTAGCGCGCGCGCGCACGCTGTACGAGTTCGACGACCTGGTGACCGCGCCGCTGCACGGCTTTCGCGGCGTGCGCGACTACTGGACGCGCGCCTCCGCGGCGCCGTGGCTGGAGCGGGTGCGCGTGCCGACGCTGCTGCTGAACGCGCTAAACGACCCGTTCCTGCCGGCCGAGGCGCTGCTCGCGGCGAGCCGCCCGGCGGCGCGCGAGGTGGTGCTAGAATTTCCGGCGACGGGCGGACACGCCGGATTTCCGGCGCGCCGTCCGTGGTTAGCGCAGCGCATCGCCGAATTCCTCTCCGCCGCGTGAGCGTCCCCGCCGAAATCTTCCGTGCCTACGACATCCGCGGCGTCGTCGGGCGCACGCTCACGCCCGCGATCGTGCGCGAGGTCGGCCGCGCCCTGGGCAGCCTCGGCCGCGAGCGGGGCGCGAGCGGCTTCGCGCTCGGGCGCGACGGGCGCCACTCGGGGCCGCAGCTCGCGCACGCGCTCGCCGAAGGACTGTGCGCCGCCGGCGCGGACGTGATCGACCTCGGCATGGTGCCGACGCCCGTGACCTACTTCGCCGCGCACCACCTCGGCTGCGGCAGCTGCGTGGCGGTGACCGGCAGCCACAACCCGCCCGAGTACAACGGCCTGAAGATGGTGGTCGCGGGCGAGACCCTCGCGGGCGAGGCGATCCAGGACCTGCGCCGGCGCATCGAGGCCGGGCGCGTCGCCTCGGGCGCGGGCAAGCGCAGCCGCGCCGACGTGCTCGAGGCCTACGTCGAGCGCATCGCGCGCGACGTGAAGCTCGCGCGCGCGATGCGCATCGCGCTCGATTGCGGCAACGGCGTCGCGGGGATGCTCGCGCCGCGCCTCTACCGGCGCCTCGGCTGCGAGGTCGAGGAGCTGTACTGCGAGGTCGACGGCGACTTCCCGCATCACCACCCCGATCCCTCCCGCCCGGAAAACCTGGCCGAGCTCATCGCGCGCCTGAAGGCGGGCCCGAGCGAGCTCGGCCTCGGTTTCGACGGCGACGGCGACCGCCTGGGCGTGGTCACCAAGGACGGCGAGATCGTCTTCCCCGACCGCCAGCTGATGCTGTTCGCGGCCGACGTGCTGTCGCGCAACCCCGGCGCCGAGATCATCTACGACGTCAAGTCGACCCGCCTGCTCGCGCCCTGGATCGAGCGCCACGGCGGCCGGCCGCTGATCTGGAAGACCGGGCACTCGTTCATCAAGGCCAAGCTGCGGCAGACCGGCGCGCCGCTGGCGGGCGAGATGTCGGGCCACACCTTCTTCAAGGAGCGCTGGTACGGCTTCGACGACGCGCTCTACGCGGGCGCGCGCCTGCTCGAGATCCTGTCGCGCGATCCCGACGCGAACCGGGCGCTCAAGGCGCTGCCGAACGCGCCTTCCACTCCCGAGCTGCAGTGGACGCTCGCCGAGGGCGAGCCGCACGCGCTGGTCGCCAGGCTGCAGCAGGCCAGGCCCTTCCCGGGCGCCGAGCGCGTGCTCACCATCGACGGCGTGCGCGCCGAGTACGCGGACGGCTTCGGCCTCGCGCGCGCCTCCAACACCACGCCGGTGATCGTGCTGCGCTTCGAGGCCGATTCGAAGGCGGCGCTGCGCCGCATCCAGGAGGAATTCCGCGCCGCGCTGCAGCCCCTGAAGCCCGGCGCGCCGCTGCCGTTCTAGCCGAGCTCGGCCGCCCCGATGAGCCTTGATCTTGGTCAATAATGGCGCTCAGACCGCGCCTAACATTGCTTGCAGGCCCGCGTAGAAAGAGGCGGCATTGAATTCCCCAAGCGACACCCAGACCCAGGTCCTGATCATCGGGGGCGGCGCCACGGGCACGGCCATCGCGCGTGACCTCGCCTTGCGCGGCGTCGACTGCATCGTGGTCGAGAAGGACGACATCAACTCCGGCGCCTCGGGGCACAACCATGGGCTGCTCCACAGCGGCGCTCGCTATGTCGCGAGCGACCGCCAGACGGCGAGCGAATGTCGCGCCGAGGGCGCCATCCTCAAGTCCGTGGCGGCGCAGACGATAGAGGATACCGGCGGCTATTTCGTCGCGGTGCAAGGCGACGACGAGCGCTACGTCGCCGACTTCCCCTCGCTTTGCGCGCGCGCGGGAATCGCCGCGCGCGCCGTGGACCTCGCCGCGGCGCGCGCGCTGGAACCGGCGCTGTCGCAACGCACGATCGCGGTGTTCGAGGTGCCGGACGCCTCGATCGACCCGTTCCGGCTCTCCCTCGAAAGCATGGCTCATGCGCGCAGCCTGGGCGCGCGCCTGATGCGGCGCAGCCGCGTCCTGGGCTTCGAGCGCGACGGGCGTCGCATCCGCGCGGCGCGGATTCAGCGCGGCGGCGAGGAACTGCGCGTCGAGGCCGAGCAGATCGTCAACGCGGCGGGAGCCTGGGCGCGCGAGCTGGCGCTGCTCGCCGCAGCGCCGATCGAGATGACGTACTTCAAGGGAACGCTGCTGGTCACGCACACGCGCCTGGCCAGCCGCGTGGTGAACCGCCTGCGGCCGCCGGCCGACGCCGATATCCTGATGCCGGGCGGAACGGTCTCGCTCGTCGGCACGACTTCGACGCCGGTGGACGCCCTGGACGACATCTATCCGACCACGGCCGAGGCCGACCTGATCGTGGCCGAGGCCGCGCGCATGCTGCCGGCGCTGGAGAGCATGCGCTATATCCGCGCTTTCGCCGGGGTGCGGCCGCTCGTCGGCGCGGCAGGCGGCGGCGGGCGCGCCATTTCGCGCGGCCACGCGCTGTTCGACCACGAGGATCAGGGTCTGGACAACCTGGCGACGATCACCGGGGGCAAGCTCACCACCTGCAGGCTGATGGCCGAACGCGCCGCGGACCTCGTGTGCCGGCGCCTCGGCGTGACGCGCCCCTGTCTGAGCGCCACGACGCCCCTGCCCGCGGCGCCGGAATGCGGGTGGACCGAGCCGGGACGCTCCGCGCGCGCCTCGATGCGTTCCCACGCGCGGGACGACACGCTGCTGTGCGAGTGCGAGCTGGTTCCGGGGCGCGCCGTCGACGCGATCTACGACGCGCTGCGCGCGCAGGGCGATGCACCGACGCTTACCGACATCGGCTTGCGCAGCCGCGTCGGCAAGGGTGCCTGCCAGGGGGCGTTCTGCGCCCCGCGCACCGTGGCCCACCTCTACAACCGCGGCGACTTTCAGGTGCGGCGCGGCCTGGCCGAGATTGTCGACTTCTTCGGCGAGCGCTGGCGCGGCGAGCGTGCGGTCCTGTGGGGCGAGCAGCTGGCCCAGGCCGAGCTGATGGAGGCGCTGCATTGCGGGCTTTTCGGAGAAGAACTGCATTGAGCCGCGCGCGGCACGACAGCTGCGACGTCGCCGTGATCGGCGCCGGGATGGCGGGCATGGCGGCGGCGCTGTTCGCGGCGGAGCGGGGGCTGAGCTGCATCCAGGTCGGCAACAGCGGCGGCCTGCTGTTCGCGAGCGGCTTGCTGGACCTGCTCGGCGTGCAGCCGGTGGCCGAGGGACGGCTGTGGCAAAGCCCGTTCGAAGCCCTCGCGGCGCTGGCGCGCGAAGAGCCGCTGCATCCCCTGGCACGGGTCGACGCCGGGTCGATCCGCAGCGCGTTCGATCGCTTCGTCGCGGCCCTGGGCGGCGCGGGGCTGCACTATGCGCCGCTGGGCGAGCGCAACCGCAAGCTGCTCACCTCGATCGGGACGCTCAAGACCACCTATGGCGTGCCCAGGTCGATGATCGCGGGCGCCGACCTGCTGCACGCGCGGCCGCCGTGCCTGCTGGTCGACTTCCGCGGGCTGCGCGAATTCAGCGCGGCTCAGATCGTCGCGACGCTGGGCGAACGCTGGCCGGGCCTGCGCCACCGGCAGATCGAGTTCCCGGACGGCGAATCCCTGCCCGAGCTCTACGGCGCCCACCTTGCACGCGCCCTGGAAAGCCCGCAGACGCGCGCGCGCGCGATCGCCCTGGTGAAGCCCTTGCTGGGCGATGCGCACGCGGTCGGATTCCCGGCGGTGCTCGGCCTCGCGCGATGCGGCGACGTTCACGCGGCGTTCGAGGCGGGGCTGGGCGTGCCCGTGTTCGAGATCCCGACCATGCCGACCTCGGTGCCCGGGCTGCGGCTGTCGCAGGCGCTCGAGGCGCTGGTGGCGGCGCGCGGAGTCCGCCGCCATCATCAGGCCGGCGCGCGCGCGCTGGCGTTCGACCCGGACGGGGCCACGGCAACGCTGGAGCTCGAAGGCATTTCGGCCGGCGGGGGCGGTGAGCGCGTGCGCGCGCGCGCGGTCGTGCTCGCGACGGGGCGGTTCAGCGGCCGCGGGCTAAGCGCGGATCGCGCCGGCGTGCGCGAGAGCCTGCTCGGCTTGCCGGTGCAGCAGCCGGCTTCGCGCGCCGCGTGGCACCAGCGCGACTTCCTCGATCCCTCGGGCCATGCGATCAACCGCGCAGGCTTGCGCGTGGACGACGCGTGGCGCCCGCTGGATGCGGGCGGAACGCCGGCCTGGCCGCGGCTGCATGCCGTCGGCTCGATCCTCGCGCATCAGGACTGGATGCGCTCGAAGTGCGGCGCGGGGCTCGCCATCGCCACCGCCTGGGCGGCCATCGACCAGGTCGCGCGCGAGCTCGGCGGGACTGCGGCGGGCTAGGCCAGACATGTCGCCGGCGATCCTGCTCAGTGCCCTCTATGCGTCCCTGGTCCTGTGCGCGCTGGGCCTCGCCTGGCGCGCCTCGGCCTGGTTTCGCCTCCGGATCGGTCCCGATGCGCGCGACGTCGCCTGGTGGCAGCGCGTCGCCGCAGCGTTCCGCGGCGCAGCCTCGGCGCTCTTCGGCAGCAGGATGCCCCATCTCCTCGCCGCCTTGCTGCTCGACGTGCTGCTCCTGCGCCGGCTGTTCGCGCGCGAGAAGCTGCGCTGGACGGGGCACCTGCTCGTCGTGGTCGGCTTCACGCTGCTGCTGTTGATGCACGCGCTCGCGCCGCTGGTGAGCGCAAAGCTGTTGCCGGGCTACCAGGCGACGCTGGACCCCTATCTCTTCCTGCGCGATCTCTTCGGGGTGATGATTCTGGCCGGCGTGGCGCTGCTCTTGTCCGGACGGCGGGCGGAATTTCCGCCGCGGCGCCGTCTCATCGACTGGGCCTTCGTGGCGCTCCTGGCGGCGGTCGTCGTCACCGGATTCCTGTTCGCCGGCTACAAGATCGCGTCGCCCCGGGCCTTCTACCGCATGACGCAGCAGTTCACCGGCTCGACCGATCCGGTGAAGCTCGAGCCGCTGCGCGCGCTCTGGGCGAGCGAGTTCGGCGTGGCGTTCGGCGACCTGAAGCGGCCGATCGACCCGGACTTGATGGAGCGGGGGCGCAAAATGCAGCGCGATGCCTGCGCCTCCTGCCATTCGAAGCCTGCGTCCGCCTTCGTCTCCTACCCGGTCGCGCGCGCGCTGGCACCGGTGGAGCGCAACCTGGATGCGGGACGCGCGGATCTCTGGCTGCTGACTCTGCATGTGTTCGCCTGTTTGCTCGGCTTGGCGAGCCTGCCGTTGACGCGCTTTTTCCACGTCGTGGCGGCCCCCGCCAGCTTGCTGGTCGCCGCCGCGGCGCGGGATCGGGCGCCCTCGAGCGCCGGTCGCGCTGCGCAGCGCGCGCTGGCGCTGGACGCCTGCGTGCACTGCGGCATCTGCGATGCGCATTGCTCGGTGGCGCCGGTGGCGCGCCACCTGAACAACGCCTATCTCCTGCCCTCGCACAAACTCGACGCCACCGGCGCGCTCGCCCGCGGCCGGCTGCCGCGCGACGAGTCCGACCCGGTCGCCGAGGGCGCTTTCCTGTGCACCGACTGCGGGCGCTGCACCAGCAGCTGCCCGGTCGGGCTGGACCTGGCGGATCTGTGGCAGGCGGGGCGTGGCGACCTGGCCGCTGCCGGCTTTCCGGGGCCGGCGCAGTGGGTGCAGGCGCGCAGCGCGCTCGCGTGGGCCGAGTCCCTCGAAGCGGGCTCCGCGCCGCACCTGCCCGCCGATGCCGACGCCGCTTTCGCGCCGCTGTCGGCCGAGCGCGGCTCGTTCTCACGCTGCGTGCAGTGCCAGACCTGCACCAACGTCTGCCCGGTGGTGGCGCACAGCATCGACGCCGAGCACGGCGTCGACCTGACGCCGCAGAAGGTGATGAACCTGCTGCGCCTGGGCCTGCGCGATCTCACGCTGGGTTCGCGCATGGTGTGGGACTGCGCCGGCTGCTACCAGTGCCAGGAGAATTGCCCGCAAGGGATACGCGTGGCCGACATCATGCTGGAGCTGCGCGCGCTTTCGGTGCATCGGCTGGGCGCCGTGCGCGAGCACGGGAGGTCTTCATGAAGTACGCGCTGTTCGCCGGCTGCAGGGCTTCGGGACAGCTGACGGCGTACGAACTGTCGGCGCGCGCCGTGCTCGGCCATCTCGGCGTGACCCTGGTCGATCTCGAGTTCGACTGCTGCGGCTATCCCGCCCGCGATGTCAGCCGCGACGCCTTCGTCGTCGCCGCGGCCCGCAATCTGGCCCTGGCCGAGCGCGCCGGACTCGACTTGCTGGCGCTCTCCAGCTGCTGCTTCGGCACGCTGCGCCACGCGATCCGGTTTCTCGGCGAGGACGCGGCGCTGCGCGCGCGCGTCGCGCAGGAGCTCGCCGCGCAGGGCCTCGCCTGGTCGGGGAAGAGCGCGGTCGAGCACCTGCTGCAGGTGCTGGCGCGAGACGTCGGCTTCGACGCGATCGCCGCGGCGGTACGCGCGCCGAGCGCGGGCCTGCGGGTCGCCGCCCAGTACGGCTGCCACGCACTGCGCCCGGGCGACGTGACCGGATTGGACAACCCGATGGCGCCGACGGTGTTCGAGACCTTGCTCGGCTTGACCGGAGCGACTCCGGTCGACTGGCCGCGTCGCCTCGATTGCTGCGGCGACCCGCTGCACCAGGCGGACGCGGCGCTGTCGCAGCGCATGGCGCGGGCCAAGATCGCCGATGCGCTCGACTCGGGCGCCGAGGCGATCTGCTCGGCCTGCGCTCACTGCCACTTGCGCTTCGACGCGGTCCAGAAGGACAGCGGCGATCCGCCGATTCGCACGCTGCTCTACACCCAGCTTCTCGGCCTGGCGATGGGGCTGCCCGCGAAATCTCTCGGCCTGTAGGCCTCAGGCCGCGAAATCCGGCCCGATGCGCTTGAGCGCGTCGGTCACCAGGCAGTCGACGCCCCAGCGCAGCAGCTTGCGCGCCGAGCGCCGGTCGTTCACCGTCCAGCACAGCAGCGCGTAGCCCGCGACGTGCACCGCCTCGGCCAGGCGCAGGTTGAGCGTGCGGTAGCTGCAGTGCAGCGACACGCACTCGAGATCGTGCAGCGTCTCGCGCCACTGCGGCGGCACGCGCGCCACCAGCAGCCCGCGCGGCATCTCGGGCGCGACGCTGCGCGCCGCCGCGAGCGCCACCGGCGAGAACGAAGACAGCAGCGGCGCCTGCGCCGCCCCGCGCCAGAGCTCGCGCGCGAGCAGCGCCACCGCCTCGCCGGTGCGGCGCTCGTAGCCGGTCGCGGGCTTGATCTCGACGTTCGCCCAAAGGCCGAGCTCGCGGCAAAGCCGTGCCGCCTGCTCGAAGGTCGGGATGCGCTCGCCGCGCCACTTCGGTCCGTGCCAGTGGCCGACATCCAGCTCGGCGATCTCGCGGTAGGGCGTGCTCGCGACCTGCCCGACGCTGCCGGCGGTGCGGGTCAGCGTCTGGTCGTGCATCAGCACCGGCGTGCCGTCGCCGGCCAGCATGACGTCGAACTCGACGCCTTTGAAGCCGAGCGAGGCGCCGAAGCGGATCGCGCCGAGCGTGTTCTCGGGCGCCAGCTTGCCTGCGCCGCGGTGCGCCAGGATGCGCGGATAGGGCCAGTGATTCATGCCCTCAGGCGAGCTTCATGACTACCATGCCGAACACGTTGGCCGCCGAGTCGGCACGGTCGGACATGTTGGAGATGTGGCGGTAGACTTCACGCCGGTAGAATAGCGCGGGAAGCTTGGCCGGGTCCGTCGCCCCGGCAAAGAGCTCCTTGATCGCGGCGCGGTACTCGCGCTCCACCTTGTGCTCCTTCGCTCGGACTTCGCTCGCGTGATCGCCCGCTACGCGCGGATTTTGCGCCAGGCGCATGATCGCCGCCTGCAGCTCCTCGGCCTCCTCGCGCACCAGGCGCACCATGTAGCGGATGTGGCCGTCGGCGTCGACTTTGAGGATGGCCATTTCCTCGAGCGTCGTCAGCGCGTAGGTGACCATGTCCTCGTAGCAGTGCGACAGGTTGAATATGTCCTCGCGGTCGAGCGGCGTGATGAACGTCTTGTGCAGCTCGTCGATCAGCACGCGGCGCAGCTCGCTCGCCTCCTCCGCGAGCCGGCGCAGCGCCGCCACCGCGCGCTCGTCGACCGCCTCGATGCTCGCCTCGAGGAAGCGCACGCCCTCGATCGTCTTGTCGGCCTGCGCGATCAGCATCGAGACGAACTTGTCCTTCTCGCTCAGGCCGCCGCGCAGCCAGCTCATCGGTGCACCCCCAGGGCGCCGCCGCGCACGAGCAGCGCGTCGAGCACCCAGTAAAACGGCGCGGCGAGCAGCGCCGCGACCGGCAGCGTGACGAGCCAGGCGAGCGCGATCTCGCCGAGCACCCCCCAGCGCACCTTCGACTTGCGCTCCGCGGCGCCCGCGCCGACGATCGAGGCGCTCACCACCTGGCTGGTGCTCACCGGCCCGCCGGCGATCGAGGCGCCAAGGATGACCGACGCCGAGGCGACCTGCGCGGTGAAGCCGTGGATCGGTCGCACGCGGTAGAACCCCACCCCGAGCGTGCGGATGATGCGCCAGCCGCCGAACGCGGTGCCGAGCCCGATCGCCGACGCGCACAGCGCGACTACCCACCAGGGCACGTAGAAATGGCTGGTAAAGCCCAGCATCAGGAGCCCGAGCGAGATCACCCCCATGGTCTTCTGGGCGTCGTTGCCGCCGTGGCTGAGCGCGAGCACCGCGCCGGTAAGAATCTGAAGGCGCGAAAGCGCGATCGAGGCGCGCGGCGTGGCGTTGCGCAGGACATAGCGCGTCGCCTGCATCACGGCGAGCGCGGCGGCGAAGCCGAGCAGCGGCGAGACGAGCAGCGCGAACACCACTTTCTCCAGGCCGTGCAGCTGAATCGCCGAGAGACCGGCCGCGGCGGCGGCGGCGCCGACGATCCCGCCGAGCAGGGCGTGCGTGGAGCTCACCGGGACGCCGAGGTACCAGGCGCTCAGGTCCCACAGGCTCGCCGCGGCCAGCGCGGCGAGTACGGCCGCAAAGTTGATCGCCTCGGGCCGCGCCACCTCGGCGCCGACCGTCTCGGCCACCGCGATGCCGAGCAGGAACGGGCCGGCGAAATTCGCCACCGCGGCGAGCGTAAGCGCGCCGCGCACGCTCATAGCCTGCGACGCGATCAGCGTGGCGACGACGGTCGCGCTGTCATTGAAGCCGTTCAGGAAATCGAACGACAGCGCGAGCGCCAGCAGCGTGGCGAGCAGCAGGAACGATTCGGGCCCGTGCGCCATGTGTAGCGGCCGCTTATTTCGCGGTTTGCATCGCGATTCCCTCCGCGAAGCTCTTGCGGAACGCGATCAGCACCACGAGCGGCGGGAGCATCGACATGATGGTGCCGGCCATGATCACGTTCCACGCGGGCGAGATCTGGTCGGTGGCGATCAGCATCTTGAGGCCGATCTGCACCACCCGCATGTCCTCGGTATTGGTCACGATGAGGGGCCACAGGTACTGGCTCCACATGAAGATGAACTCGATCACGAACAGCGCGGCGATGTTGGTGCGCGAGACGGGAACCAGAACGTCCCAGAAGTAGCGCAGGGGGCCCGCCCCGTCCATGCGCGCCGCGTCCGGCAGGTCGCGCGGCACGGTGAGGAAGAACTGCCGGAACAGCAGGATCCCGGTCGTGCTGGCGAAGAACGGGAACATCAGCGCCGAGTAGGTGTTTATCCAGTGGAAGTCGGCCATCATCTCGTAGGTCGGCAGGATCCGCACCGGCAGCGGCAGCATCTGCGTCACCATGGTCATCGGGAACAGCAGCGCGCGGCCGCGGAACCTGAAGTGCGTGTAGGCGAACGCGGCCAGAAGCGAGAGCACGATCTTCACCACCGCCGCGCCGACCGAGATGACGGAAGTGACGAAGAACAGGCGTCCCATGTCGACGCGGTTCCAGGCCTCGAGCACGTTGTGCCACAGCTCGCCGCCGGGATAGAGGCGCGGCGGATAGACGTAGGCCTGCTGGAACGTCAGGGTGCTCACGATCAGCGCGTAGAACACCGGAAAGGCGATGATCACTACCAGCGCGATCAGCGCGGCGTGGCTCGCGCCCGCCTTCCATTGCCTGGGCGTCATGCGCTGCGCTCCCTAGCGGGCATAGATCGCCTTGCGCGTGGCGAAGCGCAGCTGGATCATCGCCGCCACGGAGATGACGACGAACACGATGCAGGACTCGGCCGAGGCCGCGCCCGTGTTCAGGTAGAGAAAGGCGTCGCGGTACAGCTTGTAGATGAGGATGTTGGTCGCGTCCCCGGGCCCGCCGTGGGTCATGATGTCGATCAGGCCGAAGACCTGGAAAAAGGCGTAGATCATGTTGACGAACAGCAGGAAGGTCGTCGTCGGCGAGAGCATCGGGAAGGTGATATCCCAGAACGTGCGCCACGGACCCGCGCCGTCAACCCGCGCGGCGTCGACGAACTCCTCGGGGATGTTCTGCAGCCCGGCGAGGAAGAACACGATGTTGTAGCCGAGCATCTTCCAGGTGGCGGCGGCGGACACCACAAGCAGCGCGAGCTGGCCGTTGGTCATCCAGTTCATGAGGTAGCCGCCCGAGAGCTTGGCGACGACGTACGGCACGATGCCGGTCGCGGGCGCGAACATGAGCGCCCAGATCGCACCTGCCACCGCGGGCGAGAGCGCGTAGGTCCAGATCAGCGCGATCTGGTAGAAACCCTGCGCCCTGAGCTTCTGGTTCAGCAGATGCGCGACCGCGAGCGAGACGCTCAGCCCCACCAGCATCACGAAGGCGGCGAACAGCAGCGTGGCGAGCGCGCTGGCGCGAAAGTCGGCCGACTCGAACAGCCGGGTGTAGTTTCGCAACCCGACGTAGACGGTCTTGGTGCCGAAAGCGGTGGAGGCGAAGAAGGATTCCCGCACGCTCTGCAGGAACGGGAAAACCAGGAATACGACGATCACCGCCACCGAGGGCAGTATCAGCAGGTAGGGCAGCAGAGGATGGCCCGGGAACCTCTCCTCCTCGACGACGTTCTCCATGGGCGCGATGATAGCCGCACGCCCGCCGCAGCGGGCGCGTGCGCCCGCTCCGGCGCGGCGCGGATTTCTACCGGTTCATCTGCGCGAAATCGGCCAGCAGCTGGTTGGCCTTGCGCGCCGCTTCGTCCACCGCGGCCTTGGGCGAAAGCTGGCCCGCGACGGCCTTCTCGATCGCGGTGCGCTCGAACTCGCGCACCTGCACGAACGGCCCCATCCGGACGCCGGTGGCGGCGGCCGTGTCGCGCCGCCCCGAGAGGATCTGCAGGAAGGCGGTGAGGTAGTTCTGATCCTTGCTGAACCAGCCTTCCCCGAGCAGCTCCTGCACCGCGGCATTGACACTCGGGAAGTAACCGGTTCCCTTGTGCCACTCGACCGCGACCTGGGTCTGACCGAGATACTTGAAGAACTCCCATACCGCGCGCAGCTGCTCCTTGCTCTGCCCCTTGGTGACCCACAGGCTGGCGCCGCCGATCACCGAGTTGCCGCGCGGATAGCCTTCGAACCGCGGCAGGAAGGCCGTCCCGACGCGGAAGGGCGATCCCTGCTCGATGCCCGCGAGCGAAGAGGTCGACTGGATCAGCATCGCGATCTGCCCGCTCTGGAACGCCGCATTGGCCGAGTATTCCGGCCCGCCGTAGATGAAGACGTTTTCCTTCGCGAGCCGCGCCCAGGTGTCGATGACCTTGACGCCGAATGGGCTATCGAACAGGACCTTGGTCGCCAGGCCGCTGCGGCCGTTGTCGTGGTCGGTGAAGAGCTGGTTGTGGACCGCGAACATCTGCTCGAACGTCCAGTCCGGCCAGCCGAACGAGAGCACGTGCTTGACCGCGCCACTCGCCAGCAGCTTCTTGCCGTCCGCCTCGAGCTCGTCCCAGGTCGTGGGCGGCCGGTTCGGATCCAGCCCCGCCTTCTCGAACAGGTCCTTGTTGTAGTACATGATCTCGCTCGAGGAGTTGAACGGCAATGACCACAGATTGCCGGCCGTCGAGTAGTAGTTGGTGATCGGAATCACGTACTGCGCCCAGTCCCAGGTTTCGCCCACCATCCCCGGGATCTGGTACACGGGAGTGACCGCGCCGCTCGAAAGCATCGTCTGGGTCCCCACCTCGTAGGACTGGACGATGGTAGGCGCCGTGTGCGAGCGGTACGCCGTGATGTACTTCGTCAGGGTCTCTTCGTAGCTGCCGGTGTAGAGCGCCTTGAGCTCGATGTCGGGGTGGGCGGCGTTGAAGTCCTTCACGATCGCGTCCACCACCTTTCCGTTCGAGCCGCTCATCGCGTGCCACCAGGTGATCTCGACCTTGCCGGCCGCGACGGCAGCTTGGGGCACGACACAGACGCCCAGCGTCCACGCGAGCCCGATTAATAGCCGCTTTCCGAATTTCATTGCAGACCTCCCATGTCGTCCGTTGCCCGCACGTGATTGCACGGGCAGGTTTGCCACTTATAGCTGCCCGGAACGCGCACCGTTTGACGCAGGTCAAGCCTCGATCCGCCGGCCGGTGTCCGGGTCGAAGAAGTGCACGTTCTCGGCAACAAAGCGCAGCC
This sequence comes from Burkholderiales bacterium, assembly GCA_035517095.1. GTDB lineage: Bacteria > Pseudomonadota > Gammaproteobacteria > Burkholderiales > SG8-39 > DAHVFK01. The sequence continues at coordinate 50,439 of DATIZK010000012.1, forward strand.
ACAGGTGCCCGTTCTGCGGCTTGACCGAGGCGTGCAGCCGCGCGGCCACGCGCGGGCTCGCCTTGTCCTTGCCGATGTGCCCGTACACCAGCGAATCCGCGCCCAGCAGCTCGACGAAGTCCACCTGCGGCACCAGCAGCGCCTGGCCCTCGGCGCAGATCTCCAGGTGCTCCGGCCTCACGCCCAGCAGCATGCTGCGCCCGCCAAGCTTCGGGTAGGCCTGCGGCAGCGCGATGCGCACCCCGCCCTCGGCGGCCAGCGCGGCCCCGTCCGGCTCCAGCCGCCCCGCGATCAGGTTCATCGGCGGCGAGCCGATGAACCCCGCCACGAACGTCGTCGCGGGCTTGTCGTACACCTCCAGCGGCGCGCCGATCTGCTCGGTCTTGCCCCCGGTGCTCATCACCAGCATGCGGTGCGCCAGCGTCATCGCCTCGACCTGGTCGTGCGTCACGTACAGGGTCGTGGTGGCCAGCCGCTGGTGCAGCGCCTGCAGCTCCTCGCGCATCTGCACCCGCAACTTCGCGTCCAGGTTCGACAGCGGCTCGTCGAACAGGAACACCTTCGGATCGCGCACGATCGCGCGCCCCATCGCCACCCGCTGGCGCTGCCCCCCGGAAAGCTCCCGCGGCCGGCGCTTCAGGAACTTCGATAGCTCGAGGATCTCCGCCGCCCGGTTTACCCGCGTGTCGATCTCGGCCTTTGACAGCCCCCGGATCTTCAGCCCGTAGGCCATGTTGTCGTGCACGGTCATGTGCGGGTACAGCGCGTAGTTCTGGAAAACCATCGCGATGTCGCGATCCTTGGGCTCGAGGTTGTTCACCACCTTGCCGTCGATCGCGATATCCCCCGAAGTGATCGACTCCAGTCCCGCCACCATCCTCAACAGCGTCGACTTGCCGCAGCCCGAGGGCCCCACCATCACCACGAATTCCCCGTCGGCGATCTCCATCGAGATTCCCTGGATCACCTTCACCTCGCCGAAGGACTTGTACACGTCGCGGATCGAAACGGCGGCCATCTATTTCTCCTGTTCGATGAGGCCCTTGACGAACCATTTCTGCATCAGGATCACCACCAGCGCCGGCGGCAGCATCGCGAGCATCGCGGTGGTCATCACCAGGTTCCAGTCGACCGACGCGTCGCCCCCAGGGATCATGCGCTTGATGCCGATCACCACCGTGTACATGCTCTCCTGGGTCGTGATGAGCAGCGGCCACAGGTACTGGTTCCAGCCGTAAATGAACAGAATCACGAACAAGGCCGCGATGTTGGTGCGCGACAGCGGCAGCACCACGTCCCAGAAGAAACGCATCGGCCCCGCGCCGTCCATCCACGCCGCCTCCATCAGGGAATCCGGGATCGTGAGGAAGAACTGGCGGAACAGGAAAGTGGCGGTCGCCGACGCAATGAGCGGCAGCACCAGCCCCTGGTAGCTGTCGACCATGTGCAGCTCCGAGACCACCTTGTAGGTCGGAAAGATGCGCACTTCGACCGGCAGCATAAGCGTGATGAAGATCATCCAGAAGAACAGCATGCGCAGCCGGAAGCGGAAATACACGATCGCGTACGCGGAGATGATCGAGATGATGATCTTGCCGATCGCGATCGACAGCGCCATGATGAGGCTGTTCACCATCATGCGGCCGACAGGCGCCGTGCTCGCGCCGGCCACACCGTGCCTGAGCACGGCGACGACGTTCTGCCACAGCTCGCCGCCGGGCCACAGCGGCAAGGGCACCTCGCGCATGCGCTCCGCGGTGTGCGTTGAGGCGACAAAGGTGAACCACACCGGGAACAGGATGACCACGATCGCCGTGATCAGCAGCGCATGGCAGAAGAAGTTCAGCCCGGGGCGATGCTCGATCATCAGTACTCGACCCTGCGCTCGATGTAGCGGAACTGGATGACCGTGAGCGCGATCACGATAACCATCAGGATCACCGACTGCGCAGCCGAGCCGCTGATGTCGAGGCCCTTGAAGCCGTCGCGGTAGACCTTGTAGACCAGGATCTGGGTCGACTGCATCGGGCCGCCCTCGGTCGCGGCGTCGATGACGCCGAAGGTCTCGAAGAAGGCGTAGACGACGTTGACCACCAGCAGGAAGAACGAGGTCGGTGACAGCAGCGGAAAGGCGATGGTGGCGAAGCGCTTGACCGGGCCGGCGCCGTCGATCGCGGCGGCTTCGGTCAACGAGCGCGGAATCGACTGCAGCCCGGCGAGGAAGAACAGGAAGTTGTAGCTGATCTGGCGCCAGGTCGAGGCTATCACCACCAGGATCATCGCCTGGCCGCTGTAGAGCAGGTAGTTCCAATCGTAGCCGAACCACGCTCTTAGCACGTAGGTCACCAGGCCGAGCGAAGGGTTGAAGATGAAGCTCCACAGCACCGCTGCGACCGCCGGCGCCACGGCGTAGGGCCAGATCACAAGGGTCTGGTACACCGTGGCTGCGCGCAGCAGGTAATCGCAACAGGCGGCAAGCACCAGGCCGATGCCCATCCCGGACACGGCGACCAGCAGGCTGAACTCGGCGGTGGTCTTGAACGAGGCGAGGTAGCGCGGGTCGGCGAACAGGTCCCTGAAGTTGTCGAACCAGACGAACTGCGTATTGGTGCCGAAGGCGTTCTGCAGCAGCACCGACTGCCACATCGCCTGCCCGGCCGGCCACATGAAGAATACGAGCGTGATCGCGAGCTGCGGCGCCACCAGCACGTACGGCAGCCAGGCGCTCGGGAAATGGGTCCGCTTCTCGGTGGCCATAAAAAGGACGGCCCCTGGCGGGGCCGTCCCGTGCTCACTCCGGGCCGGCGGCCCCTGTTACCTGTTCTCGCGCTGGAACTTGCGCAGCAGCACGTCGCCGCGCTTGACCGCCTCGTCCAACGCCGCCTTGGCCGACTTCTTGCCCGTCCAGACCGCTTCGAGCTCCTCGTCGGTCACGTCGCGGATCTGCGGCAGGTAGCCGAGACGCACGCCCTTGGACACCTTGGTCGGGTTCCTGTCGAGCAGCTGCTTGACCGCGATGTCGGTCCCCGGGTTCTTGTCGTAATAGCCATCCTGCTTGGTCAGCTCGTAGGCCCCTTTGGTGATCGGCACGTAGCCGGTGTTCTGGTGCCAGCGCGCCTGGATCTTGGGCGAGGACATGAACTCGAAGAACGCCGCCGTCGCTTTCTCGCGGTCCTTCGACCTGCCGGTGAAGGTCCACAGGCTCGCGCCGCCGATGATCGTGTTCTGCGGCGCGCCCTTGGCGAACGCGTCGTACGGCAGGTAGGACATGCCGACGTCGAACTTGGCATTCTTCACGATGTTGGCGCGGGCCGCCGAGGACGAAGTGAGCATCGCGCAGTCGCCGGCGTAGAACTTGGCCTCGGGCTGCGTCGTGCGCCCGGCATAGGTGAAGCGGCCGTCCTTCGCCCACTTGCCGAGCTCCGCGATGTGTCTCACGATGGTCGGATTGTTGAACGTTAGCTTGGCCCCGAGCCCGCCGAAGCCGTTCTCCAGCGTCGCGAATTGCACGTTGTCCCAGGCGCTCATGGTCTCCATCTGCACCCAGACCTCCCAGCCTGTGGTGAACGCGCAAGGCGCCGCGCCGCTGCTCTTGATCTTGGCTGCGTCTTCGCCCACCTCGTCCCAGGTCTTGGGCGGGTTGGCCGGGTCGAGTCCCGCCTTCTTGAACGCGTCCTTGTTGTAGAAGAACACCGGCGTCGAGCTGTTGAACGGCATCGAGATGAGTCGCCCGTGCGTATCGCTGTAGTAGCTCGCGACCGCCGGCATGTAGGCGCTCATGTCGAGCTTGTTGCCGGTCTGCTCCATCAGCTTGTAAACAGGCAGTACCGCCCCTTTGGCCGCCATCATGGTTGCCGTGCCGACCTCGAACACCTGCAGGATGTCCGGCGCGTTGCCGGCGCGGTAGGCGGCGATGCCCGCCGCCATGGTGTCGGCATAACCGCCCTTGTAGACCGGCACGACCTTGTAATCGGACTGCGAGGCGTTGAAATCGTCGGCGATCAGATTGACTTGGTCGCCCAGGGCCCCGGTCATCGCGTGCCACCACTGGATTTCGGTTACGGCGTACGACGGGACCGCCGTAAACAGGGCAGCACCGGCGAGCGCCGCGGTCAATAGCTTCATGCGCATGGTTCTCTCCTCTTGTTGATTGAGTCCGCGTGATGGAGCCGCGGGCAAGTGTTCATTCAACTCCAGCTTATAAGCTCCGCGTTTGACCAGGGTCAAACCGCAGCGCCGCCGACAGGATAGCGGATTATTATTGCAAAACAGTCACGCCGCTCCTCCCGAGGGCGTGCAGCGGCCAGTATATATACACCTCTGACCGAGGGGGCGCCGATGTCCGCGATCCACGACCTTTCCGCCGCCAAGCTCGCTGACGAGTTCCGGCGCGGCAGCCTTTCGCCGCTCGAGGTCGCCACGGCGCAGCTGGCCTGGATCGAGGCATGGGAGCCGAAGCTGAACGCGATGTACCGCCTGGACCGCGACGGCGCCCTTGCGCAGGCCCGGGTGGCCGAGGCGCGCTGGCGCACGGGCAGGCCGCTCTCGGCGCTCGACGGGGTGCCGGTCACGATCAAGGAGAACATCGCCACGCGCGGCGACCCGGCGCCGATCGGCACGCGCGCCAACGAGGACGCCCTGCCCGCCGCGGCCGACGCCCCGCCCGCGGCGCGCCTGCGCGAGGCCGGCGCGGTGATCCTGGGCAAGACCACGATGCCCGACTACGGCATGCTGTCCTCGGGGCTGTCGAGCCTGCACGGGGTGACCCGCAACCCCTGGCGCCTGGACCGCAACACCTCCGGCTCGAGCTCCGGCGCCGCGGCAGCCGCCGCGGCAGGCTACGCCCCGCTGCACCTGGGCACCGACATCGGCGGCTCGGTGCGACTGCCGGCCACCCATTGCGGCATCTTCGCGCTCAAGCCCTCGCTCGGGCGGGTGCCGATCCACCCGCCGTACATGGGCCGGGTCGCGGGGCCGATGACGCGCCGCGTGGCCGACGCCGCGCTGATGATGAACATCCTGTCGCGGCCGGACGCGCGCGACTTCATGAGCCTGCCGCCGCAGCAGATCGATTTCGCGGCCGGGCTCGAAGGCCTGGCGCTCGGCAAGCTGAAGATCGGCTTCCTGCCCGACATGCGGGCCGGGCTGCCGGTGAACGCCGAAGTGCGCGCCGCCGCGGCGGCGGGGGCAAAGGCGCTCGAGCGCGCCGGCTGCGCGGTGGAGGAAATGCAAAGCTTTCTCACCCCCGAAATGCTCGACGGAATGTGCCGCTTCTTCGAGGCGCGCTCGTACAACGACTACGTCCAGCTGCCGCCCGCGAAGCAGGCGAAGGTGCTGCCGTTCATCGCCGAATGGTGCAGCTGGCGCGCCAAGAGCTTCAGCGGGCGCGAGGTGATCGATGCCTACGGCCAGGTGATGGCGATGCGCGAAGCCGCAGTCGCGGCCTGCCGGCCCTTCGACTTCGTCCTTTCCCCGGTCTCGCCCATCCTGCCTTACGAGGCCGAAAGCCCGGCTCCCGGCAACGACCCGCACGACGCGCTGCCGCATATCGCGTTCACCGTGCCGTACAACATGTCCGAGCAGCCCGCCGCGTCGCTCAACTGGAGCTTCAGCGCCGACGGCCTGCCGATCGGCGTGCAGCTGATCGGGCGCCGCTTCGACGACCTCGGCGTGCTGCGCCTCGCGCACGCGCTCGAGGCCCTGCGCCCGGCGCAGAAGGCCTGGCCCGAACTTCTCTAGCCGGCGTAGGCGGGCCCGAGCGGGCGCAGGCGCAGGCCTTTGCGCAGCCTGGTCCAGCCGAACTCGGACGGGTCGGCAAGCGCCGGGCCGGGCGCCTTGACCACCAGGATCTCGCGCGCGATCGGCTCGAAGTCGGCGCGGAAGTGGACCGAGCTCTTGAGGCCCAGGATGCGCTCGCGGCGCGGCTCGAGGCCGAGGTGGCGGAACATCTCCTGGTCGGCGGCCTGCACCTTCCTCGAGGCGAGCGCGACGCGCACCCCCGGCGCGGCGCGGCTCCTGAGCAGCGCCATCGGCCCCAGCGTCATGCGAAAGCCCTTGAACATCGGCCCGGTGCAGGTGAAGTTGCCGTCGGCCAGCCGCTCGACCGTGAACTCGCCGGCGAACGGGGCGTCCCCGGCAACGCGCGACTTGCCGCCGAGCGAGAAGGCGAGCGTCGCGCCCTGCCCCGCCTCGTGCGCGCGCTTGGCCGCGGCGGCGTCGATCAGCAGGCCGAGCGCCGCCTCGGGCGCGTTCTGCCGCACCAGCGCCGCGAGCAGCCCGGTGGTGTCGCCGTTGCCGCCCGCGCCGGGGTTGTCCTGGGTGTCGGCCAGCACCACCGGCGCGCCCGGCTCGCCGATGCTGCGCGCGCGCCGCACCGCGTCGTCCGGCGCGTGCAGCTCGAGCGCGAACTCGCGCTCCGCGCCGGCCACCGCCTCGCGCAGGCGCTCGACCGCGGCGCCGACCGCGCGCGCATCGCCGCCGTAGCCGAACACCGCCATGCCGCACTCCTCGAAATCCGCCATCGGAAAGCCGGGCGTGAACGACAGCACCACGTCGTAGACGTTCTCCAGCTCGCCCAGCGCGCGGTAAAGGCCGCGGCAGGGCTCGATGAACGAGGACTGCGAGGGCAGCCCGGTGAGGAAGTCGAGCGTGTGGGAGGCCGAGGCGAGCCGCGCGCCGGTCCTGAGCATGCGATCGAGCAGGCGCGCGGCGCGCGCGCCGGTGTCGGCCATGTCGACGTGAGGATAGGTGCGGTAGGCGACCAGCGCGTCGGCGCGCTCGAGCATGGCGCGCGTCAGGTTGCAGTGCAGGTCGAGGCTGGCGGCGATCGGCACACGCGGGCCGACCAGCTCGCGCACGCGGCGCAGGATCTCTCCTTCGCCGTCGTCGTGGTCTTCGGTCACCATCGCGCCGTGCAGGTCGAGGTAGACGCCGTCCACCGGCAGCGCCGCCTTGAGGTTCTCGGCCAGGCCGCCGAGGATGCGCTCGAAGGCGTCGCGGGTGACGTGCGCCGACGGGCTGGCGGCCGCCCAGGCCGTTCCGAGCAGCCGGTGGCCCAGCCCGCGCAGGGCCTGGATCGCCCCCGCGGCCGGGATGTTGGCGCCTTCGACCGCCTCGAACAGCGCCTCGCCGTACTTGACCCCGGGCCAGCCGCCGCCAGCCTCGAACGCGGCGTAGTCGGCGCGCGAGGGCGCGAAGGTGTTGGTCTCGTGCTGAAAGCCGCCGACCGCGATGCGTGCCATGGGGATCCTTACAGGTTGCCGCTGGATGCTTGCTGGGGCGTAAGCGTTCAATTATCGTGTCAGGCGCTGCCATTCAGGGAGACCCAAATGATCTCATTTCGCAGAATCGCCGTGCTCGCCGCCGCGTTCGCCGCCGTCGGCGCCTCGGCGGGCGCCTTGGCGCAGGACAAGGTGCTGCGCGTGGTGACGCACTCCAACCTGTCGATTCTGGATCCGATCTGGACCACCGCCTACATGAGCCGCAATCACGGCTACATGATCTACGACACCCTGTTCGGCACCGATGCCAAGGCGCGCGTGCGGCCGCAGATGGTCGACACCTGGAAGATGTCCAAGGACGGCAAGACCTGGACCTTCAAGCTGCGCAAAGGCCTGGCGTTTCACGACGGCGCGCCGGTGACCAGCGAGGACGTGACGGCGTCGCTCAAGCGCTGGGGGGCGCGCGACGCCATGGGCCAGCAGCTGATGAGCTTCGTCGAGGCGATGGAAACGCCGGCGCCGGACACCTTCGTGCTCAAGCTGAAGGAGCCCTGCGGCTTCGTGCTCGAGGCCCTGGGCAAGCCGTCCTCGAACGTGCCGTTCATCATGCCCAAGCGGGTCGCCGAAACCGACCCGTTCAAGCAGATCGACGACTACACCGGGTCCGGGCCCTACATCTTCAAGAAGGACGAGTTCAAGCCGGGCGACAAGGCGGTGTACGTCAAGAACACCAAGTACGTGCCGCGCAAGGAGCCCGCCTCGGGAACGGCCGGCGGCAAGCGCGTGTACGTCGACCGGGTCGAGTTCAACCTCGCATTGCGCGACGCGCAGGCGCAGGTAAACGCGCTGGCCAAGGGCGAGGTCGACATCCTCGAGCGCCCGGCGTTCGAGAGCTACGCGCAGCTCAAGGACGCCAAAGGGGTCGAGCTGGTGAACCGCGACCCGACCGGCTTTCAGTACATGTGCCGCTTCAACGCGCTGTACCCGCCGTTCGACAACGCCAAGGTGCGGCGCGCGGCGCTGGCGTCGTTCCGCCAGGAAGCCTTCCTCCAGGCGCAGGTCGGGATCAAGGAGTACTACCACAGCTGCCCGTCGATGTTCACCTGCGGCACGCCCTACGCCAGCACCGCCGGCAGCGAGATCATGGCCAAGTCCAACATGAAGAAGGCGCGTGAGCTGCTCAAGGCATCGGGCTACGACGGCACGCCGGTGGTGCTGATGAAGCCGACCGACCTGGCGGCGATCCAGAAGCTGCCCGACGTCGCGGCGCAGCTCATGCGCCAGGCGGGCTTCAAGGTCGACCTGCAGGCGATGGACTGGCAGACGCTGGTGTCGCGTCGCGCCAAGAAGGACCCGCCGTCGCAGGGCGGCTGGAACATGTTCTGCACCGCCTGGGTGGCGCCCGACATCTGGAGCCCGCTCAACAACGCCGCGCTCGACACCAAGGGCCGCAAGGCGTCGTGGTTCGGCTGGCCCGACGATCCCAAGATCGAGCAGCTCAAGGCGCAGTTCGCGCGCGAGCTCGATCTCGGCAAGCGCAAGAAGCTCGCGGCCGAGATCCAGGCCGAGGCCTTCGCCTACGGCACCCACGCGCCGCTGGGCGAATACATCAACCCGGTCGCGGTGCGCAAGGGCATCACCGGTCTGGTGATCGGGCCGGGGGACTTCTACTGGAACGTGAAGAAGAACTGAGCCGTTGCGCTAGCATGGCGGCTCCGGGGTGATCCCCGGGGCCGCTTTTTTTTTTCGAGCCACCGTGTTCAAGTTCATCGCCCGGCGCCTGCTCGCGACGATCCCCGTGCTGGTGATCGTCGCGGTGCTGGTGTTCCTGCTGCTGCGGCTCACCCCGGGCGACCCGGCCGCGATCCTCGCCGGCGACGCCGCGAGCCCCGACCAGATTGCGCAGATCCGCGTCAGCCTGGGGCTGGAGCGGCCGATCATCGTGCAGTTCGGGATCTGGGTCTCGCACCTGCTGCACGGCAACCTGGGCGAGTCGTTCTACTTCAAGATCAAGGTTACCGACCTGATCGCGCAGCGGCTCGAGCCGACGCTCGCGCTCGCCAGCTTCACCATCGTCATCGCGGTTCTGCTCGCCGTGCCGCTCGGGGTCGTCGCGGCCTGGCGCTTCGGCGGCTGGTTCGACCGCGCGCTGATGGGTTTTTCGGTGCTCGGCTTCTCGATCCCGGTGTTCGTGCTGGCCTACATCCTCATATGGATCGTCTCGCTCAAGCTCGGCTGGCTCCCGGTGCAGGGCTACAGGCGCCTCGCCGACGGCTTGTGGCCCTTCCTGCGCCATCTGATCCTGCCCTCGATCACCCTTTCGGTGATCTACATCGCGCTGATCGCGCGCGTGACCCGCGCCTCGGTGATCGACGCGCTGGGCGAGGACTACATCCGCACCGCGCGCGCCAAGGGGCTGCCCGAGTCGCGCGTGCTGATCGCGCACGCGCTCGCCAACGCCGCGGTGCCGATCGTCACCGTGATCGGGATCGGGGTGGCGCTGCTGATCGGCGGCGTGGTGGTGACCGAGTCGGTGTACGCGATCCCCGGCCTGGGGCGCCTGACCGTGGACGCGGTGCTGGCGCGCGACTTCCCGACCGTGCAGGGCGTGATCCTGTTCTTCTCCTTCGTCTACGTGCTGGTCAACCTGTTGGTCGACCTGTCGTACGTGATGTTCGATCCGCGCATCCGCTACTGATGGACGCCGACACCCTCCCGGTCGAAGCCGCGGACGTGCGCCGCCACGAGTCGGCCTGGCGCCGGCTACGGCGCAACTGGTCGGTGCGCATCGGCGCCGCGGTGCTCGCGCTGATGGTCGCCGTGGCGCTTGCCGCGCCCTACCTGGGCACCGTCGACCCGACGCTGTTCGACGCCGACAGCCGCGACCTGCGGCCCGGAATGATGGGCAAGATCACGACGCTCGATGGCGACACCATCCCGCACCGCTTCCTCATGGGTTCGGACTCGTTCGGGCGCGACATCTACAGCCGGGTGATCTACGGCACGCGGGTATCGCTAAGCGTCGGGCTGCTGGCGGCGCTGCTCGCGCTCGCCTTTGGCATCGTCGCCGGGCTCGGCGCGGGCTACCTGCGCTGGCTGGACGGCGTGCTGATGCGCTTCATGGACGGGCTGATGGCGATTCCCGGCATCCTGGTGGCGATCGCGCTGGTGGCATTGTGGCGCGGCAGCCTGACCACGGTCGTGGTCGCGATCGCGATCCCGGAGATCCCGCGCGTCACGCGCCTGGTGCGCTCGCTGGTGCTGTCGATCCGCGAGGAGCCCTACGTCGAAGCGGCGGTCTCGCTCGGCACCCGGACCTGGAAGATCATGTTCGGCCACATCCTGCCCAACACCATCGCACCGCTGATCGTGCAGGGCACCTACATCTGCGCCTCGGCCATCCTGCTCGAGTCGATCCTGTCGTTCCTCGGCGTCGGCCTGCCGCCCGACATCCCGACCTGGGGCAACATCATGGCCGAGGGCCGGGTCCAGTTCAACGAGTACCCGCACAACGTGTTCTTTCCCGGCCTGTTCCTCGCCGTCACGGTGCTCGCGGTCAACATCCTCGGCGACGGCCTGCGCGACACGCTCGATCCCAAGATGGCGAGGCGCATGTGAGCGCGGTGCTCGAGGTGCGCGAGCTGTCGGTGGCGCTGCCCCCGGGCGGTGACCGCCGGCGCGCCGTCGAGCACGTCTCGTTTAGCGTCGAGCGCGGCGAGATCGTCTGCCTGGTGGGCGAGTCGGGCTCGGGCAAGTCGGTGATCGCCCAGGCCCTGATGGGCCTGCTGCCGCCGTCGCTGCCGGTCACCGGCGGCAGCGTCCTGCTCGAGGGCGAGGACGTGGTGACGCTCGGCCCGCAGCGCCTGCGCGAGCTGCGCGCGACGCGCATGTCGATGGTGTTTCAGGAGCCGATGACCGCGCTCAACCCGGTCATGACCTGCGGCGCGCAGATCGACGAGGTGCTGCGCCAGCACACGCGCCTCGCGAAGAGCGAGCGGAGGGCGAAGATCCTCGACATCGTGCGCGAGGTCGCGCTGCCCGATCCCGAGCGCATCGTCGCCTCGTATCCGCACCAGCTCTCGGGCGGCCAGCGTCAGCGCATCGTGATCGCAATGGCGCTGGTGCTCGAGCCCGTGCTGCTGATCGCCGACGAGCCGACCACCGCGCTCGATGTCACCACGCAGGCACAAATTCTCAAGCTGATCCAGGAGCTCCAGGCGCGCCACGGCATGGGGGTGCTGTTCATCACCCACGACTTCGGCGTCGTGGCCGAAATCGCGCACCGCGTCGCGGTCCTGCGCCTGGGCGAGATGGTCGAGCTGGGGCCCAAGAACGAGGTGCTGACGCGGCCGCAGCACTTCTACACCCGGATGCTGATCGGCGCGGTGCCGAAGGTCCACCCTCATGGGCGCAGCGCCGACCCCTTCGCGCCGCTGGTGCTCGAGACGCGCGGCCTGTCCAAGACCTATGTCGACCGCGGCTGGTTCTCGGGACGCCGCGAGGTGCATGCAGCCGAAGACGTCACGCTCGAGATCCGGCGCGGCCAGACGCTCGGCATCGTGGGCGAGTCGGGGTCGGGCAAGTCGACCGTGGCGCGCTGCATCGTGCGCCTGATCGACCCGAGCGGCGGCGAGATCCGGCTCGGCGGCGAGGACATCGCCACCCGCTCGCGCGCCGCGCTGCGCCCGCTGCGGCGCAAGGTCCAGATCGTGTTCCAAGACCCGTACCGCTCGCTCAACCCGCGCCGCACGGTGGGCGAGGCGATCATCGAGGGACCGCGCAATTACGGCCTGTCGCGGCGCGCAGCGCTCGAGCGCGCTCGGCACCTCATGGAGCTGGTGCGCATGGACCCCGGCGTGCTCAACCGCTACCCGCACCAGTTCTCGGGCGGGCAGCGCCAGCGCATCTGCATCGCGCGCGCCCTCGCCATGGAGCCGGAGCTGCTGGTCGCCGACGAGGCGGTCTCCGCGCTTGACGTCTCGGTCCAGGCGCAGGTGCTGGCGCTGTTCGAGGAGATCCGCACGCGGCTGAACCTGGCGATGCTGTTCATTACCCACGATCTGCGCGTCGCAGCGCAGGTGTGCGACCATGTCGCGGTCATGTCGCACGGCCGAATCGTCGAACAGGGCCCCGCGCTGCAGCTCTTCGGCAGCCCGCGGCACGAGTACACCCGCGCGCTGTTCGCGTCCGCGCCGGGGCGCCAATTCGCCTTCGGCGCGGGCTGATCTCATATACTTCTCGGCTATGCGCTCTCTTGCCATTGATTTGCTGCGCGTTCTTACCGCCAACGGCCCGCGCTCCGCGCGCGAGCTCGCCGCGGCCTGCGACGCACGCGTGGCCGAGGTGGAGCGCCGTCTCGCGCGGCTCGAGCACACGGGCTTCGTGACGCGCGAGAACGGCGCCGTGCGTCTCGTCGCGGCGTTCGATTTCCTCGATGCGGCGCGCATCGCGCGCGGCCTCGGCCCCCGCGCTGCGGGCCTTCGCATCGACGTGGTTGACGCCTGCCTGTCGACCAGCTCCGACCTGCTGGCCCAGGCGGCGGCGCCCGGTGCGCGCCTGCTGCTCGCGGAGGAGCAGCTCGCCGGACGAGGTAGGCGCGGCCGGCGCTGGCTGTCGTGCGTCGGCGCGGCGCTGACGATGTCGCTGCGGCGCGGTTTCAGCTGCGCCCCGCGCGAGCTCGCTGCGCTGCCGCTGGCGGCGGGCGTCGCCGCGGTGCGCGCCCTGCGCGCCCTCGGCGCGGCCGACGCGGCGCTCAAGTGGCCCAACGACCTGCTGGTGCGCGGCGCCAAGATCGGCGGCATTCTGATCGAGACCCGGCTGCACGGCCGCGAGCTGATCGCGGTCACCGGGGTCGGCATCAATTGCCGCACCACGCCGGGCCTCGAAGCGCGCCTGCGGCGGCGCATCGCGGCGCTGCAGGAATTCATCAACCCGCCGCCTTCACGCAATGCGATCGCTGCCCGGGTCGCGGGCGAGCTGCTCGCCGCGTTCCAGGCTTTCGACGCGCACGGCCTGGCGGCGTTCAAGCAGGAATGGGAAGCGATGCACGCCTACGCCGGTCAGCGCCTGCGGGTGCGGCTCGCCGACGGCCGCGTGCTGGCGGGCGTGGCGGACGGCCTGGCCGAGGACGGCGGTCTGCGCCTGCGCACCCGGGCCGGTACGCGGGCGATCCGCAGCGGGCGGGTGGTTTCGGCGAGAGCCGCATGATCCTCGCCATCGACGCCGGGAACTCGCGCGTGAAGTGGGGCTGGCACGACGGCCGCCGCTGGGCCAACCTGGCGACCGTCTCGCTGATCGAGTTCGCCGCCGCGAGCCACGACATCAATCCCTTCGCCGCAACGCACGAGGAGCCGGAACGGATCGTCATCTCCAACGTGGCCGGCGACGGCGCGCACGAGCTGCTGGTGAACTGGACCAGCATCTTCGAGGCCGAGCCTCTGTGGCTGCGCGGGGAGGCCGAGCGCTGCGGGGTGCGCAACCGCTACGACGAGCCGCAGAGGCTGGGCTCGGACCGCTGGGCGGCGCTGGTCGCCGCGCGCGCGCTGCAGCAAGGCTCCTGCCTGGTGGTGAACGCGGGCACCGCGACCACCGCGGACATGCTCTCGGCGCAGGGGGAATTCCTCGGCGGGATCATCTTACCGGGGGTCGAGCTGATGCGCTTCGTGCTGCACGAGCACACCGGGCGGCTGCCGATCCAGGAGGGCAAATTCAGCGACACGCCGCGCAACACGCTGGACGCGATCGAGACCGGCTGCCGCCATGCGCAGGCGGGCGCCGTCGAGCGCATGTTCCGCAAGATGGGGCAGGGCACGGTCTGCCTGGTCGGCGGCGGCGCCGGGCGCGCGCTGATCGAGCAGCTGGATGTTCCCGCCCGCTACGTCGAAAACCTGGTGCTCGAGGGACTGGCGCGCATCGCGCTTAGCGAACGCCCGGCAGCGACCGCGTCGTAGGACCCGAACCGCCGGATGCGCACGATATTCCTGCTGCTATTGCTCGCCAACCTCGCGTTCTTCGCCTGGGCGCATTACCTCGCGCAGCCGGATGCGGGATCCGATGCGCAGCCCCTCGCGCGCCAAATCGATCCGCAGAAGCTGCCGATCGTGTCGCCGGCGCCCGCGCGCGCCAGCGCCGTCGCCGCCGCGCCCGCCGCCGTCGCCGCCGCGGACTGTGTCGAATGGGGCAGCTTCACCCTGACCGACTTGCCGGCCGCGCGCAAGCTGCTGGAGCCGCTCGCGCTCGGGGCACGGCTGAGCGAGCAGCAGGTGGAGGAAACCGCCAACTGGTGGGTGTACATCCCGCCGCAGGGCGATCGCCAGGGCGCGCAGCGCAAAGGTGCCGAACTCAAGGCGCTCGGAATCGACGATTTTTTCGTGCTGCAGGACGAAGGCAGTTTCCAGTGGGCGATTTCGCTCGGCGTCTTCCGCAGCGAAGCGGCGGCGCAGGCGCGCCTTGCGGCATTGAAGGAAAAAGGCGTGCGAAGCGCGCAGGTCGGGGCGCGCGTGAGCCAGGTGCCGAAGGTCTGGCTGCGGGTGCGCGACACCGACCCCGTGCTGCGGGCGCGCCTGCGCGCGGTTGCGCAATCGATCGATGGAAGCGAGTTACGCGACTGCAAGTAGCGGCGCGCCGCGGCTCAGCCGATCGGGTGGGCTCCGCCGGCGACGTGCCGGGCGATGATCGACAGCAGGCGATCGGCGCGCACCGGCTTGGTCAGGTAACCCACCGCGCCGAGCTCGCGGCTGCGGGCTTCGCCGTCCTCGAGCGAGGTCAGGAAGATCACCGGAATGCGCGGCAATGTGGCGTCGCCGCGCAGCGCCGCCACGAACTCGAAGCCGTCCATGTGCGGCAGGTTCACGTCGCAGACGATCAGGTCGGGCGGCTCGGCGACCACCATGTAGCCCGCCGCGATCGCGTCCTCGGCGGTGCGCACCTCGTAACCCGCGTCGGAAAGGTGAATCCGCAGCAGGTCGAGGATGCTCGGATCGTCGTCGACTATAAGGATGCGGGCCGCCATCGCTTGAGCCGGAGAGCCTGTGCCGACGGGACCTTGGTGCTGGTGCGCAGACTCGAACTGCGGACCTACTGATTACGAATCAGTTGCTCTACCAACTGAGCTACACCAGCCGAGCGCGCCGCCATCGTCCCGAGGCACGAGCGGCGGATTATACGCCGATCGGTCGGAGTGGCCGCGAATGTGGAATATTCCCCGCAAAGCGGGACCGCTGGCGCCGTTCGCGCCGCGAATCCGGCCGCTGGTCGCCCACTTTTGCGCGCTCGCTCGGCGAGCACCTAGCATGCATTCACGGACAAAGGGGATTCCCATGCGCAAGGCATCCGGCTTCACGCTGATCGAGCTCATGATCACCCTGGTGGTGGTCTCAATCCTGGCGGCCATCGCCGTGCCCTCGTACATCCAGTATATCCAGCGCGGCAAGATCTCCGAGGCGGTCTCGAACCTCTCGAGCACGCGCCTCAAACTCGAAAAATACTACGCCGACAACCACATGTACGGTACCGGCGGCACCTGCGGCGTTCCCCTGCCCACCGGCGCGGACGCTCAATATTTCACCATCACCTGCGTATCGGCCAACGCCAACGCGGTCGGCGACCAGACCTACACGATCACTGCGACCGGGGTCGGCGGGGTGAACGGATTCCAGTACACGATCAACGAATCCAACGTCAGGACCTCGACTTTCACCGCGCCGGCGACGGGCTGGAACAACTCGTCGGATTGCTGGGTGACGAAGAAGGGCGAGTCGTGCTGATGCGCTCCCTCGAGCGAGGCGTGACCCTGGTCGAGCTGATGATCGGCCTCGCCATCGTCGCGCTCGTGCTGTTCGTCGCGGTGCCTGCGTTCGGCACCTTCCTGCAGAACACGCAGATCCGCAACGCGGGCGAAACGACGCTGCAGGGCTTGAACCTGGCGCGCGCCCAGGCGGTGCGGCTCAACGCCCCGGTGCGCTTCCAGCTGGTGACCGACCTGACAGCGGGCTGCACCCTGTCCGCCACCTCGCTCAACTGGATTGTCAGTCTGGCGGACCCGAGCGGCGCCTGCAACCAAACCGCCTGGGGCGACAACGTCACCAATACGTCGTTACCAACCCCCCCGTCGGCGCCCTTCATCATCGAGGCGAAAGCCGCGAGCGAAGGCAGCCCCAACGTGGCGGTCGTCGCGACCGGCGGCTCGACCGCGGTTTTCAGCGGCCTGGGCCGCCTGACCGGCGCGGGCATCACGCAGATCGATTTCTCCAATCCGGCCGGCGGCACCTGTACCTATGTCGATTCCGCCAACGGAAAAATGCGCTGCCTGCGCATCCAGCTCTCCAGCGGCGGGCAGGCAAAGCTGTGCGATCCGAAGGTGACCGACACCACGGACCCGCGCGTCTGCAACTGAGAACGGACCATGACGAGCCTACATCCACACTCCAAGCAGGGCGGCATGATGCTGATCGAGGCGCTGATCGGGATTCTCATATTCTCGACCGGCATCCTGGCGATGCTCGGAATGCAGGCCGTCGGCATCCAGACTACGGTCGACGCCAAGTACCGCTCCGACGCCGCCTTCCTCGCCAATCAGGTCGTGAGCGAGATGTGGGTCGACCAGACCAACCTCGCCAGCTACGACACCAGCGGGGCCGGCTATGCGCCGCGCGACGCCTGGGTGGCGCAGGTCCAGAGCAGCCTGCCCAAGGCTACCGGCGCCAACGCGCCCACGATCACGGTGACGGGAGCCCCGCCGAGCCAGGTGAGCGTGACGGTGTACTGGCAAAGGCCGGGCGACACGACGGTCAGCCGGCAGACCGTGATCGCGCAGATCAAGTGTTCCAGCTGCACATGAAAACCGCCCCGCGCAGCCGCGAGCAAGGCATGAGCCTGGTCGAGGTCATGGTCGGGGTGATGATCGGCCTGATCGGCATCCTGATCATCACCCAGGCCTACATCAGCAGCGACAACTTCAACCGCTCGACGCTCGGCGCCGGCAGCGGGCAGACCAACGGCCTGATCGCGATGTTCAGCATCGAGCGCGACGCGCAAATGGCGGGCTATGGCCTGAACCAGTCGGCCGCGCTCAGCTGCGGCCAGCTGTACTACTACTACAACGGCAACTACTCGAGCAACGTTCCCGGCCAGGCCGCCGGAACGGCGCTGCCGACCCTGACCCTGGCCCCGGTGTACATCGACTCATCGGTCACGCCGAACAGCGTCACGATGATGTTCTCCAACGGCAGCACGCGCATGGTGCCGGGAACGATCGCCACCTTCAACCCGCCCAACTTGACCGTGGACGGAACGGCGGGCTTCAGCACCGGAGACTTCGTCATGCTGGTCAGCCAGAGCGCGGCGGGCAATTGCACGCTCGAGCAGCTGACGGACGTGCAGGCGGTGTCCTCCCAGCTGCAATTCGGGTCCGGCGGCGGCGAGCTCTACAACCCGCCGGCGTGGGGCACGTTCCCGACCACCTATGCGACCAACGACCTGATCTTCGACATCGGCAACCCGACGGTGCGCACCTATTCCGTCGCAAAGCCCGCCGTCGGGCAGTACCGGCTGCAAGTGACCGACAGCCTGCTGGTGACGGGCGGCGGCGTGGCGCAGGATCTGGTGGACGGCGTGGTCGATTTGCGCGCGCAATACGGCAAGGACGACGGCGCGGGGGGCGGCACCGCCGGCGACGGCGTGGTGGACGAGTACAACAACGTCCAGCCGGTGAGCGGCACGGACTGGAGCCAGGTGCTCTCGATCCGGGTCGGCGTCCTGGTGCGCATCGGCGACTACGAAAAGCCGGCCACCGCCGGCGGACCCTGCTCGGCGACCACCGCGGCACCGACCTGGGCGGGCGGCAGCTTTACGGTGCCCGAGGGGCTGCCGAGCTGCTACCGCTACCGCGTCTATCAGACGATCGTCCCGATCCGCAACCTGATCTGGAGGTACTCGTGAGCGCCGCGCCGCGTTTTCGGCAGCAGGGCGTGGTGCTGTTCATCGCGCTCATCGTCCTGGTCGCCATGTCGCTGGCCGGCATCGCGATGATGCGCAGCGTCGGCACCGGCGCCCTGATCGCGAACAACCTGGCGTTCAAGCAAAGCGCGACCAACTCGGCCGACTGGGGCATCGAGGCGGCGCGCACCTGGCTGACCAACAACTCGACCGGCAACACGCTGTACAACGACCTGCCCGGGGTGGCCGGCGGCAACGCCTACTACTCGACCTGGCAGTCGGGCGTCGACCTGCTGGGGCAAGACACGAGCCTGACGCCTTACGACTGGAGCACCGCGGTGAGCGTCGGAACCGACGCCGCCGGCAACAGCGTGAAATACGTGATCCAGCGCATGTGCGACGGATCGGGCGACCCGGCCGGCCTCAACTGCATCAAGGCGTCGGCGGCGGCGGGCGGCGCCGTCTCGTCGTCCGGCACCAAGGGCGCGGGCGGTTACGGCGGCGGAGCGCTTTCGGCTCCGGTGAACACGTTCTATCGCATCACAGTGCAGGTTACGGGACCGCGCAACACGGTCGGCTACGTGCAGGTCGTGGTGTTCTGAACCCAACGGTCCCGCTCGGGAGAAACACCATGCATACCCAAACCACCAGGCTCATGTCGAAACTGCTCGGCTGCGCGCTCTGCGCCGCGGCGCTGCTCCCGGTCGCGGCCGGCGCCGGCGTCACCGACATCGCCACCCAGCCGCTCGCCCAGCCGGCGGCCAACGTGCCGCCCAACGTGATGGTGCTGTTCGACGATTCGGGCTCGATGATGCAGCAGTACACGCCGGACTACATCGGGCGCTGGGTAAGCAGCGACAGCAATGCCCTGTGCTTCGACTCCCTCGACTCCGGCGGCAGCATCAACAGCACCCTGCAGAACTGCGAGCCGGGCGACCCGCCGCTCATGTCGCCGCAGTTCAACTTCCAGTACTACAACCCGACCATCACCTACCTGCCGGCCGTGAACTACGACGGCACGTCGATGCCGTCGATGACAGCCGCGTACACCAGCAACTGGACGGCCGTGCCGACCGACGCGGTCAGTACGAGCGGAGTCAACTCCTTCCGCACCGACACGCTGCACATGTTCCCCGCGAGCAGCCAGCCCCTGGTCACCACCTCGAACCTCGCGAGCAACTTTCCGGACCGCGAATGGTGCAACAGCGCGTCGGCGTCGACCACCTACCCTAACAGCAGCTGCCGGACGAATTCCAACTACAGCTATCCCGATGGCACCTACGGCTACGGCAAGACGTCTACCGGGGCGCTCCGGTACACCTACGGCGCGCCGTACTACTACCTCATCACGACCACCGAATACTGCACCGACTTAACCCTAAGCAATTGTATCGGTTCTCCCAGCAGTCCGGTCACGAGCCCGACCACCGTCGGCGGCGTGAAGTACAGCGTTCCCGCGCCGGTGCGCTACTGCAACAGCACGTCGCTGAACAACTGCGAGCAGAACTTCACCGGCAGCTACACGCGGCCGAAGTTCACCGGCATCTGGAACACCACTGCGGTGTCGCAGGCGACCGCCACCGCGACGATCACGGTCGGATCGCAGACCAACAGCAGCGGCGCGATCCAGAACGTCACCGCCAACGGCGTCAACCTGTTCGGCCCTGGGTACCCGTCGGGCGTGGTGTCCCTGGCCCCCGGCCCGATCAACACGACCACGGTCGCCTCGAACATCAAGCTCGCGATCAATAACGGCACCGCGACCAACGGCGGTTATACCGCCACGAGCTCGGGCAGCGCGGTCACGATCTACGCCGGAACCAGCACGACCTGCACGCCGGCCGACTGCACGCAGCCGAACGGCTACGTCGTAAACGTTGTCTCGACGCCGGGAACGCCGGTTACGCCCGCGACCGGAACCCTGACCGTCTCGTCCATCAGCAGTAGCAGTGCCAAGTTTACCTCGATCCAAGTCAACGGCACCGAGATCCTCGGTGCGACGGTCAGCCCCGGCACCACCAACACGACCACTATGGCTACCGCGCTCAAGAACCAGATCAACAACTACACCGCCACGAGCGGCTACAGCGCCACCTCCAGCGGCAGCACGGTGACCATCAAGGCGCCCTCCGGCACGGGCTCGGAGCAAAACGGCCATTCGATAAGCGAGAGCGACTCCAGGGTCTCGGTCAGCACCACCAACATGGCCGGCGGGATCACGCCGGGGGTCATCAACACCTCGGCGACGAACTTCACCGGCGGACAGAATGCCGCCGCGGCCGGCCGCACGGGCGTCGGCCTGTTCACTCGCACCAGCATCGTCTCGGGGCAGAACTATCCGCTCTACGCCGGCCGCACCGACTGCGGCAAGGTGACTTCCGGGGTATGCAGCTACAGCGAGGAAATGACCAACTTCGCCAACTGGTACGCGTATTACCGCACGCGCAACACGATGACCAAGACCGCCATCGGGCGCGCCTTCGTCGGCATTACCAGCGCGTTCCGGGTCGGCATGGTGACCCTGAACCCGGGCAGCACGGTGAGCTCGAGCAAGTACCTGGCGGTAGACGACTTCACTTCCGGGGCGGGCAACCAGAAGGACAACTGGTACACCCACATCTACAGCGTAGACAACGGCGGCGGCACTCCGACGCGCGAGGCGCTGTCCCGGGTCGGGCAGTACTTCGCCGGCCTCGGCTCGACCGGCTCGCCCCGGCTCGCCAAGGGCATGGACGCGAGCCCGATCCAATACGCCTGCCAGGCGAACTACACGGTGCTGGTGACCGACGGCTACTGGAACGGCAACGCCGGCCAGACGGTGACCGGCGGCTCGATCGGCAACCAGGACAATACCGACAGCGGCTACCACACGCGCGCGATCGGGGCCTACGACGGCGGCCTGTCCGGCTCGACCAATACCCTGGCCGACACCGCCATGTACTACTACCAGACCGACCTGCGCAGCGACCTCGCGGACGAAGTGCCGACCACGGCGACCGACCCGAACCCGGCGCAGCACATGGACCTGTTCGCGGTCGGCCTCGGGCTCGCGGGACAGCTCACCTACGACCCGAACTACCTAAACGAGACCGCCACCACCGGCGGCGACTTCTGGAACATCAAGCAGGGCAGCCAGAACTGGCCGGTGCCGGTGTCGGACGGCGAGACCGCGCTGGACGACCTGTGGCACGCCGCGGTCAACGGCCATGGACAGTACTTCACCGCGCGCGACCCCAACACGCTGTCCAATGCGCTTGCCACCGCCCTCAACAGCGTTGCCGCCCGCGTCGGTGCCGGCGCGGCGGCGGCCACCTCGAACCTGCAGCCGGTCGCGGGCGACAACTTCGCCTTCACCGCGCAGTACGAGACGGTCGCCTGGGACGGCGACCTGACCGCGCGCACCATCGACTTGAGCACCGGCATCGTCTCCTACGCCACGCTGTGGTCGGCCTCGGCGCTGCTCGACCAGCGCACACCGTACGATCGCACGATCTACACCTTCGACCCGACCGACACCGGCTCGACCGGCAACCTGCTGAAGAGCTTCTGCTGGCCCGGAGCGTACGCGAGCGGCAACTACCCGGCCTGCAACGACGGCGCCGAGCTCTCGGCCGCGGACATGGCCAACTTCAATCCGCTCACGCTGACGCAGGCCGCGGCCTGGGCGACCGACGGCAGCGGGCGCACCACTTCGGCCACGGCGCAGAACCTGGTCGACTACCTGCGCGGGGATGTCTCGAACGAGACCACCGGCGGCACGGCTTCGACCGACCTGTATCGGAATCGCGCGCACTTGCTCGGCGACATCGTCGACGCGCAGCCGGCGTACATGAGAACCGCGCCTTTCGGCTATAACAGCGGCTCCTACGCCGGGACCGACCCCAACTACGCGGCGTTCCAGGCGAGCACCGCCTCGCGCCCGGGCACGGTGTACGCGGCGGCCAACGACGGCATGCTGCACGCCTTCAATACCCAGGGACCGGGTGGCGAGATCTACTACCAGACCGCGGGCATCGCCACCCAGACGACCTCCGACGACAGCTTCACCGGGTCGCTCGTGACCAGCCCGACCACCGGCCAGGGCTCCGAGCGCTGGGCCTACGTGCCGTCGATGATCATGCAGAACCTGCAGAATCTGGCGAACGTACCCTACTCGCACATCTACTTCGCCGACGGCTCGCCGCAGATCGGCGACGTGTGCTTCGGCCATACCCTGTCGACGCCCTGCGCCGCGGCCACCAACTGGCGCACGATCCTGGTCGCCGGGCTGAACGGCGGCGGGCGCGGCTACTATGCGCTCGACGTGACCGACCCGACCAACCCGAAAGGATTGTGGGAATTCAGCGCCAAGTCCGGCACGCCCTGCCTGACCGACGCGCAGGCCAACAGCGGAAGCTTCTTCCAGGACTGCAACCTCGGCTACAGCTTCGGCAATCCGCTGATCGTCAAGCGCCCGGTGGACGGCAAATGGGTCGTGATCGTCAGCTCGGGCTACAACAACGTCAACCCGGGCAACGGTCAGGGCTACCTGTACATCCTCGACGCGCAGAGCGGGGCGATCCTGCAGCGCATCGGCACCGGCGTCGGCTGCGACGGCGTGAGCACCGTGTCGCCCTGCGTGTCCGGCACGGTCGATCCGAGCGGCCTGAACCGCATCAACGCCTGGGTAAACAACGCGTACTACGACAACACCGCGCTGCGGGTGTACGGCGTCGACCTCAAGGGCAACGTGTGGCGCTTCCAGCTCGATCCCACGGGCTACGGCTACGCGCAAACGTCGGCCGCCCCGTACACGGCGTTCAAGCTCGAGACCCTGAAGGATCCTTCCGGGGTCGCGCAGCCGCTCACCACCAAGCCGGAGCTGGCCGACGTCAACGGGCACTCGGTGGTCTACGTCGCCACGGGAAAAATGCTGGGGACCAGCGACCTGACGACGACCCAGGTGCAGTCGATCTACGCCCTGCGCGACGACATCACTTCGACCGCGCTGCCGGACGTGCGCAGCTCTGGTGGGTTCGTGCAGCAGACGCTTAGCGCGATCAGCGGCTCCAACCCGCCGGCGCGCACGACGACCAACAACACGGTCAACTTCGCCACCAATCTGGGCTGGTGGGTGGATCTGCCCGATTCCGGCGAGCGCGTAAACGTCGACCCGCAGCTGCAGCTGGGCACGATCATCGTTGCGTCCAACGTACCCACGACCGACGCCTGTGTCGCGGGCGGCTATTCCTGGGTCAACTTCCTCAACTACGCGACCGGCGCCTATGTGACGGGGGCGAGCGCCAACATGGCGAGCACCAAGATCGCGGGATCGCTGGTAGTGGGTATCAACGTGGCGCAACTGCCCGGCGGTGCGGTGAAGGCGATCGTCACGACCGCCGACAACCAGCAGCTCACGCAGACGACGCCGGTGGCGTCCGCCGCCGTCCAGGGCCGCCGGGTATCCTGGCGTGAGCTCATTTCGCAGTAATCGCGGCATGGCCGGCAGGCGCTTCGAGCGCCTGCTGGCCGCATTCGCCCTGGCAGCGCTTCTCGCTCCGGTCGCCGTGCAAGCCGCGGCCGACGGCCCGACGCCGCATTACTACCGCAGCACGGAGCTCGACGTACGGCCCGGGATCATGGTGCGCGTCGAGCCGCAGTACCCGGTCGAGGCCGCGCGCCGCGGGCTCTCCGGCCAGGTCGTGCTGGACCTTTACCTGAGCGAGTCCGGCGCGGTGGAACGCGTGGTCGCCGTGAAAGGCAACCCGCCCGGCGTGTTCGACGACGCGGCCCGGCGTGCCTTTGCCGCGGCGCGGTTCACTCCCGGCATGAAGGACGGCCGGGCGGTAAAAGTGCTGCTGCGGCTGGAGGTGAGCTTCGAGAACGGGCCGCGCTAGCGCGGCGCGGACCGCGGCGCCGAGAGCTCGCGCGGCAGCGTGAAGGACACGCTTTCGGTAATCCCCTCGAGCTGCCTGACCTGCGTCGCGCCGAGCTCCTTCAGCCGCGCCAGCACGTCACTTACCAGCACCTCGGGCGCCGAGGCGCCGGCAGTAACGCCGATGCGGCGCTTGCCGGCGACCCATTCCGGCTTCAGGTCCGCGGCGCGGTCGATCATGTAGGCCTCGGTGCCGATATTGCGCGCCACCTCGCGCAGGCGGTTCGAGTTCGAGCTGTTGGGCGAGCCGACCACGATCACCACGTCGCAGCGCGGCGCCATCAGCTTCACCGCGTCCTGGCGGTTCTGCGTCGCGTAGCAGATATCGTTCTTCTTCGGGCCGTGTATCTGCGGGAACCTGGCGCGCAGCGCGGCCACCACCTGCGCGGCGTCGTCCACCGAGAGCGTGGTCTGCGTGACGTAGGCGACCTTGGCGGGATCCGCGATGCGCAGGCCGGCGACATCGGCCACCGTTTCCACCAGGTGGATGTGCGCGTCGGCCTGTCCCATGGTGCCCTCGGCCTCCGGGTGGCCGCGGTGCCCGATCATCACGATCTCTAGGCCCTGCTTGAGCATCTTCGCGACCTCGACGTGCACCTTGGTCACCAGCGGGCAGGTCGCGTCGAACACTTTCAGCCCGCGCGCTTCGGCTTCCGCGCGCACCGCCTTCGCCACGCCGTGTGCGCTGAAAATCACCGTGCCGCCCGCAGGCACCTCGTGCAGCTCATCGACGAACACCGCACCCTTGGCGCGCAAGCCGTCGACCACGAACCTGTTGTGGACGATCTCGTGCCTGACGTAGATCGGCGCGCCGAACCGCGTCAGCGCACGCTCCACGATCTCGATCGCGCGCTCGACCCCGGCGCAAAAGCCGCGCGGGTTCGCAAGCACGACCTCGGTTTGCCGGGAATCGCCTTCCATCGCCGTATGTTGCCATCATCGGGCGATGGCGAGAACCTCCACTTCGAAGCGCACTCGCCGCCCGGCGAGCGGGTGATTGAAATCCACGAGCACGTCGTGGACATGCAGCTCGCGCACCTGCCCGGCGTGGCGCGTGCCGTCAGGCGCGGAGAACTCGATAAGCGCGCCTTCCTCGAGCGCCAGCTCGCGCGCGAAGGACGCGCGCGGCAGCGACTGCACCAGGTCGTCGCGCCGCTCGCCGAACGCCTGCGTCGGCTCGAGCTCGAACACGTAGCTGCCGCCCGGCTCGGCATGCGCCAGGCACTGCTCGAGCCCGGCCGCGAGCTCACCGCGGCCGAGCGCGAGCGTGGCCGGGTTGCCGCCGAAGGTCGATAGCACCTCGGTACCGTCCTCGAGCCGAAGCCGATAGTGCAGGGTCATCACCCCTGCTTCAGCGCTTGCGCTCACCGTCCGCGCCCCGCTGCAGCAGGCTTTCGTAGATCAGCAGAGCGGCCCCGATCGTGATCGCGGAATCGGCGACGTTGAATGCCGGCCAATGCCAGCCGTAGAGGTGGAAATCCAGAAAATCGACCACCTGCCCGTAGCGCAGCCGGTCGATCAGGTTGCCGCAGGCGCCGCCCAGGATCAGTGCGAGGCCGGCGCAGACTAGACGGTCGGCGGGCGACCGCAGCAGCAGCACCGACACGACCACGATCGCGAGCGCGGCGATTGTAATGAACAGCGGGGTCTGCCAGCCCGGCGCGCCGGCCAGGAAGCTGAACGCCGCGCCCTTGTTGAACGCCAGCACCAGGTTGAAGAACCCGGTGAGCGCCAGCCGCTCGCGGGGCGCGAACGCCGCCAGCACCGCCCACTTGCTTAGCTGGTCGAGCGCCACCACCGCCGCCGCGAGCGCGAACCAGGCGGAGCGCCTAGGCATGCCGGCGCGCCTCGCCCTCGCCGTAGAGGTTGGCGACGCAGCGTCCGCACAGACCGGGGTGCGCCGCGTCGGCGCCGACGTCGTCGCGATAGTGCCAGCAGCGCTCGCACTTGCTCAGCGTGCTGGGCGCCACGTCGACGCGCGCCCGCGCCGCGCGGTGCACCCGTGCGGCCGAGGTGAGCATGACGAATTTGAGGTCGTCGCCCAGGCTGGCGAGCAGATCATGGTCCGCGCCGTCGAGATGAAAATCGACCTCCGCCTGCAGGGACGAGCCGACTTTCCCCTCGGCTCGCAGGTCTTCGATGCGCCTGCGCGCCGGGGCGCGCAGCGCGCGCAGGCGGCCCCAGCGGGCCATCAGTTCCTCCGCCTCCTCGAGCGCGGGCAGCGCGTGCCAGGTGTGGAAGAACACGCTGTCGTCGCCGCGGCCGGTGAACGCCGCCCATAGCTCCTCGGCGGTGAAGCTCAGGATCGGCGCCATCAGCCGCACCAGGCTATGGGTGACGTGATAGAGCGCGGTCTGCGCCGAGCGGCGCGCGCGCGAGTCCGCGCCGCAGGTGTAGAGGCGATCCTTGAGAATGTCGAGGTAGAACGCGCCCAGGTCCTCGGAGCAGAAGGTCTGCAGCTTCTGCGCCACGAGGTGGAACTGGTAGCGCTCGTAGTCCGCCTCGAGCTCCTGCTGCAGGCGCGCCGTCAGCGCGAGCGCGTAGCGGTCGATCTCGATCATCTCGGCCAGCGGGACGGCGTGCCGGGCAAGGTCGAAGTCGGACGTATTCGCCAGCAGGAAGCGCAGCGTGTTGCGGATGCGGCGGTAGCTCTCCACCACGCGCTTCAGGATTTCCTTCGACAGATTCAGCTCGCTGGAGTAGTCGGTGCTCGCCACCCAAAGGCGCAGGATCTCCGCGCCGAGCGTACCGTTGATCTCCTGCGGCGACATGCCGGTGCCGCGCGACTTCGACATCTTGCGTCCTTCCATGTCGATGACGAAGCCGTGCGTGAGCAAGGCCTTGTACGGCGGCACGCCGTTCATCATGCACGACACGAGCAGCGAGGAATGGAACCAGCCGCGGTGCTGGTCGGAGCCCTCGAGGTAGAGGTCGGCGGGGAACGCGGTCTGGTCCTTGTGCGAGCCGCGCAGCACGGTGAAGTGCGTCGACCCGGAATCAAACCAGACGTCGAGCGTGTCCTTGACCTTGTCGTAGCGCGCGGCATCGTCGCCCAGCAGCTCGCGCGCATCGAGCCTCTGCCAGGCCTCGATGCCGCCCTCCTCGACGCGCTTTGCCACCGCCTCGAGCAGCTCGAGCGTGTCCGGGTGCAGCTCGCCGGTCTCCTTGTGAATGAAGAACGGCATCGGCACGCCCCACTGGCGCTGGCGCGACAGCGTCCAGTCCGGCCGGCTGGCGATCATCCCGTGCAGCCGCGCCTGGCCCCAGGCGGGGAAGAAGCGCGTGGCCTCGATTCCGCGCAGCGCGGTGCTGCGCAGCGTCTCGGCAGGCCTGACGCCGCCGTAGCCGGGGGTCGCGTCCATCCCTGCGAACCACTGCACCGTGGCGCGCAGGATCACCGGCGTCTTGTGCCGCCAGCAGTGCATGTAGCTGTGGATGTAGGGCGCCTGGGCGAACAGCGCGCCGCGGCGCTCGATCTCGGCCACGATTTCCAGGTTCGCGTCCCAGATCATCGTGCCGCCGAACAGCGGCAGCGACCGCGCGAACCTGCCGTCGCCCTGCACCGGGGTCAGGATCTGCTCGTCCTTCATGCCGTAGCGCCGGCAGGACTCGAAGTCCTCGACGCCGTAGGCCGGCGCCGAATGCACGATCCCCGTGCCGGTATCGAGCGTTACGTAGTCCCCCAGGTACACCGGCGCAAGGCGGTCGTAGAACGGATGGCGGAACGCGATTCCCTCGAGCGCCGAGCCCTTGCAGGCGGCAAGCGTCGTGCCGCCCAGCTTGTAGCGCGCGAGGCAGGCCTGCTGGAGGTCTGCGGCAAGGATCAGCAGGCCGCGCCCGGTATCCACCAGGTGGTAGTCGTGCTCGCGATGCACGTTTAGCGCCTGGTTGGCCGGAAGGGTCCACGGTGTCGTGGTCCAGATCAGCGCGAAGCCGGGTTTGTCCGGCAGTTTCGGCAGTCCGAACGCCCTTGCCAGCTTGTCCGGCTCGGCGAACGGGAAACCGACATCGATCGCCAGGTCCTTGCGGTCCTCGTACTCGACCTCCGCCTCGGCCAGCGCCGAGCCGCAATCGAAGCACCAGTTGACCGGCTTGAGCCCGCGGTAGACGTAGCCCTTGGCGAGGAGCACGCCGAGCGCGCGGATCTCGTCCGCCTCGTTGCCGTAGGCCATGGTCAGGTAGGGATTGTCCCAGTCGCCCAGCACGCCCAGGCGCTGGAAGTCGACCTTCTGGCGCTCGATCTGCGCTGCCGCATAGGCGCGGCACAGGCGCTGCGTTTCCTCCGCCGAGAGATGCTTGCCGTGCGTCTTTTCGATCTGCACCTCGATCGGCATGCCGTGGCAGTCCCAGCCCGGCACGTAGGGCGCGTCGAAGCCGGCCAGCGTGCGCGACTTCACGATCACGTCCTTCAGAATCTTGTTTACCGCGTGGCCGATGTGGATGTCCCCGTTGGCGTACGGCGGGCCGTCGTGCAGCACGAAGCGCGGGCGGCCCTTGGCGATGCTGCGCAGGCGCTTGTAGACGCCGCGCTGCTGCCAGTCGCGGACCCAGCCGGGCTCGCGCTTGGCGAGGTCGCCGCGCATCGGAAACGGGGTGTCGGGAAGATTGAGCGTGTTCTTGTAATCAGCCATGCTTGGCAAAAAACTCCCTTGCTTGCGCCACGTCGCGCGCGATCGCCGCGCGCAGCGTGTCCAGATCCGGGTACTTCGCCTCGTCGCGCAGCCGTTCGATGAACCGCACGCGCAGGTGCCGACCATACAACTCCT
This sequence comes from Burkholderiales bacterium, assembly GCA_035517095.1. GTDB lineage: Bacteria > Pseudomonadota > Gammaproteobacteria > Burkholderiales > SG8-39 > DAHVFK01. Next base: position 79,274 of record DATIZK010000012.1, read on the forward strand.
CGGCGAAATCGAACAAATGCACTTCGAGCAGCGGCACCGCGACCTCGTTCACCGTCGGTCGCCTTCCCACGCTGGCGACGCCGGGCAGCCAGCGCGCACCGTCGCGCGCGTCGGCGCCGCAGGCTTCGACGACGTAGATTCCGGCCAGCGGCGCGCGCCGCGGCAGCATCAGGTTGGCGGTGGCGAAGCCGAGCTTGCGCCCGAGCTTTGCGCCGTGCGCCACGCGACCGGAGAGCGCGTAGGGCCGGCCGAGAAGCCGCTCGGCACGACGGAAATCGGCCGCCAGCAAGGCTTCGCGCACCGCCGAGCTCGAGATCCGCTCGCCGCCGAGCCTGACCTCCGGCATCGCCTCGAGCACAAAGCCGTGCTCGCGCGCCGCGCGCTCGAGGGCTGCAAAATCGCCCGCCCGGCGCGCGCCGTAGCGAAAATCGCGCCCCACCAGCAGCCAGGCGATCCGAAGGCCGCGCACCAGGACTTGCTCGACGAAGTGTTGCGGGCTGAGCGAGGCGAAGCTCGCATCGAAGCGGGCGATGTGCACATGATCGATGCCGGTGGCGGCGATCAGCTCCAGCTTCTCGCGCAGCCGGCTCAGGCGCGCGGGCGCGGCGTCGGGAGCGAAGAACTCGCGCGGGTGCGGCTCGAAGGTCAGCGCGCAGGACTGCAAGCCGCGGGCGCGTGCCTGCGCCACCACGCGCTCGAGCATCGCCTGGTGGCCGAGGTGCACGCCGTCGAAGTTGCCGATGGTGAGCGCGTGCGCGCCTCGAACGGGCAAAACGGAGCCGTGCGTGACGACCATTAGGCGCGCTTAAAATGATGAATGATAGCGGCTTTTCGCACTGCAGCGAACAAGCGGGGCAAACCCGAGCAATCCGAGCAGCGGTCCCGGCAGCAGCAGCCAGGCCACCCGCTCACCGAGCGAGGGCAGCAGCTCGGTCGCGACGCTGATCGAGAAGACGGTGATCAGGAAGCCGACGCTGTTCTGCAGCGCGAGCGCGCTGCCGAGCAGCTCCGGCGGACAGGCGCGCGCCGAAAGCGCGGAGAACTGCGGCGAGTCGGTCACCACCGCCACCCCCCATACCAGCAGCAGCGCGAGCGCCACCGGGGCGGGCGCGCCAACCGCCAGGGGATATGCGAGGCACATCGCACCCGACAGGCCGAGCGCGGCCGCGGCGACCCTCGCGCTGCCATAGCGCCGGCTGAGCCCCCCGCCGAGCACGCAGCCGGCCCCTCCCGCCGCGATGATCGCGAACGACCACCCCGAGACGCTCGCCGCGTCGGCTCCCCCCCCTCTCGCCAGTGCCGCCGCGACCAGCGCGGGCGTGATCGTCCACAGCGCATAAAGCTCCCACATGTGGCCGAAATAGCCGAGTGCCGAGGCGCGGAACGCCGGCACCCTGAATGCGCGCAGCACGCCGCCCCAGCCCGGGCCGCGTCCGGTCGAGCCGCGCCGCAGGTGGGGGCCGTCGCCGAGCGCCAGCACGATCAGCCCGGCTGCCACGGCGCAGGCCGACGCCGCCAGCACCACCGCCTGCCACGGCGCACTGCTTCCCGCGCCGCGGATCGCGTGCGGCAACGCCGTGCCGAGAGTGAGCATGCCCACCAACCAGCCTAGCGTCTCACCTGCGCGCGCGGGGGCCCAGGTCACCACCAGCTTCATGCCGAGCGGATAGATTCCCGCGAGCGAAAAGCCGGTGACAAAGCGGTACAGGCTGCCGTCGACGATGCCGTGAGCGGCAAGCGCGAACCCCGCGTTGGCAAGCGCGCCGAGCAGCGAGCAGACAGCGAAGATCCGGCTCGCCGCGAAGCGGTCGGCCAGCCCGGAAAGGGAGAAGAACAGCGTGCCGGCGATGAATCCGAGCTGCACCGCACTGGTCAGCGTCCCGAGCTGTGCCAGGTCGATCCCCCAGGCACGCGCCAGGTCGCCCGCGGTCGCATTGGCGCTGAACCAGAGCGAAGCCCCAAGCAGCTCGGCGACGACTATGACCGGGACGGCGAGCAGGGTGCGAAGCGCGGTGGTCTTGACCATGGATCCGGAGGGTACCGCACCGAGCGCCTGACGCCGACTTGAGCCCCCACCCCCTCCTCGAGCCTCTGACGCGGCCCGCTGCTCGTCATTTTTGCCAGCCGAGCCTCAATCAGTGACAATCCCGCTCTAGGTTTTCGCCGCCGGCCCGCCCGCCGGCGATTTCCCGCCCTGGGGAGGCCAAGCGGGGGCCTGCTCCGGCCAAATGCTCCGTCGAGGAATTACTACTATGATGAAACTGCTACTAGGGCTGTCGCGCGCGATCGACGCGCTGAACGAACGCGTCGGACGCACTCTGATGTGGCTGGTACTCGCGGCCGTGCTCGTCAGCGCCGGAAACGCGACCTCGCGTTACATGCTGGACATCGCCTCGAATGCCTGGCTCGAGCTGCAGTGGTATCTCTTTTCCGCCGTGTTCCTGCTGTGCGCGGGCTACACCCTGCGGCATAACGAGCACATCCGCATCGACGTGGTGAACTCGCACCTCTCGACCCGCACCCAGATGTGGATCGACATCTTTGGCCTGGTGCTCTTCCTCGTGCCGATGTCGCTGATCATCATATGGCTCTCCTGGCCGGTGTTCGTGAATGCCTACGAGAGCGGAGAAATCTCCGTGAACGCGGGCGGCCTGATCCGCTGGCCCGCGCGCCTGATGGTGCCGGTCGGGTTCTCCCTTCTACTGCTGCAGGGTATTTCCGAGCTGATCAAGCGGATCGCCTACCTCATGGGGCTTATTCCGAATCCGCTCGAGAAGCACGAGAACGCGGCCCTCGAGCAGCTGCACGTCGACGAGGAAGCAACGAAATGACCCAGTTCCTGATCGCCTACATGGCGCCGCTGATGTTCTGCGCGCTGGTGGTGTTCCTGCTGATCGGCTTCCCCGTCGCGTTCTCGCTCGCCGCCAATGGCCTGCTGTTCGGCTGGGTCGGCATCGAGCTCGGCCTACTGCACCCGGCGCTGTTCGGGGCGCTGCCCGAGCGCATCTTCGGCATCATGTCGAACGACACGCTGCTGGCCATCCCCTTCTTTACCTTCATGGGGCTGATCCTGGAAAGAAGCGGCATGGCCGAGGATCTGCTCGACACCATCGGACAGCTGTTCGGCCCGGTGCGCGGCGGGTTGGCCTACGCGGTAATCTTCGTCGGCGCCCTGCTCGCCGCCACGACGGGGGTGGTGGCCGCCTCGGTGATCTCGATGGGCCTCATCTCGCTGCCGATCATGCTGCGCTACGGATATGACCGGCGTGTCGCCACCGGTGTGATCGCCGCCTCCGGAACGCTCGCGCAGATCATCCCGCCTTCGCTGGTGCTGATCGTGCTCGCCGACCAGCTCGGGCGCTCGGTCGGGGACATGTACGCGGGCGCCTTCGTCCCCGGCTTCATCCTCACCGGGATGTATGCGCTCTATGTCTTCGGCGTGACCATACTCTACCCGCACGCGGCGCCGGCGCTGCCTGCCGAGGCGCGCTCGCTGCGCGGCCTCAAGCTCCTGGCGCGCGTGCTGTTCGTGCTCATCCCCCCGCTCGCGCTCATCTTCCTCGTGCTCGGCACGATCTTCATCGGCTGGGCGACTCCGACCGAGGGCGGCGCGATGGGCGCAACCGGCGCGCTGATCCTTGCGCTCATCAACCGGCGCCTGTCGTACCCCCTGCTCAAGCAGGCGATGAACTCGACCGCGAAGCTTTCGTCGTTCGTGATCTTCATCCTGATCGGCTCGACGGTCTTCAGCCTCGTGTTCCGCGGGGTGAACGGCGACCTGTGGGTCGAGCACCTGCTCACGGGACTGCCCGGCGGCCAAGTGGGATTTCTCGTTGTAGTCAACTTGCTCACCTTCTTCCTCGCCTTCTTCCTGGACTTCTTCGAGCTGGCGTTCATCATCGTTCCGCTGCTCGGACCGGTGGCGGAGAAGCTGGGAATCGACCTCATCTGGTTCGGCATCCTGCTCGGCGTGAACATGCAGACCTCGTTCATGCACCCGCCGTTCGGATTCGCGCTGTTCTACCTGCGCAGCGTCGCGCCGGCCAAGGAGTACGTGGACAAGATCACCCGCAAGCCGCTGGCGCCGGTCACCACGGGACAGATTTACTGGGGCGCCGTGCCCTTCGTGGTGATCCAGGTGATCATGGTGGCGATCCTGATCTTCGCCCCCAAACTCGTCACGGGCAGCCTGCACGAGCAGAAGGTCGACCTGAACAAGGTGAAGATCGAGATTCAGACGCCGTCCTACGAGCAGCAGGAGATCGATCAGAGCCTTGGCATTCCCGGCGGCTCGGACCAGGGACAGGGCGCGCAGCCCGGCAAGTAATACTTCGCCGGACCCGCCCCAAAAACAAACCCCGCCTGAGCGGGGTTTGTCTTTTTATGGCGCGGGCCGGAATCAGGCGCCGTACTTGGTATGCAGCCGGAAGTTGTCGTCCGTGTTCTCGTCCACCCGGAACCAGGAGTTCGAGTTGGCACGGAATTTCTTGAATTCCGGATAGATGCGCGCCCAGTGCTTGCTCTTGCCCTTCAGCTCCTCGTAGAGCTCGAAGGCATTCTTCGCCGCAGCGTCCATCACCGACCGCGGGAACGCACGCAGTATCGTGCCCCCGGCGATCAGCCGCTTGAGCGCGTCTATGTTGACCACGTCGTACTTGGCGGGCATCCAGACGTTCGCCTCGGCGCAAGCGGCCTTCACAGCCGCTTGGTAGTCCTTCGGCAGGTCGTTCCACTTGTTCTCGTTGATGAAGGTCACAAGCGTCGGGCCCGGCTCCCACCAGCCAGGGTAGTAGTAGTACTTCGCCACCTTGTTGAATCCGAGCTTCTCGTCGTCGTAGGGGCCCACCCACTCCGCGGCGTCGATCGCGCCCTTTTCGAGCGCAGGATAGATGTCGGGGCCGCCGAGCGATTGCGGCACTGCGCCCAGGCGCTTGCACACCTCGCCGGCGATCAGGCCGCCGATGCGGAACTTCACCCCCTTCATATCCGCGAGGCTCTTGATCTCCTTGCGCCACCAGCCACCCATCTGTGCGCCAGTGTTGCCGGCGGCCAGGCCGACGCAGCCGTAATCCTGGAACAGCGGCGCCATCAGCTGATCGCCCCCGCCGTGGTACAGCCAGGCGTTCATCTGGCGGCAATTCATTCCGAAGGGAATCGCGGTGGCGATCGCGAACGCCGGGTCCTTGCCAGCATAGTAGTAAGGCGCGGTATGACCCATCTCGACGGTTCCCGCCTGCACGGCGTCGAGCACCTGCAGGGCCGGAACGATCTCGCCCGCGGCGAAGGTGCGGATCTGGAACTTTCCGTCGGTGATCTCCGAGACGCGCCGCGCGACCAGATCCGCACCGCCGAACAAGGTATCCAGGCTCTTTGGCCAGCTCGCCGCCAGGCGCCACTGGATGGTCGGCTGCGCGCGGACTATGGCCGGCGCGGCGACGCCGCCGACCGCAACACCCGCGACCGCCGCTTTCTTGAGAAACGAACGACGCTGCATATTTCCCCTCCTGAATGAGTGAATAGGGCAACCGGGTACCGCGCGGAATTGGCCAATTTGAGTAGCATTGCGCCCGGTTCGGTGGCTGAATTGTAAGCGCAGATCAGGCGCGTGCCTACATTTGAATATTTAGGGCCTGGACGACCCGTTCGTTCTCAGTTGATCCTCGAGCAGGTCGCGCTCAGTTCCATTACCCTGGCCCTGACTTCCTCGAAGTCGTCGGCCTCGGGCTCACGCTCAAGATATTCCGTGAGGTCCTTGAGCGCGGCGCGGAAAGCCTCCAGGCGCTGATACACGAGGCCGCGGTCGCGCAGGTCGGAATGCGCCTCCGGCGTAACGACCAGGATCCGGTTCAGAACTTCGAGCAGGCGCTGCGGATTGTCGGATTCGCGGTAGATCCCCTTCAGGTTGCGCAGCACCCGCGCGAGGATCTGGCGCTTGGACGCCGGCTCGAGGAACTGGTCAAGCGGCAGCTCGGCGACCGGCACGCCCCCGGTCGCGCCCTCGGGGATGACCCTCCGCAGCCGCTCGCGCAGCTCGTCCTCCGATTGCGGCGCCCCGCCGCCGAACGGGTCGAGCACCAGCATCCCGCCACGCATCCTCAGCCGCACCAGAAAGTGGCCCGGGAAGGAAATGCCCTCCAGCGGCAGGCCCACCCGGCGCCCGATCTCCATGTACAGGATGGCGAGTGTGATCGGGATCCCGGTCTTGCGCTCGATCACTTCGTTCAGATAGCTGTTGCGCGGGTCGTAGTATTCGTCGGTGTTGCCCCAGTAGCCTAGGTCCTCGAACAGGAACTGGTTCAGCGCCACCACCCGCTCCTCGGCGCCGTAGGGCTGCGGCAGGCGGCCGCGCAGGCGCATGGCGAGGCGCTCGATCTCGCCCAGATAGTGCTCGATGTCGAGGCCGGGATAGGCATCCTCGGCGATCAGCAGGCAGGCGCGCGCCAGGTCGATCTTCGAATCATCGCCCGCGACGGCCGCGGCGAACGCCTCCAAGCCGCCGCTCACTCGGCACTCCGGCGCGAGAAATCGCGCACGCGAAATCCGAGCGCGAGCAGGCAGGCGCCGTACACCGCGGCGCCCCCGAGCACCAGGCCGGCGAGCGCGGGGACCTTGCTGCGCCACCCCGCGCCCAGCCACCACTGCGTTGCGCCAGCGGCGAAGTGCAGCGCCACGGCCATCAGCGCGGCGGCGAACAGCACCTTGGCGGCGAACGCGGCCCAGCCCGGCTGCGGCCGGTAAATGCCGTAAAGGCGCAGGTAGCGGTACAGCAGGCCCGCGTTGAGGCAAGCCCCGAGCCCGATCGCGAGCGCGAGCCCCGCATGCTTGAGCGGACCGATGAAGGCGAGGTTCATCGCCTGCGTCGCCACCAGGGTCGTCACCCCGATCTTCACCGGCGTGACGATGTTCTGGCGCGCGTAGAAGCCCGGGGCGAGGATCTTGACCAGGATCATGCCCACCAGGCCGGCGCTGTAGGCCACCAGCGCCTGCCGGGTCATCCAGGCGTCCTCGGCGCTGAAGCGGCCGTAGTGGAACAGGGTCGCGATGAGCGGCAGCGCGATGACCCCGAGCGCCACTGCGGCCGGCACCGCGAGCAGCAGCGTCACCCTCAGGCCCCAGTCGAGCAGCCTGGCGTACTGGTCGCTGTCGTCCGCGGCATGGTACTTCGACAGGCTCGGCAGCAGGATCGTGCCGAGCGCCACGCCCAGCATGCCGGCCGGGAACTCCATCAGGCGATCTGCGTAATACAGCCACGACACGCTGCCCGCGGCGAGAAACGAGGCGAAGATCGTGTTGATCACGAGCGAGATCTGGCTGATCGACACGCCGAATACGGCCGGCCCCATCAGCTTGAGGATCCTGCCGACCCCGGGGTGGCGGGGATTGAAGCGCCAGCGCGGGAGCATGCCGATCCGGCCAAGGGCCGGCAGCTGCAGCGCGAGCTGCAGCACGCCGCCGGCGAACACCGCCCAGGCGAGCACCAGCACGCGCGGGTGAAAGCGCTCGGCGAAGAATGCGGCCGCGACGATGAAGCTCACGTTCAGCAGCACCGGGGTAAACGCCGGGATGGCGAACCGGTTCCAGGTGTTGAGGATCCCGGCGGCGAGCGCCACCAGCGAGATGAAGAAAATGTAGGGAAAGATGATGCGCAGCATCGCAACCGTCAGGGCGAACTTGCCGGGATCGGCGGCGAACCCGGGCGCCGTGATGTATACGATCAGCGGCGCCGCCGCGACGCCGAGCGCGGCGGCGACCACCAGCGCGATGAACAGCACGCTCGCGACGCAGTCCACCAGGGCGCGAGTTTCCTCGGGCGACTGGCGGTTGCGGTACTCGCCCAGGATCGGCACGAAGGCCTGCGAGAAGGCCCCTTCGGCGAACAGCCGGCGCAGCAGGTTCGGGATGCGGAAGGCGACGAAGAAGGCGTCGGTCGCGAGCCCTGCGCCGAACACGCGCGCGATGAAGAAATCGCGCGCCAGGCCGAGCACGCGCGATAGCAGCGTCATGCTGCTGATGGTGGCCAGCGCGCGCAGCAGGTTCATTGGCGCGGGCGCCCGCGTGGAGCGCAATTTTCCTTGCGTGGCGGGGAGTTAGCCGCTACAATGCGCCCCTTTTTCAGCCCGGTCCCACCCTCATGGCAAACATCGCTTCCGCGCGCAAGCGCGCCCGCCAGGCGGAAAAGCGCCGCACCCACAACATGAGCCTGCGCACCACGGTGCGCAGCGCGATCAAGAACGTCAAGAAGGCGATTGCCGCGGGCGACAAGTCCGCCGCCGAGCGCGCGCTGCAGCATTCGCAAAGCGTGATCGACCGCATCGCCTCCAAGCGCGTGCTGCATCCCAAAGCCGCGGACCGTCACAAGAGCCGCCTCTCGCGCGCCATCAAGGCGCTGCCCTGAGCAGAAGCAGGCCGCGCCGCCGCCCCGCGGGTTTACGGGATAAGCGGACTCGGCGAGCGCTGCGCGGAACATTTATCTGATACCCGGGAAAGCGCGCAGCCGGCGCGGCGCGAGCTAGCCGCGATTATAGCAACGGCACATGGCGAAACCCGTCAGCCGCATCCTCGTCATCAACGACGAAAGCCTGGTCCTGCGCGAGTTCGTGAAGGGACTGAACGCCGCGGCGCGCTCGCTCGACAATCCGCTCGGGATCACCTTCGCCGGCGTCACCACAGCGAAGGAGGCGCTCGCGGCGATCGAGAGCGACGGCGACATCCAGGCGGTCCTGGTCGACGATACGCTCTACTCGCTGCCGGCGGCCAGCCGCAGGAGCGGCGGCGCGCGCAAGAAGCTGCAGATGTCGGCGCTCGAGTTGGTGAGACGCATCACGCGCTTTCGCCCCGAGCTGTCGGTGTACATCCTGATCGCGCAGGAAAAGGAAGACGACGTCGTCGACGCGCTGTTCACCGAGTCGGTCGACGGCTATTTCTACCGCGAGGAGCGCGACTACCGCGGCATCTACCGCATCCTGAACGCGCAGATCCAGGAGCGCGCCAGGACGCCGTTCACCGACCAGCTCAAGAACTACGTCTGGATGGCGAAGGACCAGTGGCACACGCCCGGCCACTCCTCGGGCGAGTCGCTGCGCGCAAGCCCCTGGGTGAACGACTTCTACGAATTCATGGGCGAGCACGTGTTCGACGCCGACCTTTCGGTGTCCGTGCCGATGCTCGACTCTCTGATGGAGCCCAAGGGGGTGATCCTGGAAGCGCAGCAGATGGCGGCCAAGGCCTTCGGCGCGCGCCGCACCTTCTTCGCCACCAACGGCACCTCGACCGCCAACAAGGTGATCTTTCAGACCCTCATCGCGCCGGGCGAGAAGCTGCTGCTGGACCGCAACTGCCACAAGAGCGCGCACTACGCCGTGGTGCTATCGGGCGCGCTGCCGATATATCTGGATTCCGCGCTAAACCGCAAGTACGGGCTGTACGGACCGGTGCCGAAGAAGACGATCTTCGACGCGATCGACAAGCATCCCGACGCCGAGGCGCTGATCCTTACGTCTTGCACCTACGACGGGCTGAGGTACGACCTCGCGCCGATCGTCGAGGCGGCGCACGAAAAGGGCATCAAGGTCATCATCGACGAGGCCTGGTACGGCTTTGCCCGGTTCCACCCCGAATTCCGGCCGACCGCGCTCGAAGCGGGGGCGGACTACGCAACGCAGTCGACCCACAAGGTGCTGTCTGCGTTCTCCCAGGCATCGATGGTGCACGTGAACGATCCCGATTTCCGGGAGCACCTGTTCCGCGAGAACTTCAACATGCACACCTCGACCAGCCCGCAGTACACGATGATCGCGAGCCTCGACGTGGCGCGCAAGCAGGCGGTCATGGAGGGCTACAAGCTGCTGTCGCGCACGCTCGCGCTCGCCAAGGAGCTGCGCGAGCAGATCAACTCGACGCGCGTGTTCCGCGTGCTGGAGCTGACCGATCTGCTGCCGGAGGAAGTCCGCAACGACGGCATCCGCCTCGACCCGACCAAGGTCACGATCGACATTTCGGGCTGCGGCTACACCGTCGACGACCTGCAGAAGGAGCTGTTCGAGCGCTTCAACATCCAGGTCGAGAAATCGACCTTCAACACGCTCACGCTGCTGCTCACCATCGGCACGACGCGCTCGAAGGTCTCGCGCCTGTACGATGCGCTGATGCGCATCGCGCGTGAGCGGCGCGCGCCGCGGCACCTGGTGCAGACGCCGGAGATTCCGGGCTTTACCCGCCTGCGCTTCCTGCCGCGCGACGCCTACTACTGCGGCGGCGAGCTGGTGCCGGTGTTCGACGAACGCGAGCGCGTCAACAAGGCGCTCGCCGGGCGCGTCTGCGCGGACCAGATCGTGCCCTACCCGCCGGGAATCCCGGTGCTGGTACCGGGGCAGCTGATCACCGCCAACATCGTCGACTACCTGGGCGACCTGCTGCATCTTCACAAGCGCATGGAGCTGCACGGCATGGTGCAGGCCGGCTACCTGCCCTGTGTCCGGGTGCTCACCGCGAACGAGGAAAAAACGTTGCGCAGCATAGGGTGACCGGCGTGCGGACGCTGTGCTAGCATTCAAAAAACGGCGGCCGGGGCCGCCGTTTTGCATTTGAGAGGTGGTGCCATGTCCCACGTCATGAATACCTACGCCCGCCAGCCGGTCGCTTTCGTGCGCGGCGAGGGCGTATGGCTCTGGGATGAAGCCGGGAAGAAGTATCTGGATGCGCTCGCCGGCATCGCGGTCAGCACGCTCGGCTATGCGCACCCGAAGTTGACCCGCGCGCTGGCGGAGCAGGCCGGGCGCGTGCTGCACACGTCCAATCTGTTCCGTATCCCGCTGCAGGAAGCGGCCGCCGACCGGATCGCCGAGATCACCGGCCTGGACGAGGTGTTCTTCTGCAATTCGGGCTGCGAGGCGAACGAGGCGGCGATAAAGATTGGGCGCAAGTACGGGCACGAGCGCGGCATCCAGGAGCCCGCGATCGTGGTGATGGAGAATTCGTTCCACGGCCGCACGCTGGCGACGCTCTCGGCCACCGGCAACCGCAAGGTGCAGGCGGGATTCGAGCCGCTGGTGACGGGGTTCGTACGCGTGCCCTACGGCGACCTCGCCGCGGTGCAGAAGATCGCCGAGATCAACCGCAACGTGGCCGCGGTGCTGGTCGAGCCGATCCAGGGCGAAGGTGGGATAAACGTCGGCGGCATCGAGTACCTGCGCGGCCTGCGCGAGATCTGCGACCGCAACGAATGGCTGCTGATGCTGGACGAAGTGCAGTGCGGCCTCGGTCGCAGCGGCAAATGGTTCGTCTACCAGCACGCCGGGATCGTCCCCGACGTGGTGCCGCTCGCCAAGGGCCTTGGCTCGGGCGTGCCGGTCGGCGCCTGCGTCGTCGGCGGCCGCGCCGCGGGCGTGCTCAAGCCCGGCAACCACGGCTCCACTTTCGGCGGCAATCCGCTCGCCTGCACCGCTGTGGTCGCCACCATCGACGCAATCCGCGAGCAAGGTCTGCTCGAGAACGCGATCCGGGTCGGTGAGGTGATACGCGAGGGCCTGGGGACCGAGCTGGCCGGGGTCGCGGGCGTGGCACAAATTCGCGGCATGGGCCTGATGCTCGGGCTGCAGCTCGCACGGCCCTGCGCCGAGCTGGTCAGATCCGCGCTCGAGGCCGGGCTGGTCATCAACGTCACCGCCGAAAACGTGGTGCGCATGCTGCCGCCACTCGTCATGAGCGAGGCCGAGGGCGCCATGGTGGTCGAGCGGCTGGTGCCGCTGGTCAAGGCGCTGCTGGCGCGCGAGCCCTCGCTGCCGCAGGTCGCCGCGGCGCGCTGAGCACGGCGCGGCAATGGATCTGCGGCATTATCTGCAGTTCAAGGATCTTGCGCTCGGCGAGTACGAGCACCTGTTCGCGCGCACGCGCTGGATCAAGGAGCGCTTCAAGCGCTACGAGCGCTATTGGCCGCTCGAAGACCGCACGCTGGCGATGATCTTCGAGAAGCAATCGACCCGCACCCGGCTGTCGTTCGAGGCCGGAATGCACCAGCTTGGCGGCGCGGCGATCTTCCTGTCCACGCGCGACTCCCAGCTCGGCCGGGGCGAGCCGGTGGAGGACGCCGCGCAGGTCATCTCGCGCATGTGCGACGTGGTCATGATCCGCACCTTCGAGCAGGATACGCTGGAGCGTTTCGCGGCCTATTCACGCGTGCCGGTGATCAACGGCCTGACCAACGAGTATCACCCCTGCCAGATCCTGGCCGACCTCTACACGTTCATCGAACATCGCGGCTCGATTCGCGGCAGGACCGTGGCCTGGATCGGCGACTCGAACAACGTCTGCAACACCTGGCTGCAGGCGGCCGAGGTGTTCGACTTCAACGTGCACGTTTCCACTCCGCCGGGCTACGAAGTCGAGCCCGAGCGCGCCGGACTCTATGGCACCGACCACTACGAGGAGTTCCGCGACCCGATGCAGGCGGCGAAGGGCGCCGACCTGGTCACGACCGACGTCTGGACCAGCATGGGGATGGAGTCCGAGGACGCCGAGCGCAAGCGCGACTTCCAGGACTGGCAGGTCGACGGCGAGATGATGCGGGTGGCGAAGCCGGACGCGCTGTTCATGCACTGCCTGCCGGCGCACCGGGGCGAGGAGGTCGCGGCCGAGGTGATCGACGGGCCGCATAGCGTGGTCTGGGACGAGGCCGAGAACCGGCTTCATGCGCAGAAGGCGCTGCTGGAACTCCTGTTACTGGGCAAAGTGGAACTTTGATGGCGAAGAACAAGCAGAACGTGAAGAAAGTCGTGCTCGCCTACTCGGGCGGGCTCGACACGTCGGTGATCCTGAAGTGGCTGCAGGACGAATACGGCTGCGAGGTGATTACCTTCACTGCCGACATCGGCCAGGGCGAGGAGCTCGCGCCGGCACGCAGGAAGGCGAAGATGTTCGGGGTCAAGCAGATCTTCGTCGAGGACTTGCGCGAGGAATTCGTGCGCGACTTCGTGTTCCCGATGTTCCGCGCCAACGCGGTCTACGAAGGCGAGTACCTGCTCGGCACCTCGATCGCGCGTCCCCTGATCGCCAAGCACATGGTCGAGATCGCGCGCAGGACCGGCGCCGACGCCATCTCGCACGGCGCCACCGGCAAGGGCAACGACCAGGTCCGCTTCGAGCTCGGCGCCTACGCGCTGATGCCGAACGTCAAGGTCATCGCCCCCTGGCGCGAATGGGACCTGCTCTCGCGCGAGAAGCTGCTCGCCTACGCCGACAAGCACGGCATTCCGGTCGATTTCAAGAAACGCAAGGGCGGCGCGCCCTACTCGATGGACGCCAACCTGCTGCACGTGTCCTACGAGGGCGGCGTGCTCGAGGATCCGGCCTTCGAGCCCGAGGAATCGATGTGGCGCATGACGGTTTCGCCGCAGAAAGCGCCTGACCGTGCGCAGCACATCGAGCTCGAGTATCGCCGCGGCGACATCGTCGCAGTGAACGGCAGGGAGATGACCCCGGCCAAGGTGCTGGCGGCGCTGAACGCGATCGGCGGGCGCAACGGCGTCGGGCGGCTCGACATGGTCGAGAACCGCTACGTCGGCATGAAGAGCCGCGGCTGCTACGAGACGCCGGGCGGCACGATCATGCTCAAGGCGCACCGCGCGATCGAATCGATCACGCTCGATCGCGAGGTGCTGGCCCTCAAGGACGACCTGATGCCGCGCTACGCGCGCCTGATCTACAACGGCTACTGGTTCAGCCCGGAGCGCAGGCTGCTGCAGGGACTGATCGACGCTTCGCAGGCGAGCGCCAACGGCAGCGTGCGCCTGAAGCTGTACAAGGGCAGCGTGATGGTTACGGGCCGAAGCTCCAAGTCGGACTCGCTGTTCGATCAATCGATCGCGACTTTCGAGGACGACCGGGGAGCCTACGACCAGGCCGACGCCGCCGGCTTCATCCGCCTGAACGCGCTGCGCCTGCGCATCGCGGCCAGGCTGCGCAAGAATCGCCGCTGACGATGCGCGTCTGGCTCGCCGCCCTGCTGTTGGCCGCCGCGCCGGCCTGGGCGGCGCCGTTCGCGGTCCCCGTGGGGGACGCGCGTATCGGCCTGGATGCGCCACCGGGTTTCGCCGACACCGGCTTCATCGGTTCACCGCGGCTGCAGGAGCTCGCCGAGTCGCTCACCTCGGCCTCCAACCGCATCCTGCTGTTCGCCATCAGCGACGCCGACCTGCGCGCATTCATGCAGGGCGACCAGCCCGAACTGGGCCGCTTCATGATCGCCGTCACGCCCCTGGCGCTGCAGGACGAGGAGGTGTCGGCGCGCCAGTTCGATGCTTTCGTGTCCGATGCGCTGCGCGGCCTCGGCGCCCCCGCGCCGCAGGGCGACATAAAGAAGTACCTCGACACCCGGCCGCGCGGCAAGACCTCGCTGCTGGGCGAGCTGCGGCGCGACACGACCGTGGTATCGGTGCTGCAGGGCACCCGCGTGCCCGACCTCGATGAGCACGCCCCGCCGCAGTACCTGCTGTCGACCACCACCCTGCTCAGCCTGCGCGGCAAGGCGCTCAGCATTTCGGTCTACAGCGCCTACCAATCGGCCGCCGACCTGGCCTGGATCAAGCTCGCCACCGCGCGCTGGATCGAGGACCTGCAGCGCCTGAACGCACGCTAGTCGGGCCGCGACGCGAGGTCGACCATGTCCGAATCGAGCTACCGCGAGCAGGCGCTCAAGATCTATCCCTGGATCTGCGGCCGCTGCGGGCGCGAGTTCTCCGGCCGGAACCTGCGCATGCTGACGGTGCACCATCGCGACCACAATCACGACAACAACCCGCCCGACGGCAGCAACTGGGAGCTGCTGTGCGTTTACTGCCACGACAACGAACACGCGCGG
>DATIZK010000013.1:0-118553 GCA_035517095.1 Burkholderiales bacterium
TCGGGTGCGACGAGATCGATTCTTCGATCTCGCGGGTCCCGAGGCGATGCCCCGCGACGTTGATCACGTCGTCGGTGCGGCCGAGGATGAAGTAATAGCCGTCCTTGTCGCGTATGCCCCAGTCGAAGGTGGAATACACCTGCTTGTCGCGGAAAGTGCCGAAGTACGTCTTGACGAAGCGCTCGTCGTCGCCCCAGACGGTGGTCATGCAGCCCGGCGGCAGCGGCGGCGCGATCGCGACCACCGCCTTCTCGCCCGGTCCGGCCTCGGACGCGTCCGACTCGCGCAGAAGCCGCACGTCGTAGCCGAACACGGGGAAGCTCGGGCTGCCGAACTTGATCGGCGTCTTTTCCACCCCGGGCACCGCGGACAGGATCGGCCAGCCGGTCTCGGTCTGCCAGTAGTGGTCGATGACCGGGATCCCGAGCGCCTCGGAGATCCAGACGTGGGTCGGCTCGTCCAGCGGCTCGCCGGCCAGGAACAAGTGCTTGAGCGACGAAACGTCGTACTTCTTCAGGTAGCCCGGGTCCTGCTTCTTCAGCACCCGGATCGCGGTCGGCGCGGAGAACATCACCGAGGCCTTGTGCTGCTGCACGATCTTCCACCAGATCCCCGCGTCCGGCCGGATCGGCACGCCTTCGTACATGATCGTCGTCATGCCGGCGATCAGCGGCCCGTAGATGATGTACGAGTGCCCGACCACCCAGCCGATGTCCGAGGTGGTGAACATCGTTTCGCCCGCCTCGCCGCAGTAGATCAGCTTCATCGACGAGGCGAGCGCCACTGCGTAGCCGCCGACGTCCCGCTGCACGCCCTTGGGCTGTCCGGTCGTGCCCGAGGTGTACAGGATGTACGACGGTTCGCTCGACTCGAGCCAGGCGCAGGGCACCTGGGCGCCTTCATGGCGCGCGGCGAGCTCCTGCCACTCGACGTCGCGCCCCGCCATGATCGGCATCTTCGGGTCGAGGCCGCGGCGGAAGATGAGCACCTTGCCAGGCGGGTTCTTGGACAGCCTGAGCGCTTCGTCCACCAGCGACTTGTACAGCACCGCTTTGCCCATGCGGCTGCCGCCGTCGGCGGTGATCATCAGCCGCGGCCGCGCGTCGTCGATGCGCGCCGCCAGGCTCGCCGCGGCGAAGCCGCCGAACACCACGGAATGGATCGCGCCGATTCGGGCGCAGGCCAGCATTGCGAACGCGGCCTCCGGAATCATCGGCATGTAGATGATTACCCGGTCGCCCCTGTTCACGCCGAGCGACTGCATCATCGCGGCGGCGCGCTGCACCTCCTGGTGCAACTCGCGGAAGGTAAAGCTGTGCTCCTGGTCGACCTCGGTCGAGATGTACACCAGCGCCTTCTGCTCGGCTCGTGCCGCCAGGTGGCGGTCGATCGCGTTGTGGCACAGGTTGGTCTGGCCGCCGACGAACCACTTTGCGAACGGCGGCCGCGAGTAGTCCAGCACGCTGCCGAACGGCTTGTGCCAGTCCACCAGCTTGGCCTGCTCGCCCCAGAAAGCGTCGCGCTGCTCGAGCGAGCGGCGGTAAAATTCGCGGTAACTCGCCATGGCGGCCTCCTTCTCGTCCCCCCGCATATTAGGCGTTCAGGTCGACCACTACCCTGCCCCGGATTTGCGCGCCGATAAACTTGTCGAACACCGACGGCAGCTCGGCGAACGGGATCGTACGCGTGATCTCCTTCAGGTGGGCCGGGCGCATGTCACCCGCCAGGCGGCGCCAGACCTCCTGCCGCAGGGGCATCGGGCAGTTCACCGAATCGACCCCCAGCAGGCTCACCCCGCGCAGGATGAACGGCAGCACCGTGGTGCTGAGCGCGGTGCTCGCCGCGAGCCCGATTGACGCAATGCAGCCGCCGACCTTCATCGTGCTTGCCATCCAGGCCAGCACGTCGCCGCCCAGGTTATCGACCGCGCCGGCCCAGGTCGCCTTGTCGAGCGGCCGGATCTTGGCCAGGTCGAGCTCGCCGCGCACTTTGACCTCGCTCGCGCCGATCATCTTCAGGTACTCGGCCTCGCCCGCTTTGCCGGTGAGCGCCACGACTTCATAGCCCAGGCGCGCCAGCGCGTCGATCGCAATCGACCCCACCCCGCCGGTTGCGCCGTCGACGATCACCGGCCCGTTGGCGGGCTTGAGGCCGTTCTGCTCCATGCGCACGATCGCCAGCCCGGCGGTGAAACCGGCGGTGCCGAACGCCATCGCATCCCACAGGGTCAGGCCCTTGGGCGCCTTTACCAGCCAGTGCGCCGGCACGCGCGCGTACTCCGCGTAGCCGCCGTGATGCTTGACCCCGATGTCGAAGCCCGTCGCCAGCACCGCGTCGCCCTTGGCGAATCTCGCATCGCTCGACGAAACCACCGTGCCGGAAAAGTCGATCCCGCCGATGCATGACGGCCGCAGCAGGATGCGGCCCTTGCCGGTTGCGGCCAGCGCGTCCTTGTAGTTCACGTCCGAGTACGCCACGCGCACCACGACCTCGCCCGGGTCGAGCTCCTCCAGCGCGCACTCGACGAACCCGGCCTGGACCTTCTTGTCCCCCTCGGTGATCTTGAATGCCTTGAATTTCTCCATCGTGCTCCCTCCCGTGCGAAGTTTAACGCCGCGCGCGCTCGGCTTGCAGGTATTCGGCGGACTGCATCTCGTGCAACCGGCTCACGCTGCGTGCGAACTCGGCGCTGTTCGCGCCCTCGACGAAAAGCTCCTCCGGCTGCACCTCGGCCGACGCGAACAGCTTGACGCGGTCGTCGTAGAACACGTCCAGCAGCCAGGTAAATCGGCGCGCGGCATCCGCGTTGCGCGCCGACATGCGCGGCACGCCGGACAGGATCACGCTGTGGAAGCGCTTGGCCAGGTCGACGTAATCCGTGTACGAGCGCGGCCCACCGCACAGCGCCTTGAAGTCGAACCAGATCAGGCCGCCGGCGCGCTTGCGGTACGGAATCTGACGCCCCTCGACGTCGAGCGGATGGCGCTCCTCCTCCACGTCCCTGAGCGCCTGGAAGATCCGCTCCAGCGCCTCGTCGCTGCCGCGCCCGACGTGATAGGCGCGCAGGCGCTCCATCGTGCGCCGCCGGTAGTCGACCCCGCTGTCGACCTCGAGCACATCGAGCCGGGCCTTCAGTAGCGCGATCGCCGGCAGGAAGCGCTCGCGCTGCAGCCCGTTGGGGTACAGCCCATCCGGGGCGTAGTTCGAGGTCATGCACAGCACCACGCCCCGCTCCATCACCTGCTCCAGGAAGCGCCCGAGGAGCATCGCATCGGCGATGTCGCCGACGTGGAACTCGTCGAAGCAGATGAGCCGATTTCGCCGCGCGGTGCGCTCGGCCACCGCCGCGACCGGGTCCTCGGTGCCCCTCAGCTCGTCGAGCTCGCGGTGGATCTCGCGCATGAAGTGATGGAAATGTACGCGCCGTTTCCTCACCAGCGGCACGCAGAGGAAGAACGCGTCCATCAGGAAGCTCTTGCCGCGCCCGACGCCGCCCCAGAGATAGACGCCCCTGGGAAGTGGGGGTCGCACCAGCATGCGGCGTAGGGCGGTTCGGCGGCGCGCCTTGTAGTCCGACCACTCTTCGTACAGGCGCTGCAGCCGCTCGACCGCGCGCCACTGCGCCGGATCGGAGACGAAACCCCGCTTCGCCAGCTGCGCGCGGTAGACCGACACCACGTCCTGCGCCGAGCCACGCCCCGTCATGCCGCCTCCGGCCGGCGCAATCGCGCGGCACGCGACTCGTGGCGCGCCAGCAGCAGCGTGCTCGCCAGGATCACCGCGCCGCCAAGCACGGTGGCCCCCGCGGGGACGCTGCCGAACACGAGGACGCCGAGGATCGTCGCCCACACCAGCTCGAGAAACTTGACCGTCTGCACCGCCGAAATGTCGGCCACGCGGAACGCCCGCGTCATGCAGTAGTGGGCGCCGGCGCCGAAGAAGCCGCAGGCCACGAATAGGACCCACTGCAGCGCGTCGGGCGGCGTCCAGCGCGGCAGCGCGAGAGGCGCGAGCAGCACAACCACCCAGACGTGCTGCCACAGCACGATCACTTCCGAGCGCTCGCGCCCGGCGAGTGCCTTGGCCACCAGGTATGAGCCGGCGAAAACGGGCTGCGAAGCGAGCATCAGCAGCATGCCCGACGAGATGCCGGCAAAACCGGCGCCCGAGCCCGGCTTGAGCACCAGCAGCACTCCGGTGAAGCCGACCAGCACGGCCGCCCAGCGCGCGCCGGTCATGCGCTCGCGCAGGAATATCACCGCGCCCAGGCAGATGAAGATCGGGCAGCTGAAGGCGATCGCGGTGAGCTCGGTCAGACCGACCTTCGGCAGCGCGGCGAACCAAAGGATCATGCCGCCGGAATGGAACAGGCCGCGAACGAATTGCAGGCGCGGCGCCCGCGGCCACAGCGCGCGCGGGCCGAGGCGCACGGCCGCGGACGCGATCACTGCGGCGCCGAGCGCGTAGCGCAGCAGGCCCACCAGCCAGGGGTCGAGCTGTCCGGCGAGCCGCTTCATCATCGTGTTGAGCACGATGAACAGCACGCCGGCAAGCATCATCCAGAGCATGCCGCGGACGGTCGCGGCGGGAGCCCGACGCAGCCGCAAGCCGGTCAGCCGTTCAGACTGCGCTTGTCGACGGCGAGCGCGGCCTCGCGCATCACCTCGGACATCGACGGATGCGCGTGGCAGATGCGCGCCAGGTCCTCGGAGCTGGCGCCGAACTCGATCGCCACGACGGCCTCGGCGATAAGCTCCGAGGCCTGGCCGCCGATCACGTGCACCCCCAGAATGCGGTCGGTCTTGGCCTCGGCCAGCATCTTGATGAAGCCCTCGGGCTCGTCGCGCCCGAGGGCACGGCCGTTGTAGGCGAACGGGAACCTGCCCGCGCGGTAGGAAACGCCTTCCTCCTTCAGCTGGCGCTCGGTCTTGCCCACCCAGGCGATCTCGGGCGCGGTGTAGATCACCCAGGGGATGGCGTCGTAGTTCACGTGCCCGCGCTGGCCGGCGATGATCTCGGCCACCATTACCCCCTCGTCCTCGCCCTTGTGCGCGAGCATCGGGCCGCGCACCACGTCGCCAATCGCGTACACACGCGGCAGCGCAGTGCGGCAGTTCTTGTCGACCTCGATGAAGCCGCGCGAGTCGATCTTCAAGCCGACGTTCTCGGCCCCCAGGCCGTCACTATTGGGCACTCGGCCGATCGACACGACGAGCCGATCGCATTCGAAAGTTTTACTTGAGTTATCGATCGTAATGTATTGAATAGTAAGTTTTTTCTTCGATTTAACAATCTCGCCTATCTTCACTCCAAGCTCGATTCCCAGGGCCTGCTCACCAGTGAAGATCTTCCATGCCTCCTGCGCGATCGCTTGGTCGGCGGCGCCGAGGAATTCGGGCAGCGCCTCGAGGATCCGGACCTTGGCCCCCAGACGCCGCCAGACGCTACCCAGCTCCAGCCCGATCACGCCGGCACCGATCACCCCGAGGCGCTCGGGCACCGCGTCGAAGGCGAGCGCCCCCTCGTTGTCGCACACCAGCTCGTTGTCGACCGGCACCCCGGGCAGGTGACGCGCCTTGGAGCCGGTGGCGATTATCACGTTCTTCGCCTCGACCGTTTCAGCGCCCTTTTCGCCCTTGACCTCCAGCTTCCAGCTTGTGCCGCCCTGCATCAGCCGGCCGTGACCCTGCAGCCAGGTCACCTTGTTCTTCTTGAACAGCCCGGCGATGCCGCCGGTCATCTTCTTCACGATCCGGTCCTTGCGCTCCAGCATCGCCGCGAGGTCGAGCTTGACGCCGGTGGCGGCGATACCGTGCACCTTGAACCGGTGCAGCACCCGCTCGTAGTTCTCGGACGACTCGAGCAGCGCCTTGGAAGGAATGCAACCCACGTTGAGGCAGGTCCCGCCGAGCGCGTACTGCCCGCCCGGCTCCTTCCATTTGTCGATGCAGGCGGTGGAAAGCCCGAGCTGCGCGGCACGGATCGCGGCGATGTAGCCGGCGGGCCCGGCGCCGATGACGACGACATCGAAAGATTGCATGCGCTAGACCTCCAGCACCAGGCGCGCGGGATCCTCCAGCGCGTCCTTGATCGCCACCAGGAACAGGACCGCTTCGCGGCCGTCGACGATGCGGTGGTCGTAGGACAGCGCCAGGTAATTCATCGGCCGCACCACGACCTGGCCCTCCTCCACCACAGGGCGTTCCTTGGTCGCATGCACCCCGAGTATGGCGGACTGCGGCGGGTTGATGATCGGGGTCGAGAGCATCGAGCCGAATACCCCGCCGTTCGAGATCGAGAAGGTGCCGCCGGTGAGGTCCTCGATTCCCAGCTTGCCGTCCTGCGCGCGCTTGCCGAACTCCGCGATCTTTTTCTCGATCGCGGCGAACGAGAGCTGGTCGCAGTCGCGCACGATCGGGACTACCAGACCGCGCGGGCTGCCCACCGCGATGCCGATGTCGAAGTAGCCGTGATAGACGATGTCGTTGCCGTCGACCGAGGCGTTCACCACCGGGTACTTCTTGAGCGCGGCGACCGCGGCCTTGACGAAGAAGGACATGAACCCAAGGCGCACGCCGTGCTCCTTCTCGAAGCGCTCCTGGTACTTCTTGCGCAAGTCCATCACCGGCTGCATGTTGACTTCGTTGAAGGTCGTCAGGATCGCCGCGGTCGACTGCGACTGCACCAGGCGCTCGGCGATGCGCGCGCGCAGGCGCGACATCGGCACGCGCTGCTCGGGGCGATTGCCGAGCAGGCGTTCGACGTTTACCGGCGCCGACGGCTGCGGCAGCGCGCTTTTGGGCGCCGCGACCGGCGTCGAGGCAGGCGCCGCCGCGGGCGCCGCGCCAGCGTAAGAGGCGGGCCTGCCGACGTGCTCCAGCACGTCGCCCTTGGTGACCCGCCCGCCGCGCCCGCTGCCCTGGATCTTGCCAGTGTCGATGCCCTGCTCGGCGGCGAGCTTCTGGGCCGCAGGCATCACCGGCACGCCGCTCGCGGGGGCCGGCGCTTCGGCTGGCGCCGGCGCAGTCGCGGCTGCCGGCTTGGGCGCCGTGGGCTTGGCGTCGGTATCGATGGTGGCGATCACCTCGCCCGAGACGACCGCGACGCGATCCGCCTTGAGAACCTTGGTCAGCACGCCGTCGGCCGGCGCCGGCAGCTCCATCACGACCTTGTCGGTCTCGAGGTCGATCAGGTTCTCGTCGCGCGACACCGCCTCGCCTTCCTTCTTGTGCCACTCGAGCAAGGTCGCCTCGGAGACCGACTCCGACAATTGCGGCACTTTGACTTCGATAATCACTTCGATCTCCCGTTCGATTTTTCCCCGGGTCCGGCTAGACCTCGCCCGAGTTGACGAAAAACCAGCGCGCAACGCGCCGGGCTGCAACCTGGAGCGCTACTTGAATTTGCCGAATGCCATGTCGACCAGCGCCGCCTGGCGCGCGTTGTGCTTGCTCAGATACCCTCCTGCTGGCGCAGCCGACGGCGGGCGGCCGGCGTAGTGCAGCTTCTGGTCACTGCGCATGTTCTCGGTGAAGTAGTGCGCCGTCTCGTACCAAGCGCCCTGGTTCTGCGGCTCCTCCTGGCACCAGACGACCTCGCGCGCATTCGGATAGCCCTTCATCTCGGCCCCGAAGGCCTTGTGCGGGAACGGATAGAGTTGCTCGACGCGGATGATCGCGACGTGGTCCAGGCGCCGCTCGCGCCGCGCGGCCAGCAGGTCGTAGTAGACCTTGCCGCAGCAGGCGATCACCCGCGTCACGGCCTTCGAATCGAGCGCGTCGACTTCGGGCACGACGGTAAGGAACGAGCCCTTGGCCAGGTCCTTGATCGATACCGATGCCTCTTTCTTGCGCAGCAGCGATTTCGGCGTGAGCACGATCAGCGGCTTGCGGAACGGGCGCAGCATCTGGCGCCTGAGAAGGTGGAAGATCTGCGACGCGTTCGAAGGCACGCAGACCTGCATGTTGTGCTCGGCGCACAGCTGCAGGTAGCGCTCCAGCCGCGCCGACGAGTGCTCCGGCCCCTGGCCCTCGTAACCATGGGGCAGGAACATGGTCAGCCCGCACACGCGACCCCACTTCGCCTCGCCCGAGCTGATGAACTGGTCGATCACCACCTGTGCGCCGTTGGCGAAATCGCCGAACTGCGCCTCCCAGATCACCAGCGCGGTCGGTTCGGCGGTCGAAAAACCGTACTCGAAGCCGAGCACCGCCTCCTCCGACAGCACCGAGTCGATCACGACGAACGAGCCCTGGTCCTTGGAGATGTTCTGCAGCGGCACGTAGGTGCCGGAGTCCCAGCGCTCGCGGTCCTGATCGTGCAGCACCGAGTGCCGGTGCGCGAAGGTGCCGCGCGCGGTGTCCTGTCCCGACAGCCGCACGTCGTATCCGTTCGACACCAGCGAAGCATAGGCGAGCGTCTCAGCCATTCCCCAGTCGACCGGCAGCTTGCCGGCCGCCATCTGCCGGCGCGCCTGCAGCACGCGCTCGACCGTCGGATGAACCTTGAAGTCCTCCGGCACCGTGGTGACCCGCTCGGCCAGGCGCTGCAACTCGGCCAGCGGGACGTGGGTGTCGGCCGCGTCGGTCCACTTGGTGTTCAGGTACGGCGCCCAGTCGACCGCGAACTTGCTCTTGAAGTTCGAGATTACCGGGTTGCTGCTGTGCTTGCCGGCATCCAGGTCGGCACGGAATTTCTTGATCATCGCCTCGGCGTCGTCGGCCTGGATCACGCCCAGCGTCGCGAGCTTGTCGGCGTACAGCTTGCGCGTTCCCGGATGCTGGGAAATCTTCTTGTACATCAGCGGCTGGGTGATGAACGGCTCGTCCTGCTCGTTGTGGCCGAGCTTGCGGAAGCACACCAGGTCGATCACCACGTCCTTCTTGAACTGCTGCCGGAAATCGAGCGCCATCTGGGTCACGAACAGCACCGCCTCGGGATCGTCGCCGTTAACGTGGAAGATCGGCGCTTCGACCATCTTCGCCACGTCGGTGCAGTAGATCGTCGAGCGCGAGTCGCGCGGATCCGAGGTGGTGAAGCCGATCTGGTTGTTCACCACCAGGTGCACCGTGCCGCCCGTGCCGTAGCCGCGCGTGCCCGACAAATTCAGGGTTTCCATCACCACGCCCTGTCCCGCGAACGCGGCGTCGCCGTGGATCAAGATCGGCAGCACCTGGTCGCCCGTCTTGTCGTCGCGCCGGCGCTGGCGCGCGCGCACCGAGCCCTCGACCACGGGGTTGACGATCTCCAGGTGCGAGGGGTTGAACGCGAGCGAGATGTGTACCGGCCCTCCGTCGGTCGAGATGTCGGACGAAAAGCCGTTGTGGTACTTCACGTCACCCAGCGGCAGCTCGTGCGCGTGCTTGCCCTCGAACTCCTGGAACAGCTCCTGCGGCATCTTGCCCAGCACGTTCACCAGCACGTTCAGCCGCCCGCGATGCGCCATGCCGATCACGATCTCGTGCACGCCCGCCGCGCCCGCGCGCTGAATCAGCTCGTCGATCGACGGGATCAGGCTCTCGCCGCCCTCGAGCGAGAAGCGCTTCTGGCCAACGTAACGCGTATGCAGGTAGCGCTCGAGCTGCTCGGCTTCGGTCAGCTTCTGCAGCAGGCGCTTCTGCACCTCGGGCGTGTATTTCGGCGTCGCCCGGACCGACTCGACGCGCTGCTGGATCCAGTCGCGCTGCGCGCGGTCGCCGATGAACATGTACTCGAAGCCGATGTTGCCGCAGTAGGTGTCGCGCAGCGCGTGGATCAGGTTCCTGAGCGAGGTGCGGTCCAGACCGACGAACGAGCCCGCGCTGACCTCCCGGTCGAGGTCGGATTCGGTCAGGTCGTAGTACGCCGCCTCGAGCTCGGGCACCGACGGCCGCGGCATGCGCTTGAGCGGATCGAGCGTCGCCCAGCGCGAGCCGGCGATCCGGTAGGCGGTCACCAGCAGCAGAGCCGAGACCTGCAGCCGCTCGTGCGCCACGTCGATCTGCGGCGCAGCGCGCCCCGCCAGCTCGCCCGCCTTGCCGCGCTGCACGAAGGACTGGATCACCGGCGCATGCGCCACATCCTTGCCGGCACTGCCCGCCGCATCCGGCATCAGCTGCATCTGGTCGAAGTACTCGCGCCACTCCTCCGGCACCGCGCCCGGGTTGACGAGGTATTGCTCGTACAGGTCCTCTATGAACGGCGCGTTGCCGCCGAACAGATAGGAGTTGGCGAGCAGCTGCTTCATCATGGCGCTCACCTCCGGTCGATGGGCAGCACGTCGCGGCGCGTCGCACCTTTGTACAGCTGGCGCGGGCGCCCGATCTTCTGGTCGGGATCGACGATCATTTCGTTCCATTGCGCGATCCAGCCCACTGTGCGCGCGAGCGCGAAGATGCAGGTGAACATGCTCACCGGGATGCCGAGCGCGCGCTGCACGATGCCGGAGTAGAAGTCCACATTCGGATAGAGCTTGCGCGAGACGAAATAGTCATCCTCGAGTGCGATCTTCTCCAGCGCCATGGCGAGCTTGAACAGGCGGTCGTTGTGCAACCCCAGCTCCTCCAGCACCTCGTAGCAGGTCTCGCGCATCAGCTTGGCGCGCGGATCGTAGTTCTTGTACACGCGATGACCGAAACCCATCAGCTTGACATGCGAGCTCTTGTCCTTGACCTGTTTGATGAATTCGCCGATCTTGGACGCGTCGCCGATGTGATCGAGCATCTGCAGCGCCGCCTCGTTGGCGCCGCCGTGCGCCGGTCCCCACAGGCAGGCGATTCCAGCCGCGATGCAGGCGAACGGATTGGCGCCGGAGGAGCCCGACAGCCGCACGGTCGAAGTCGAAGCGTTCTGCTCGTGATCCGCGTGCAGGATGAAAATGCGGTCGAGCGCGCGCACCAGCACGTCGTTGCTCCTGTACTCCTCCGCCGGCACCGCGAACATCATGCGCATGAAATTCGCGGTGTAGGAAAGCTCGTTGCGCGGGTAGACGAACGGTTGGCCCATGTTGTACTTGTAGGCCATCGCCACCAGGGTGGGCAGCTTTGCGATCAGCCTGAACGCCGCCACCTCGCGGTGGCGCTGGTCGCTGATGTCGAGCGAGTCGTGGTAGAAGGCCGACAGCGCGCCGACCACGCCCACCAGCACCGCCATCGGGTGCGCGTCGCGCCGGAAGCCGGTGAAGAAGCGGTTGATCTGGTCGTGCACCATGGTGTGCCGGGTCACCGTGCCGACGAATTCGGCCTTCTGCTTCTGGTTTGGCAATTCGCCGTTCAGCAGCAGGTAGCACACCTCGAGGAAGTCGCAATGCACGGCGAGCTGCTCGATAGGATAGCCGCGGTACAGCAGCACTCCCTGATCGCCGTCGATATAGGTGATGGTCGAGGCGCAACTGGCGGTCGACATGAACCCCGGATCGTAGGTGAAGACTCCGGTCTTGCCGTACAGCGCACGGATGTCGACGACGTCCGGCCCTACGGATCCCGACAGGACCGGGAACTCGATGCTGCCGCCGTCCGGCAGCTTCAGCGTGGCTTTCTTATCCAAGGTCTTCTCCTTATCAACACGCCCGCAGGCGGGCGACGACATCGTCCAGACGGGCCGCGTAAAGATCGCTGCGCCCGCTGACGATGTCCCACAAGTCGTTGTCCGGCAATTCGAGCAGCTCGCCCAGGCGCGCCAGCTCCGCCTCGGTCATCGACTCCGCGTTTCGCGTCACGAATCTTCCCAGCACCAGATCGAGCTCAAGCAGCCCCCGGCGGCACTTCCACTTCAGCCTATCGTGCGCAACGCGGTCCATCACACGGCACGCCGAACGAGCATCTCCTTGATCTTGCCGATCGCCAGCGCCGGATTGAGGTTCTTCGGGCAGGCATCGGTGCAATTCATGATCGTGTGGCAGCGGAACAGGCGATACGGATCGTCCAGGTTGTCGAGCCGCTCGCTGGTCGCCTGGTCGCGCGTGTCGGCGATGAAGCGGTAGGCTTGCAGCAGGCCGGCTGGACCGACGTACTTGTCCGGATTCCACCAGAACGACGGGCACGAGGTCGAGCAGCAGGCGCACAGGATGCACTCGTAGAGCCCGTTCAGTTCCTCGCGCTCGGCGGGCGACTGCAGCCGCTCGCGCTCCGGCGGCGCATCGTGCGTGATCAGGTAAGGCTTGATCGAATGGTACTGGTTGAAGAATTGGGTCATGTCGACGATCAGGTCGCGCACCACCGGCAGACCGGGCAGCGGCCGCAGCGTCACCCTGTCCGGCAGGTCCGCGATCTTGGTGATGCAGGCCAGCCCGTTCTTGCCGTTGATGTTCATCGCGTCCGAGCCGCACACGCCCTCGCGGCACGAGCGGCGGAAGGAAAGCGAATCGTCCTGCGCCTTGAGCCGGATCAGGGCGTCGAGCAGCATGCGGTCGGTGGGCTCGAGGCTGAGCTCGTAATCCTGCATGCGCGGGCGCGCGTCCCGGTCGGGGTCGTAGCGATAGATGGAGAAGCGCATCAGTAAGTCCGTACCTTGGGTTCAAAGCTCTCGACCGACATCGGCTTGAGGTGGACCGGCTTGTACTCGAGCCGATTGCCCTCCTTGTACCAGAGCGTATGCTTGATCCAGTTCTTGTCGTCGCGCTCCGGGAAATCGGCCCGCGCCTGCGCGCCGCGGCTCTCCTTGCGCGCTTCGGCCGACACAATGGTTGCCAGCGCGGTCTGCACCAGGTTGTCCAGCTCGAGCGCCTCGATGCGCGCGGTGTTGAACACCTTCGACTTGTCCTCGATCGACATCCGCTCGGCGCGCGCGGCGATTTGCTTCACCTTGCTCACGCCCTCGGCCAGCAATTCGGGAAAGCGGAACACGCTGCAATGCGCTTGCATCGTCTTCCTCAGCTCGGCGCCGAGCTCGGCCACGCGCTCGCCGTCGCTTGCCGAATCGAGCCGCGCCAAGCGCGCGAGCGGTCGATCCGCGGCGTCCTTGGGCAGGTCCCTGTGCGCCGCCGGCATGGCCCGTATGTCGGCCACCGCCTGCTCCCCGCCCGCCTTGCCGAACACCAGCAGGTCGAGCAGCGAGTTGGTGCCGAGCCGGTTCGCTCCGTGCACCGAGACGCAGGAGCACTCGCCCACCGCGTACAGGCCGGGCACCGGCGCCTCGCGGTCGCCGCCGCGCGGCGCCACCACCTGCCCCAGATGGTTGGCGGGAATGCCGCCCATCTGATAGTGCACGGTCGGTACCACCGGGATCGGGTCCTTGATCGGATCGGCGTTGGCGAACTTTATCGCGATCTCGCGGATCCCGGGCAGGCGCAGGTTGATCACCTCCGGTCCGAGGTGGTCTAGCTTGAGCAGCACGTGATCGCCCTCGGGGCCGCAGCCGCGCCCTTCCTTGATCTCGGTCGCCATCGCGCGCGACACCACGTCGCGGCTGGCGAGGTCCTTGGCGTTCGGCGCGTAGCGCTCCATGAAGCGCTCCCCGTCCTTGTTGAGCAGGTAGCCGCCTTCGCCCCGCACGCCCTCGGTGATCAGCACCCCGGCGCCCGCGACGCCGGTGGGATGGAACTGCCAGAATTCCATGTCCTCGAGCGGCAATCCCGCGCGCGCCACCATGCCCAGGCCGTCGCCGGTGTTGATGAAGGCATTGGTGCTCGCGGCGAAGATTCGCCCCGCGCCGCCGGTGGCGAGGATCGTCGCCTTGGCCTGCAGAATCATCGCCTCGCCGGTTTCCATCTCGAGCGCAACCACACCCAGCACCGCGCCCTCGGCGTCGAGGATCAGATCGAGCGCCATCCACTCGACGAAGAACTGCGTGCTGGCCTTGACGTTCTGCTGGTAGAGCGTGTGCAGCATGGCGTGGCCGGTACGGTCCGCTGCGGCGCAGGCGCGCATCGCCATCTTTGCGCTGCCGTAGTCCTGGGTATGGCCGCCGAAGGGCCGCTGGTAGATCTTGCCGTTGTCGAGCCGGTCGAACGGCATGCCCATGTGCTCCAGCTCGATCACTACCTCGGTGGCGCGCCGGCACATGTACTCGATCGCGTCCTGGTCGCCGAGGTAATCGGAACCCTTGACCGTATCGTACATGTGCCAGTGCCAGTGGTCCTCGGACGAGTTGCCGAGCGGCGCCGCGATGCCGCCCTGCGCCGCGACGGTGTGCGAGCGCGTCGGAAACACCTTGCTCAGCACCGCAACGCGCAGTCCGGCGCGTGCGAGCTCGAGCGCCGCACGCAGGCCCGAGCCTCCGGCGCCCACCACGATCGCGTCGAATCTTCTGGCCTGCAGCCCCACCCTCATCTCCAAAGGATCTGCACCGTCCAGCCGAGGTAGCCGGCGACGGTCAGGATGACGAACACCTGCAGCGCGAGCCGCAGGCCGGCGGGCTTGACGTAGTCCATCAGGATGTCGCGCACGCCGATCCACATGTGCCAGGCGACGCTGACCGCGAACAGCAACGTCGCCACGCGCATCCAGCCCTGCGCGAACAGGTCGTGCCAGACGCCGTAGTCGATCGGCGCGCTGAGCAGCAGGACCGCCGCGAGGATGACGGTGTACGCCGCCATGACGACGGCGGTGACGCGCTGCGCGAGCCAGTCGCGCCAGCCGTAATGCGCCCCGACCACGAGCCGGCTCACCATAGCCTGGCGCCGAACAGGGCGGCAAGGACAAGGCCCGCGACCAGCACGACGATGCTGCTCAAACGTGCAGTCGGCTTGTCCCAGCCGCGCTGCGTCTCGAGCAGCAGGAAGCGGATGCCGGCGCAGAAATGGTGGCAATAGGCCCAGATCAGGACCAGCAGCGCGAGCTTGACCGGCAGCAAGCCAAGGTAGTGCTGCACGAATGCGAAATCGCGCGCCGAGGCGAGGCTGCGGTCGAGCATGAACAGAAGCCAGAGCGTGGCGACGAACAGCAGCGCGCCGCTTATGCGGTGCAGAATCGACACCCAGCCGGCCAGCGGCAGGTGGATCTCGAACAGAAGCGCGCTCAGGTTGAGGTACTTGGGACGTTTCTTGTTGGCGGCCGCTTGCGACATGATGATTCAATTATATCGCTGCAATGCGGCATTTAACCCAGCTCGCTGCGGTAGAAATGGCGATCGGTCTTGTACAGCCCGCGCCGCCATTCGACCGGGCGGTCGCCGTAAGTGTATGAAAGGCGCTCCACTTCGAGCAGCGCGTGGCCCGGCGCGACGGCGAGAAGTTTCGCAGTTTCCGCGTCGGCCGATCTGGCCTTGAGCTTCTCCTCGGCGCGCACCATGCGGGTGCCGTACTGAGTCTCGAACAGATTGTAGAGCGCGCCCTTGTGCTCGGTGATCGCCGCCGCGGTGAGCCCGCGGAACAGCCCGGCCGGAAGCCAGACCTCCTCCAGCACCACCGGATCGCCGGAGAACAGGAGCAGACGCGTGAGCACGATCATGCTGTCGCCGCTGCGCAGCTCGAGCAGCCGCGCGATCTCGGCGCTCGCGCGCGCGCGGCGAAAGTCGAGCAGCTTGCGCTCCGCCATGACCGCGCCGCCGGCGTCGGGCGCCAAACGCAGGAAGCGGAACCTGACCTGCGGCTCGCCATGGCTGGCGACGAAGGTTCCCTTGCCCTGGCGGCGCACCAACAGATTATCTGCCGCGAGCTCGTCGATCGCCTTGCGCACGGTACCCTGGCTGACGCGGTAGCGCGCCGCGAGCTCGATCTCACTCGGGATCGCGTCACCCGGGCGCCATTCGCCGCCGCGCAACCCGTCCAGCAGCAACTCCTTGATTTGCTTGTACAGCGGTCTGAATGTGGGCGAGCTCATAAAGGTCATTTCAGCACAGAAAGCAACGGTCGTCTATTATGTGTCTTATGTCTTATGACAGACATAAGACACATTGACTTCGTCTTGGGGGCCGCATAACATGGCGCGCGCACCCGGGCCAGCGGCCCTAGAATCACCGACCACCTCACGAACGCGCCCTTCCGGAGCCAAAATGTCCCAAGCCCCAGTACGCGTCGCCGTCACCGGCGCCGCCGGCCAAATCGGCTACAGCCTCCTGTTTCGCATCGCCAGCGGCGAGATGCTGGGCAAGGATCAGCCTGTCATCCTGCAACTGCTGGAGATTCCGGACGAGAAGGCGCAGAAGGCGCTCAAGGGCGTGATGATGGAGCTCGACGACTGTGCCTTTCCCCTCCTGCACTCGATGCACGCGGCTTCCGACCCGATGGTCGCCTTCAAGGACGTGGCGGTCGCGCTGCTGGTCGGCGCACGCCCGCGCGGCCCGGGCATGGAACGCAAGGATCTGCTGGAAGCGAACGGCAAGATCTTCGCCCCGCAAGGCAAAGCGCTCGACAAGGTCGCCAGCCGCAACGTCAAGGTGCTGGTAGTAGGCAACCCCGCGAACACCAACGCGCTGATCGCGATGAAGAACGCGCCCTCGCTCAAGCCGACGCAGTTCACCGGCATGATGCGCCTCGACCATAACCGCACCCTGTCGCAGATCGCGCACAAGCTCGGCAAGCCGCTGTCATCGATCCGCAAAGTCACGGTGTGGGGCAACCACTCGGCGACCCAGTACCCCGACCTGTTCCAGGCCGAGTGCGAGGGCAAGAAGGTCTGGCCGATGATCGACGACCAGGAATGGCTCGAGAAGACCCTGATCCCGACCGTACAGAAGCGCGGCGCGGCGATCATCGAGGCGCGCGGCCTGTCCTCCGCGGCGAGCGCCGCCAATGCCGCAATCGACCACGTGCGCAACTGGGTTTCCGGCACCCCCGAGGGCGACTGGGTCACCATGGGCGTCCCGGCCGACGGCAGCTACGGCATCGCCGAGGGCGTGCTGTACGGCTATCCCGTCATCTGCAGGGCAGGCCAGTACCAGATCGTCAAGGGTATCGAGATCAGCGACTTCAGCCGCAAGCGCATGGACGCGACGCTCAAGGAGCTGCACGAAGAGCGCGACGGCATCAAGCACCTGCTGGGCTAGGAGCGACGCCATGAACCAGACCTCCCCCGGAGCGAAGTTCCGCCTGGCGCTGAAAGAAGAGTCGCCCCTGCAGGTGGTAGGCACGATCTGCGCCTACCATGCGCTGCTCGCCAGGCGCTCGGGCTACCGCGCGATCTACCTCTCCGGCGGAGGCGTCGCGGCCGGCTCGCTCGGCATGCCCGACCTCGGCATCTCGAACCTGGACGACGTGCTCACGGACATCCGGCGCATCAGCGACGTATGCGACCTGCCACTGCTGGTGGACGTCGACACCGGATTCGGCGCAAGCGCGTTCAACGTCGCACGCACTACCCGCTCGCTGATCAAGTTCGGCGCCGCCGCGATGCACATCGAGGACCAGGTCGGCGCCAAGCGCTGCGGACACCGCCCGGGCAAGGAGCTGGTGTCGAAGCAGGAAATGTGCGACCGCATCAAGGCCGCGGTCGATGCACGCGGCGATCCCGATTTCGTCGTCATGGCGCGCACCGACGCGCTGGCGAGCGAAGGCCTCGAGCGCGCGCTCGAGCGCGCGCAGGCCTACGCCGCAGCCGGTGCGGACATGATCTTCCCGGAAGCGATCCCCTCGATCGAGATGTACCGCAGCTTCGTCGATGCCACCCGGGTGCCGGTGCTGGCCAATATCACCGAATTCGGCAAGACGCCGCTGTTCACGCTCGACGAGCTGCGCTCGGTCGGCGTTGCGCTCGCGCTCTACCCCCTCTCGGCGTTCCGCGCCATGAACAAGGCCGCGCTCGACGTGTACCGGACGCTGCGCCGCGAAGGCACGCAGAAGAACGTCGTCGCGACCATGCAGACGCGCGACGAGCTGTATGAATGCCTCGACTACCACGCATACGAGGAAAAACTCGATGAGCTCTTCTCAGCCCGCAGCAACGCCTAAGCCCAAGAAATCGGTCGCGCTGTCCGGCGTTCCGGCCGGCAACACGGCCCTGTGCACCGTCGGGCGCAGCGGCAACGACCTGCACTACCGCGGCTACGACATCCTGGAATTCGCCGACCAGGCCGAGTTCGAGGAGATCGCCTACCTGCTGGTGCACGGCAAGCTGCCGAATGCAGCCGAACTCGCGGCCTACAAGACCAAGCTCAGGGGACTGCGCGGCATCCCGGCCGCGGTGCAGGACATTCTCGAATGCATTCCCGCCAACGCCCACCCGATGGACGTGATGCGCACCGCCTGCTCGGCGCTCGGCGCGGTGCTGCCGGAGAACCAGGATCACAAGCTGTCTGAGGCGCGCAACATCGCCGACCGGCTGATGGCGAGCTTCGGCTCGATGCTGCTGTACTGGCACCACTTCTCGCACTCCGGGCGGCGGATCGACGTCGAGACCGACGACGACTCGATCGGCGGGCACTTTCTCCACCTGCTGCACGGGCGCAGGCCGAGCGAGCTGTGGGTGCGGGCGATGCACACCTCGCTTATCCTGTACGCCGAGCACGAATACAACGCCTCGACCTTCACCTGCCGCGTCATCGCCGGGACCGGGTCCGACATGTATTCCGCGATCACCGGCGGCATCGGCGCGCTCAAGGGACCCAAGCACGGCGGCGCCAACGAGTTCGCGTTCGACGTCATCGGCCGCTACGACACGCCCGAGCAGGCGGAAGCCGACGTCGTACGGCGGGTGGCCGAGAAGCAGGTGATCATAGGCTTCGGCCACCCTGTCTACACCATCGCCGATCCGCGCAACGAGGTCATCAAGGAGGTCGCCAAGCGCCTGTCGCAGGATGCGGGCGACATGAAGCTGTTCGAAATCTCCGAGCGCATCGAGCAGGTCATGTGGCGCGAGAAGAAGATGTTCGCCAACCTGGACTGGTATAGCGCGACCAGCTACCACATGATGGGCGTGCCGACCGCGATGTTCACTCCGCTGTTCGTCATTTCGCGCACCAGCGGCTGGTCGGCGCACGTGATCGAGCAGCGTATCGACGGCAAGATCATCCGCCCCAGCGCGAACTACACCGGGCCCGACAACCGCAAGTGGCAGCCGATGAAGGAAAGGACCTGAGCATGGCCCAGTACGAATCCGACCTGACCAAGTTCATGCGCCAGTTCCTCGCCCAGCATCCGGAGGAGATCGAGTCGCAGCGCATCGGGCGCGACGCCTGGTGGGACAAGGATGCTTCGACACGCACCCCACCTCCGCCGCCGCGCCATCCGGCCCTTTCGGGCGGCGCCGAATACACCTTCGAGCCGCTGACCGAAGCGGACAAATAGATGTCCGGCCACATCTCGAACGTCCGGCGCGCGCCGGACAAGGTGCTGACCCAGATCGCGGACTATGTCATCGAGCACAAGGTGACGAGCAAGGACGCTTACGAGACCGCCCGCTACTGCTTGATGGACACCCTGGGCTGCGGCCTGGAAGCGCTCGAATACCCGGCCTGCACCAAGCTGCTCGGGCCGATCGTGCCGGGCACCGTGGTGCCGAACGGCGCCAGGGTCCCGGGCACCCAGTTCCAGCTCGACCCGGTACAGGCCGCGTTCAACATCGGCGCGATGATCCGCTGGCTCGATTTCAACGACACCTGGCTCGCCGCCGAGTGGGGCCACCCGTCCGACAACCTGGGCGGCATCCTCGCCGCCGCCGACTGGCTCTCGCGCAGCGCGAAAAAGCCGCTGCCGATGCGCGACGTGCTTACGGGCATGATCAAGGCGCACGAGATCCAGGGCGTGATCGCGCTCGAGAACAGCTTCAACCGGGTCGGTCTCGACCACGTGCTGCTGGTCAAGGTCGCCACCACCGCGGTGGTGGCGCAGATGATCGGCTGCAGCTACGACGAGGTGGTGAACGCGGTGTCCCAGGCCTGGGTCGACGGCCAGAGCCTGCGCACCTACCGCCACGCGCCGAACACCGGCTCGCGCAAGAGCTGGGCGGCGGGCGACGCCACCAGCCGCGGGGTGCGCCTCGCGCTGATCTCGAAAACCGGCGAGATGGGCTACCCGTCGGTGCTGACGGCCAAGACCTGGGGCTTCTACGACGTTTCGTTCAAGGGCAAGCAGTTCAAGTTCCAGCGCCCATTCGGCTCCTACGTGATGGAGAACGTGCTGTTCAAGATCTCCTATCCGGCCGAATTCCACTCGCAGACCGCGGTCGAATGCGCGATGCAGATTCACGAAGCGCTAAGGAGCCAGAACCGCAAGCCCGAAGAGATCAAGAAGATCACCATCCGCACCCACGAGGCCTGCCTGCGGATCATCGACAAAAAGGGGCCGCTCAACAATCCGGCCGACCGCGACCACTGTATCCAGTACATGGTGGCGGTGCCGATTCTGTTCGGCCGCCTGACCGCCGGCGATTACGAGGACGCGGTCGCCGCCGACCCGCGCATCGACGCGCTGCGCGCGCGGATTACCTGCGTGGAGGACAAGGGCTTTACGCGCGACTATCACGACCCTGACAAGCGCTCGATCGCGAACGCGCTGACGGTCGAATTCAAGGACGGCAAGAAGCTGGGCGAGTTCGTGTGCGAATACCCGATCGGCCACAAGCGCCGGCGCAAGGAAGGCATGCCGGTGCTGGTGGAGAAGTTCAAGCGAAACCTTGCGCGCCGCTTCCCATCCAAGCAGCAGAATGCGATCCTCGGGGCTTGCATGGACGCCGGCCGCTTGCACGCCATGCCGGTAGACGCATTCGTGGACTTGTTCGTAATCTAGCTGCCCGGGTGATGCACCAAATGCTTTCGCGCAACGAGGTAGAAACGCTCGAGCTCAGGCTCGCCGAGTTGAGCGCCCAAGTGAGGGCCTATCCGACTCCCATCGCACGCTGCGACGAGCAACTGGCGGCACTGCTCGAGGAGCGGGGGCGGGTATACGCCGCGCTAGAGCGTCTCGCCGCCGCCCCGTCGGAGGGCGAGCTGTGCAAGTGGGAAAGTGACGGAGGAATCCGTGCGGCTTGAGAGCCGAAGCCTTGCGCTGCTGCTTCTGTGCCTGCTGGCGCCGGCTGCGCAGTCGGCAACGGCGGCCGAGTATCGCGACCCGATCGACTACTTCTTCCAGCCCTTCCTGGGCGATCTGAAAGCCGAGGCCGCTGACGCGCAGAAGGCCGGCAAACGGGCGATCGTGGTGATGTACGAGTTCGACGACTGTCCCTACTGTGCGCGCATGAAGCGCGAGGTCCTCTCGCGCCCCGACGTGCAGGCCTACTATCGCAAGCACTTCCAGCCGTTCCAGATCGACACCCGCGGCGACCAGCAGATCACCGGTTTCGACGGCAGGACCATGATCGAGAAGGAGTTCGCGCGCGCAGCCGGCGTGCGCGCCACGCCGACCTTCATCTTCTACGGCCTGGACGGCAGGCCGCTGGTGACCCAGCGCGGCGCCCTCTACGATCCGAAGGAGTTCCTGCTGCTCGGCGAGTACGTCGCCAGCGGCGCCTACCGCAGCCGCAGTTTCGCGCAGTACCTGAAATCGAGAAAGGGATCATGAACATGCCCCACAACCTGCACGACACGCTGCAGACGCTCAGGAACGGGAAGTACTACTCGCTCGCGCGCCTGGGCAAGGCGCTCGGCGTCAAGGTCGAGCGCCTGCCGGTGTCGATCCGCATCGTGCTCGAGTCCGTGCTGAGGAACTGCGACGGCAAGAAGATCACGGAGGCGCACGTGCGCCAGCTCGCAGGCTGGCAGCCGAACGCAGCGCGCAGCGAGGAGATCCCGTTCGTGCTGGCGCGCATCGTGCTGCAGGACTTCACCGGCGTGCCGTTGCTGTGCGACCTCGCCGCGATGCGCGACGCGGCGCGCAGGATGGGCAAGAACCCGAAGCTGATCGAGCCGCTCGTGCCGGTCGACCTGGTGGTCGACCACTCGGTGCAGATCGACCACTACGGTTCGAAGAGCGCGCTCGACCTCAACATGCGCCTGGAATTCAAGCGCAACCAGGAGCGCTACCAGTTCATGAAGTGGGGCATGCAGGCCTTCGACACCTTCAAGGTCGTGCCGCCGGGCATCGGCATCGTGCACCAGGTCAACCTGGAGTACCTCGCGCGCGGCGTGCACAAGTCGAAGGAAGGCGTTTACTACCCGGACACCCTGGTCGGCACCGACAGCCACACCACCATGATCAACGGCATCGGCGTGGTGGGCTGGGGCGTCGGCGGGATCGAGGCCGAGGCCGGCATGCTCGGCCAGCCGGTCTATTTCCTGACCCCCGACGTGGTGGGCGTGCACCTCAAGGGCCGGCTGCACCCGGCCTGCACCGCGACCGACCTGGTCCTCACCGTGACCGAGATGCTGCGCAAGGCCAAGGTGGTCGGCAAGTTCGTCGAGTTCTTCGGCGCCGGCGCCGCGTCGCTGACGGTGCCGGACCGTGCGACGCTGGCCAACATGGCCCCCGAGTACGGCGCGACCATGGGCTTCTTCCCGGTGGACGACAGGACGCTCGATTACTTCCGCGGCACCGGCCGCAGCGACGCCGAAGTCGAGGCGCTGGAAGCCTACTGCAAGGCGCAGGGCCTGTACGGCATGCCGGCCGACGGCAGCATCGATTACAGCCAGACGCTCGAGCTCGACCTGGCGTCGGTCATGCCTTCGCTCGCCGGGCCCAAGCGGCCGCAGGACCGCATCGGGCTGGAGCGCGTAAAGAGCACCTTCACCAGCCTTTACTCCAAGCCGGTGACCGAGAACGGCTTCGCCAAGAAGCCCGAGGACCTGGGCAAGCGCTTCAAGACCTTCGACGGCATCGATATCGGATCGGGCGACGTGCTGATCGCCGCGATCACCTCCTGCACCAATACCTCCAATCCCGGAGTGCTGCTCGCCGCGGGGCTGCTGGCGAAGAAGGCGGTCGAGCTGGGGCTCAAGGTCAAGCCGCACATCAAGACCTCGCTCGCACCGGGATCGCGCGTGGTAACCGAGTACCTGACCAAGGCGGGGCTGCTGCCCTACCTCGAGAAGCTCGGCTTCTACCTCGCGGGCTACGGCTGCACCACCTGCATCGGCAACGCGGGGCCGCTCGCGCAGTCGATCGAGGAAACGGTGGTCAAGAGCGACCTGGTGTGCGCCGCGGTGCTCTCGGGCAACCGCAACTTCGAGGCGCGCATCCATCCCAACCTGCGCGCCAATTTCCTCGCCAGCCCGCCGCTGGTGGTGGCGTACGCGATCGCCGGCACCATGCTGAAGGACTTCCGCACCGAACCGCTCGGCAAATCGAAGGACGGGCAGGACGTCTACATCGGCCACATCTGGCCGTCGCACGACGAGGTCGCGGCGCTGATGAAGCTCGCCATGGACGCCAAGACCTTCCGCCGGCTGTACTCGGGTCTGGCCGACGCGACCCCGTTGTGGAAGAAGATCTCCGCCCCGTCAGGCCAGGTCTACACCTGGCCCGAGTCGACCTACATCGCCGAGCCGCCGTTCTTCGAGGACTTCCAGATGCGGCCGGCAAAGGTCGCGGGGATCGCCGGCGCGCACATCCTCGGCATCTTCGGCGACTCGGTCACCACCGACCACATCTCGCCGGCGGGCTCGATCAAGCCGACCTCGCCCGCGGGCATCTACCTGCAGGAGAATGACGTCTCGGTGGCGAACTTCAACAGCTACGGCGCGCGGCGCGGCAACCACGAGGTCATGATGCGCGGCACCTTCGCCAACGTACGGATCAAGAACCTGATGCTGCCCGGCACCGAGGGCGGGCTGACGCTGTACAAGGGCGAGAAGATGCCGATCTACGACGCCGCGATGCGCTACCTCGCCGAAGGCACGCCGACGGTGGTGTTCGGCGGCGAGGAATACGGCACCGGCTCCTCGCGCGACTGGGCCGCCAAGGGCACCCAGCTGCTGGGCGTCAAGGCGGTGATCGCGCGCAGCTTCGAGCGCATCCACCGCTCCAACCTGGTCGGCATGGGGGTGCTGCCGCTGCAGTTCATCGGCTCGGACTCGGCGCAGTCGCTCGGCCTGCAGGGCGACGAGACGGTCGACGTGCTCGGGATGGAAGACATCCGGCCGCAGCAGGAGCTGATGCTGTTCATCAAGCGCAAGGACGGCAGCAGCCGGCAGGTCAAGGTGAAGTCGCGCATCGACACCCCGATCGAGGTCGACTACTACAAGCACGGCGGGATCCTGCCCTACGTGCTGCGCGACCTTATTCGCGCCGGCGGCCCGGCGGCCGCCGTCGCCGCCTGATCCGGAGCGGACCCGCCGCATGCCAGCGCGCGGCAGCCGTCTCGCCTGCTCGCTGCGCAGCCAGGACGGCTGCCACGGCTCGTTCGACGTCTATCCGGGCGAGCAGCCGGGGTCGATCTCCCGCGTCGACCCCGTGAAGTGGGACAAGCCGCCGCAGAAGCCGGTGCTGGAGGGCCACTTCAGCATAATCGGCGAGCTCGGCATGACCGGACAGGTGATCCTGGTGAACCAGTACCAGTGGCAGGCGCTCAACGCCGCCAAGCTCGAGACCTTCTTCTACGGCGCGATCCTTTGGGGCCGCAGCCCGTTCAAGGTGATCGACGACGCGCAGACGATGCTGAAGCGGAAATAGCGGACCGCATCAGGCCTTGGCCAGCACTCCCGCCGGGCAGGTCACGCCAGTCCCGCCCAAACCGCAGTAGCCGTTCGGGTTCTTGCCGAAGCCGCGCTTGAGGAGCTCCTTCTCGAACGCCTGCTTCGAAGCCAGCGCCGCCTGCAGTTGCTCGTCGCCGTAGGAGTGGCAGACCAGTGGCAGACGCTCATCGCCGCCAAGCTCGAGACCTTCTTCTTCGGCTCGATCCCCTGTGCAGGAGCCCATTCAAGGCCATCGAGGACGCGCACACGATGCTGAAGCGTAAATGGGCTGCTGCAGAGACAAAATTTTGATTGCCGTGTCGTCGCTCTGCTTCAAATTGGAGCGAATACCTAAGCCGCGGGCCGTATGTTCTGATTGACGCGAAATAAGTTCTGCGGGTCGTACTTGCGCTTGAGCTTCGCGAGCCGGTCATAGTTACCGCGGTAGGTCGCCTGTACCCGCTCCTGGCCCTCGTCCATCATAAAATTAACGTACGCCCCGCCCGCTGCGTGCGGATGCAGCGCGTCGAAGTAGCGCTTGGTCCAGTCGGTGATCCGACCCGCATTGGCCGGGTCCGGGTCGACCCCGACGATAACCTCGGCCCACCTGGAGCTGCGGTAGCTGAACGCCGCATCGTCATTGCCGGCCGTGTGCACCGCGCCGTCGATCGGGTACAGGTGCATGCCCGACTGCATGCTCGGCATCTGGGCGCCGTGCTTGGCGTGCAGTGCGACTGCGGCGTCGCTCAACTCGTCGACGAAGTCGGCGCGCCAGTACCACTGGTGACCCGCCGGATAGAGCGGGTCGAATGCGGTCTGCAGCATCGGAAAAGGCATCGGCTGCACGCCGTAGAGCGCCGGCGGGCCGAACTTGCGGATCGGTTCGAACACCCTGTCGGCCTTGTCCTCCGGACCGCAGTAGCACCAGACTACGCCGCACATCTTCTTCAGGTGCAGCGCCTCCGGGAAAGTCGGCGCGGGCGGCACGGTGAGGAAGGCGAAGAAGCCGTTCAGCTCGTGCGGCGCCGAAGGCAAGAAGTCGCGGTACCAGCGCAGCACCTTCTC
Organism: Burkholderiales bacterium; assembly: GCA_035517095.1. Taxonomy (GTDB): domain Bacteria; phylum Pseudomonadota; class Gammaproteobacteria; order Burkholderiales; family SG8-39; genus DAHVFK01. The sequence goes on from DATIZK010000013.1 coordinate 25,462, forward strand.
TGACTGGTCGAGTTCCCACAGCGTCGGTCCGCCAACGATGGTTTTGACCGGATGGAGCCGGAACACGAACGAGGTGACCACACCGAAGTTGCCGCCTCCTCCGCGCAATGCCCAGAAGAGGTCGCTGTTCCGCTTCGGGCTCGCGGTGACGAAACGACCGTCGGCGAGCACAACGTCCGCCTCAAGCAGGTTGTCGACGCTCAGTCCGTACTTGCGCGACAGGTGGCCGATTCCCCCACCCAGGGTAAGGCCGCCCACGCCGGTGGTGGAAATGATACCGCTGGGGGTCGCCAGCCCGAACGCGTGTGTCGCGTGGTCGACGTCACCCCAGGTGCAGCCGCCGTCGACCCTGACGGTACGGGACTCCAGGTCGATGCGCACGCCGCGCATACGCGACAGGTCCGCGACCAAACCGCCGTCGCATACCCCAAGCCCGCCGCCGTTGTGGCCGCCGCCGCGCACCGCGAGCAGAAGCTCGTTCTCGCGAGCGAACCCGACCGCCACGATGACGTCGGCGACGTCGGTGCAAAATGCGATCAGCGCAGGGCGCTTGTCGATCATTGCGTTGTAGACCTTGCGCGCCGCGTCGTATCGCGCGTCGCTCGGGAGAATCACATCTCCGCGGAAATGGGCTCTGAGCTCATCGAGCTCTACATTTTGCAATTGCTTCATGCTTGCCTCCATTATTGAGATCTCCTTCCGTTCAGGTCGGAACGATTCCACGGCCGATGACGATCTCGCCTGGAATCTCGTAGGCCTCGCCGCGCCGGTAAGGCTCCACCGACCGCAGGTAATCGGCGCGCACGGCCGCCCGGCTCGCTGCGTCGAAATGCGCGTAGGCCAGCGCAACCGGCCCGCCCAGAAAAGTTGCATCGCAGGCTTCCTCGGCGTGGTCGAAACGCAGCGTCATCGGCAGCCGTTCCGTGGCAACGTCCTTCAGGCCAGCCGCTTCGAGCCCGTGGCGCAGTGCCTCGCCCGTCCCCATGCGAAAGAACAGCGGGCACACGTCGGACTCGACGTGCGCGTCGACGATGGGAAAGATCTCGGCCCAGCCGCAGCGGTCACGCCGCCCCCACACCGAAACGACAACTCTTCCGGTCGGCGCGAGCTGTCGCGCAAGCGCGGCGAGCGCGCGCTCCGGATCCGGCATGTACATCAGCCCCAGGCCGCACAGGCCGGCCTGGAACTCCATCCCGAGATCGGGCGGCTGCTCTGCGTCGCCGCGCTCGAAGCGGCAGTTCGCCAGTCCCAGCGCCGAGGCCGTGGCGCGCGCCGCCTCGACCATTTTCTCGGAGATATCGGTGCCGACGGCCATTCCGCTCCCGCCCGCCCGGCCCGCCGCTGCGATCGTCAGTACGCCGGTTCCGCACGCCACGTCGAGCACGCTCTCCCCTGGCGCGATGGCCGCGCGCTCCAGCACCCGCTCGGTCGCGGGCCAGAGCCGGTGCAGCCAGTGCTGTTCATAGCGACCCACGGCGCGATCCCAGCCGTAGCGCTGGACTCGCCTTTGCAAGCGTGCATCCATGGCTACACCGTCTCGCTGCGCAGGATCTTCGTCTCGCGCCGCAGCGACTGCGGTCTGCGAAACACGTCCACATAGGGGCTGCGCGCGTCCGCCTCGTCGAGCACACGCATGATGTCGGCTTCCGGCGCGTCGCTTTCCACCGTGACGACGTAGATGATTCCGTTATACGCGGGGACCGTGGCCATGCCGCAAAAGATGCCGCGCAAGTCGACGTCGGCATGCAGCTCCACCCGCACGCGGCGGATCGGCACGCCAAGAAACGCGGCTCGATGTGAATATCCAATGGCGAGGCAGGCAGCGAGGCCGCTACGCACGTAGGTTCCTGGCGTCGGGCCTTTGGCTCCACCGCCCAGCGTCTCCGGCATGTCGACCACGAATTTCCAGTCGTTCTCGACGACTTCGCACAATGTTCCATCGCTCACCGTCGCCGTGGTGATCTTGTCCAGTTTCGCGACGCTGGGGCGCTTGGCGAAGGCGTTCTCGGCGCGTGCGAGCGCAGCTTGCAGTTTTTCCTGGTCCATGGGCGTCTCTCCTGTCGATGTTCCGGATGACGGATTTTCGCTCTCCCCAATGGCGATCTAGAGGGGCAGCAGCGAGTTTGCCGGCAGCACGTCAAGCGGCCGTCCCGAAACGCGTCAATCGACCGTCAAACGTTGCGCGACGACGCTCTGTTTCGGAGTCCGAGGGATTCGGCGGGTCGATCCAGGGTCCGCCCCGCCCAGAGCCGGACTTCCCCGATCGCGAGCCGCGGGCGGATACGCCTCGCCTCGGTGAGCGCCTTGACGGCCTCGGCCTCCCTGCCGAGCTTGGTCAGGACCATGGCGAGGACGATCTGCGCCGGATAGAACTTCGAGTCGGCACGGCAGGCGCCTTGGGCCGCGGCGAGCGCCTCGTCGAACTGCTTCAGATGGGCAAGGCCGCCGGCGAGCGCCGTGAGCCATACCGAGCGCCGGTAGTCAGTGGGGCTAATGCGCAACCCGCGCCGCAGCGACTCCACTCCCGGTTCGTATTGCCGTCGCAGCAGATGTGTAGCGCCAAGTGCAGCCCAGGCCTGGGCGTTGTTCGGGTTCTCTTCGATTGCGCGCTCCAGGAGCGGCAGGGCACGTTCCGTATCGCCGAGGTCGGCCAGGGCGCAGCCCGCGGAGCCCAGCACCTCCGATCTGGTCGGTTGCAGCTCCAGCGCCTTCTCGGCCTCGGCACGCGCCTCTTCGCGGGGAGCGTCGCCCCCGAGCAATCCCCACCTCGAGGCCAGCGCCATGACGAGCGCTTTCTGGGCGTGCGCGAGCGCGAGCATCGGATCGAGCGCAATGGCCTCGCGGTACAGGCTCACCGACGCATTTACCGCTTCTTCGGACCAGCCGGCCGAGAACAAGGCGCTGCTCGCCTGGCGCATCTTGTCCCACGCATCGTGCCCCTCGGTTCGCTTACGACCCTCGCTGGCCTCGGCTAGGGTCAGCTGCTGCTCGATTTTTGCGGCGGTGCCGGCGACGAAGTCGTCGACTTCCCGGCTCCCGCGAGGCGACGCCAGGTCCTGCTGCATGGTCCAGACGTATTGAGCGCTCTCGCCATCCACAATTTGCATCGCCACGCGCACACATCCGGGCTCGGGCTGGCGCAAGCTCCCGCTGATCAGATAGCGCGCACGCAGCGTTTGCGCAATGTGCTGCATGTCGCCTGGATCTGACTGTGTGGCCGCAACAATCGCCGGCTGCGCGACAACCTGGAATCCCGGTGTACGCGCGAGTTGGCTGCTGAGGTCTTCCGCAAGGCACTTGGCGAGCGTATCGAGTTCGGGTGTGCGCGCGTGATTGACGAACGGCAGTACTGAGATCGCTGGCATGCCTTCCCCGTTCGCGCCGCGCGCGCCGAGGTTAGACCTGCGTATGGATTCGCGCAGCGCCTGCGTGGTCGCGTCCGGCTCGACCCCGAGCTGTTTGCGCAGATGCTCTTTGCACACCTGATATTGCGCCAGCGCTTCGCTGCGCCGACCCATAGCGTCGTACGCGCGCATCAATGCGCGGTGCGCCTCCTCGTTTGCAGGATCGTCGGCCAGCCAGCGCCGCAGAACACGAACGGCGGCCTCGTGGTCCTGCGCGTCCGCACGCTGCGCCGCAAGCCGCGCCATCGCGCTCGTAGCCAGCTTCGCCAGCCGCGTGCGCTCGGCGCGCAGCCACTCCTCGAAGACCTCCTCTTTCGGCGACAAGTTATCAAGCAAGGGTCCCGCGTAGACCGCTACGGCAGCCTCGATCTCGTTCGGGTCCGCGCTTCGCGCGAGTTGCTGAAATTCGGTCGCATCGGCCTTGCAGACCAGCGTGTCGAGGGAAAGCGCGTCACCGCTCGCGTCGACAATTTCTGCATCGCGCCGCAGGCTGCTCAGCAGCTGGCGCAAGCTGTGGCGGGCGCGCTCGTCCGCCAGATCGCCCCAAAACATAGCCGCGATGCGCTCGCGCGTGACGGCGGCCGGACTGCTGAGCGCAAGAACCGCAAGCAATCCCTGCGCCTTGCGTGAGCCAACGGCTACTTCCTTGCCGTCCTCATCCTCAAGGCGAAAACCACCGAGCAGCGTTAAGCGAAATCCTGGCATCTCGTTGGACCGACTCGCAATCAAATGAGAGGGACAAAGCCCTTCTAGACTATCGGAATCCCAATCTTCGATTCTGTCCTATGCCGTCAGCTTCCGCGCCGCAGGCGCTCCAGGCTGCGGCGGTCGCGCTTGGTCGGCCTTCCATGAAGCTCGCGCGCCGGCTCGACCATGAGGCTGCGCTCGGCGCGCAGCGTGACCTCCCATTCGGTATCCCCGGTCCGGATCGCGAGGCGATCGCCGGGATATACCTCCTTCGCCGGCTTCGCGCGCTCGCCGTCGAGCCGCATCAGGCCTTGGCCAGCACTCCCGCCGGGCAGGTCACGCCGGTGCCGCCCAAACCGCAGTAGCCGTTCGGGTTCTTGCCGAGGTATTGCTGGTGGTAGTCCTCGGCATAGAAGAACTCGGGCGCGGCGCGGATCTCGGTCGTGATCTTGCCGAAGCCGCGCTTGAGGAGCTCCTTCTCGAACGCCTGCTTCGAAGCCAGCGCCGCCTGCAGTTGCTCGTCGCCGTAGGCGTAGATCGCCGAGCGGTACTGGGTGCCGGCGTCGTTGCCCTGGCGCATGCCCTGGGTCGGATCGTGCCCCTCCCAGAACACCTTGAGCAGCGCCTCGTAGCCGACCCGCTCGGGATCGAACACCACCTGCACCACCTCGGCGTGGTTGGTCATGCCGCTGCAGACTTCCTCGTAGCTGGGGTTGGGCGTCGCGCCGCCGGCGTAGCCGACCGCGGTCGAGTACACGCCCGGGACCTGCCAGAACAGGCGCTCGGCGCCCCAGAAGCAGCCCATGCCGAACAGCGCCTGCTCGAGCCCCTGCGGAAACGGCGGCCTGAGCGGGTGGCCGTTGACGAAGTGCGCCTCGGGCACCGGCATCTTGTCGCCCCGGCCCGGCAGGGTGCGCCCGGCGGGAAGCAGCTGGGTCATTTTCCTGAATCCGAACATGGCTTGGCTCCTCGGGTTGCGTACGCCGATTGGTCGTCCGGCAGCGCGGATCCTGACGCGAGGATAGCACCTGGTCAGCGCTCGCGAGACCCGGTACCGCTCTGCGGCGTTTGCTGAGAAAATCTACCCGACGGGAAACTCAGGGGGAAATCCATGGTTCGGCGCAACATCACGTTCGCTTTGCTGTACTTCGCAGCGGCCTGCGCGTGGGCGGGCAACCCGGTCGTGCAGCCCGCAACGGGGTCCAGCGTGCAAGCCCATCCCTGGCAGCCGCCTTCGCCCAATTCTTACGCGCCCGCAACGCGTGTCCTCGCGCCCGTGCTTCCTGCGCTCACGCTCGCGCAGCCCTCGAGCAACCCTTACGTGTCGACCAACCCGAGTCTCGTGATTTCGGGGACGTGCACGGGCGTCACCGAGGTCAATCGGGCGGCGACCGGCCAGACCTCACCTAGCGATAATGCGTCGGTCGCGTGCGCGGGCGGCAAGTACCAGTTCCCGCTTCTCTACAAGACCAAGCCGGCCACCTACACCTACGCCGTGTTCGCCAACGATGCCCATGGCAATCCGGTGAAACGATTCGATATCACCTGGATCTACGGTCAGGGGTCCGGCGGCATACAGCCGCGCTAGGAATAATCCCCCGCATGCAATGAGGATCTGCATCTACGGCGCCGGCGCGGTCGGCGGGCTGATGGCCGCGTGGCTGGCCGAAGCGGGGAACGAGGTCGGGGTGGTCGCGCGCGGCGCGCAGCTCGAGGCGATCCGGCAACACGGCCTGCGCATCCGCGGCCGCGAGAGCGGCGCGACGCTCACCGCGCGGCCGCGCGCGGCGAGCGATCCGGCCGAGCTCGGCGCCCAGGACTACGTCATCGTGACCGTGAAGGGCCACAGCCTGCCCGAAGTTGCGGCCTCGATCGCGCCGCTGCTCGGCCCGCAGACCTCGATCGTCACTGCCATGAACGGCGTGCCGTGGTGGTTCTTCGACCGCTTGCCCTACGGCGGCGGCAAGCTCAGGCTCGAGAGCCTCGACCCCGGCGGCGCGCTCGCGCGGGCCATGCCCACCGAGCGTATCGTCGGATGCGTCATCCACCTCGCCGCCTCGACCATCGCGCCGGGCACGATCAGCCACAACCAGGGCCGGCGGCTCATCCTCGGCGAGCCGGGCGGCCGCAACACCGCGCGCACCCAGCGCCTCGCCGAGGCGCTCGGCCGCGCCGGCTTCGAGGTGCTGCGCAGCGACGCGATCGAAAAGGAATTCTGGGTCAAGCTGCTCGGCAACGTGAGCTTCAATCCGGTCTCGGCGCTGACCTCTTCGACCTCGGACCGGCTGATCGCGGACCCGCTGGTCAAGGGCTACATGGTCGCGGTCATGCGCGAGGTGCTCGAGATCGGGCGCGCGGTGGGCGTGGATGCCGACATCGATCCCGAGGCGCGCATCGACATGGCGCGCGCGCTGGGCCGGTTCAAGACCTCGATGCTGCAGGACATGGAAGCCGGCAAGCCGCTCGAAATCGACGGCCTGCTCGCCGGCACGCTCGAGATCGCGCGCGACGCGGGCGTCGCCGCGCCGTACACCGAGAGCCTGCTGGGGCTGATCCGCCTGCGTGCCGAGTCGAGCGGCCAGTACCGCCGCTAACGGCTGCGCAGCTTGGGATCCAGCGTATCGCGCAGAGAGTCGCCGAACAGGTTGAAAGCGAACACCGCGAGCGTGATGGCGAGCCCGGGGAAGATCGCGATCCAGGGCGCGCTCTCGGCGTATTCCTCCGCACCGCCCTGCAGCATCAGGCCCCAGGCCGGGGTCGGTTCCTGCACGCCGAGTCCGAGATAGGACAGCGTGGCCTCGAGCAGAATCGCCTGACCGAGAAAGGTGGTGAGCATGATGAGGAACGGCGCCATGCAGTTCGGCGCCATGTGGCGCAGGATGATCCGCATGTGGCTGAAACCCAGCGCGCGCGCGGCGTCGACGTAGGGAATTTCGCGGATCGCGAGCGCATTCGAGCGCACCACCCGCGCGCAGCGCGGGATGAGCGGGATGGTGATGGCGACGATCACGTTCTGCGCGCCGGTGCCGTAGATCGCCACCACCGCGAGCGCCATGATGATCAGCGGGAAGGCGAGAAAGACGTCCATCACGCGCTGGAAGATCAGATCGAACCAGCCGCCGAAGTAGGCGCTGGTCACGCCCAGGACCAGCCCGGCAAACGATCCGATGAAGGCGCACGAAAAGCCGATGAACAGAGCCGTGCGTGCGCCCCAGATGATGCGCGACAGGATGTCGCGCCCGAACTGATCGGTGCCCAGCCAGAAGTTCGCACTCGGCGCAAGCTGCATGTATTCGTAGTGATTGGCGACCGGATCGTAGGGCGCAATCTGGCGCGCGAACACGGCCATCAGGATCATGGCGATCACCAGCAACGCGCTTACCGCCCCCAGCGGCTGCTGGCGGATCAGCGCGAGCGCCGCCTTGCCCAGGGGCGGCCGGGCAGCGGCAAGCTGGGCTTCGATGTCGGCGCTGGTGACGGCCATTGCGAGTTGCCCTTCTAGCGGTAGCGGATGCGCGGGTCGAGCCAGGCGTACAGGATGTCGACCAGCAGGTTGACGAACAGGAAGATCATCACCACCAGCATCACCAGCGCCTGGGTCATCGAATAGTCGTTGTTGGTGACAGACTCGACGAACAGCTTGCCCAGGCCGTTCAGGTTGAACACCTGCTCGGTGACCACCAGGCCGCCGATCAGGAACGCGAACTCGATCCCGATCACCGTGATCACCGGCAGCATCGCGTTCTTCAGAGCGTGGCGCCGGATGATCAATCGTTCCCAAAGCCCCTTGGCGCGCGCGGTGCGCACGTAGTCCTCGCGCAGCACCTCGAGCATGGCCGAGCGCGTCATGCGCGTCGCGACCGCCGAATAGCGGTAGCCGGTCGCGATCGCCGGCCAGACGATCAGCGCCAGGTTCTTCATCGGGTCGACCCAGATCGGCGTATAGGTGATCGGCGGCATCCAGGGCGTGCCGAACAAATGCTGCGTGCCGATCAGCAGGCCGAGAATGATCAGGATGCCGAGCCAGAACGACGGCATGGCGATGCCGGCGATGCTGATCGCGCGCACCACGTAGTCGATCCAGGTGTTCTGCTTCACCGCCGAGATCGTTCCCAGCGGCACCGAAACCAGGATTGCGACGATGGTGGCGACGATCGCGATCTCCATCGAGAGCTGGAAGCGCATCGCCATCTCGGACACGATCGGCTGGCCGGTCCACATCGACTTGCCGAAGTCGAAACGCATGATGCCCCAGATGAAATTCCAGAACTGCACCAGCTTCGGCCGGTCGATTCCCATGTCGTGCCGGCAGATGTCGAGCGCCGACTGGTCGAAATAGCCGCCCGAGCCGGCCAGGCGCAGCTCGCAAGTGTCGCCCGGGATCAGGCGCAGAAGGGTGAACACCAGTACCGCCGCCCCGAACAGGGTCGGGATCATCAGCAGCAGGCGCTTCAGGATGTAGCGGTACATTTTCCGGGCCCCAGACGACGCCGCCCGCGGCCGGAGCCGCGGGCGGCGAGGTCAGCTTAGCCGGCCCTACTTGTCGAGCCAGACATTGTCCAGCGACTGGTTGAGGTAGTGGCTCGGGCTGATCTTCCAGCCCTTCACGTAGGAGCGGTGCGGGACGATCCGGTACCACCACAGCGTGATGAACGCGTTCGCGTGCGTGTCGAGCGTCAGTTTGTCCATCTCGCGCATGTATTTACGCTGCTCCGCCGGGTCGGCGGTGCGGTTCATCTTGTCGAACAGCGCGTCGACGTCCCGGTCCTGGTAGCTGCCGTAGTTGTTGCCCGCGCGGTCGTCGGAGATGAACTTCGACACGTCCACCAGCGGATTCACGACCGACTGGCAATTGAAGTCCAGCGACACGTCGTACTCCTTCTTCTTGCGCAGCATGTCGTAGAACGGGCCGGTCGGGAACACGTGCTGGTCGAACTTCAGGCCCACCTGCTTCCACTGGTCAAGCAGCCAGGTGCCGACGATCTTGTAGGGCTGGTCGACCGCGCGGTTGTTGAGGTAGTAGGTCTTCGACAGATCGACCCCGGCCTCCTTCAGCAGCCGGCGCGCCTCGGCGCGCGACTTGTTCAGGTCGGGCCAGTAGCCGGCGATCTGCTCCAGCTCCTCCTTCGTCGCCGCGAGGGGCGAGCCGGGGAATACGATGCCGCCCACGGTCTTCACGATCGCGATCCGGGACAGGTACTTCGAGCCGCCCCAGCGGTCGACCGCGAGCGTCAGCGCCCGGCGTGCGCGCACGTCGTCCCAGGGCTTGCGCTTGTGATTGACCGTCATCAGCAGCACGCAGTTCCAGTCGCTTTCCTCGACCGTGATCTTGTCGCCGAGCGCCGCGACCAGGTCGTCGCGCGATTTCGGCGGAAAGCCGCGGAACTCGATCGCCGCGCGGTCGCCGCGGATCGCCTGCACCCTGAGCGACTCCTTCTTGGCGAAGATCGCCTGAAAGCCGTCCAGATAGGGCCTGCCCTTGACGTAATAGTCGGGATCGCGCTTGCCGCTGATGTACGCGCCGGCCTCCCTCTTTTCGAAGATGAACGCGCCGGAGCCGTCGATGTGGGTCTCGTACCAGTGAATGTCCTTGTCGAGCTTGGCCTTCTCGTAGATCCAGTTGAACGGCACCGCGAGCGCCGGGATGAACGCACCCGAGGGGTACTTGAGCTTGAACACCACGGTGTGGTCGTCAGGCGCGGTAACGCTCTCCACCATGGAGAAGAACGCCTTGCGCGCGCTCGGCTCGCCGGCGGGCGGGAAGATGATCTTGCGGTAGGTTGCGAGCACGTCCTGCGCGGTCATCTTCTCGCCGCTGTGGAACTTGACGTCGTCGCGGATTTTGAAGGTGTAGACCTTGCCGCCGTCGGTCGGCTCGGGCACCTTGCCGACGCAAACGTCGCACACGAAGTCCGTGGTGGATGATGGATTCTCCGGGTTGACCTTGATCAGCACGCTGTAGAAGGGCCTGACCGGATGGATCAGGGCGAAGGTCGTTTCAATGTGCCCGTCGAAGCTCGGCGGTTCGTCGGGCACCACGTATTTCAGGATCCCCCCGTGCTTGGGCGTTTCCGCCGCGGCTTGGCCCGACGCACCGATCGCCATGGCGACGCCGGCCGCAAGCGCGCAGAGCGCCTTGAATCGATTGCCTTTCATTGGCCTCCCTCCTCTGTTTTGGCGTGTAGCGCTTTCTTTCTTATATTGTTGAGCCCAGTCTATACCAGCTTCGCCGAAGCTATCAAACGCGAAAGCTTGCGCCGCGCGCTACACCCTCGGGCACGCGACCCAGTGCCCGGGGCGCAGCTCGCGCGCCTGCGGCACCTCGCGCTTGCAGCTGTCCACCGCGAGCGAACAGCGCGGGTGGAAGACGCAGCCGCTGGGCGGATTCATCGGGCTCGGCACCTCGCCCTGCATGATGCGGTGCACACGGTCCTTCTCGATCGCCGGGTCGGGGATCGGCACGGCCTCGAGCAGCGCCTTGGTATAGGGGTGCCTGGGATGCTCGAACAGCTCGTCCGAATCGGCCAGCTCGACCAGCTTGCCCAGGTACATCACCGCGACCCGGTGACAAAGGTGGCGCACCACGCTCAGGTCGTGCGCGATGAACAGGTACGCCAGGTTGAACTTGTCGCGCAGGTCCTCGAGCAGATTGATCACCTGCGCCTGGATCGAGACGTCGAGCGCCGACACGGCCTCGTCGCAGACGATGAACTGCGGATTTAGCGCGAGCGCGCGCGCGATGCCGACCCGCTGGCGCTGCCCGCCGCTCATCTCGTGCGGATAGCGGTCCATGAACTTGGGATTGAGGCCGCACACCGAGAGCAGCTCGGCGACGCGCTCGCGCCTGCGCTTCGCGTCGGGCAGGATGCGGTGAACCTTCATCGGCTCGCCGATGATCGAGCCGACCTTCATGCGCGGGTTGAGCGAGCTGTAAGGGTCCTGGAAGATGACCTGCATGCGCTCGCGCTTGGCGCTCAGGCCCTTGCGGTCGAGCCGCGCCAGGTCCTCGCCCTCGAACAGTATCTGGCCCGCGGTGGGCCGCTCGAGCTGCAGGATGCAGCGCCCGGTGGTCGTCTTGCCGCAGCCGGACTCGCCCACCAGCCCGAGCGTCTCGCCCGGCTGCAGGGTAAAGCTGACGTCGTCGACCGCCTTGACCGTCGCCACCACCTTGCGCACCATCACCCCTTCGGTCACCGGGAAGTGCATCTTGAGGTTCTTCACCTCGAGCAGCGGGCGCCCCGCCGGCGCCGCGCTCACGAGGCCACCTTGAGCATGCGCGCCAGCCGGTCCTTCTCGAAGCAGGCCGAGTCGTGCCCCGGTCCGACCGCCTCGCGCACCGGGTCCTCGCGCGCGCAGCGCTCGGTGGCGAAGCTGCAGCGCGCACGGTAGGCGCAACCGGCGATCTCGCGCGTGAGGTCGGGCGGCTGGCCTTCGATCGGGATCAGTTTCTCGCCGCGCGGCCGGTCCATGCGCGGCACGCTGCGCAGCAGCCCGAGCGTGTAAGGGTGCATCGGCCGGTGGTAGATGTCCGCCGCGCTGCCGCTCTCGACGATCCGGCCGGCGTACATCACGTTCACGCGGTCGGCGTAGCGCGCCACCACGCCCAGGTTGTGGGTGATGACGATCAAGGCGACGCCGAAGCGCTTGGTGAGGTCCTTCATCAGCTCCAGGATCTGGGCCTGGATCGTGACGTCGAGCGCGGTGGTCGGCTCGTCGGCGATGATCAGCTTGGGCTTGCACGACATGGCGAGCGCGATCATCACGCGCTGGCGCATTCCTCCGCTCAGGTGGTGCGGGTACTGGTCGAGGCGCCGGCCCGGCTCGGAGATGCCGACCATGCCGAGCAGCTCGAGCGCGCGCAGCCTGGCCTGGCGCGGGGTCAGCTTGAGGTGGAACTCCATCGTCTCGCACAGCTGCAGCCCGATCGTCAGCACCGGGTTGAGCGAGGTCATCGGCTCCTGGAACACCATCGAGATCTGCCCGCCGCGCACCGAGTGCAGCTTCTCGTCGCTCATCGCGAGCAAGTCCTCGCCGCGGAAGCGGATGCTGCCGCCGACCACGCGCCCGGGCGGATGCGGGATCAGGCGCAGCACCGACAGCGCGCCGACCGATTTGCCGCAGCCCGACTCACCCACGATGCCGACGGTCTCGCCCTCCTCCACGGTGTACGAGACGCCGTCGACCGCGCGCACCGTCCCGGCCGAAGTCTCGAACTGCGTGCGCAGGTTCTCTACTTCGAGCAGCGCCGTCACTGTTGTGCGTCTCTCTCGTCGTCCCACGCCTTCTCGGGCAGCGGCAGCCCGGCCAGGTCCTCGGTCGTGAGCCTGCCGTCGGGCTCGATGCCGAGCTCGTCGAGCAGCAGCATGAGCTGGCGCACATGCTGCGCGGGATGCCACGCGCTGCGCTCGAGCACCTCGTGCACGCGGTGGCGGCCGAAGTAGGTGTCCATCATCTGGCCGCAGCTGCTGTCTGGATAGGTGCGCCACCACTGCCGCACCGCGGCGCGCACGCCCGCGCCGTAGCGCACGAGGTCCTCGGTGCTGCGCAGCCCTTCGCCCGGGGGCTGCATGATCAGCTCGTAGGTCAGCTCGCGCCGCTCGCGCATCGCCTCGACGAAGGCCTCGGGGATGCGGAACACGTGGTGCGCGAGCTGGCGGATCGGCCGGTTGCGGTTGCGAAACGGCTGCTCGAGCTTGTGCGCCGGGATCTGCCGCACGTAGCGCAGCGCCGCAGCGAGCACCAGGTCGAGCTTGTCTACCAGCTGCTGCGGGCTGAGCTTGTCGTGCAGCTTGATGTCGAGCTCGAGAAAGCGCACCACGTCGGCGAGCGATTGCGCGAACACGAACTTGCCGCCGCGCGCCACCACCGGCACGCTGCGCGCCCCGAGCTCGCGCAGCGCCTGCATTCCGGCGTCGTTGCCGTGCACGTTGATCGACTCGTAGTCGACCCCGTGCCTGGTGAGAAATTCCTTTGTTCTCAGGCAGCTCGTGCAGCCCGGCTGCCAGAACACCCTGACGCGCTCGGCCGTTTCCATGCTCCGCCCTCCTCCCAAATGCGAATTATCATCTCACATGGCCGGAACAAACCCCAGCCGCAGCCCCCACCGGCTGTGCGCGGCGCCGATGATGGACTGGACCGACCGGCACTGCCGCTATTTCCTGCGCCAGTGCGCGCCGCACGCGCGCCTGTACACCGAGATGATCACCACCGGCGCGCTGCTGCATGGCGACGCGGCGCGCCACCTCGCCTTCGATCCGGCCGAGCATCCGGTCGCGGCGCAGCTCGGCGGCAGCGAGCCCGCGGAGCTCGCCGCCTGCGCGCGCCTGGTCGAGACCGCCGGCTACGACGAGGTGAATCTGAACATCGGCTGCCCGAGCGAGCGCGTGCAGCGCGGCGCCTTCGGCGCCTGCCTGATGGCCGAGCCGGAGCTGGTGGCGGACTGCGTGCGCGCGCTGCGCGAGGCGGTCTCGATCCCGGTCACGGTAAAGCACCGCATCGGCGTGGACAAGATCGAATCCTACGATTTTGTGGCGAAGTTCGTCGCGACGGTAGCCGCCGCAGGTTGCACCACCTTCATCGTGCATGCCCGCAACGCGGTGCTCAAAGGCCTGTCGCCGAAGGAGAACCGCGAGCTCCCGCCGCTGCGCTACGAAGTGGTGCATCGGCTCAAGCTCGACTTTCCGCGCCTGGGCTTCATCATCAACGGCGGGTTCACGGACTGGGGCGCGATCGAAGCGCAGCTCGCGCTGGTCGACGGCGTGATGCTCGGGCGCGCCGCCTACCATCAGCCCTGGCTGCTGGCCGAGGCCGACGCGCGCCTGTATGGCGACGGCGCGCTGCCCAGGACCCGCGCCGAGGTCGCGCAGGCCATGGCCGCCTATGCCGCGCGCCAGCTCGCCGCCGGCGTCGCGCTGCGCCAGGTCACGCGCCACATGCTGGGCCTCTATCACCACGCGCCGCGCGCGCGCCAGTGGCGGCGCATGCTGTCCGATCCGGCGCGCCTGGCGCACGACGACCCGGCGCTGATCGGCGAGGCGCTCGAGGCGGTCGAGCTCGGCCTGGAGCAGGCGGCCTGAGGGCGCGTATTATTGCCGCTCCCGAGGAGGCCCGTATGACGGCAAAGCTCAAGAGCGTGAACACCCCATCCGTGCGCGACCGCGTGAGCGGCGAGGAATGGCAGGTGCGGGTCGACCTGGCCGCGGCCTACCAGCTGGCGGCGCAGCTGCGCTGGACCGACCTGATCTACACCCACTTCTCGGCCCGCATACCCGGCACCGAGCAGCTGCTGATCAACGCCTACGGCCTGATGTTCGACGAGATCACCGCCTCCAACCTGGTCAAGATCGACCTCGACGGCAGGATCCTCGACGACCCGCTCGAGTACGGCATCAACCAGGCCGGCTACGTGATCCACAGCTGCGTGCACAAGGCGCGGCCCGAGATCGCCTGCGTGCTCCACACCCACACCCGCGCCGGCGTCGCGGTGTCGGCGATGAAGTGCGGCCTGCTGCCGATCAGCCAGCACGCGATGCGCGTGCACGGCGAGCTCACCTACCACGACTACGAGGGCATTGCGCTCGAGCTGGACGAGCAGGCCCGCATGGCGCGCGACCTGGGCCGGACCTCCAAGGCGATGATCCTCAGGAACCACGGCCTGCTCGCGCTCGGCAGTAGCGTGCGCGAGGCCTTCGAGGTGATGTACTACCTCGATTGCGCCTGCCAGATCCAGGTCGACGCCGCGGCCGGCGGGATGCAGAACGTGCTGCTCATGTCCGAGCGCGCGGCCTCGACCGCGCACGAGCAGTTCCATCGCGAAGATCGGAGCGCGCAGCACAAGGACTGGCCGGCGCTATTGCGCATGCTCGAGCGCAAGGGCGTGCGCTACCAATAAGGAAAGAACAATGCTCGCAGCTCAGTTCTCCTCCTTCGGCAGGCCCGACGCGGTTATCGAGCTCATCGAGCAGCCCGACCCGGGCGAGCCCGGCCCGGGCGAAGTGAGCGTCGACGCCGAGCTGTTCCCGATCAACCCCGCCGACTTGCTCAACCTCGAGGGCAAGTACGGCGCGACGCAGCCGAACCTGCCGATGATCCCGGGCGCCGAAGGCGTGGGGCGCATCGCAAAGGTCGGCGCCGGCGTCTCGCACGTCAAGCCGGGCGACCGGGTGCTGCTGCCCGGGCCCGGCACCTGGCGCGCGCGCGTCAAGGCGCCGGCCAAGGCGGTGTTCGCGCTGCCCGAGGGAATCGATCCGAAGCAGCTCGCGATGCTGCGCGTCAACCCGCCCACGGCGTGGCTGATGCTGCACGATTACGTCGCGCCCAAGCCCGGCCAATGGCTGGTGCAGAACGCCGCCAACTCGGGGGTCGGCCACTGCCTCATCCGCCTTGCGCGCGAGGCCGGCGCCAAGAGCGTCAACGTGGTGCGGCGCGCCGAGCTCGCCGAGCCGCTGCGCGCGGCCGGCGCCGACGTGGTGCTGACCGACGGCCCCGACCTCGACGCGCGCGTTCGCGCCGCGATCGGGGGCGGCGCATTGCCGCTCGCGATCGACGCGGTCGGCGGCTCGGGCACCCAGCGCCTGGCGCGCTGCGTCGACGACGGCGGCACCGTGGTCAACTACGGCGCCTTGAGCGGCGAGCCGTGCATGCTCGACGTGCGCGAGACCATCTTCCGCGACGTCAGCCTGCGCGGCTTCTGGCTGCGGCGCTGGTTCATGCAGACCCCGCCCGAGAAGATCGCCGCGCTCTACCGCGACCTCGCGCCGCGCCTGGGCGACGGCCGCCTGACGGTCGAAGTCGAGGCGGTCTATCCCATCCGCCGCATCAAGGAAGCCCTCGCCCACGCCGGCCGCGGCGGGCGCTCGGGCAAGATCCTGGTTTCGTTCGGCGCCGCCTAGCGGCAGCGGTTCAGAAGATCGTGTAGGCGCCGTCGATCACGAAGCTGTCGCCGGTGTGGTAGCTGCTCGCGTCGCTCATCAGGTAGACGGCGATGCCGGCGAAGTCCTCCTTCGCGCCCCAGCGCCGCAGCGGGATGCGCGGCATCACGGCGCCGGCGAATTTCGCATCGCCCATCGCGCGCGCGGTCATGTCGGTCTCGATCCAGCCCGGCAGGATGGAATTGGCGGTCACCTTGTAGCGCGCGAGCTCCACCGCGAGCGCACGCACCACGGCGAGCATCGCACCCTTGCTCGCGGCGTAGGCCTGGGCGCGCGCCGCGCCGTGCACCGCAGCGGTGCTCGCCATCCCGACCAGGCGCCCGCCGGGGTTGCCCGCCTTGGCGCGCGCGACCATGTGGCGCGCCGCGGCGCGCAGCGTGTAGAACGCGCCGTCCAGGTTCACGCCCAGCACGCGCTTCCACTCGGCGCTTTCGAGCTCGTGGAACGGGCCGTGCTTCTGCGACACGCCGGCGTTGGCGAAGCAGCCGTCGATGCGGCCCATGGCCTGGAGCGCGGCGGCGAACGAGGCTTCGACCTGCGCCTCGTCGGCCACGTCGCAGCGCTGCGCCAGCACGCGCACCTTGTGCGCCTTGAGCATCTTCTCCGCGGCGGCGTTCTTGTCCGGATTGCTGCCCCAGATGACGAGGTCGCAGCCGGCCCGGGCCAGCCCTTCGGCCATGCCCAGGCCGATGCCGCCGTTGCCGCCGGTGACGAGCGCCACCTTGCCGCGCAGCGCGCTCACGGCACGGCCTGCGCCTGGGCCCGGCGCGCCTTGCCCGGCAGCTGCAGCACGGTGGCGATGGTGAACATGAGCGCGACGAAAACGGTGAGGAACACGCCCTGCGCCAGGTGCCGGTCGAGCAGCCAGCCGTAGAACACCGGGGTGACCATCGCGCCCAGGTCGAGGCCCGAGTAGACGAAGCCGTACACCTTGCCGGTCGAGCCGCGCGGCGTGGCGCCGCGCACCAGCAGGTCGCGCGACGGGTTGGTGATGCCGGAGCAGAACCCCGCCAGCGCGAGCACCGGCGCGAGCAGCGCCGGGCTGAGCGCGCCGAGCGCGAGCGAGAGCATCAGCATCCCGGCGCCGAGCATGCCGGCGGCCGCGACCAGGTCGTGGCGCGAGGTTCGCGTGGCGACCCAGCCGCCGGCGAGGATGCCCGCCGCGCCCCCGAGCAGGAACGCGGTCAGCGCCGAAGAGGCGAGTGCGACCGGCGCCGCGTAGAGCGCGGCAAGGCTGGCGACGCCGAAGGTCTGCACCCCGGTGAGCGCAACCGAGAGCAGGAAGAAGAAGAAAAAGCACATCAGCACCGGGGCCGCGGTCAGCACCCGCACCTCCCCGCCCAGGCTCGGCGCTGGCGCGCCCGCCGCGGGGCGGCGCAGTTCTACCGCGATCGCCTCGCGCTGCGTGAGCAGCACGCCGATCATGACGATGCCGAGCGATGCGGCGGCGAGCAGCGCGGCATGCCAGCCCCATGCGGCGGAGATGCCGACGCAGAACAGCGGCGCGAGCGCCCAGCCGAGGTTGCCGCCGATGCCGTGGAAGCTGAACGCGTAGCCCAGGCGCGCGCTGTCGACGCGCGCGTTCAGGATCGCGAAGTCGGCCGGGTGAAACACGCTGTTGCCTACCCCTGCGATCAGCGCCGCGAGCAGCAGCACCGGGTAGGCATGCGCCAGGCCCGCGAGCAGGATCCCGCCCGAGCACAGCGCGAGCCCGCCCAGCAGCACGCGGCGCGCGCCGAAGCGGTCGACTGCGAACCCGGCGAGCGTCTGGCACACGCCCGACATGACGTAGTACAGCGCCGAAACCGCGCCGAGCTCGGCGTAGGACACCCCGAGGTCGGCCTTGATGAGCGGGAACAGCACCGGGATCACGAGCTGGTAGAAATGCGACAGCGAATGCGCGCTCGCGATCAGGCCGATGACCTTGGCGTCCTGGCGCAGTGGGCGGGCGGTGGCGTGCATCCCGCTAGCCTAGCGCAAGTCCGCCGACGAAGCGCGAAACGGCTGCGAGCGTCGCCTCGGGCTGGTCGCGGAACGGGCTGTGGCCGCAACGCTCGAGCTCGACCAGCTCGCATGGGCCCTTGACCTTGAGCGCGATCGCGCGCAGCTGCGCCATGGTGCCGTACTGGTCGTCGCGGCCCTGGATCGCGAGCACCGGGCAGGCCACGCCCGGCAGATACTCCTCGATGTTCCAGTCCAGGAACTCGGGATCGAGCCAGACGTCGTTCCAGAGGTAGAACGAGCGCCGCGGGTCGCGATGGTACTTGCCCAGGCGCTGCGCCAGGTCGGTGGTCTCGAACTCGCGCTTGGCCTGCTCGATGCTGCGGATGCAGACCTCCTCCACGAACACGTGCGGCGCCATCAGCGCCAGTGCGCGCACCGGGTTGCCCGCGCCGGCGTAGATCAGGGCGATCGACGCGCCATCGGAATGCCCGACCAGGACGGGCGCACGGATCCCGCTCTCGGCCAGCACCGCGGGCAGCGCTTCGAGCGCCTCCTCGTGCATGAAGCGCACGCTGCGGCGCGGCTCGGCGAGCACGTCGGAGTGGCCGTAGCCGTAGCGGCTGTAGACCAGCGCCGGGCAGCCCGTGGCCTGCGCCACGCGCAGCGGGAAGTCGCGCCACTGCCGGATCGAACCCAGCCCCTCGTGCAGAAATACCAATGCCGGTTTCGCGGGATCGGCGCCTTCCGGTCCCGGGTCTATCCATTGGTATTCCAGCTTGTGCCCGGCGGCGCTGAGAAACGGCATGCGCGCGAGAATAGCATTCATAATGCGCGCTACGACATGGAACCGGTCGCCTTCGACGCCGCGCTGCGCGCGCGCCTGACCCGGAACCTCGCGCGCAGCGAGCACGCGCCGCTCGCCGAGCGCGGCCTGAAACGCGCCGCAGTGTGCGTCATCGTCACCGACGACGGCCGCGGCGAGGCAGCGCTGGTGCTGACGCGGCGCGCCGAGCGGCTTAGCACGCACTCGGGGCAGTTCGCGCTGCCCGGCGGGCGCCTCGAGCGCGGCGAGAGCGCGCTCGAGGCGGCGCGGCGCGAGGCGCGCGAGGAGATCGGCCTCGAGCTCGCGCCGGAGGATTTTCTCGGGCGCCTGGACGACTACCCGACGCGCTCGGGCTACCTCATCACCCCGCTGGTCGCCTGGTGCGCGCGGACCTCGCGCCTGGTGGCGAACCCGGCGGAAGTGGCGCGAATCTACCGCGTTGCGCTGGCCGATCTGGGCCGGCCCGGGTCGCCCGAGTTCGTCGCCATCCCCGAGTCCGGCCAGCCGGTGGTGCGCTACCCCCTGCTCGGCACCCTGATCCACGCCCCGACGGCGGCGGTGATGTACCAGTTCATGGAGGTCGCCCTGCTCGGGCGCGCCACCCGCGTGGCGCATCTGGAGCAGCCGGTTTGGGCCTGGCGCTAGGCTTTAGTTAGGCTTGGATTCTAGGATCATGATCGAAACCATCCTGCTCAGCGCGGCGCTAAGAGCTCACGACGTCGCGGCGCAGCAGCTGCGCGATGGTACGTGCGGCCGAGACGCGCGCTGAAAGGACGGACGGCCAGACGTGCGCGGACTCCTCCATCGCCCTCGCCGTCCACTGCAGCTGGCGCAGCAGTTCCTCCAGCTCGTCGAAGGCGGCGCCGATGTCGTTGGCGTGGTGTAGAGGCATAGGCGATCTCACGGTCAGAATCTGAACAACGCGCCGACACTGACTACGTCGAAGTCGGATTCGCCTACGGTACTTCCACCAACGCTTTGATACGACTGGTACTCGGCGCGGAAGGCGACCTGCGGCGAAAAGTCGTACCGGCCGCCGACCCCGAACGTGACGTTCGTGTTGGTGTCGCTGCCCGTGAATCCGGCGTTCGACCGCAACTCGGTATTGCCGAGGTAGCCGCCCAGCTTGCCGTAGACGGAGAATCGGTTCTTGAGCGGAAGCGCTCCGACTGCGACCAGCTCCCACACGTTCGCGGTGACTTCGCCGGCGACGCCGAAGCCAGTGGCTCTTACATTGCCGAGGTCCTGGTAACCGAGCTCGACCGCAACATTCTGATTGAGCTGGTAGCCGCCGAGGATCCTCCATGCGGTGTCGCTGTCGTTGCAGGTTATACCGGGCAGGATGATCCCGCTGCAGCCGTCCGAGGCGGTGGTCTGACCGATCGAGCCTCCAAGGTAGAACGGGTGCATGCTCTGAGCGGCGGCGGGGATCGCGACCGAAGTGCCGCCAGAGAGAACGAGAACGGCGATGACCGATCTGGCGTTTTTCATTTTCTCTCCTTTCACATGTAATCCCCCTACGGCTTATCTTCGCTTTCTGCGCCGGGGCGCTGTCAATCCGGATCGCACGCTCGTCGCCGGCGGGCGACAGGGCACTGTGTCTTTTACGCCATTTCGCGGCGCCCCCTGTCGGTCGCCGACGACAGAAGTTAGGATTGCTTCATGCACGGTCTCGTTCTAGCCGCTTCGGTCGCTCTGCTCAGCGCACTGGCCCCTGGCACGAGCTTTCGCGATTGCGATGTCTGCCCCGTGATGGTCGTCATGCCGGCGGGCAGCTTCGAGATGGGCTCGCCGGCGGGCGATCCGGCGGCTACCGCGGACGAGCGGCCGCAGCACCGGGTGAGCTTCGCGCGCGCGTTCGCGGTCGCGAAGTACGCCACCACGCGCGCCGAGTTCGCGCGCTTCGTGGCCGAGTCCGGCTACCGGGTCGCCCCGGGCTGCCTGATCCTCAGGGGCGGCGGCTGGATCGACGACCGCCGCGCGGGCTGGCGCCGCCCGGGCTTCGCCCAGACCGAGCGCGACCCCGCGGTGTGCATGAGCTGGAACGACGGCGCGGCCTACGCCGACTGGCTAAGCCGCAAGACCGGGCACTCTTACGCGCTGCTGACCGAGGCGCAGTGGGAATACGCCGCGCGCGCCGGGACCACGACGCCCTACTACTGGGGCACGCAGGCGAGCCGCGCTTACGCCAACTACGGCGCCGAGCGCTGCTGCGCACCGGCGGCCGAGGGCAAGGACCGCTGGCTGAATACCGCGCCCTCGGGCAGTTTTCCGCCCAACGCCTTCGGCCTGTACGACATGCACGGCAACGCCTGGCAATGGATGCAGGACTGCTGGCACCGCAACTATGACGGCGCGCCGGCCGACGGCAGCGCCTGGCTCTCCGGCAGCTGCGTCGACCGCGTCATGCGCGGCGGCTCCTGGAACTGCGGCACCTCGACCATTCGCGCCGCCGAACGAGAGGTGCACGACCTCTCGGGCCGCTACGCGGTGGTGGGGTTCCGCGTCGCGCGCACTGACTGAGCGCTACGCCGGCGCTCGAGCGCCCTCGCCGCGGCCGCGGCGCCACGCCGCCGGCGCGACGCCGAACTCGCGCTTGAAGGCGCGCGTGAACGCGGCCACCGAGCCGAAGCCGGCATCCTCCGCGATCGCCTTGATGGCGCGGTCGGTGTGTCCGAGCGAGTCGGCGGCGAGCCTCAGCCGCCACTGCGACAGATACTGCATCGGCGCCGCACCGGTGCAGCGCGCGAAGTGCTCGACCAGCGCCGTGCGCGAGACGCCGACCGCGCGCGCGAGCGACTCGAGCGTCCACTGCGCGTCGGGCTTGCGGTGGATCAGCGCCAGCGCGCGGCTCACGGTTCCGTCCCTCAGTCCGGCAGTCCAGCCGTGCAGCCCGGGCTGTGTCTCGAGGTAAGCGCTGATCGCGTCCACGAACAGCATCTCCGAGAGCTTGCCGAACACCGCACCGGCGCCGGGCTTGGGCGTCTGGCGCGAGTCGCGCACGGTGCGCTCGAGCAGCGCCGCAGCGTTGCTCGCGCCGACCCCGCACTGCACCAGCCGCGGCAGGTTCCGGACCAGGTGCCCCGACAGTGCCTCGTCGCAGGCGAAGAAGCCGCAGATCAGGCGCGTGCGCGCGCCGCCGCCGCCGTAGCGCACGCGGGCCATCGAGTCGGGCCGGGTAAGCTTCACCGTCATTTCGGTGGTGATCCGCATCGGCTCCATGCCGGGCTGGCTCGAGAGCACGTGCACGTCACCGTGCGGCAGCATGACGACCTCCCCGCCCGCGACGGCCATGGGTTTCTCGCCCTTGACCTGCACGTAGCACTCCCCGTCGGGCACCAGGTGATAGGGGATCACCATCTCCGCGCCGGGCGCCAGGCGCTCAGCGATCGCGGACGGCGGCGGGGTCTGGATCGCCCACGGCGCCGACAGCTCGGCGTCAATATACGCGACGCCGGTCAGTCGGATCACGCGAAGCAATTCGGAAAGCGCGTCCATGGAAGCCGTTCCCCTCCGGTCGCCGGATCAATTTTCCCGTTGGATCGGCTGCGATGCCGGTCGCCGCAATCTTATATCTTCGATGTCATGGAACAAGGGCGCAACCTCGACCTCGCCATCGTCGGCGGCGGCATCGGCGGCGTGATCAGCCTGAAGTACGCCAGGCAGGCCGGCCTCGACGCGCTGCTGTTCGAGCGCAGCGCGCGCATCGGCGGGCTGTGGCGCGACCTGCCGTCCTGGCAGGACATCCAGATCCGCAGGCAAGACTGGACCCTGGGGGACCTGCCGATCGCGGGCGAAGACCAGGCCAGCGTGCTGCGCAACATCGAGGCCTGGGTCGAGCGCTTCGGCCTCGCGCCCTACATCCGCGTCGGCTGCGCGGTCGAGAGCGCGCGCCCTTGCGCCAACGGCTGGACGGTCGCCGCCGGCGGGCAAAGCTACGCCGCGCGCTACCTGATCGCCGCGACCGGCGCCCACAACCGTCCGGTCGTTCCCGGCATCGAGAGGCGCGCCCCGACCCTGCGCGAGTTCCACTCCTCGCGGCTGCCCGATCCCGAGCTGCTGCGCGGCCGGCGCGTGGCGGTGGTCGGCGGCGGCGCCTCGGCCTTCGACCTGCTCGACCTTTGCTTCAAGCGCGGCGCGGCGCAGGTGGACTGGGTCTACCGCTCGATCAAGTGGATGCGGCCCACGCGCGGCCCCAAGTACTTCGGCGCGGACGTGCGCCTGCTGACGCGCCACCAGATGCTCGGCGCGACGCCGGCGAAGCTCAGCCGCTTCGCCGACGCCGACCTGCGCGCCCGCTACGCCAAGGCCGGCATCCCGCACCTGGCGCCCGCGGAGCCGTTCGACATCGAGCGCCACCAGCTCATCCCCGGACGGTCGGCGATGATCGCCAATGCGGACCGCATCGCGCGCCACCGCGCCGAGGTGCGGGCGGTCGAAGGCGCCACGATCGAGCTCTCCAACGGGGAGCGGATCGACGCCGACCTGCTGCTGTGGGGGACCGGCTACGCGGCCGATCTCGGCTACCTCGAAGTGGACGCGCTGTCGGGCGCGACGGACATGAAGCAAGTCGGCCGCAGGATGCGCGCCGTGTTCCGCTCGGCCGACGCGCCGAACCTGTTCCTGCTCGCCCCGGGCGTGCTCGAGACGACCACCGTCACGCCCTGGGCCTACGCGCACGCGGCGAAGTCGATCATGGCGCACATTGCCGGCCGCGCCGAGCTCGACGCGCCGCCCCACCCCGGGATGATCAACCACTGCGACCTGGTGAAGCTCCTCGCGCGGCACGACCGCGCCAGCTACACGCCGGGGGTTTGGTTCCTGAAATACTTGGCCCTGGCGCTGTTCTACCCGAGAGATCGGCCGCTGCCGATTCCGTGATCAGGCGCCCGCCGCGCGGCGCAATGCCGCGCGCGCGAGCAGGCGCGTCGAGTCGAGCACCGGCAGCGGCGAGTTGGCGTCGCTCATGACGAGCGGAATCTCGGTGCAGCCGAGCACCACCGCGTCGCAGCCCTCGCCCTTCATGCGGCCGAACACCCGCTGGAAGAAGTCCACCGCCTCGGGCCGGAACACCCCGCACACCAGCTCGTGCATGATGATGCGGTTCATCTCCTCGCGTTCGGCCGCCTCCGGCACGACGTGCTCCAGCCCGAGCGCCGCCAGCTTCTGCGGATAGACCTCGCTCTCGAGCAGCCAGCGCGTTCCGCTCAAACCGAGGCGGCGGAACCCCTGCGCCGAGGCCCGTTCGGCGACGACTTGCGCGATGTGCAGCCACGGCAGCGGCGAGCGCGGCAGCACCCAGGGCAGCGCCTGGTGGATCGTGTTGTCGGGGCAGATCAGGAACTGCGCGCCAGCTTTCGCCAGCTTGTCCGCGGCCAAGAGCATCAGCTCGCCCACGCCCTGCCAGTCGCCGCGGTAGATGCGCTGCATGTAGTCCGCCAGCGAGTGCGTGTGCAGCGACACTTCGGGATGCGCGTGCGCCGCGCCCAGCAGCGCCGGGCCCTCGACGCAGATCGTCCTGTAGCACAGCGCCGCGCCCTCGGCGGAGCAGGCGACGATGCCGATGTGTTGCGGCATGCGGACCTCTTCTAAGCATCGAACCGGGGCTGTACAGTGCGCCCTGTGAGCGCACCCGATCAAGACGGCTTCCGGCAGCTCTGGCCGATTCTATTCCTGCAGCGCGACCTGCCCGCGCCCGGACCGGCGAGCGCCTGGCTGCGCCAGTGCATCCACAAGACGGCGACCGACTACTGCCGCCGCGCCGGCATGCGCTACCCGATCGACTGGAGCCTGCACGGCTGGGCCAACGTCAACCGGCTGGGCGACTACCACGACCTGCACAACCACCCGCACGCCTACCCTCGCGGACGCGCCGCGCGTGAGCATCAGCTACAACCTGATGCTCAAGGATCCGGGCAAGTATCTGCCGCCCCAGGACTGACCTGCGGGTGCTCGCGCAAGCGGGCGGCCACGAAGTCCACAATATCGCGCGGCAGCTCGGCGGCCTCCGCGAGGAAGCGCTCTACTACCTCCGCCGCCTCGAACGGGCCGTCGGCGAGCAGGATCGGGGACTGCTTCACCACGCCCGCGTTCTCCCCGTCGTCCACCCGCTCGTGCACGAAGCCCTGGCCCGCCTTCCAGCGGATCGCGTGCTCGTCGCGGTACTTGCCGTAGGCGAGCTGGAACGCGATCGGCGCGCCGTCGTCGCCGAACCAGACCCACAGGTCCTGCCGGTGCGAGAAGAAGCACCGCCGGCGCGGCTCGCCGGGCACCTGGCGCGGGTTCGCGACTTCTCTCAGCATCGAAGCGCCCCCTGAGACCCGAGATGCGCATAGGCCGCGCGGATGAACTGGCCCGCGCGGCCGCGCACGGTGATCGTCGGCCAGCGGTCGCGCACCCGGATCGCGGTGCAGGTGCTGAATATGAGGCGCCGCTCCGTCACCGATTCCATCTGCGACCACGCAATGAACAGCGCCGGGCTGCGGAAGCGAAACGGAAGCAGCAGCGAAAGCCGTATCCCCGCCTCGCCTACCGTGACGAACAGGCAGCCACCGTAGTTCACCGGCACAAGCTTCGCGCCCATCGAGCCGGAGGCGAAGCGAAAGCGCTCGCCGCTCGCCGGCAGCGTCGCGCGCAAGTCGCGCGCAAGGCTCGCCCAGCCGCTCAATTGCGCGAGCAGGCCGGTGATTCCGAACCACGCGACGACGACCAGCGCCAGGAACCAGAGCGATTCCACTTCGGGCTCAGGCGCCGACTTCGCGCTCGCCTAGCGTGTAGTCGCATCGGTAGAGCGCGCCAAGCACGGCTTCCGCGCCATGATCCTGCAGTCGACTCGCGGCCAGGTCGGTCTCGGTCAGTGCCGCCACGGCGCCTTCGCGGTATCCGGTGGCCAGCAGCGCCCAGTCCACCTTAGCGTCCGCGCCCCGGATCCGCTGCTCGTTCGTCATCTGCGGCGCCGCGGCGCCGATCAGCAGATGGACGCTGCCCAGGCCCGGCCGCGCCGGGAGCTTCGGCAGCACCTCCTGCATGAGCCACTCGCGCAGTCGCGGGCCGGCGCCGGCCACCGGCCTGAAGCGGGCGAGCAAGCCGAAGTGGCCGCTGCCGAGCCCGAAGCTGCCCGCCACCGAGCACAGCCCGCGCGCCATTGCGCGGTAGTGGGGCATCATCTTGCGCGTCCATGGGGTCGGGTTGTTCAGGCGCTCGAGATACGCGCTCGAAGCCAGGGTGGCGAGATCGGCGACCTCGTACAGCACGAGGTATCCGGGCCGCCCGCGCAGCGCCGCCCAGCGCGTGCCCCTGAGAAAGCCCGGAATCGACAATCGTTCCGGAAGATGCTCGTGGGTGTGCCAGTCATCGTGCTCATCCACCGCATCCTGCGCAATGTCGAACGACAGAAGCATCGCGGCTTTGCCGAGTAGGGGCATTCTCGTTTCTCCGTTGGCAGCCTAGCGATTCTGGCCGAGGCACAGCGTGTGCCCTTGATCATCCTTGATGATGGCCTCGCGCGTGCCCCAGGCTGTGTCGTGCACGTCCTTTACCAGCGCGACGCCGTTCGCCTTCAAGGCAGCGCTCGCGGCGGCGACATCGCTCGTCTCGAGATACAGATGAAAATGCCCGCCTTCGTCCACGAACCGGATCGAAGGGTCCTTCTCGTCCACGCGCTTCAAGTGAAAGACCTGACTTCCGGCGCGTATTCCCGCGTAGAAGTCCTGGTAGCGAAACTCCAGGGTCAATCCCAGTTTGGTCGTGTAAAAGTGGATCGACGACGCCAGATCGGTCGTCCGGAGCTGAGCCATCACGCCGGTTATCGCCATCGGTGCTCCTAGCTGCTTACGTTCCGGTTCCGCCTCCGCGGTGAGCCAGAGCTTCTGGCCGCAAGTCACTGCCTGCGTTGCGCATAAAGCGACTTTGCCGCCTCTTCCCAGTTCGCGCCGTCGAAGCGCCGCAAGGCAAGCGATGCGAGGTCCACGCCCTCGATACAGCGCACGTTTACCGCCCACCTGCCCGGGTCGAGCCGCGGGCGCGAGAAGGGATGCACGCCGCAGCGGCGGCAGAAGTAGTGCTTCGCGGTCATGGTATTGAACTGATACAGCGTCAGCTCATCTTCTCCCGCCGTGATGCGCAGGCTGGCGTCCGATGCGCCGTGCCACAGGGCCCCGACGCGCCGGCACAGCGAGCAGCTGCACTCCATGACGTAGTCGAGCTTCGCGTCGAGCTCGAACGACACTCGACCGCAGTGACAGGAACCTCGGTAAGTGACTCGCGCGTTCATCTTGCTGTTGCCTCCCTTGAACATGCATGCCTGCAGCAATTGTGCCCAATCCTTGTCTTGTACGCACGGAAGCTGCGCCTTGAGCAAGACGCCGACCGGCATGGCTGGCTTCCCGAGCGCTCACTTCGGGCTACGCCGACTTCTCGAGCTCGAGATTGCCGTCGATGAACTTGAGCTTGAAGACAAGACGACGAATGCGCCACCGGTCCGGGAAGGCTTGCAGCTGCAGCTCGTAGGTGCCCACGAAGACGCGACTCTTCACCCCCGCGGACTGAGCCCTATGGTGGAAGGCTACCCCGTAGCACCTGAGGAGCGCTTGATCGCCGCCGACCTCGGTGCGGACATTGCCGATCTGATGGTGAACGTGATCGAGCGGCTTAAAACCCGTGGCCCATGCCTGAGCGACCTGGCTCGGGGTCATCTCTGTCGGCGCTCCGCCGACCATGGACGTCATGTCCAACGTAAAGGGGTTTGTGAAGCAATCTTCCAGCACCGGCCAGTCGCGTTCATCCGTCGCGACGAACATCCGAACCACGGCGTCCTCGACCGCGAGGCGCGTAGCCAGTTCAGATACCGACAGAGATGGTGGCATTCATGATCTCCAATAGGCACGACGCAACCTGCGACGCCTAACGTTTGAGTTAAGCGGCGCCGTCAGGCGTCCGCTTGAACGAAGGGTTAGGCATCACCTGCTCCCCCCAACGCACCAGCGCTCGCGCCCGCAATTCGCTCAGCCTCGCGCTTAAGGTCACCTGCGTAGGCTTCAAAGATTGGACGGAAATCTGGGAGCATCCTCTTGGTGAGCGCAAACATGACACCGGAGAAGTGCTCCTCCATAACGAAGTCAGTCGAGATACCGTTGTGTGGCACAAGTTCAAAGGTGCGAACGCCCTTGAAGATGCCGGCAACACCGTCGCTCCAAGTCATGGCCCGCTCTGCTACTACACCCGAGACCTTGGGAGTGAAGGTACGACTCGTGCCTGGTACGTGCAAGCGAAGACGTTCACCCTCACGGATTTCCCCCTCGATACCAGTGACTGTGGAGTTCCAACGTGGAAAGCCCTTTGCATCCGTCAAGAGGTTCCATACGATGTCCGTAGTCGCCAGAATCTTGACGCCCACTCTGAAGGTCATCCCAAGGCCTTTCGCGCTCTGTGTAAAGAGTGGCTCGTTCATCTCACGTGCCTCGCTGCGACAAATTGGTTGTGTGATGCCTAACGTGAAATAGTCAGATTGGTTGCTGAATAACATAGACCCGAGAGTTTAGGGGGCTGTCAATGCTCACGCGAATCAGCGCGTTAACGCGTTGCACACTCGCGCCGTCGTCGTGATAGCCGACCTGTGGGCGATCAGGTTTCTGATTCGCGACTTGATTCTTGGCGAGCGCAGGACGGCAAGACAAATCTCGGTCGATCGGCAGGCGGTGCGCTCCGTTGCGCGCTACTTGTGCGGGCGCTTGCCGGATCCGCCGAGCTTTGTCGTGACGAGCGCTAGACGCCATCCGGAATCTTGGAGGCCATCATTTTCCTCCGGTCGAGCCTGCGTCCGTCGACGATGAAGGTGCCGTCGCCGACCGCGTGCAGGGTGCGCCTCTCCTTGCGCGCGGGGTCGACGTGGGCGGCGACGCCTTCGAGCACGACGATGTTGTGCTGCTTGACGATGTCGAACACCTTGCACTCGATGTTCGCCAGGCACTCCTTGATCAGCGGCGCCTTGACGCGCTTGGCGCGCACGGGGGTGAGGTTGAACTTGGCGAACTTGTCGGTCTCGGCGCCGGAGCAGGTGCCGATACCGACCACCTTGTCGAGCATGTCTACGGTGGGGATGGCGATGACGCATTGCCTGGTCTTGCGCAGCGCCGCGTAGGAGTGGTTCCACTCGCCGGTGCAGATCGCGAAGGCGGGGGTGAAGTCGAGCACCATGGTCCAGGAGATGGTCATGATGTTGTTCTTCTTCCCGTCGTAGGTCGTCACGAGGACGACGGGGCCGGATTCCATCAGGGTGAAGGCCTTGCTCAGGTTCAGCTTGCGCATAGGTGTATCTCCTCACATCTTGAGCGGTTGCCAGTACCCGGTGAGCTCGAGGTAGCCGCGGCCGGCTTCCCTGCCCGCCTGCATCGCGCGCACCGCGCCTTCCCAGTAGATCGCGCCGGTGCTGGCGCGCGAGTCGAGCTCCTGGTCGTCCATCAGGGGCTCGAGGTCCCAGGTTTCGGTGCCGGCGGTGAGGCGCATCGCGACGGGGTATTCGACGCCGGTGCGCGGGGAGCGCCAGGTGCGCAGCGGCGCGAAGGTGATCTGCGCCGGGGCGAAGCCGGTCTTGCCCTGCCCGGTCTTGAGCGTGCCGCCGGCCCAGTAGACGCCGCCGGTCTTGTTTCTGATGCGGAACGCCATGAGGGCGCCGCCGCGCTCGAGGTTGATGCCGCACCAGTCCCAGCCGGCCGCTTCCGGGGCGAGGTAGTCGCTCGACCATTCGTGGTCCAGCCAGGCGCCGCCGCTGACCTGTTCCCTGCCCTTGCCGCGCTCGATCGTGCCGCGCACTTCGAGCTGCGGGCGGCTGTAGTAGTAGCTCGCCTCGTCCGGGCGCGGGCCCTTGCGGCTGTAGCCGCCGTCGCCTTCCAGCAGCGCCGGCGCGTAGGCGGCGAGGCCCAGCTCGAGCGCGAATTCGCGCGCGGGGATCGTAGCGCGGTAACTGTCGCCCTCGAGCTTGAAGCGCCAGTCGTCGATCCAGGCGTCGGTGGTCGCTTCGGACGCGCCGGCGAGGCCGAGCGCTTGGCGCGCGGCGCGCTGGTCGTCGCGCAGGCGGCCGTACGAAGGATCGGACAGCGCGGCGTGCGCGAACACGAGCTGGCGCGGCGTGAACGCGCTCGGGTTGTCGGTCGCAAACGCAAGGCGACTGCGAAAGAACGTCACCTGGAAGCCGAGCGCCTCGCTGCCGGCGGCGAGCCAGCCGGTCGCGTACCACCACTCGGTGCGGAAGTCCGGGTGCGCGCCGTGGTCGCGGGGGAAATGAAGGGGGCGATCGGGGACGACCTGGGGAAAAGAAATTTCTTTCGCGACCAGGTCACGAGTAAACCCGAGTAAAACCAGCCCCGATACGAATTCCCTGCGCTTCACCAGTCCTCCCGCACGGCGCGCACGGCGCCGATTCCCATCGCCTCGCGCCCGGAGAGCCAGGCGGTGAGCGCCGCGAGCGCGATCAGGACCGCGGTGAGCGAGGCCAGCATCGCGTACGGCAGGTGGGTCTCCATGCCCCAGTTGAACGACTGGCGGTTGACGACGTGGATCAGGATCTCGCCGATCGCGAACCCGACCAGCATCCCCGCCGCGGCGCCCAGCAGCGCGAGCAGGCCGCCCTCGGCGGCGAGCATGGCGCCGATCTGGCCGCGCGTCATGCCCAGGTGGCGCAGCATGCCGAACTCGCGCCGGCGCGCGAGCACGATCGCGCCCAGGCTCGAGGACAGGCCGAACATGCCCACCAGCACCGCCACCGCCTCGATCGCGTAGGTGATCGCGAAGCTGCGATCGAAAATGCGCAGCGACGCGCGCCGGATCTCGCCCGGGGTCGAGATCTCGAGCTCGCGCCCGCCGCGCAGCGCGCGCAGCGCCGCGATCGCGTCCTCGACCTTCGTCCCGGGCTTGACCCAAAGCGCGGCGTCGTTCGCGCGCGCATCGCCCGTGAGCCTGGCGTACTCGGCGCGCTCGACGATGATCGCGCCCTGCTGGCGCGCGTAGTCGCGCCACACCCCGGCGACCACGAACGCGCGGCGCGCGCCGGCGAGCGGCAGCTCGATTCGTTTGCCCGGCGCGTAGCCGTAGATCGCCTCGAGCGCCTCGTTTACCCAGGCCGGCGGCGGGTCGCCGGGCTTCAACTGGTAGCGCGCGCCGACCAGCGGGTAGGTCTGCTCCGCCCCGGCCTGCGGCAGGTCGCGCGCGAGCAGCTGCACCGGCGGGCGGCTCGCATCGAGCGCGATGCGGCTGGTGCGCATGAACTCGGCGCGCGCGATCTGCGGCAGCGCGAGCACCGCGCGCTCGAACGCGGGATCGAGGAACGCGGTGTCGCCGCTCTGGGTGGTGCGCAAGTAGAAGTCCGCCGGCAGCACGCGGTCGAGCCAGTCGCTCACCGACTCGCGGAACGATGCCACCATGACCGCCATCGCGACCATGAGCGAGAAGCTGGCGACGATCGCCGCCAGGCTCACCATCGCCTGCCCCGGCGCGCCGCGCAGCTGCTCGAGCGCGAGCGCCGCCGGCACGCGCCGCGGCGGCGGCAGCCGGTCGAACACGCCTTGGGCCAGGCGCGGCATGAGCGCGATCCCGCCCAGCAGCATGCAGGCGATCGCGGCGTAGCCGAACAGCGGCAGCCCGCCGACCGGCCCGAGCCGGGTCATGCCGGCGCCGGCCGCGAGCAGCGCGAGGCCGGGCCAGGCCGACACCAGCGAGCCGAACATCGCCTGCTCGTCGCCGGCTTTAAGGGCGCGCGCGGGCGGCCGGCGCGCGGCGTCGAGCGCCGGCAGCGCCGCGCCGGCAAGCGCGATCGTGCTGCCCGCCGCGAGATACGCCAGCGCCGTGCGCCAGTCGAAGGCAAGCTCGGGCGACACGCCGCGGAAGAACCCGGCGCCGAGGTCGGCGCCGGTGAAGCGCAATGCGAGCTTGGCCAGGCCCCAGCCGAGCGCGAGCCCGAGCGCGCTGCCGAGGAGCCCGACTGCGCCCGCCTCGATCAGCACCAGCCGCGCCACGCCGCGCCGCGGCAGGCCCAGCACCCGCAGCAGCGCGTGCTCGCCGCGCCGGCGCGCCACCTCCAGCGCCTGGGCCGAGAAGACGAGAAATCCGCCGGTGAACAGCGCCACCAGCGCCAGCACGTTCATGTTGACCCGGTAGGCGCGCGAGGGGTCGGCGCTCTGGGCGGCCGCGGTCTGCACCGGCACGACGTAGCTGCCCGCCGGCAGCAGCGCGGCCACGCGCGCGCGCATTGCCGCCCGGTCCACCCCCGGCTCGAGGCGCAGGTCGATCCGGTTCAGCTCGCCCAGGCGGTCGAGGCGCCACTGCGCGGTGGCGACGTCGGTGAGCGCGACCTCGCCCGGCAGCGCCGCCGCCGGCAGCACGCCCGCCACGCGCAGCTCGACGCGCGACAGTCCCACCACCAGCGCGAGCCGCCCGCCTTGTTTCAGGGCCAGGGCGCGCGCGGCGCCCGCCGAGAGCAGCACCCGGTCCGGCTCGAGCAGCGCGAGGCGATCGCCCTGCGCCAGCCCGGCGAAGAGCTGCGGATGCATGCGCGCCGCGCGCAGCGCGTCGATCCCGATCACGCGCAGGCTGCGCTCGCTGCCGGCGACGCCGGCGCGCAGGTCCAGCGCAGGGCTGGCGAGCGCGACCCCGGGCAAGCGCGCGATCCTCGGATAGAGCGCATCGGGAAAGCCGGCGCGGGCGCCGCGAACCTCGAGGTCGGCGACGCCCGCCACCGCGCGCACTCCGGCGGCGAGATCGTTGACCGCGGCGCGGTTGACCAGCTGCACGCCGAAGCCGAGCGCAACGCCGAGCGCGATTCCGGCCACCGAAAGCAGCGCGCGCCCGCGCTGGTGCGCGAGGCGGGCGTTCAGGATGAGGAACAGGCGCAGCATGGGATATTCGAAAACAAACCAAAGATTGTAGCCAATAGCTTTTCTGCAATCGCACATCCGAATCTTATCGACGCTGCAAGGCGGATGTGCTATCCCTGCGCGCCCTATCATCGCTCAGGGAGGAGCCATGATCACGCTGACCGTCAACGGCAGGAAAGTAAAGGCCGCCGCAGAACCCGATACGCCGCTGCTCTGGGTCCTGCGCGACACGCTCGGTATGACCGGGACCAAGTTCGGCTGCGGCAAGCAGCTGTGCGGCGCCTGCACGGTGCACCTCGACGGCAAGCCCGCCCGCTCGTGCGGCACACCCGTGGCGGCCGCGGTCGGCAAGCAGATCACCACCATCGAGGCGATCGGCAAGACCGAGGCCGGCAGGAAGATCCAGGCGGCTTGGGTCGCGATCGACGTGCCGCAATGCGGCTACTGCCAGTCGGGCCAGATCATGAGCGCGAGCGCGCTGCTGGCCGAGAACCCCAGTCCCAGCGACGCGGACATCGACGCCGCGATGGCGGGCAACATCTGCCGCTGTGGCACCTATCCGCGAATCCGCGCGGCGATCCACAAGGCCGCCGGCACCAAGGGAGCCTGACCATGACGACGACACTCAAGAATCCCGCGCGCCGCGACTTCCTGAAGACCGGCGCCGCGCTGGGCGGCGGCCTGGTGATTGGCGTGCATCTGCCGCAGGCCCTCGGCAAGCAAGTCAGCACGTCGATGCCCAACGCCTTCGTCCGGATCGGATCGGACAACTCGATCACGATCCTGTGCGCCCGCTCCGAGATGGGCCAGGGCGTGGTGATGGCCATGCCGACGCTGGTAGCCGAGGAGCTCGAAGTCAACCTGCACCGGATCAAGGTCGACTTCGCGCCCCCGAGCGAGATGTACATCAACAACCTGCTCGGGGCGCAGATCACGGGCGGCTCGACCTCGGTTCGCGACGGCTACGACAAGCTGCGCGTCGCGGGCGCGCAGGCGCGCACGATGCTCGTACAGGCCGCGGCGGACGAGTGGAAGATCGATCCGGCCAAGTGCCGCGCGCGCAATGGCGTGGTGACGGGCCCCGGCGGCAAGAAGGCGACCTATGGGCAGCTGGCCGAGGCCGCCTCCAAGCTCACGCCGCCCAAGGACGTGAAGCTCAAGGATCCGTCCAAATTCCGCTATGTCGGCAAGGCGCTGCACCGCATGGACACCCCGGACAAGATCCATGGACGCACCGTATTCGGCATCGACGTCAAGCTGCCGGGCATGCTCTACGCGTCGCTGGCCCAATGTCCGGTCACGGGAGGCAAGCCCGTTTCCTTCGACGACTCGAAGGCGAAATCGATGCCCGGCGTGCGTCATATCGTGCAGATCTCCGACGGCGTCGCGGTGGTGGCCGACAGCTGGTGGCGCGCCAGGAAGGCGCGCGACGCGCTCGCCGTTACCTGGGACGAAGGCCCGAACAAGAGCCTGAGCTCTGAAGGCATGCGCGAGCAGCTGAGCGAGGCGGTGAAGCAACCGGGCGCGACGATCAAGAAGCAGGGCGACGCCGCCGCCGCGCTGAAGAGCGCGGCAAAGACCGTGGACGCGACCTACGAGATGCCGTTCCTGTCGCACTCGCCGATGGAGCCGATGAACTTTACCGCCGACGTGCGCAAGGACTCGGCGACGCTGATCGGCGCGATCCAGTTCCAGCAGGCGGCGCTCGGCATTGCCGCGAAGATCACCGGGCTCAAGCCGGATCAGATCACGGTCAAGACGACGTTCCTCGGCGGCGGGTTCGGCCGCCGCCTCGACCTCGACTACGTGACGCAGGCCCTGGAGATCTCGAAGGCGGTCGGAGCACCGGTGAAACTCGTCTGGACGCGCGAAGACGACATGACCCACGACTTCTACCGGCCGGCGAGCCTGACGCAGATGTCGGGGGGCCTGGATGCGAGCGGCAAGCCCGTGGCGCTGACCCTCAAGATGACCGGGCCGTCGATCACCTCGCGCTTCGTGCCGCCCGCGGTGAAGGACGGCGTCGACCCGTTCATGACCGAAGCGATCCTGGTGCCGTACGACATCCCGAACCAGTCGGTGGCGACGGTCATCCACGAGACGGGGCTTCGGGTCGGGTACCTGCGCTCGGTGTCGCACGCGCTGAACGCCTTCGCGAACGAGACCTTCATCGACGAGATGGCCGTTGCCGCAGGCAAGGACCCGTACGAGTTCCGCCGCAGCCTGCTGGAGAGCAAGCCGCGCTTCCGCCGCGTGCTCGACATCGCCGCCAAGAGCGCAGGATGGGGCAAGGCGCTGCCCAAGGGGCGCGCCCGCGGCATCGCACTGATGGAGGGGTACGACACCTATATGGCGCAGGTGGCCGAGGTATCGGCGAAGGACGGCAGGCCCGTCGTGCACCGCGTCGTGGTCGCCGTCGACCTCGGGCGCATGGTGAACCCCAACATCGTGCGCCAGCAGCTCGAGGGCAACATCATCTTCGGCATGCAGACCGCGCTGTACGGCGAGATCACGCTCGAGAACGGGCGCGTGCAGCAAAACAACTTCGACAAGTACCTCATGCCGCGCATGCCGGAGACGCCGAAGATCGAGCTGCACATCGTCGACAGCAAGGAAAAGCCGGGCGGCATCGGCGAGCCCGGCACGGCGGTCCTCGGACCCGCGATCGGCAACGCGATCTACGCCCTCACCGGCCAGCGCCTGCGCAAGATGCCGTTCCGCCTTGCCTGACGCGCGCCGGTCCACGCGAAAAGCCCGCCTCGGCGGGCTTTTCGCGTTCTGCGCCCTGCTCTGCGCGCTGCCGCCGCCCGCAGGGGCGCAGGACTACGAGCGCGAGAAGCGCTGGTCCGACCAGATTCTCGAGTCGCTCATGGTCGGCGACGCGGTCTGGCTGCGGCAGAAGAACGGGCACCGCTTCCTGGGCCTGTACACCGTGGCGAAGAAGCCGCGCGGGGCGGTCATCGTCGCGCACGGCCGCGGCTGGAGCCCGGACTACGGGCTGTACGGCCAATTGCGCACGAAGCTCGCCGACGCGGGATACACGACGCTCTCGATCCAGCTGCCGGTCCTGCCCAGCACGGCGAAGTTCGGCGAGTACATACCACTCTATCCCGACGCGCGCGAGCGCTTCCAGCTCGCGGTCGATTTCGTCAAGGCGAAGGGCTACCGCAAGATCGCGATCGTCTCGCACAGCCTGGGCGCGACGATGGCGAACCAGTACCTGATCCGCACCGACGACACGAGCGTCGGCGCTTGGGTGTTTATCAGCATCATCCAGGGCCTCGAGGAGATGTTCAGGATCAAGATCCCGGTGATGGACATCTACGGCGCGAAAGACTGGGACGTGACGCGCTGGGGCGGCCCCGAGCGGGCCAAGGAAATCGCCAAGGTGCCGGGCTCGGAGCAGGTCGTGATCCCGGGCGCGGGCCACTTCTACGAATACCGGGAGGACGACCTGGTGAAGGTCATCGTGCCGTTTCTCGACCGCAGCCTGCGCTAGCGCGGGACGTCGCCGGCGAGCGTGATGCGGTGCATCAGGCGCCGGTAGCCGTGATAGTCGTTGACCGGGTTGTGCTGCGCGCAGCGGTTGTCCCACAGCGCGATCGAGCCGGGCTGCCAGGCGAAGCGGCAGGTGAGCTCGGGCCGGATCTGGTGGCGGAAGAGGTACTCGAGCAGCGGGCGCGACTCCTCCTCGCTCCAGCCGGCGAAGCGCGCGGTATGGGCGACGTTGACGTACAGCGCCTTCCGGCCGGTCTCGGGATGGGTGCGCACCACCGGGTGCTCGGCGTTGAACTGCTTCTTGTCCTGCGTCCGCCCGTCGGTCTTGATGCGGTCCTCGCGCGTGCGCGTCACGTCGGCGCGTGCCGAGGAGTTGAGCGCGCGCAGGCCCTCGAGCGTGCCCTTGAGGCCTTGCGACAGGGTCTCGTAGGCGAGGTACATGTTGGCGAACTCGGTGTCGCCGCCGTAGGGCGGCAGCTCGCGCGCGAGCAGCATCGAGGCCATCGGCGGCAGTTCGAGATACGCGGTGTCCGAGTGCCAGATGCCGCCGAAGTTGACCGTCTCGTGCTCGAGCTTCTTGACCTCGATGATCTCGGGGAAGCCCTCGATGCCCTTGACGAACGGGTATTCGACCGGCGTGCCCCAGCCGCGCGCGAAGGCCATGTACTGCTCCGGGGTCAGGTTCTGGCCGCGAAAGAACAGCACCAGATGCTCGAGCCATGCCCGGCGCAGCTCGGCCGCGACCCCGGACGGCAGCGGGCGCGACAGGTCGACCCCGCTCACCTCGGCGCCGAGGGCGCCGGCGATGCGCCTGACTTGAAATCCGGAGGGCATGAATCAATTTATCATACGCGCCGCGATTCATTGCAGGAGGCAGTCATGGGAGCACCCAAGGAAACGCTCGGGTTCCAGGCCGAGGTCAAGCAGCTGCTGCGGCTGATGGTGCATTCGCTCTACAGCAACAAGGAGATCTTCCTGCGCGAGCTGGTGAGCAACGCCTCGGACGCCTGCGACCGGCTGCGCTTCGAGGCGATCGCCAGGCCCGAGCTGCTCGCGGGCCGCGCCCAGCCCGCGATCCGCATCGGCTTCGATCCGGCCGCGCGCACGATCACCGTCTCCGACGACGGCATCGGCATGTCGCGCGACGAGGCGGTCGAGCACCTCGGAACCATCGCGCGCTCGGGCACGCGCGAGTTCCTCGCCAGCCTGACGGGCGAGGCGCAAAAGGACGCGCAGCTGATCGGCCAGTTCGGGGTGGGCTTCTATTCCTCGTTCATCGTCGCCGATCGCGTCACGGTGCTCACCCGCCGCGCCGGGCTGCCGGCGACCGAGGCGGTGCGCTGGGAAAGCGACGGCGAGGGCGAGTTCAGCGTCGAGCCGGCCGAGCGCGAGGGCGCCGGCACCGACGTCACGCTGCACCTGCGCGAAGGCGAGGACGAGCTGCTCGCGGACCGCAAGCTGCGCTCGATCGTCACCCGCTACTCGGACCACATCTCGCTGCCGATCAAAATGAAGCAGGACGGCGGCGAGTGGGAGACGGTCAACCAGGCGAGCGCGCTGTGGGCGCGGCCCAAGGGCGAGATCACGGACGAGCAGTACAAGGCGTTCTACAAGCACGTCTCGCACGACTTCGGCGATCCGCTCGCCTGGACCCACAACCGGGTCGAGGGGCGCAGCGAGTACACCCAGCTGCTGTACCTGCCCGAGCACGCGCCGTTCGACCTCTGGGACCGGCAGCAGCGCCGCGGCGTGCGGCTGTACGTGCGACGCGTGTTCATCATGGACGACGCCGAGCAGCTGCTGCCGGCGTACCTGCGCTTCGTGCGCGGCGTGATCGACTCGGCCGACCTGCCGCTAAACGTCTCGCGCGAGATCCTGCAGCAGTCGCGCGACGTCAAATCGATCCGCGAGGGATGCACCAAGCGCGTGCTCGCGCTGCTGCAGGACCTGGCCGACAACCACAAGGACAAGTACGCCGCATTCTGGACCGAGTTCGGCCAGGTGCTGAAGGAAGGCGTGGGCGAGGACGCCGCCAACCGCGACGCGCTGGCGAAGCTGCTGCGCTTCGCCGGCACCGCCTCCGACTCCGCCGCTCAGACCGTCTCGCTCGCCGACTACGTCGCGCGCATGAAGCCGGGCCAGGACAAGATCTATTACGTCACGGCCGACAGCTTCGAGGCGGCGCGCTCGAGCCCGCACCTGGAGATCTTCCGCAAGAAGGGCATCGAGGTGCTGCTCCTTTGCGAGCGGGTCGACGAGTGGCTGCTGGGCTTCCTCGGCGAGTACGAGGGCAAGCCGCTCGTGTCGGTGGCGCGCGGCGGGCTCGACCTCGGCAAGCTCGCCGACGCGGACGAGAACGCGGCGCAGGAAAAGACCGCCGCGGAGCACAAGGCGCTGCTGGACAAGGTCAAGGCGGCGCTGGGCGAGCGCGTGAAGGACGTGCGCGTCACGCTGCGCCTCACCGATTCGCCCTCTTGCCTGGTGGCCGACGAGCACGACCTGAGCGGCCACCTGCAGCGCCTGCTCAAGGCCGCCGGGCAGAAGGCGCCGGCGTCGCAGCCGATCCTCGAGCTGAACCCGAACCATGCGCTCGTTGCGCGCATGGCGGGCGACGATGCGCACCTCGCCGACTGGGCCAATCTGCTGTTCGATCAGGCGCTGCTGGCCGAAGGCGGCCAGCTCGACGACCCGGCCGCGTTCGTCAAGCGCGTCAACCGGCTGCTGCTCGAGTAGTCAGGCCTCGAAGCGGTCGAGGACTTCGCCCGGGCCGGCCTTGAGCCGCAGGTAGTCGCGTCCGTCGAACACCTGCTGGCCGTTGACCCACACCCCGGCGACCCCCTTCGGGCGGCGGATGACGCGCGTGCCGCCGCCCGGCAGGTCGGCCACGCGCTCGAGCGCGGACACGCCCACCGCGAGCGGGTCGAACAGCAGCAGGTCGGCGCCGAACCCGGGCTTGATGCGCCCGCGCCCGGCGATGCGGTATCGCATCGCGGGGTCGCTGGTCAGGCGCCGCACGCCCTCCTCCAGGGTGAAGGTCCCGGTGTCGCGCACCCAGTGGGCGAGAAAGTGCAGGCCGAAGCCCGCGTCGCAAAGGAATATGAGGTGCGCGCCGGCGTCCGAGAGCGCGACCACCCCGGCCGGGTGGCGCAGCAGCGGCGCCACGCCAGCGTCGTCGTTCTGGAACAGCTTGGCCACCAGCGGCGTGTCGAGCGCCAGGTCGAACAAGAAATCGACCGGGTCCGCGTTCGCCTCGTGCGCGAGTTGGGTCAGCGGGATTCCCCCGACCTCGACCTTGGACCAGTCGCCGTAGAACAGGATGCCCTGGCCCGGGTGCGCGAGGTTGTGCCTGAAGCGCGCGCGGAACGCCGGGTCGGCGTAGATGCGCGGCAGCTCTTGCGGGCGCGCCTGCCGGGCGCGCTCGAACGCGTCGTGCGAGTACAGAGGATAGGGATCCTTGAGCGTGAAGTCGAACGACAGCGGCTGGCAGCTGGTGTGGATGTAGACCTCGTGCCCGCGCTCGATCGCCGCGGCGCATTTCTCGTAGTAGCTCAGCGCGCGGTCCGGGTCGGCGTGATTGTGCATCGTCAGCACCGTGACCATGAACGCCGGGCGGCCGGTGCCGGCCGCGATCGCCTCCATGTACTCGGGCGTGGCGCGCGAGCCGGTCGCCATGACGAGCACGCCGCGCTGCGCCTCGCCCAGCGCGCCGGCGAGCGCCATGAGCTCGTCGTCGGTGGCGATGGTCGAGGGCATCGGCCGCCCGCCCCAGCCGCTGTGGTTGGGCGAGAACGACGAGGCGAAGCCGATCGCGCCGGCATCGAGCGCTTCGCGCACCAGCGCGCGCATGAGTGCGATCTCGTCGGCGCGCGCCGCGGAGCGGGTCGAGGCCTCCTCGCCCATGACCGCGGTGCGGATGCTCGAGTGCTGCGCCAGCACCGCGACGTTGGCGTAGGGCCGCGCGCGGCGCAGCTGCGCCAGGTACTCGGCGAAGGTCTCGAACTCCCAGCGCGTGCCCGCCATCAGCGCGCCCAGGTCCATGCCCTCGACCACCGAGAGATTGCGCAGCATCGTCTCGCGCATCGGCGCCGGGCAGGGCGCGATGCCGAAGCCGCAGTTGCCCAGCACCGCGGTGGTCACCCCGAGCGCGGTCGAAGGCGACAGCGTCGGGTCCCAGGTCGCCTGCACGTCGTAGTGCGTGTGCAGGTCGACGATGCCTGGCATCAGCGCCAGGCCGTCGGCGTCTATGCTGCGCCGCGCGCCGTCCTTCACCCGTCCGACCGCGGCGATGCGCCCGCCCGCGACCGCGACGTCGGCGCGCTGCGCTGGCGCGCCGCTGCCGTCGTAGACCGTGGCGCCGCGGATCAGCAGATCGTGCATCGCCTCAGTCTCCGGTGGGGGAGATGCGGAACTCGAGCACCCCCTGGGTTGTCATCAGCGCCTCCGACAGGCGGCGCAGATTGTCGGGGTCGAGGGTGCGGATCATCATGCGGTACTCGAAGTGCCGCCCGTCGTCGCTCAGGCGGTAGCTCAGGTTGGCGATGGTAAAGCCGAAGCCGCTCACCAGCGCGCGCAGCTCGCCCGCCGACATCGGCGCCTCGCGCGCGAAGCGCAGCGTGAAGTGCGCGTAGGACTGGGCCGGCATGCGGCTCTCGAGCCAGCGGAACGCCGACAGCGTGCCTAGCGTCATGGCCGCCGCCAGCGCGGCCGGATAGTAGAAGCCGATCCCCACCAGCGTCCCGATCGCCGCGGTGACCCAGATCGACGCGGCGGTGGTCAGCCCGCGCACCGACAGGCCCTCCTTCATGATCACCCCGGCGCCGAGGAAGCCGATCCCGGTCATGATCCCCTGCGCCATGCGGGTCGGATCGATCGATGCGCGCCCGCTCGCGTGCGGCCCGAACCACTGGCCCTCGTAGACCGTGACCAGCATCAGCAGCGCGGAGCCCAGGCACACGAGCGCGTGGGTGCGGAATCCCGCCGGTCGGCCATGGTAGCTGCGCTCGAGCCCCACCAGCCCGCCGAACACGAGCGCCACGACGAGGCGGAAAGTGATCTCCGGATAGTCGCCCATGCGGCCAAGTGTACGCTCGGCCGCGGCGCGGGCGCGGCCTAAGCGGCGCTGCGCTCCTCGCCCGGGTGGCCGTGGATCGGCCAGCTGGGGTTGCGCAGGTTAAAGCGCGGGCGCGCGCCCTGGACGTCCTTGCGCGCCGCGATCAGCGCCGCCAGCGTGCCGACGTCGCGCCAGTAGGCTGGCTCCTCGTAGGGGCGCACTCCCGGCAGCACGTTCTCGGCCAGATCGTAGGCGAACACGCGGTAGCGTCGCGCCAGCTGCGGCAGCACGTCGTGGCCGAAGTCGTTTCCGCCGCGCTGCGTCATGTCGCGCAGCGCCTGCGCCAGCACGGCGGGATCGAACAGGTAGTTGCCCATCGAGGCGTAGGCGCGGTGCGGATCGCCCGGCAGCGGCCGCGGCCGCTGCGGCTTTTCCTGGAACTCGCGCACCCGGCCGTCCGGCCCCGCGGCGATCAACCCGAAAGCCTGCGCGCTCTCGATCGGCACCGCGACCGCCGCGACGCTCGCCTGCGCGCCGCGCGCGCGGTGAAAGGCGGCCATCTGGCGCAGGTCCATGCGATAGACATGGTCGGCGGCGAACACCGCCACCAGGCCCGGCCGCGCGCGCTCGACCACGTCCATGTTCTGCAGCACCGCGCTGGCGGTGCCGCTGTAGCCGCCCCCGTCGCCCGAGCGCGGCAGCAGCACGCTGACCCGCGGCCCCCAGACGGCCGCGACGTGCCTCGCGATCGTGTCCGGCTTGTACTGCGCCAGGACGTGGATCGCCTCGACGCCCGAATTGACCAGGTTGCTGAGGACGAAATCGATCAGCCGGTAGCCGCCGGCGAAGCCCAGCGCGGGCTTGGCGCGCTCGCGGGTCAGCGGTTGCAGTCGGGTACCCTCCCCGCCCGCCAGGACAAAGGCTAGGATCTGGCCGCCGACCATGGCTTGCGCTCCTCTCCCCCCCCGCATCGAAATGGTAGAGCAATAATGCCCCGCCAGGTGTAAATACCATTGATCGATGTCAACATCATCTCCCCGGGACAATCCAGCGCACAGGCCGATGGCGGAAATCGGGAACGAGCGGCTGCGCCTCGTGCTGGACCACGTTCCAGCGCTGATCGCTTACGTTGACGCAAGCGAAACCTACCAGTTCGCCAACCGGGCCTACGAAACGCTGTTCGGCCTCGCGCCCGAGCAGATGATCGGCCGTACCATGCGCGAAGTGCTGGGCGAGAAGTACCCCGAGGCCAAGCCCCACATCGACGCCGCGCTCGCCGGGCGCAGGACCATGCACGACCGGATGGTGACCGCGAACCGGCGCAGCCACTACCTGCACAACGTGTACGTGCCGCACCTGGGCGACGACGGCAGGGTCGCCGGGCTGTTCATCCTCGCGATCGACGTCTCGGACCGCAAGGCGCTGGAGCAGGACCTCGCGCACAAGGCGCACCACGATCCGCTCACCGGGCTGCCGAACCGCGCCTTGTTCGAGGATTGCCTGCAGCAGGCGCTGGAGCGCGCCGCGCGCGCCGCCAGCGGGGTGGCGCTGATGTTCCTCGACATCGACAACTTCAAGCGCATCAACGACACTCTCGGGCACCCGGCCGGCGACGAGGTGCTGAAGACTTTCGCCGCGCGCATCAAGAAGTGCGTGCGCTCGACCGACGTGGTGAGCCGCTTGAGCGGCGACGAATTCGTCGTGCTGCTGGAGAACGTGGCGGACGCCGAAACGGCAATGAGCGTGGCGCGCAAACTGGTGGCGGCAATGCGGGAAGAAATCATGCTGGGCCGCGACACCGTGACGGCCACCACGAGCGTCGGCGTCGCGCACTCCGGGGGCCGGGCCGCGATCGGCGCGCGCGAGCTGATCGCGCGCGCCGACGCCGCCATGTACCAGGCCAAGGCCGCCGGCCGCAACCGCTTCCACCTCGCCTGAGCCGCCGCGATCGCGCCTAGAGCTGGAAGCCCAGCCAGAGCAGCAGCCCCTCGGCCACGTCGCGCACCAGGCCGGGCGCGCGCGGCCGGTACGCACCGCTGGCGTCGCGCTGGCGCGCGATCCAGTGCGCGAAGCGCTCGATCTCGGCTCGCTCGTAGAACGCGACCATCAGCTCGTAGTTGAGGAACAGGCTGCGCTCGTCCAGGTTGGCCGATCCGACCAGCGCCAGGTCGTCGTCGATCACCACGGCCTTGGCGTGGATCATGCGGGGCAGAAACCAGACCCGCGCCCCGGCGGCCGCGAGCTCGCGCAGCGCGCGATGGCGCGCCATGTCCGCCAGCTTGTGGTTCGATTTGGCCGGCATCACCAGATCGACCGCGACGCCGCGCCGCGCCGCCAGCGCGAGCGACATCAGCAGGGTCGAGTTGGGCACGAAGTACGGCGTGACCGCCAGGACGCGCCGGCGCGCGGCGAAAAAGCCCGAGACGAGGAAGGTGTAGAGCGTGTCGTCGGCCTGGTCCGGGCCGCTCGCGATCAGCTGTCCCCTCGGCGCAGGCGGCTCGGCCTGCTGCGCGGGCGCCGCCTCGGGGCCGGGCTGCTCGACGGCGAATGCCCAATCCTGCGCGAACTGCTGCTGCGCCTGCGCGGCCAGCGGCCCGCGCAGG
This sequence comes from Burkholderiales bacterium, assembly GCA_035517095.1. Taxonomy (GTDB): domain Bacteria; phylum Pseudomonadota; class Gammaproteobacteria; order Burkholderiales; family SG8-39; genus DAHVFK01. The sequence continues at coordinate 69,266 of DATIZK010000013.1, forward strand.
TCGATGCTGAGATCGATCCAAGGCTTCGCCCCGTGCGCGCTCGCCGGGCCGGCGTCGAAATATTCCTGCGCCAGGTTCCTGCCGCCGCACCATAGCCACTCGCCGTCGGCGATCGCCATCTTGCGGTGAATGCGCAGGTTGGTGCGGCCGTGCAGCGGCGAGCGCAGCGGCGGCACGAACAGCGCGGTCTGCACCCCCGCCTCCTGCAGGCGCCCGAAATGCGGCAGGCCCGGAAGGTAGGCCCCGATACCGTCCACCAGCAGCCTCACCCGCACGCCGGCGCGCGCGCGACGCTCCAGGCGCCCGGTGATCTCCCTGCCGATCGCGTCCTTGCCGATGAGGAAGGTGCAGATCTCGAGCGTTTGCGCCGCGCCTTCGATCAGGTCGCGCAGCGCCTGCAGCGCCTGCGCGCCGTCCTGGTGGATGTTGAGCTGCCGGTAGGTCGCGGCGCTCGGCAGCGACATCGCCGCGGCGAGCTTGCGCAGGTGCACCTCGGCCGACTCGGGGTGGCCGGGAATGCGCGCCGGGTGCGGCGGCGGCCCGGCGGGCTGGCGCGGGTCGACGAGCTTGCGCGTGCCGAACATCATGTACAGCGGCAGCGCGACGTAGGGCAGCAGCAGCAGCGCGATGACCCAGGCGATCGCGGCCGTCGGGCGCCGGCGCTGGCGCAGCGTACGCGAGCCCACGACGTAGATCGTCAGGCCGAGCACGACCAGCGCGCCGTGCAGCGTCAGCCAGTGGCGCTCGAGCAGCTCTGTCAGCATGACGGTTCGCAAGGCCTCGGAATTCGTGCGTGATGATAGTCTAGTGGCGATTCGTTTCCTCGTTCGATGACGCTCAAGCAACGCTTTGTCGCGCTCTGGCCGCAGGGACCGCTGTCCCTGGTGCTGGTTTTGGTCGGCATCCTCAGCGTTCTGGAGGGATCGCGCTACCCGTTAACGACTCTCGATCACTCGCGCGCGCTCACCGGCCTGGCCGACTCGCTCTCGGCGCTGGGCCACGGCGCGCAAATCATCCTCGGACTCATGCTCGTGCTCGGCGGCATCGGCCTGCTGTGGCGGCTGGTCTCCGCCTGGACGCTGTCGCTCCTGCTGCTCGTCATCATGGTCGCGGTCAATCTTGCCCAGCAGCACTGGGGCCTCAGTCTCGCGCTGCAGGCGCTTCTGATGGGCGTATTGCTGCGCACCAGGCATCATTTCACCCGCCGGACGGTTCTGGCGCGACTTCTGTTCTCCTTCAGCGGCGTGCTGGCGGTCCTCGCTTACGGCGCGATCGGGGGCTACCTCTTGGGCAAGGGTTTTCGCCCCGCGATTCTCGACTTCGACACGGCGTTGTATTTCACCGTGGTCACCCTCTCCACCGTGGGTTACGGTGATATCGTTCCGGTCACGCCCGAGGCCCGCTGGTTCGTGATGTCGCTGCTGGTGATCGGGCTGGGCGTGTTCGCCAGTGCCATCGCCTCTGCGCTCGGACCCAAGATTTCCGGGGAGCTGAACCGGCTGTTCAACCCGAAAGAAAGAACCATGGAACCCGAAGATCACGTCATTCTCGTCGGCGAAGGCTCGATCGCGCTCAACACGGCGACCGAGCTCGAGCAGCGCGGCGTGGCCTATGTCCGGATCGTGGCCGCCAGGGGCGAAGCGCATCAGCCCGGCGACAGAGTCCTGGAAGGCGACGCGACCAATGAGGCCGTGCTGCGGCAAGCGGGGATCCAGCGCGCGCGCATGCTGATCGCCGCGCGCGAGGATGACGGCGAGAACGCCTTCATCGTGCTAAGCGCCAAGGACCTGAACCCGAAAGTGCAGGTGCTCGCCGTGGCGAGCTCGCCGCGTTCGATTCGACGCTTGCAGCTGGCGCGGGCCGACCTGGTGTTCTCACCTGCGGCGGTCGGCAGCCGGCTGCTGGCGGACCTGGTGCAGGGAAGCCAGATCCTGCCGCAGTTCCGGGATCTGCTCGAAGGTCGTCCGAACAATACTTGAATTGCTCAGCGCGTGGCGCGCGCGTCGATCAGCTCGCGCAGCGCCGCGGGCAGCATCGCACGCAGCCGCTGCGACCATTCGCGCTCGCGCCGCTGCCACACCACCCCGAGCCAGATGATCGCCAGGCCGATCAGGGTAAGCGCGCACGGGAACACCAGACTGTCGCGGAACACGCGCCACGAAAGGTAGCCGAGGTAGCCGGCGACGCCCATCCCGCCGAACACCGCGAACACGCGCCGCCCGAGCAGGGCGCCGACGAGAATCATCACCAGGTTTATGCCGCAGTAGGCGAGCTTGCCGAGCTCGCTGCCCGAATTGATGAGCGACAACCCGCCCCAGAAGGTCAACACGCCGAACAGGTAGAGCCAGAACGCGTAATCGCGCGAGAAGCGCGAGCGGATGTCGACCCAGAATGCGAGCAGCACCGTGGCGAGGCCGAAGTAGAGCGAGATGAACTTGCGGATCTCGAAGTCGTACCGCCCGGCGCCGAACAGCAACGGCACCAGGTCCATGCTCATGTACCACAGCGTGAGCGCGATCGGCATCAGCATGAACGGGAAGCGGTAGCGCCACAGCAGCGCCGCGCCGGCCGCGAGCGTGCCGAGCTCGATCATCAGCCAGCGCCCGTCGATGAACAGGTGGTAGTCGCGGTAGGCCTTGGCCGCGTCCCAGTAGCCGAGCGCGGCCTGGGCCGAGAAGATCGCCAGCGGCACCATCACCACCGCCAGCGTGGCCATGATGCCGGCCGGTATCCACAACTGCCGGCGCTCGAGGAACCAGTGCGTGAGCGCGAGGAACAGCGCGAGGTAGCACAACGCGGTGGCGAACCCGCCCCAGCCGCCGAGCGAGTTCCAGCCCAGCGTCATGAACAGCGACATGGCGCCGATCGCGATCATGCCGCCCAGGTAGTACAGCACGTGAACCAGCGTGAAGCGCGGCCGCTCCTGCTCCTGGGCGAAGAACTGCAGCAGGCGCGCGGCCTGGCCGGCGTCGATGATCCCTGCCTGCACCGCCTCGCCCAGGCGCTTGCGGTCGTTGGCGTCCATGCCCGGATCATACCGTCCGGCCGCGCCGGGCGCAGTTCGTGCTCCGCCTCGCGCAGCCCGTCGCACTCCGCTGGCGGGCGCGGCGCGCGCCCCGCAGACTGGCGCCTTAAGGGACAATCCGCTTTCGCCATGCGCCCCTTCGCCACGCTGCCGCGCAACGCGCTGATCGTCGCCGCGTTCAATACGCTGGTCGCGCTCTCCATCACGCTGGTGCAGCGCGAGTCCGGTCTGCTCGACAACTTCGTGTTCAGCCAGTGCATCGGCATGCTGGTGTATCTGACCGTCGACCTGCTGCGGCGCGCCTTCTGGCCGCGCGGCTTGGGCTCGTTCGCCGTCCTGCTCGCGCTTGCCGCGCTCGGCATGCTGGTGGGCTACTTCGGCGGCACGGCGCTCGCCGCGGCGATCCTCGGCTATCCCTGGCAGCCGGCCGGGCTGAACGAGCCGGACGCCGGCAAGACCGTGGTGCTCACGCTCTGGGGCGGCGTGCTCGGCAGCTGGTTCTTCTGGAACCGCGCGCGGCTCGCCGGCCTGCGCGCGCGCAGCGAGGCCACCGAGCGGCGCGCGCTGGAGGCGCAGCTGCGCATGCTGCAGGCCCAGATCGAGCCGCATTTCCTGTTCAATACGCTCGCCAACCTGGACGCCCTGATCGCGCTCGATCCGGCGCGCGCGCGCGTGATGCTCGGCCACCTAAACGACTACCTGCGCGCCTCGCTCGCCGCGGCGCGCAGCGAGCGCCACACCCTGGGCGACGAGTTCGCGCTGCTCTCCGAATACCTCGAGCTGCTCGCGATCCGCATGGGGCCGCGGCTTGCCTTCACCCTCGATCTGCCCTCGGCGCTCGCGCCCGAGCCGCTGCCGCCGATGCTGCTGCAGCCGCTGGTGGAAAACGCGCTCAAGCACGGCCTCGAGCCCAAGGTCGAAGGCGGGCGCGTGACGGTGCGCGCGCGGCGCGACGGCGCCGCGCTGGTGCTGACGGTCGCGGACGACGGCCTCGGACTGGGCGCGGCGCGCTCCCCCGGCACGGGCGTGGGCTTGGCGCACCTGCGCGAGCGCCTCGCCGCGCTATACGGCGGCGCGGCCGCGCTCGAGCTGCGCGCCGCGCCGGGCGGCGGCGTCGCCGCGACCATCACCATTCCTGGAGCAAGCCATGCTGGTTGAAATCCTGCGCCACACGCCTAGCTGGGTGTTCGGCCTGTTCGTGCTGCTGCTCGCACTCGGCATCACGCAGGCGCGCGCACGCAGGCTCGGCCGCACGCGTCTCTCCCTGCTTCCGCTCGCGATGCTCGGCCTGTCGCTGTACGGTGCAGCCTCGGCCTTCGGCTCCGGCCCGCTCGCGCTCGGCAGCTGGGGGGCGGCGCTCGCTGCGGTGACGCTTGCGAGCCTGGAGCTGCCTGCGGCGCGCGGCGTCGGCTATTCTTGCGCCGAACGGACGTTCACGGTGCCTGGCAGCTGGCTTCCGCTTGCGCTGATGATGGCGATCTTCTTCACCAAGTACGCGGTTGCGGTGGCGCTCGCGCGCCAGCCCGAATTGCGCACCGCAACCGGCTTCGTGGCCGCCGTGGGCGGCGTCTACGGCATGTTCAGCGGCCTGTTCTTCGCCCGTGCGCTGCGCATCTTGCGGGTGGCGCGCGCATGAGCCCGCGCGCGCTGATCGCCGAGGACGAGCCGCTGCTCGCCGCGCGGCTCAAGGCGATGCTGGCCGAGGCCTGGCCGGAGCTCGAGATCGTGCACGTCGCGGCGAGCGGCAGCGAGGCGCTCGACAAGCTCCTTGCGCTCGCGCCCGATGTGGCCCTGCTCGACATCCGCATGCCGGGGCTCACCGGGCTCGAGGTCGCCGAGGAGCTCGCCGACCGGCTCGCGCCCGGCGCGCGCCCGCCGGCGCTGGTGTTCGTCACCGCCTACGACGAGTTCGCGCTCGAGGCTTTCGACCTGGCGGCAGTCGACTACCTGCTCAAGCCGGTCGGCGCGGAGCGGCTGGCGCGCTGCGTCGCGCGCCTCAAGGCCGCGTTAACGCAGCCGCCGGGGCTGGAGGCGCTGCTCGCGCAGCTGCGCGCAGTGAGCGCGCCGCCGCCCGCCGCCGAGCCGCTGCGCCACATCCGGGCCGGTATCGGCAACGCGGTCAGGATCATCGCGCTGGAGGACGTGTGCTACTTCCGCGCCGGCGACAAGTACACCGCGGTCGCGACGCGCGACGGCGCCGAGGCGCTGATCCGCATCCCGCTCAAGGAGCTGCTCGCGCGCCTGCCCGCCGGGCGCTTCCGCCAGGTGCACCGCGGCAGCATCGTCAACATGGACCAGGTGGCAGAAGCGCTGCGCGACGACGCGGGGCGCGTGACGCTGCGCCTGAAGCACCGCAAGGAGACGCTGCCGGTGAGCCGCCTGTACGCCGAGCTTTTCCGCCAGATGTAGCCGGCGCTAGCGGCGCGAGTAGACCTGCTCCCAGTCGACGTGCGGATCCGGGGTGCGTGCGAGCGCCTCGCGCACCCACGCCGCATGCGAGAGCTCCTCGCGCGCCATCTCGGCCGCGAGGTCGCGCAGGCGCGGGTCGACCGCGCGCTCGAGCACCTGCTCGAAGAAGGCCTGCGCGCGCAGCTCCGCGGCGAGCGCGATCTCGAGCGCGTCGTGCGGGGTCATGAGCCGGAACACGAGGTCGTGGGCCGCGGTTTCGGGCGCGCCGGCGTCGAGCCAGGCGAACTGCGACGGGGCGATCTGCGGCAGCGCCATCCCGGTGCACTCGCGCTCGAGCGCCCTGGCGTGCTCGGCTTCGAACCCGGCCAGCTCGGCGAACAGCCGCGCGACCGCGTCGTTGCCCTGGTCGGCCATGCGCGCGGCGAATTCGCCGTAGCGCTGCGCCGCCTCGCGCTCGATCGCAAGCGCGTGCGCGTACAGCGCCGCCACGCCCCCGCCCAGCTCCGCCTGCTCCGCCATGACGACCAGCCCTCCCCTTTGTCCTATTACGCGCACTGGCGAGGCGCGTCTTGACGGGAGTCAAACAGGGCTCAATCGACGCCGTGCAGCGCCGCGCCGCTCACGCCCGCCTCGTGTAGCAGCTCCCAATCGAGCCGCGGATCGGGCGTCGCGCGCAGCGCGCGCTCGATCTCGGCTACCCGCCGGTGCTCCTCGAGCGCCATCTCGACCGCCAGCTTGATTCCGCCCGCGTCGCCGATCCGGCTCGCCGCCACCAGGAAGAACTCCTCGGCGCGCCGCTCTGCCACGCAGGCGAGCGCGAGCGCATCGCGCGGGGTCTGCGGCATGAGCGGAAAGCTGAGCTCCAGGTAGGCGGGCGACGAAGTGAAGAACCAGGCGTATTCCCAGGGCGAGATCTCCGGCAGCTCGAACCCCGCCGCGGTCCGCTCGAGAGAATCGAGGTGCGCCCGTTCGCTCCGCTCGAGCTTGCGGAACACGCTCTCGACGCCCCCGATCCCCAGGTCCTGCATCCAGTCGGCGAGCTCGCGGTAGCGCGACAGCGCTTCGCGCTCGATGGCGAGCGCGTGGGCGAACAATTCGGCGGCGGACGCGGGAATGAGCTGCTGAGCCATGGGAATTCTCCTTTCGAGAAACAAACGAGAGAGCGAATTGCCCGCGAGGCTAGCAACGTTTTCTTAAATGATTATGAATCTCCGGTAAAGAATGCTTGCGTCGTGTCGTTCGAAAGCGACGCGTGCAATCGCCGCGTCAGCCGGCTGTAAATCATGCGATCGCCGCGCCGATCAGCCACGCACCCCAGGCGACGAGCGCCGCGCCCACCGCGCGATCGAATGCGCGCCCGAACGGAATCAGGCGCTCCGCCAGGATGTAGATCGAGAACGCGGCGGCCCAGGCGAAGCTCATCGCGCCGACCACGAACAGCACGGCCATCACCAGCCAGCAGCAGCCCACGCACCAGACGGCATAGCGCAGGCCCATGACGAAACCGCCGCCGACGCCGTCGCGCCACTCGTTCATCATGTAGCCGAGCGGCGAGCGGCAGCGCGCCACGCAGTTCGCCTTGAACGGCGACCACTGCCAGGCGCCGGCGGCGATCAGCACCGCGCCGCCGAGCGGCGCGCTGCCGAGCTTCAGCCCCATGCCGATCAGGCCGGCCGCCTGCAGGCCCCAGTGCGCGAGCGCGTAGGCGACGCCGGCCGCGGCCCAGGCGCCGAGGTAGCCCGCGAGGTAGGCCGCCGAGGCGAGCGGACGCTTCGACATCCGCGCGTGCAGCAGGTAGGAAGGCGCGGCCGCGGGAACCATCATCGCCGCCATCATCACCGCCCACATCAGCGCGAGCGCGCCGACGCCCATCTGCATGTCCGGCATCGCTACGCGCATCGCCGACATGCCGCGCCCGATCTGCACGAACCAGGCCCAGGCCAGCAGCCCGACGACCCCGATCGAGACCAGCGCCAGCGCGCGGCCGTTCACGCGGCGTACTGGAACGGCGAGAAGAACCCGTTCTTGCCCGAGAGGTTCCAGCTCATGCCGTGATCCTTGTAAGTGAACTTCTTCGAGCGCGCGGTAACTGCCGGATTTCCGGGCGCGATGCAAAGCGGGTGGTTGGTGACGGTGATCTCTGCCCCGCCTTGCCCCTCGAGCGCCTCGATCGTCGCGTCGGCAATGTTGGGAATCGTCAGGCTGCGCTGCTTGCCGCTGGCCGAGAACTTCATCGGCACGCTCGCCAGCCCGAGGATCTTGCCGACGTGCGAGGCGAGCCGCGCGGGATGGCCGCCCGCCTGCCCGCCGAAGATCTTGGCGAGGGCGTCCTTCTGCTTCGCGTTCGCCCGCTCGTCGAGGTACAGCGCGGCATCCCACTTCACCTGCGCCATGTGGCCCGGCGAGCGCACCGCGAGCGCGACGTTCAGGCCCTCGAGCGGCACGCCTTCGAAGTTTCCCTTGTCGATATGCCAGGCGACAAGCACGCCACACTCGCCTTCCGTGGGCTTGCTCAGGAACACGCACGGGCACGCGGCCTCGCAGTTGCAGGTCTCGAAATACGTTCCTTCCAGTTTCCAGCTCATGTCGCGATCTCCTGTTCGTGGTTTGCGGCGCCGAGCAGCGCGCCAAGGGTCTGGATGCCGCGCTCGATGCGCTCCTCCTCGACTGCGGCGAAATTTAGGCGGATGTAGGGTTGATCGGCCGGCGCGACGAAGAACGCCTCGCCCGGGGCGAAACCGACGCCGGCGCGAACCGCGTCGTCGAACAGCCGGCGCACCGAGACGCGGCCGGCGAGCTTCACCCACAACACCGGCCCGCCCTCCACCCGACGCCAGCGTGTACCACGCGGGAACCGGCGCGCGAGCGCCTCGTCCATCGTGCGCTGCCGCGCGGCGTAGACGCGGCTGATCTTCTTCCAGAAGCGCATCGCCTGTCCCGACTCGAGGTAGTCGGCCATCGCGCGCTGCATCAGCGGCGGGCAGAACATATCCATCGAGCGCTTGCGCGTCACCGCCCACTGCCTGAGCTTCGGCGGCGCCACGAGGTAGCCCAGCCGCGCCGCCGGCAGGACCGATTTGCTGAAGCTGCCGGCGTAGATCACGTTGCCGCTCGGGTCGAGCGTCGCCAGCGGCGGCGGCAGCGGACTGCCGAAACGCACCTCGCGCAGCGCGTCGTCCTCGAGCACGGGCACGCCGTGCCGCCGCGCGAGGCGCACCAGCTCGTGCCGCCGCGCCGCGGGCATCACCGTCCCGGTCGGGTTCTGGAAGGTCGGGATGGTGTAGATGAGGCGCGCGCCGCCCTGCCCGAGCGCCCGTTCCAGCGCGTCGAGGCGCATGCCGTGCTCGTCGAGCGGCACGCCGACGATGTCGGCGCCCGCCGCCTCGAGCGTGCCGAGCGCGCCCGGCCAGGTCGTCTCCTCGACGATCACCCGCTCGCCGGGCCGCACCAGCGCGCCCACCACCAGCTCGATCGCCTGCTGAGACCCGGTCGTGACCACGATGTCGTCCGCGCCGACCGCCAGGTCGAGCTTGCGCAGATAGGCGGCGAAGGCTTCGCGCAGCGCCGGATCACCCTGCGTCTCGGCAGGCCCGAGCGCGGCGCCGCCGGCGCGGCGCAGGATGCGGTCGATGATGGCGCGGAAGGCATCCACCGGAAAAAGCGCAGGGTCACCGGCGCCCCAGGCGAAGGTGACGCCGGCCGTGCCCGCGTTTCTGAACACCTGGGCCAGCATCCGCTCGCGCGCCGGGTTGGCGCAGGGGGCGAGGCGCACCTCCCAAGGCAAGGCCTCGCCCCGGTGCCCCTCGCGCGGCGCCCCCGCGTGCGCCGCGTGGCGCGTCACGTAGTTGCCCGAGCGCGCGCGCGCCTCGATCAGCCCCTGCGCCTGGAGCGCCTCGTAGGCGGCCTCGACCGTGATGCGGCTCACCCCGAGGTCCTTCGCCAGGCGCCGCAGCGACGGCAGGCGGCTGCCCGCGGGCGCGGCGCCGCGCAGGATCGCGCCGATCAGCTGGTCCTGCACGCGCCGGTAGAGCGGCTGGTTCACGGCTTTCTCCTCGCACAACTGGCATTGCGATTTTAGGGATTCGGCGCAAGGCGCATAGAGCCAGCTGCGCCCCGATCTTCCAGTGCCAGCGGGGCGAATCCGCCCCTTGGAGTAGAATTCCCTTCCTAAACCGTTGCTTATCCCCGCATGGCGCAAGCTTCCAGCAAGACCCTGAACTCCCCTTCCGCGTCCAACTTCATCCGTCAAGTTGTAGAACACGACCTGGCGAGCGGCAAACGCAAGAGCGTGCGCACGCGCTTTCCGCCAGAGCCGAACGGCTACCTGCACTTCGGCCACGCGAAGTCGATCTGCCTCAATTTCGGCCTGGCGCGCGACTACGGCGGCGTGTGCCACCTGCGCTTCGACGACACCAACCCGGCCAAGGAGGAGCAGGAGTACGTCGACTCGATCATCGACGCGGTGCGCTGGCTCGGCTTCGACTGGGGCGAGCACCAGTACTACGCCTCGGACTACTTCGACAGGCTGTACGGCTTCGCGCGCAACCTGGTCGAGCGCGGCCTGGCCTACGTCGACTCGCTCAGCGCGGAGGAGATCCGCAGCCACCGCGGCACGCTCACCGAACACGGCCGCAACAGCCCTTTCCGCGACCGTCCCGTCGACGAGAACCTGAGGTTGCTGGAGGAGATGAGACAGGGCAAGCATGCCGACGGCAGCCACGTCCTTCGCGCCAAAATCGACATGCAAAGCGGCAACATCAACCTGCGCGACCCGGTCATGTACCGCATCCGCCACGCCGAGCACCACCGCACCGGCAGCGCCTGGTGCATCTACCCGAGCTACGACTGGGCGCATGGCGTCTCGGACGCGATCGAGCGCATCAGCCACTCGATCTGCACGCTCGAGTTCGAGGACCACCGGCCGCTTTACGACTGGTTCAACGAGCGCCTGGCCGAAGCCGGCCTGCTCGAGCGCCCGCTGCCGCAGCAGATCGAGTTCGCGCGCCTGAACCTGACCTACGTCGTTCTCAGCAAGCGCAAGCTTATCCAGCTGGTCGACGAAGGCCACGTCGAGGGCTGGGACGATCCGCGCATGCCGACCCTGGTCGGCGCGCGCCGGCGCGGTTATACCCCGGAGGGCTTGCGCCGCTTCGCCGAGCGCATCGGCGTGGCCAAGGCGGACTCCTGGATCGACTTCTCGATCCTCGAGGACTGCATGCGCGAGCATCTGAACGAAGTCGCGCCGCGCCGCATCGCGGTGCTCGACCCGGTGAAGCTCGTGATCGACAACTATCCGGAGGCGGGCGAGGAGCCGTGCGAGCTGCCAAACCATCCGCAGAAGCCGGACTGGGGCAAGCGCGAGCTGGCCTTTTCGCGCGAGCTGTGGATCGAGCGCGACGACTACGCCGAAGCCCCGCCCAAGGGCTACTTCCGCCTCGCCCCGGGAACCGAGGTGCGGCTGCGCTACGGCTACGTGGTGAAATGCATCGGCATGCGCGACGGCGTCGTGCACTGCACCTATCATCCCGATTCGAAGTCCGGCACCGCCGGCGCCGAGCGCTACAAGGTCAAGGGCAACATCCACTGGCTCAGCGCGAAGCATGCGCACGCGGCCGAGGTCCGCCTCTACGACCGGCTGTTCGCGGCCCCGCAGCCCGACGGCGTCGCCGACCTGAACCGCGAATCGAGGCGAGTCATCAGCGCCCGGCTCGAGCCCGCGCTGCGCGGGGCCAGGCCCGAGGAGCGCTTCCAGTTCGAGCGCCACGGCTATTTCGTCGCCGACCGCGAGGACCCGTCGGCCTTCAACCGGACCGTGACGCTGAGGGACTCGTGGGGCGCCGGCAAGTAATCTACGTCGCCAGCATCGCCGTGCTGGCGCTCGGCCTGTGCGCCGCGGCGCTGATCTACCTGACGGCCGGCGAAGGGTCGGACGGCGCAGTGACGTACGAAGTGATAAACGGCACCGCTTATCCGGTCGAGCCGGGAGACTCCAAGGCCTACCAGCGCGAGCTGGAGCGCTTCGGCGGCAAGGCGAACGTGCTCGCGGCCGAGTTCACGCATTGGTTCGCCGGACTGTGGCAGGGAAGGAGCCTGGCGTTCACGGTCGCTTTCCTCAGCGCCTTGGTTGCGCTCGCGCTATACCTGTACGCGAAGTACCTGGAGCCGGAATGATCCGGGCGCTCGCTGCGGCGCTCGCCTGCTGCGTCGCGCTGGCGGCGCAGGCCTTCGACCTCGAGGGCCATCGGGGCGCGCGCGGCCTCGCGCCGGAGAACACGCTGCCCGCGTTCGCCAGGGCGCTCTCGATCGGCGTGAGCACGCTCGAGCTCGACGTCGGGGTGACGCGCGACGGCATGGTCGTCATTTCGCACGAGCGCGGCCTCACGCCGAACACCGCGCGCGGTCCGGACGGCCGCTGGCTCTCCGCGCCGGGCCCCATGATCCACGACCTGAGCTACGCGGAGCTCGAGCGCTATGACGTCGGCCGGCTCAACCCGCAGACCAAGTACGCCCGGCAGTTTCCCGACCAGGTCCCGGTCGACGGCACGCGCATCCCGCGCCTGGCGGACCTGTTCGCGCTGGTGAACAAAGCCGGCAACGGCGCGGTGCGGTTTAACATCGAGACCAAGCTCTCGCCCGAGGCTCCGGGCGAGACACTCGCGCCAGGGCCGTTCGCGCGCGCGCTGATCGCGGCGATCCGCGCCGGCGGGATGGAAGCGCGCTCGATGATCCAGTCGTTCGACTGGCGCACGCTCAAGCTGGTGCAGGCCGAGGCGCCGCAGATTCCGACCGTGTACTTGAGCGCGCAGCAGCGCTGGCTCGACAACATCCGCGCCGGCGACCCGGCCGGCTCGCCCTGGACCGCGGGCCTGAAGTTCGCCGCTTACGGCTCGGTGCCGAAGATGGTCAAGGCGGCCGGCGGCGCGATCTGGTCGCCCTGGTTCGGCGACCTCGACGCGGCGAAGGTCGCCGAGGCGCACGCGCTCGGCCTCGCGGTGATACCGTGGACCGCGAGCACGCGCGCGCAGATCGACGCCGTCCTGGCGTTGGGAGTGGACGGACTGATAACCGACCGCCCGGACTGGGCGCGCGACGCGATGCAGCATGCGGGAATCGCGCTGCCGGCGGCGACGCCCGTCACACCCTGAACGCGAACGGGTGTAATGTGGGCGCTGCAGGCTATGCCGCGATGGACCACGACGCCCTTTCGGGGATCGAAGAGTTCTGCGCCGCGCAGTATTACGCGTTCGACGCCGGGGCCTGGCTTGCGCGCGCGCAGCGCGACGGCGCGCATGTCGCCGCCGCGGCCGAGTATCTCGCGCTGACCAGCTGGTACGGCCACGAGGACGAGCTGGCGGCGGTCGCGCGGCGCATACGCGAGCTGGTCGGCGACAACCCGGCGCCGATCGCGCTGGCGCGTTTCTCGGCCCGTACCCGCTACCTGCTGGCCCAGCGTCAGAACCGCGCCGACAAGTAGGAATCCGGTTTCTGATCTATCCTCGCGGCTTCGCCCCGAGGAACCGCGACATGAGCAAGCGCAACATCGACGTCGACGCCGCCCGCAAGCTGATCGACGAAATCTCCGAAAACCTCGCCCGGCTGCCCGCCGACAACAGCCACGCCGCGCTGCGCGCGGAGGTGAACGAGCTGAAGGACATGCTGGGCGCGGGCGGCGCCGAGCCGCCCGAGCTCGAGGACAAGATGAAATCCGTCCATGGCATGTTCGAGCGCGCCAGGACCGAGCTGCAGGCCGACGGCGTGCGCGCCGGAATGTTCCTTTCCGCCATCGGCCGCATGATCGGCCTCGACTGAGCGTGGCCGCCGACCTGATCCGCCTCACGGCCACCGAGGTGGTGGCGCGCCTGCGCCGGCGGGAAGTCTCGCCGCTCGAGCTGATCGACGCGCTCGGCGCGCGCATCGACCGGATCGAGCCGCAGGTAAACGCGCTGCCGTTGCGCTTCCTCGCCCGACTTCTCCGGCTCGATCGAGACTTTCCAGACCCTGCGCGCGGTACTGTTCGGGGCGCTGCGCGGCGAGCTGCTGCCGAAGGAGCGCGCGCGGATCAACCCGGCGATCGTCTGGAACATCGAAAAAGGCCTCGCCCTGACCGCAGACGAGGTTCTGCGCGCCGAGCGCGAGCGCGCCAAGATCTATCACCGCGTCGCCGCCTTCTTCGACCAGTACGACCTGCTCGCCTGCCCGACGGTCGCGGTGCCACCCTACCCGGTCGAGCAGGCCTACCCGACCGAGATCGGCGGCAGGAAGCTCACCACCTACATCGACTGGATGTTCCTCACCTTCGTGATCACGCTCACCGGCCGTCCCGCGCTCTCGATTCCCTGCGGCTTCACCAAGAGCGGGCTTCCGGTGGGGCTGCAGCTGGTCGGCAGCACGCGCGCCGACGGCGAGCTGCTTGGCGCCGCGCGCCTGCTCGAGCAGGACCTGGACATCGCGCGCCAGCTGCCGATCGATCCGCGCCCCTAGCGCGGCTCAGGCGAACGTCAGGTCGGGCTCGAGCCCGAGCAGGAAGCGCCCCACCGTCTCGAAGTGCGCGCGGCGGCCCTGCAGCTGCTGCGCCACGGCGTGCAGGTCGCGAAAGCGCCGCTCGAAGGGGTTGCGCTCGAACACCGCGCTCGCGCCCGCCGCGTGGTAGGCGGCGTCGCCCGCGGCGACCGCGTCCGCGAGCGCCTGGCTGGCGGCGAGCCGGATCGCCATGCGCTGCTCGAGCGTTAGCCGATTGCTCTGCTCGACCTCGCGCCACACTTCGGCGAGCGCGCCGCGCAGGTAGGCGCGCGCCCCGCGCAGCCGCGCCTCGGCCTGCGCCAGGTCGGCCTGGAACAGCGCGCTTTCGCGCAGCCTGGTCTTGTAGCCGCGCGGGGTCTTCTCCTGCGCGAGCGCGACGAGCGCGTCGATCAGCGCGCGCGCCAGGCCGATCGCCACGCTGGCGAAGCCGGTGGCGAACATCGCGCCGGTGGGCAGGCAGTACAGCGGGCCGGGGTAGCGCCGCTCGGCCTGGTCGTCGCGCGACACGCTGAAGGCCCTGGGCACGAACAGCTCCTTCACCTCGTAGGCGTCGCTCGCGGTGCCGCGCAGCCCGATTACCTGCCAGATGTCGCTCATCTGCGCCTGGTCGGCCGGAAAGAGCATGGTGCGCCCGACCTTGCCGCCCTCGATCGCGCAGTAGCCGCCGAGCCAGCTCGCGTGCCGGCCGCCGCTGGCGAAGGCGAACGATCCGCTCATGCGCCAGCCGCCCTCTACCGGCACCGCGCGCGCGTTCGGCCCGGGGCCCCAGGCCAGCACCGCGCGCGGGTCGCGCGCGAAGATCTCCTCGGCGACCTCGGGCGCGACGAACGCGGCCACCATGGCGCAGACCGCGTTCTGGCACAGGCACCAGGCGGTGCTGGCGTCGTTGCGCGCGACTTGCTCGACGATCTCGACGAAGCCGAGCGGGTCGATCTCGCCCCCGCCGTAGGGCCTGGGCAGCAGCAGACGGAACCAGCCGCCCGCGTGCAGCGCATCGAGCAGCTCGGCGGGCAGGCGCCGCTCGCGCTCGATCGCGTCGGCCGAGCGCGCGCTCAGCGCGCCAAGCCCGGCAAGGTCCCTCACCTCCGCTCCGCGCGCGGCAGCACCGCCGGCGTGGCGTCGTAGCCGGGCGCGTAATCGACGTTGCTCTGCGCCGGGTCGCGGTTCACCAGCGGCCGCGCGTAGAGCGGGTGGCGCATGCTGCGCACCTCGTGCTCGAGGACGAAGAGCTTCTTGCCGTTCGCCGGGTCGACCAGGTCGGTGAAGCGGTACTGGTGCTGGTCGCTCTCCTCGCTCACCAGGCCGCGCTCGAGCAGCCTGAGGTAGGGCCCGGAGAAGTCCGCCAGGTAGATCTGCACGTGGTGGCCGTCGTAGGGCGGAAGCTTGCGCTCGGTTTCGCGGTAGATCAGGACCTGGTCGGGGCCGACCGAAACGCGCGTTACGCCGTCCTCGTGGCGCGCGGGCGCGCCCACGATCTGGCGGTAGAAGCGCGCGATGCCCTCGGCGGCCGCGGGCGGCACGTCGAGCTCGACGTAGGGCATGCCGAGCCGCATGCGCCCGAAGCCGGGGTGCGGATCGTGGCAGCGGATCACGTTGCCCCAGGGGCTGACCGTCTCGACGTAGCCCTCGTGCTCGGCAAAGGCGAACCGCGTGCCCTCGAGCGGCTTGCGCGCGCGCGCCAGGCGCGCCAGCAGCGCCTCGCGCCCGGGCAACACTATGCCGACCCGCCCGCGCAGCACCTGCGGCTTCGCGCTCGGCAGGTGAAACTGGCTGCGCCCGACGTTGGCCCACATGTTGTCGGTGCCGGTCATCAGGTAGGGGTCGCGCGTCAGCCCGAGCGCGCTGATATAGAACGCGGTGGCGAGCTGCTGGTCGGGGATCCAGGTGTTGACGTGCTCCAGGGCAACGACATTGCCCAGGTCCTCGGCGGCGCGATCGTAGCTTTGCGGCATGAGCACCAGATTGCCGCATGCCATGGCGCTTGGCAATCCGGCGCCGATCGCGCCGCGAAGGATCCTAGTTCGCCGGTTGGGTCGAGTAGTAGTCGGCCAGGCTCTCGATGATGGCGTCGCCGTAAGGCAGGCTCATGGTGTGCATCATGGTGCTCTGGCGCCGGTCGTCGCGGTACGCGCGCAGCGCCATGATCAGGTAGTCGCGGTCCTGACCATTGATCTTGGGGAATGCCACGTTGGGGTTGTCCGCCACCTCGGGACCATGGCAGCGATTGCACTTGTCGGTCAGGTCCTGGACCAGGGTCTGTCCGCTCTCGGCGGGCTTCGATTTCTGGATCGAGTAGAAGGCGGCGATGTCATCGATCTGCTTGTCGCTCAGCTCGCTGACGTATATGCGCATGGCCTCGCGCTTGCGCAGCGTGCGGTAGGCCTTGATCGCATCGACCAGGTAGCGGGGGTCCTGCCCGGCGAGGCGCGGGGTCGCCGTATCCGCGCTCACCCCGGAGGGGCCATGGCAGCCGCCGCACACCGCGCTCAGCGGTTCGCCCGCCTTGGGGTCACCGAACGGCGGCGCCGCGCGTTCGGCGGGAGCCTGCGACGCAAAGTACAGCGCAAGGCTCTCCATCTGCAGCCGGTTGAGGCTGACCAGCATCGGATGCATCGGCGAGCGCGGGCGCTCCGCGTTGAGGTATTCCTGCATCGCGGCCACGAGATAGCGCGGCTGCTGGCCGGCGAGCGTGGGCGTGCCGGCAATCACGCTGTTGCCGTCGGCGCCGTGGCACCGCGCGCACTCAGCCGACAGTTTGCCGCCCTCCTCGTAGGGCGAAAAGACATGGGCCGGCTTGCCCTGCTTGGAAGCAACCGGCGGCTGCGAGGCGTAGTACGCGAGAACGTCGTGTTCCTGCGCCTGGGTCAGGCCTTCGGCAATCTTGCGCAGGACGACGTGAATGCGCTTGCCCTGCCGGTATTCGTCCATCGCCTCGACCAGGTAGCGGTAGCGTTGCGCCGCAAGTGTCGGAATGCCCGGTGCCAGGCCCTTGCCGTCCAACCCGTGGCAACCCTTGCATTCGCGCTCGGCAATGCCCTTGCCGGCGGCGAGGTCCGCCGCGGGCTGCGCGGATCCTGCGCTCTTGGACGGCGGCTCCTCCTTGTTCGAGCAGGCGAGCAGAGCGGCGCAGAGCACGAGACCCAGCACGACGCGCGTCTTCATCGCAAACCTCCGTTTTTTGATTCTACTCCGTCGCGCGAACGCTCATGCGAGACCCGCGCTGCCGATGAAGCCGATGATGACGAGGATCAACAAAACCAGGCCGATGCTGATCAGCGTGAAGCCGAGGATTCTGGAGCCGAGCGTCATCGGGCGCGACGGAACGTCGACCAGGTGCCTGTCCAGCTCTCCCGAGTCGACCAGGCGCTTGAATTCGACCGCGTGCTCGCGCTTGAACTCCTCCAGCGAGACAGCGCCGGTGAACATCACGATGTCGAGCGGGAACTTGTCGGGCCGGAAGTGGTTGTTGAAGAAGTGCACCGTGAACAGGAACACGGCCGCGAGAATCGCCTCCTCGCCGTGCACCAGTGTCGCCACGTTGAAAACCCAGCCCGGAAGCACCGATGCGGTCACGTTGGGGAACCACAGCATCAGGCCGCTGCCGCCGATGATCGCAAAGCCCCAGAACACCGCCCAGTAGTCGAATTTCTCCCAGTAGGTCCAGCGGTCGAAGCCGGGCCGCGGCCCCTTGCCGACGAACCACTTGAACATCGCGACGATGTCCTTGAAGTCCTGCCAGCGCGGGACCAGGGAAGTGGGTCCGAACCAGCGGAACGACCTCCCCTTGCGCACGATATGGACCGCGAAATAGATCAGGTGCACCAGGAAGATCGTGATGAACACCGACGCGAACGTCCGGTGCACGATCGCTGCGACCTTCGGGCTGCCCAGCCAGCGCATGACCACCGGCGCCCACGGGCTGGAGCCGTAGAGCACCGACATCCCGGTGAGCACCAGCCCCATGACCGAAATCGCCAGCAACAGGTGCGCGAGGCGCCACAGCGGCCCGAAGCGCTGGAAATACTTGCCCTCGGGCGGCAGCGCCATCTCGCCGGTCTTGACGTACGGCCGCGTCTTGCGTTCCTGGCGGTCCCTGTACTCGCGGTAGAACCACAGCAGCATATGCGTCCAGAAGAACGCGAACACGCCCGCCAGCAGCGCGACCATGAAGCGTGCCGCGAGCCACAGATAGGGATAGTGCTTGAAGTCGTGCGCGTTGCCGTGCGGCTCGAACGTGACGAAGCCCGCGGTCGCGCCCTGGTGGCACTTCTGGCAGGTCTCAAGCCGGTTGGCCGGGTACACGCTCGAGCGCGGATCGTCGACCCGCTTGATGGTGTGGTGGCCGTGGCAATCGAAGCACTTGGCAGTGTAGCCGTAGCCCAGCTGGGTGATCTGGCCGTGGTAGGTTCCGAGGTAGGTCCTGAGCTGCTCCTGGTGGCACTTGCCGCAGTTCTTGGTGATGAGCACCCTGACCGACGCCAACTTCGGCGACTCGACGTTGTGCATGCTGTGGCAGTCCGCGCACACCGGCGCCGCCTGGATGCCGTACTTCAGCACCAGTTCGCCGTGGATCGACGTCGCGTATTCGGCGCGCTCCTTGACGTGGCATTTGCCGCAGATGTCGGGTACCGTCAGCCGCCACTGCTCCCACGCCGGGCTGCCCTTGGGGTAGACGTAGTGCGCGTCGTGGCAGTTGTAGCAGGTGGCGTTGGTGCGCGACTGATCTGCCCGGCTCGGCCGGGCGTGAATCGATTTCATGTAGCCGTTGATCTGCTCCACCACGACCCCCAGCCGGGCAAACTGGGCGGTCTTGCCCTCACGCTGCGCCTGGGCCCACAGGTCTTCGTGGCATTCCACGCAGCTGACCTTGTGCTGCACGCCCGGCCGGTGCGGGATCTGCTGGATGTCCTTGTGGCACTCGACGCACATGCGCTTGCCGTGCACGCTGTGGCCGAAGCGCGCGGAGTCGACGTGCAAGTCGCGCATTTTGCCGTCCGGGCCGGGCACCTGGAACCCTTCGGTGCCGTGGCAGGCCAGGCATGTTTCGTTGTTGAGCTGCTCGGCAGCCTGGCCGGATGCCTGGGCGCCGCCTGGCGCGGCGGGAGTGTCGGCCGCCGCCGCGAGGCTGGGTACGCCGGCAAGACAGGCAGCGCCCGCCAGCGCCCAAGCCGCTATCCTTCGCTTCATGTGCATCTCTGCTCCCTGAGCATTGCTTGCTGTTATTGTCGGTGCGAGACGGTATCATTGCGCCCTGACCGGGCCGTAGCGGGCGCAACGTTGACCGTTCGAGGTTATAAAGACAAGCCCCCGGCGCCGATTTGACCTAGATCAGAGCGCGACGAGATATGGTATGCGAAGTTGGCGGAATGACAAGCTTTTTAACCCGGCGGAGCGCTGACTAAGGCGTCTCGCCCCTAGCGGAGGTAGAGCAATGAAGATCGCGAAAAACATGCTAGTCATCCTGGCGCTGGTGGCCGTCGGCGCGTTCAGCGCGAGCGCCATCGCGGTGCCGCCCGGCATGACGGTCGAGTTCGCCGGCGGTCCGATGGGCAAAGTCGTGTTCAGCGGCAAGATCCATGCCGATGCGGGCGTGAAGTGCAACGAATGCCACACCAAGATCTTCCAGATGAAGAAAGGCGCGGACAAGATCACCATGGCCGCGATCGGAGAGGGCAAGTTCTGCGGCACCTGCCACAACGGCCAAAGGGCGTTCAAGGCGAACGACCCCGCCAACTGCACGAAGTGCCATAAGAAGTAGCGGCGCAGCCCTGACCGGCCCCGGCCTTGCCCGGGGCCGGGATCGTCAACGATCGAATCTGCCTGGCGCGCTCAGCCGAGCACGCGCGCGTTTGCCCCCGCTCGCTCGACGACCGCCCGAGGGGGCCTTGAAAACCACATCTGATACATCGCCACGATCCACATGTAGGCGAACGAGAACGCCATCAGTGCGCCGGCACTGATCACGACCCCAGCGAACGGATGGTACAGCTTGGTGAAGTACCAGGAGCTGACGTCCAGCACCAGGCCCAGGAACGGCGCCGCCATGACGGTGCACTTGAACCATACCGGGCGCACGAAGGCGTGGCTGAATATCAGCCCCACGATGAAGAAGATGAACGTGATGCCGAACAGGTGGATGTGCGACACGCGCACCAGCGTGAATATTCCGGTGCCGGTGTCGATTTCGGTCACTTTCCTAAGGTTGTCGTAGCCGTTGAGGTTCGGCAGGTGCGGATTGCTGCCGTCGTGGCAGGCCATGCAGCGCTGGTCGAGTATGGGCTTGATGTCCTTCTCGTACTTGGCGCGATCGGAACCCTTCTCCACCCAGGTGATGACCGCGTTCATCTCGTCGCGCGGCAGCATGGTCGACATCGGCCCGCGCAGCGCCGATTCGAGGCGCGACATCTTGCCGCTGCCGCTGTAGGCGACCACGATGTCCTCGTAGCTCAGGAGCATCGGATTGCCCCCCGCGCGCCCGGCATAGGTGTGGTACAGGTAGATGCCCGCGAACAGATACCCGAGCGCCAGCACCAGCAGCGCGCAGGTGTACAGCACGCGCAGGCTGTAAGGCAGCTCCGAATAATGCAGATAGAAGCGGTGTACGGGCGAAGGCGCGTCGGTCATCATCGATTCCTTTGGCTCACTGGCACGGCAGCGTCACGTACACGACCGGGCGCGCGCGCTGGCTGGCATAGTAGCCTGCGAGCGCGCCGACATCCACGCGGCTCAGCACGTCGGCCATTGCCGCCATCGTGGCGCTCTTGCGTGCTCCGGTCTGATACGCGCGCAGCGCCTGCTCCAGGTAGTCGAAGCGTTGCGCCGCGAGCGCCGGAATGCGCGGGTCGATGCTGTTGCCGTTGACGCCGTGGCAGCGATCGCAGCGCTCGACCCACTGCGCCGGGGACAAGGGCGGGCGCACGTTGGGCGGCTGCTTGGGCTCCAGCGCGGCGTAGTACGCGGCCAGATTCTTCACCGCACGATCGTCCAGCCCGGCCGCGATGCCGCTCATCACCGGATCGCTGCGCGCCCCGCTCTTGTAGTCGTGCAGCGCAGTCGCAAAATACCCGGCATCCTGGCCGGCGAGACTAGGCGTGACCGGATTCCCGCTCACGCCCTGCTCGCCATGGCAGCCGACGCACGCTGCCGCCGCAGTCTTGCCCGCCTCCCGGTCGCCTTGCGCCGGGGTCTGCGCGCGGGCGGGCTTTTGCAGCGCGTAATACAATGCAATGCTCTTGATCTCCGAATCCCCCAGCGTGCCGACCATCGACTTCATCATGTCGCTCTTGCGCTGCCCGCTCTTGTAGGTGGAGATCGCCGCGGCCAGATACTTGGGATCCTGGCCGACCAGATTTGGCATCCCCGGCGTCGCGCTGACGCCGTGCTCGCCGTGGCAGCCCGCACATGCGGACGTAGCCGCCTCGGCGGCTTGGAGCGTAGAGCCCTTGGCTGCCGCGGCAGCCGCTCCGCGCAGCGGTGCCGGGGGCGCCGGCTCGAGGCTCGCGTAATAGGCGGAGACCTCGACCAGCGCGTCGTCACTGAGGAACTTTACCGAGCGCGCCATGGCTTCGTTGGCGCGCTGCCCCGTCTTGTAGGCCTTCAATTCGAGATAGAAATAGGCTGCGCGCTGGCCCGCGATGTTGGGAATTCCCGGGATCGCGCTCTGCCCGCTCACACCGTGACATGCAGCGCAGGAACTTTCGGCGACGGCTTTGCCCTCCGCGATGTCCGCCGCGCCGGCGTACACGGCACGGAAGTCGTCGCCCTTGCGCGGCGTCACCGTGACCGCCTGGCCGGCTGCCTGCGCAACATAAGCCGCGAGCGCGATGGCTGCGCAAGCAGCTGACACGGCCCGGATTGCAGCTTGGGTCCGGCGCTTCATAAGCACTTCCTCTGAAACAGGAACGGGTTCATCGAGCGAGGCAGTTTAACGCAACGGGCCTTATCGAGAATTGCGCCACGGGATCGTCAGCGATGGGCCGCGGATTTATGGAGTGCGGGCAGTGGCGCCAGCCTAGTGAACCCTGGAAACGCGCGCTTGACGCAGGTCAAATGCACCCTGTATTGGCAACCGCCGGCGCGGCGCCCGGCAATCGGGCGATAATCTCGCAGCCGAAAGGAGCCGCCGCTTGGACGCCGCCGCCATTCCCGAGGGCTTTCGCGCCCTCAACCTGCCGCGCAACCCCTTCATCGAGGCCAACGGCCCGCTCTACGGGCGGCTCGATGGCGAGCAGTTCGTCATGGGATTCCGCTGCCAGACCAAGCACTGCAACCCGATGATGGTCTGCCACGGCGGGATGGTCGCGACGCTGGCCGACATGCTGCTCCTGCTCGGCACCAACATCCAGACCGGGCTCGGGCAATTCATGCTCACCGTGAGCCTGGACGTCGACTTCCTCGCCCCGGTCAGGCTCGGCGACTGGCTCGAGGGCCGCACCGAAGTGCTGCGCGCCGGCAAGAGCATCATCTTCTCCCACGGCCGCATGAGCGTCGGCGGCGAGCCCGTCGCGCGCGTCAACGCGGTGCTCAAGCCGAGCGGGAGGCCGTTGGCCGATTTCACCCCCGGGCGCTACTTCCTCTAGTGCGCCGATGACTTCCGGGCACGGTCACCGCATCGTGGTCGTCAAGGGCGACGGCATCGGCCCGGAGCTGGTCGACGCCGCCCTGCTCGTGCTCGGGGCGGCGCAGGAAGCGCTCGGCTTTCGGCTCGAGATCGACCTGCGCGAAGGCGGCGCGGGATACTACGAAAAGAGCGGCGCGAGCCTTGCACCCGAGACCTTCGAGGCGATCAAGGCCGCCGACGCCGCGCTCAAGGGCCCGGTCGGCCTGCCCGGCGTGCGCCTGCCCGACGGCACCGAGGCCGGGCTGCTCGGCGGCGTATTGAGAATCGGCCTCGATGCCTATGCCAACCTGCGCCCGGTGCGCCTGCTGCCCGGAGTCGAGGCGCCGCTCAAGGCCAAGGCGGGCGAGATCGACTACGTCATCGTGCGCGAGAACACCGAAGGGCTCTACCTCTCGCGCGGCAAGGGCATCGGCACCAGCGAGGCGATGGCCGACACGCTGCTGGTGACGCGCAAGGGTGTCGCGCGCATCGCGCGCTACGCCTTCGAGCTCGCGCGCCGGCGCAACCGCGCCAGGCAAGTCACCTGCGTCGACAAGGCGAACGTGCTGGCCTCGCTCGCGTTCTTTCGACGCGTGTTCGACGAGATCGGCGAAGCCTACCCGGACGTGCGGCGCGAGCACCTGTACGCCGACGCGGCGGCGCAGGCGCTGGTACTCGAGCCGCAGCGCTTCGATGTGCTGGTAATGGAGAATTTCCTGGGCGACATCCTGTCCGACCTGGGCGGCGCGACCGTGGGTGGAATCGGCCTTTGCCCCTCGGGCAACATCGGCGACCGCCATGCCTATTTCGAGCCGATCCACGGCAGCGCGCCCGACATCGCCGGCCAGGACAAGGCCAACCCGATCTCCCAGATCCTCTCCGCTGCGCTTATGCTCGAGCACTTGGGCGAGCGCGCCGCCGCCGAGCTGATCCGCCGCGCGGTCGACGCCGCGCTCGCGCAGCGCAAGCTCGTGCTCGGCCGCCACGGCCAGCCCGAAGGCGGCACCAGGCGCGCGGCCGCAATCCTCGCCGCCGCCGTACGCGAGCTCGCCCCGCGCTAGCCCCCTCGCCAGCGGCCATATGGACATACGTGTTTATCAACCCGGCGACGAAGCCGCGGTCGTATCTTTGTGGCAGGAGTGCGGCCTGACGCGGCCATGGAACGACCCGCACAAGGACATCGCGCGCAAGCTTCTCATCCAGCCGGAGCTATTCCTGGTTGGCGTTCTCGAGGCTCGGCTGATCGCGACCGTCATGGCGGGTTACGAAGGCCACCGCGGCTGGGTGAACTACCTTGCGGTCGCGCCGCGCTGGCGCGGCCGGGGCTGCGGACGCGCCCTGATGGAAAGGGTCGAGCACTTGTTGCGCGCGCTCGGCTGTCCCAAGGTGAATATCCAGGTGCGCACGCCCAACGCCGACGCAGTGGCCTTCTACCGGGCCATCGGCTATGCCCGGGACGAATCAATAAGCCTCGGCAAAAGGCTCATTCCCGACGACGGGACTGCAGAATGAAGTGGGTCTGGAACTGCTAGGATGGCAACATGAAAGCGTCGGGCGCGAGCGGAGGCCGGCGCGCATCGGAGCTCATCTCGAAAAGAATTGCCGAACTCGCGGACTGGCGCGGGAAAACCCTCGACCGAATGCGCAAGCTCATCAAGCGAGCAGACCCGGAAGTCGTCGAGGAGTGGAAGTGGATGGGCACTCCGGTTTGGTCGCACGACGGCATCATCTGCACCGGCGAGTCCTACAAGCATGTCGTGAAGCTCACCTTCGCCAAGGGCGCGTCGCTGGATGATCCGGCCCGCCTCTTCAACTCGAGCCTCGACGGCAACGTACGCCGCGCGATCGACATCCGCGAAGGAGAAGAAGTTGACGCCTCCGCCTTCGAGGCGCTCGTTCGCCAAGCGGTCGCCCTCAACGGATCGAAGCGATGATCACGCGCATCCCCGCCCTGCTCCTGGCCCTGGCCGCCACCTTCGGCAACGGCGCCCAGGCGTCGCCGCTCGATGAGCTTGGCGGCACGCCGGTGTCCAAGCTCGAGTTCGGCTGTTTCAAGCTCGAGGTTGCGCTAACCGGAATCAAGGATTGGCCCTCCCCCATCGCGGGCGCGAACGTGTCGTACCGACGCGACCCGGACCAGATCGAAATACTCGTCGCCTTGAGGGATGTCCGGCCCGATGCGTTTCGCACGGCGTGTGCCAAAACCGTTGGGCGGGTGCGCGAGTTTCTGTACGTGGACGCCGACGGAGTCGCGCCGATGGGACGCTCGTTCCTGGGCTCCTACTTCCGGGGCCTGTGGAAGGGACCACAACGAGATGCCGCGTTGCGCGAGTTGGATGCGGATACGCTGATACGAGTGGATGTCGTCGGGAGAGGGAGTTGCCAAGCCGCGCTGACAAGGGCTCCAATCACGTTTGAAGCGCTATCCCCGAGACAAAGCCAATAGGACAAGACATGGCGGACACCCTATCCCTGCTCGGTTTGCTGCTTGATTTCGCCGGTGCGCTGCTGCTCGTGCTGCATCGCTTCCCGGCGCTCGAGGTCACCGCCGACGGGCGCAGCATGGCGCCGCCGCAGGCCGAGCCCTCGCCGCAGGAGCGTGCGCGCAATCTGCGCCGCTACTGGCGCAACGCGGTCGCGACGCGCGCCGGGCTGGTGTGCCTGTGCGTGGGCTTCGCGCTCCAGCTGCTGGGTTTCATCTATCCCGACAACGGCACGGGTGCGACCGGCACGACGACGATGCAGCGCCACGTGAGCTTCGCCGCCGGCCGCCGCCATGGCGGCTGAGCCTTACTTGCGGGCGGCCTTCTTTGCCGCCTGCCGCTCCTTCTCCAGGCGGGTGACCTTGTCCAGCTCGCGCTGCTTCGCTTCCCGCCGCGCCTTCACTTCCTGCAGCCGCTGCTCCTCGGTCGGCGGCTCCCAGTCGAGAAACTTGGGCCGCGAGCGGCGGAAGTACTCGGCGGCAGACTCGCTCTGCCGCGCCTTGCCCTTGTCCGCCTTGCTCACGCGCGTCTCGGCCAGGACGGCGGCTTGGACGATTCGCCCGTGCGCTTGAGCTCCGGCGGACGCGACGCGGTGTACGCGCCCCTCACGGTGCGCACCGCGGCCCCGACCGCGAGCGGCCGCGCGTCGCCGTTCAATACCTCGCACCAGAACGCGGAACGGGTCAGCTTGTCGTCGCGCGCATGCATCGATCTTCCTTCCTCCGCCGCCTTGCAGCTACTCTAGACCTTTTTGCGCACCCCGAACAATTTTTCCCGAGGCTTGGCATGCAATCGCTCACCGCCCTGGGCAGCGCCGTCGGCGAGCTGCTCAAATCGCGCAATCAAACGCTGGCCGCGGCCGAGTCCTCCGCCGGCGGACTGATCAACGCTGCGCTGGTGGCGGTTCCGGGCGCATCGGCCTTCTATCTCGGCGGCCTGATCGTCTACACCCAGGCCGGACGCGAGGCCCTGCTCGGCCTCGGCAGCGACGAGATGAAGGGCATCCGCTCGGCGAGCGAGCCCTTCGCGCAGCTCATGGCGCGGCGCATCCGCGCCAAGCTAGGCGCGACCTGGGGCCTGGCAGAGACCGGCGCCAGCGGGCCGAGCGGCAACCGCTACGGCGACGCGCCGGGACACGCGTGCATCGCGGTCAGCGGGCCGCTGGACGCGGTGGTGACGCTGGAAACGGGACGCGGTGCGCGCGAGGCGAACATGTGGGCCTTCGCGCAGCGCGCGATCGATCTGCTGCAGCAATGCCTGCGCGAGGCCGGCGGCTAGTGCTTGCCGAGCAGCTCCGAGATCTTGAAATTGCCTGTGAAATCGAGGTCGCGATCGGCGGCGGCGGGCGAGGATTCGAGCAGGCGCAAGGTCTCCAGCTGCGCCAGCCAGTTGTCGATCTGCGCGTCGCTGTAGCGCCGCAGGCCGGCGCGGATCGAGTCGGAGTGGGTTTCGTCGACGACCAGCCCCAGGATGCGCCGGCATTCGGCCGACAGGCCGGGATTCTCGTTCTGCCAGGCTTTAAGTCCTGCTTCGGTGCGCCGGTAGACCTTGTCGCTCGTTGCCATCTACGCCCCCCAAACCGCGCGGCCCATTGAGGACCGGCTGCCATATTTGCACCGCAGCCGGCCCGGGCGCAAGGGGTTTAAAGGATTTTGACGTAAGTGTTTGACATCGGTGCTCATCCCCCGGCCCGCAGCACGCCGCGGCGCAGCTGGTCGCGCTCCATCGACTCGAACAGGGCCTTGAAGTTGCCCTCGCCGAAGCCGTCGTCGCCCTTGCGCTGGATGAACTCGAAGAACAGCGGCCCGAGCAGGGCCTCGGAGAAGATCTGCAGCAGCAGCCGCCTGGCGCCGCCCCCGGTGCTGCCGTCGAGCAGGATGCCGCGCGAGCGCAGCTGCGCGACGTCTTCGCCGTGACCCGGCAGGCGCTCCTCGAGCATCTCGTAGTAGGTCGCCGGTGGCGGCGTCATCAGCGCCACGCCCGCCTGCCTCAGGCTGTCGACCGTCCTGGGCAGGTCCTCGCTCAGCAGCGCCACGTGCTGGATGCCCTCGCCGTTGTACTTCATCAGGAACTCCTCGATCTGCCCGGTGCTCTTGGGAGCTTCCTCGTTGAGCGGGATGCGGATCTTGCCGTCCGGCGCGGTCATGGCGCGCGAAGTCAGGCCGGTGTACTCGCCCTTGATGTCGAAGTAGCGCATTTCCCTGAAATTGAAGATGCGCTCGTAGAACTCGGCCCAGTACGCCATGCGCCCGCGGTAGACGTTGTGCGTCAGGTGATCGATCAGCTTCAAGCCGTGCCCGCCCGGGTGGCGCTCGGCGCCGGCGATGAACTCGAAGTCGATGTCGTAGATCGATTTTCCGTCCTCGAAGCGGTCGATCAGGTAAAGCGGCGCACCGCCGATGCCCTTGATCGCCGGCAGGCGCAGCTCCATCGGCCCGGTCGGGATCTCGATCGGCTGCGCGCCGCGCTCGAGCGCGCGCGCGTAGGCCTTGTGCGCGTCGCGCACCCGGAACGCCAGGCCGCAGGCGGAAGGGCCGTGCTCGGCGGCGAAGTACGCGCCGACGCTCCTCGGCTCGCGGTTGACGATGAAGTTGATCTCGCCCTGGCGGTACAGCGAGACGTCCTTGGAACGGTGCCGCGCCACCTCGCCGAAGCCGAGCTTGCGCAGCACCGGCTCCAGCACGCCGGCCGCGGGCGCCGCGAATTCGACGAACTCGAAGCCCATGAGCCCCATTGGGTTTTCAAACAAGTCAGCCATTGCGCGCTCCGATCGATGCCCCACGGATTATTCTAGGGTAGCATCGGCGCGCGAGGCCAAAGCGAGAGGAGGCCGCGAATGGACCTGAAACCGAGCTACGTGCACGGCGCGTCGCCGGCCCCGCTGATCGGCGAAACGATCGGGGCCCACTTCGACCGGGTGGCGGCGAAGCACGCGCCGCGCGAAGCGCTGGTGGTACGGCACCAGGACGTGCGCTGGAGCTGGGCCGAGCTCAAGCGCCGGGTCGACAACCTGGCCTGCGGCCTGCGCCGCCTCGGGCTCGCGCCCGGCGAGCGGATCGGGATCTGGTCGCAGAACTGCGCCGAATGGGTGCTGACCCAGTTCGCGACCGCCAAGGCAGGCCTCATCCTGGTCAACATCAACCCGGCCTACCGCAGGTCGGAGCTCGAGTACGCGCTCAACAAGGTTCAGTGCAAGGCGCTGATCCTTTCGCCTGGGTTCAAGACCAGCAACTACCTCGAGATCCTGCAGTCGGTCGCGCTCGACCTTGGAAGCCTTTCGATCGTCGTCCGGCTCGGCAGCGAAAAGACGCCCGGCATGCTGAACTTCGACGACCTGCTGGCGGACGCGAGCGACGCCGAAGTCGAGCAACTTGAAGCCCTCGGCGCAAAGCTTCAGTTCGACGATCCGATCAACATCCAGTTCACCTCGGGCACCACCGGCCAGCCCAAGGGTGCCACCCTCACCCACCACAACATCCTCAATAACGGCTTGTTCATCGGCCAGGCGATGCGCTTCGGCGAGCAGGACCGGCTGTGCATCCCGGTGCCGCTGTACCACTGCTTCGGCATGGTGCTCGGCAACCTCGCCTGCCTTACCCACGGCGCGACCATGATCTACCCCGACGGCGGCTTCGACCCGAAGAGCGTGCTCGAAGCGGTGCAGGCCGAGCGCTGCAGCGCGCTGCACGGCGTGCCGACCATGTTCATCGCCGTGCTCGATCATCCGGACTTCGCCAAGTACGACCTGTCGAGCCTGCGCACCGGCATCATGGCCGGCTCGCCCTGCCCGGTCGAAGTGATGAAACGCGTGGCCGAGAAGATGAACATGCGCGAGGTGACCATCGCCTACGGCATGACCGAGACCTCGCCGGTGAGCTTCCAAAGCTCGGTCGACGATCCGCTCGAGCGGCGCGTCTCGACCGTGGGCCGCATCCAGCCGCACATCGAGGTCAAGATCGTGGACGCCGAGGGCCGCGTGGTGCCGCGCGGCGAGAAGGGCGAGCTGCTCACGCGCGGCTACTCGGTGATGCTGGGCTACTGGAACGACGAGGACAAGACGCGCGAGGCGATCGACGCCGCGGGCTGGATGCACACCGGCGACCTGGCCACGATCGACGCCGAGGGCTACTGCAACATCGTCGGGCGCTCCAAGGACATGGTGATCCGCGGCGGCGAGAACATCTACCCGCGCGAGGTCGAGGAGTTCCTCTACCGCCACCCGAAGGTGCAGGACGTGCAGTGCGTGGGAGTTCCGGACGACAAGTACGGCGAGGAGCTGTGCGCCTGCGTGGTGCTGCGCCCCGGCATGAGCGCGAGCGAGGAGGAGATACGCGAGTTCTGCCGCGGCCAGATCGCGCACTACAAGATCCCGCGCTACGTCAGGTTCGTCGACGGCTTCCCGATGACCGTGACCGGCAAGATCCAGAAGTACCTGCTGCGCCAGCAGGTGGCCGACGCGATGGGACTCAAAGCTCAAAAAGCCGCTTGACTGGTAACGATTTCCTTGTGTACGATCAAATAGTTCTGGAATTCTGTTCATAGTTGAATTGAAGTAGCATCCAGGATCCGGGGGTGAGGCTTGAAAGGTCTTCTGGCCGCGATCCTTCTGGCCCTGCCCGGCCTCGCCGCGGGGCAGCGCGTGCTCGAGTTCCGCAACGACTTCGCCTTCAGCGCGGCGGAAGTGAACGACCTCGCCGCGCGCGCTTACGGCGCGCGCCTGCGCACCCTGGCGCGGGCCGGCAAGCTCGACCCCGAGCCCGCGCTCAAGGCCAGGCTGCAGCGCATCGCGCCGCGCCTGATCCGCGCCGCCGACCACGAGCGCCCCGGCGCCGCGCGCCTGCAGTGGGAGATCCACGCCTGCCGGCAATGCGACGAGAACGCCTCCGCCATGGCCGGCGGCAAGCTGCTGCTGTCGGCGGAGTTCGTGCATCGGCTCGCGCTGAGCGACGACGAGCTCGCCTACCTGCTCGCGCACGAGATGGCGCACGTGCTGGCGCAGCACACGCGCGAATTCGCTTCCGCCGCGCGCTACTTCGCCGACAACGGCTTGAGGCGCGACTATGCCGACCTCAGGCACGAGCTGTCCGAAAGCATCCCGCTCATGCTGAGCATGAACCAGCTCTCGGTGCAGCAGGAGCTCGAGGCCGACTACATCGGCTTCGTGCTCGGCGCCGAGGCCGGGTTCCGGCCGCAGGCCATGCTGTCGCTGCTGGCCAAGCTGGGCGACAGCAGCGACTCGATCTTCGCCACTCATCCGAGCGCGGCGCAGCGCATGCAGCAGGCACGCACCATGCTGGAGAGCGCCCGCCGCCTGTACGCCGAGGCACGCGCCCGCGGCTTGAAGTAGTCGACGCAGGCGGGGCATACTTGCGCTATCCCAGCGGAGGAGCTCCCATGCAGATTCTGCCCCACGATCTGGACCACGAGTTCCCCGAGTTCTCGGGCCTGATGCACCAGCTCAGAATGCGCGACCCGAAGCTCGGCAACTTGTTCGAGCAATACGACAAGGTGAACGGCACCATCGTCGACATCGAGGAGAACGACAAGCCGTTCCAGGACGTGGAATTCGAACAGATGAAGAAGAAGCGCCTGCGGATCAAGGACGAGATCTACCACGCGCTTCTGGCGCACAAGCGCTAGCTGCGCATGCGCTACCGGCTCTACTACTGGCCCTCGATCCAGGGCCGCGGCGAATTCGTCCGCCTTGCGCTCGAGGACGCGGGCGCCGACTACGTCGACGTCGCGCGCCGGCCGGGAGGCGTGGCGCGGATGATGCGGCTGATTGAAAGCTCGTCGCTTGCCCAGCCGCCGTTCGCGCCCCCCTTTCTCGCCGCAGGCAGGCAGCTCATCGCGCAGACCGCGAACATCCTGCTCTACCTGGGTCCCCGGCTGGGCCTGGCGCCCAAGAGCGAGCCCGGGCGGCTCTGGCTGCACCAGCTTCAGCTCACGATCGCGGACTGGGTGGTCGAGGTGCACGACGTGCATCATCCGATCGGCGGCCGCCTTTACTACGAGCAGCAAAAGCGCGAGGCGAAGCGCCGCGCGGAGGACTTCCGGATAAATCGGCTGCCGAAGTTCCTCGATTATTTCGGCGCCCTCGTCAGGCGCCGCGGCGCACGCGCCACTTACGTCGATCTGTCGCTGTTCCAGATGATCGCCGGGCTGCGCTACGCCTTCCCGCGCGCGATGGCCAGGCTCGAGCGCCGCCGCGCCTGGGCCGCGGCGCTGCACGATCGAATCGCCGCTCGCCCGCGCATCGCCGCCTACCTCGCCTCGCCGCGGCGCATCCCGTTCAACGAATCCGGAATATTCCGCCACTACGCCGAGCTCGACCGATAGATAATCGGCGCATGACGCAGACGAACGACGGCGCGCCCGCGCCGGTGCCGGCGAGCGTGGTGGCGCTGGCGATGACGGAATTCGCGCACCAGCCCGCGGCGGATCGGAACACGCTGCGCGCGCAGCTCGAGGCGCTCACCGGCGTGGCGTTGCAGCCGCTGGCGGCCTCCGACCGGATCGTGCTGGACGGCGGCGGTGCGCTCGCGGTGGTCGTGCTGCAAGGCCCCGCGGCGGCGCTCGCGCTCGCCGAGCGGGCCCGCGCCGCGGCGGGCGAGCTGCCGCTGCGCGTCGGCGTGGACTACGGGCCGCTGCACGCGCTCGAGGACCCGGAGCACGGCACCTGCCTGGCGGGCGAAGGCCTCGGCGCGGCGCTGGCGCTGACCGACGCCGCCGCCCCGGGCGACATGCTCGCCTCGCCGCAGTTTCGCGCCGCCCTTGCCGCCTCCTCGGCCGCGGCCGGCGCCGCGCGCGCCCAGCGCCGCTGGCGCATGGGCCTGTTCGCGGCCGCCGCGAGCGTGCTGCTCGCGCTCGGCGCGGGCGCGCGCGCGCTGCGCCCGCCGCCCGCGCCTCCGGTCAGGCCCGCGCTGCTGCAGTTCGAGATCAAGCCGCGCGGCGAGGTCATCGTCGACGGCAAGATGAAGGGCCCGACGCCGCCGCTGCTGCAGCTCGAGGTCGCTCCCGGGCCGCACACGGTCGAAGTGCGCAACGGCGCCTTCGCGCCGCTGCAGATCGAGATGAACCTCGCCGCAGCCGAGCAGATGACGATCCGGCACGATTTCGTCGCGCCCAAGCCGGCGCCCGCCCCGCCGCACAGGAAACCGAAGAAGGAGCTTCGTAAGGAAGCGAACAAGGAGACGATGACGGAACCGAAAGAGGAGGTGGACTGGGGCGAGACCGTCAGGAGCGATTTC
The DNA here is from genome assembly GCA_035517095.1 of Burkholderiales bacterium. Lineage (GTDB taxonomy): Bacteria > Pseudomonadota > Gammaproteobacteria > Burkholderiales > SG8-39 > DAHVFK01. The sequence continues at coordinate 101,552 of DATIZK010000013.1, forward strand.
GAGAACATGCGCCGCAAGCTGGGGTTCTAGGGCGTGGACGAGCCGCTGCCGGAACGGATCGGACGCTTTCGCGTGCTGGGCGAGCTCGGACGCGGCGCGATGGGCGTGGTGTACCGCGCCGAGGACCCCATGCTCAACCGCACGGTGGCGATCAAGACCATCCTCATGTCCTCCGACCCCGCGCTGCGCACCGAGTACGAGGCGCGCTTCCGCCAGGAAGCGAAGGCCGCGGGCGGCCTGAACCACCCCAACCTGATCACCATCTACGACGTCGGGCGCGAGGAGGACATGGCCTACATGGCGATGGAGCTGCTCGAGGGGGTCGAGCTGCGCGACATGATGAAGAGCGGCCGGCTCGAGCTGCCGTTCGTGCTCGAAATCCTGGCGCAGGTCGCCGACGGGCTCGCTTTCGCCCACGAGCGCGGCGTGGTGCACCGCGACGTCAAGCCGGGCAACATCATGGTGGTGGGCGGGCGGCGCGCCAAGGTGATGGACTTCGGCGTCGCGCGCATGCACGCATCGGACATCCAGACCCAGGTCGGCGCCGTGCTCGGCTCGCCCAAGTACATGTCGCCCGAGCAGGTGGCCGGCAGCCCGATCGACGGGCGCTCGGACGTGTTTTCGCTCGGCGTCATCCTGTACGAGCTGGCGGCAGGCGCGCCGCCGTTCGCCGCGCCCGACGTGGCGCAGTACATGCTGCAGATCGCCGGCGCGACGCCGACGCCGCCGAGCGTCCTGAACCCCGAGCTGCCGCAGATGCTCGACCTGATCGTCGCGCGCGCGCTGGAGAAGGATCCGGCCCGCCGCTACCAGAGCGCGGCCGACTTCGCGGCCGACCTGCGCGCCTGCCTGGGACAGCCCGGCGTGGCGGCGCGGGCCGCGCCGGCGATCGATTTCGAGCTCGATGACACCATGGTCCCGAGCCCCGCCTCCGGCCGCATGCCGTTGTCGCGCCGCTTCGACTCCGCCGCCGCGCTCGAGCGCCTCTCGGCGCTCGCCGCCGCCGGACGCGGCGCGGACGGCGCGCCGCCGCCGTTGCGCCGGCGGCTGAACGAGGACCCGTTGCTGGCACTGCTGGCCGCGGGCGTCGCGCTCGCCACGCTCGCCGCGCTGGTGGTCGCGCTGGTGTAGGCTTCGGGCGCCGTCATGCCCCGCCTCCTGCGCGACACCTTGATTTCGTTTCGCGACCTGCTCGCCACCGCCGGCCCCCTGCTGCTGCTGACCCTGGCGCTGCTGGTCGGCGCCTACCTGGTGCTCAAGCCGCAGCCGCCCAAGCACGTTGTGCTCGCGACCGGGTCCGACCAGAGCAGCTACGCCGAGCTCGGCGCGCGCTACGCCGCCGAGCTCAAGCGCAACGGCATCCGGGTGACGCTGCTGCCCACCCTCGGCTCGCTCGAGAACCTGCGCGACCTGCGCGACCCGAAGCAGAGGGTGGACTTCGGCTTCGTCAAAGGAGGCTCGAGCGCGGCGGCGCGCGTCGCCGACGAGGAGCACGGCGGCGTGCCGCTGGTGTCGCTCGGCAGCCTGTTCTACGAGCCGCTGTGGATCTTCTACCGCGCGCCGGAGCCGCTCGCGGACCTCGGCGCCTTGCGCGGCCTGCGCGTGAACCTCGGCGCGCGCGGCAGCGGCACGCCGGGGCTGATGCGCAAGCTGCTAGAGGCGAACGGCATCGACCGCGACAGCCTGCGCGCGACCTACCTCGACCTCACGCCCGCGGTGGTGGCGCTGCTCGGCGGCGAGACCGATCTCGTCGCGTTCACCTCGGCGCCGGAAGCCGCGATGGTGCAGATGCTGCTCCAGACGCCCGGCGTGAGGCTGCTGGAGTTTCCCCAGGCCGAGGCCTACGCGCGGCGCTTTCCGTTTCTGAGCGCGGTCGTGCTGCCGCGCGGCGTGGCCGACCTGGCGCACGACGTCCCGCCGCACGACGTGCCGCTGATCGCGACCACCACCTCGCTGCTCGCGCGCGCGGATACGCACCCGGCGCTGGTGCAGCTTTTCGTCCAGGCCGCGGCGCGCATCCACGGCGGCGCCGGCTGGATCGTGCCGGCGGGGCGCTTCCCTTCGCCGCAGAGCACCGAGTTCCCGCTCGCACCGGAGGCCGAGCGCTACTACCGCAGCGGCCCGCCGCTGCTGCAGCGCTACCTGCCGTTTTGGCTCGCGAACCTGATCGACCGCATGTGGGTGGCGCTGTTCTCGATCGTCGCGGTGCTGATCCCGCTCTCGCGCGTGGTGCCGCCGGTGTACCGGTTCCGCATCCGCTCGCGCATCTTCCGCTGGTACCGGCAGCTGCGCCAGATCGAGGACCGCCTGGGCCGCGCCGAGGCGCCGCCCGCGCAGCTGCTCGGCGAGCTCGACCGGCTGGAAGCCAAGGCGCGCGGCATCGCGGTGCCGCTGTCGCACACCGACGAGCTGTACGAGCTGCGCAGCCATATCGCCCTGGTGCGAGCACGGCTGCAGCAGAATTCCTAGCAGGGAGGGCGCCGATGTTCGATCTGGGCGGAAAAGTTGCAGTGGTCACCGGCGGCAACGGCGGCATCGGACTCGGGATTGCGCGCGGCCTCGCCGGCGCAGGCGCCAGGGTGGTGGTCGCGGCGCGCAACGCGAAGAAATCGGCGGCTGCGGCGGCCGAGCTGCAGGCGCTGGGTGCCGGCGGCGCGCTCGCGCTCGAGTGCGACGTCACCGACGAGAAGGCGGTCGGCGCGCTGTTCGACGCGGTCGCCGCCCGCTGCGGCCGGCTCGACATCCTGGTCAACAACGCCGGCACCAACATCAGGAAGCCGCCGCAGGCTCTGTCGCTCGCCGAGTGGCGCGAGGTGATCGACACCAACCTCACCAGCGCGTACCTGTGCTCGCACGCGGCCTACCCGCTGCTGAAGCGGGCCGGGCGCGGCAAGCTGATCAACATCGGCTCGATGCTATCGATCTTCGGCGCCGGCTTCGCCCCCGCCTACGCCGCGAGCAAGGGCGGCATCGTGCAGCTCACCAGGGCCTGCGCCTCGGCCTGGGCCGCGGACAACATCCAGGTCAACGCGATCCTGCCGGGCTGGATCGACACCGAGCTGACAGTGAAGGCGCGCGCGCAGATACCAGGCCTGCACGACAGCGTGCTCAAGCGCACCCCGGCCGCGCGCTGGGGCGCGATCGACGACTTTCGCGGCATCGCGGTGTTTCTCGCCGCGCCGGCGTCGGACTTCGTCACCGGCGCCGCGATCCCGGTCGACGGCGGCTACTCGATCCAGGCCTGAGCCCGCCGCCGCCCCGCGCGCAGGCTCAGCGCACGACGATGCCATCGTGCACGTCGCGCACGCCGTCGACGCTCGAAGCTATCTTCAGCGCTTGCGCCCGCAGCGTCGGGTTGTCGACGAAGCCCGACAGCAGCACGCGTCCGTGGTCGGTCTGCACGCTTATGTCGAAGCCCTTGAGCTGCTCATGCTCGACCAGCGCGGCCTTGACCTTGGCCGTGATCACGCTGTCGTCGACGTATTTTCCGAGCCGGATGCGGTCGTAAATCGCCCCTGCCTTGACGAATTCGTCGCGGTCGAGCTTGCCATCGTGGTTGGCGTCGGCCTCGTCGAACGCCTTGCCGAATCCTTCCAGCTTGGCGGTTTCCGCTTTCGAGAGATAGCCGTCGTGGTTCGCGTCGAGCGCGGCAAAGTCGCCGGCACGGCCGTTGGCCGCGGCCGCGGCGGGCAGCGCAGCCAGCGCCAGGGCCGCGGCGAGGATCGCATGGTTGGTCAGCTGTCGTCTCATCGCTTGCTCCTTTCACGAGTTGATACGGCACGGGGGCCTTGTGAGCCCCCGCAGCGCTATAAAGGCAATCGCCGTGCCAGGAGAAGGGAAACTTCGCGCGATCAGCCAGTTAACTCGATTGAGGAGGTTTGCCGAAACCCCGGGACTTGTCGCCTCAGGGCGACGCGCGGCGCCGCGGGTACTGTCACGAAAGCGTTTTCTGCGTCGCTTAATCGGGACAGTCCGCCCGGCTCAGCCGCCCAGGGCCGCCAGGTCGTCCGCGCCGAGCGCAAGGGCCGCAGCGCGCATGTTCTCCTCCAGGTGCGCGAGCGACGCGGTGCCCGGGATCGGCAGCACGAGCGGCGAGCGCGCGAGCAGCCAGGCGAGCGCGACCTGGGCCGGGGTCGCGCCGTGGCGCGCCGCGACCTTCTTCACCCGCGCCGAGCGCAGGCTGCTGCCCGCGCCGAGCGGGTACCAGGGCAGGAAGGCGATGCCCAGGCGCTCGCAGGCGGCGAGCACCTTGTCCGAGGCGCGGTCCTCCAGGTTGTAGCGGTTCTGCACCGACACGATCGGCGCGATGCGGCGCGCCTGCTCGAGCTGCGCCACCGAGACGTTCGACAGGCCGAGGTGGCGAATCTTGCCCGCGCGCTGCAGCTCGGCCAGGCAGCCGACCGAGTCGGCGAACGGCACCTTCGGGTCGGGCGCGTGCAGCTGGTACAGGTCGATGCGCTCGAGCTTCAGACGCGCCAGGCTGCCCTCGAGCGCGCGCCGCAGGTGCTCGGGCCGCCCGTCCGGGTCCCAGGCGCGGCGCGTCGGGCGCACCAGGCCGCCCTTGGTCGCGATCACCAGGCCGGCGGGATAGGGATGCAGCGCCTCGGCGATCAGCGTCTCGTCGACCTGCGGGCCGTAGCTGTCGGCGGTATCGATGAAGTCCACCCCCAGCTCGAGCGCGCGCCGCAGCACGCGGTGCGCCGCGGCGCGGTCCTTCGGCGGCCCCCACACGTCGGGGCCGCACACGCGCATCGCACCGAAGCCCAGGCGGCGCACCTGCAGGTCGCCGAGCGCGAGCATCGCCTGCATCGACTTCGCTCAGCCGCTCTTCGCGGGCGGCGGCGCGCCCTTGACCTGGAGCGTCGAGACCACGTCGCGCACACCGTCGGTTTCGAGCGCGAGCAGCATCGCCTTGCCGATCTGGTCCGCCGAGGCCACCGTGCCGGACAGGGTCACGCGCCCGTTGGTGGTGTTGACCGAGACGTCGAGCGCCGACAGCTCGGGGTCGGCGAGCAGCTTGCGCTTGACCTCGGCGGTGATGCGCGCATCGGTGGCCGCGTCGCTGGCGGCCTGCCCGACCTCGCGCGCCGTGCGCCGCGCCACCTCGCCCTTCTGCTTCAGCTCCTCGCGCACCTCGTCCGCGGTGAGCTGCAGCGCCTCGAGCTTGGCCGCCAGCGCCTGCCGCGCCTGCTGCACCGGCTGCTGCACCGGCTGCTGCATGACGTACCAGTAGCCCGCCGCGCCGAGGATGATCCCCAGCAGGAAGGCTATGAACAAGTTCTTCATGCACGACCTCCTGCGGACCAATCTTACCGATCGCCGTCAAAGCGATCTACCGCACGAGGCTGCGCCTGCGCTCAGCGCGAAGGCGGCGGAGGCGGCGGGGCGTAGCTGCGCGCGGGCGCCTGCTGCATTCCGCCGTAGACCGGGACGCGATTGCCTTTGGCGTACATGCACTGCACGTACGCGGTGTCGTAGCGCTGCTGCAGATTTCCCGCCGAGGCCTGCGCCGCGCCGGTGCCGGCGAGCGCGCCGACCGCGAGCCCGGCGCCGGCGCCGCTGCCGGCGCCTTCGTGCCCGCCCATCAGCGCGCCGGCCGCCGCGCCGACCGCGGCGCCGACCGCCGCGCTCTTCACGCCGCTCTCGGTCGCCGCCTGCTGCGCGTTGCTGCCGCCGATCGAGGCCTTGGCGAACTGCTTGCAGCCGTAATCGTCGAGCTGGAACTGGTCGAAGCTCTTGCCGCTGCCGGGCAGCACCATCACGCTCGGACCCTCCGGCACCGTCACGCAGGCCGCGAGCAGGAGCGCGGCGCCGAGCGCCGCGTATTGTGTTTTGAGCTTCATCGCCGTCTCCGGGTCACTGCGCCGGTGGCGTGGGGCTGACCCGCTCCCACCCGCCCGGGCACTGCTTGACATAGGGATAGTATGCATTCGATTGACGGCAGAAATACCACCAGTTCTGCGCCGCCGGAGCTTGCCCGGACTGTTCGCCCTGCTCGACGTACACCGGCGGTGACTGCGGCACCACCACGGTAGGCGGATAGTAATACGGCGGGTAGTAGTACGGCGCGTCCCAGTACAGCGGTCCGCCGAGATAGAGGCCGAAGTTCACACGGCCATGCCCGTGCCAGCCGCCGTGCCAGCCGCCGTGGCCGTGGTACGCGTTGGCCGGCCCCGCTACCAGGGCGGCGCACAATGCAGATGCCGCAATCCAGCCCGTTTTCGTGAATCGCATCGTCGACCTCCAATGCGCCTGTCAGAGCACAAATGATAGACCCGATACCGCGCCGATGGTTCTGTGCGCAGGTAAAGATATGTCTCTGCGCGCAGCCGGCGCAGCGCGACAACTAGGCTGCGAGCCGCAGCGGCAGCGAGCGCAGGCGGCGCCCGGTGAGGCGGAACAGGGCGTTCGCCACCGCCGGCGCGATCGGCGGGGTGGCCACCTCGCCCACCCCGCCCGGCGGCGCGTCGCTCGGCACCAGGTGGGTGTCGATGCGCGGCGTGCCCGCCAGCGTCAGCATCGGGTACTGCGGAAAGCTCTGCTGCTCGACGCGGCCGGCGTTGATCGTAATCTCGCCGTACAGCGCGGCGGTGAGCCCGAACACGATGGCGCTCTCCATCTGCTGCGCCACGATCTCCGGGTTGACCGCCGTGCCGCAGTCGAGCGCGCACACCACCCTGTGCACGCGGATCTCCCCCTGCGCGAGCGATACCTCGGCGACCTGCGCCACGATCGAGCCGAAGCACTCGTGCAGCGCGATGCCGTGCGCGCGTCCCGGCCCCACCCTTCCCCACTGCGCCTTGGCCGCGGCGAGTTCGAGCACTGCGCGGTGGCGCGCGTGGCGCGCGAGCAGCCGGCGCCGGAAATCGAGCGGATCGCGCCTGGCCGCGTAGGCCATCTCGTCGATGAAGCACTCGCAGAAGAACGCGTTGTGCGAATGGCCCACGCTGCGCCAGAAGCCGATCGGAACCGGCGAACGGTGCGTGACGTGCGCGAAATGGCGGTGCGGAAACTCGTACGGCTGGTCGAACAGCCCCTCGATGGTGGTCTTGTCGGGCGTATCGGCGGCGAGCGCGGGGTAGGCGCGCCGCAGGTACTGCGGCACGATCGCGTCGCTCGCGCTCTTGCTCACCCACGCCAGCGGCGCGCCGTTCGCGTCCAGCCCGCCCTTCATCCTCGCGATCGCCGCCGGACGGTAGAAATCGTGCGTCGTGTCCTCCTCGCGCGACCACAGCAGCTGCACCGGCGCCGGCGCCACGTCGCGCGCCAGCCACACCGCCTGCGGCACGAAGTCGACCTCGAGCCGGCGGCCGAAGCCGCCGCCGAGCAGCGTCACGTTGACGTCCACCCGGTCGGCGTCGATCCCGGCCGTGCGCGCGGCGACGTGGCGCACGATGCTCGGCACCTGGGTCGGGGCCCAGATCGAGAGCCGCCCGTTGGCCAGGCGCGCGGTGCAGTTGATCGGCTCGAGCGCGGCATGCGCGAGATACGGCGCGCGGTACTCCGCCTCGACCCGCCGCGCCGCGCGCACGAGCGCCGCCTCGCCGTCGCCGCGCCGGTAGAAGGTGAACCCGTCCTCGGCGTCGAGCGCGCCGCGCAGGCGCGCGAGCAGCCAGTCGCTCGACATCTCGGCGTTGGGGCCCGCGTCCCACTCGATGTGCAGCGCCTGCAGCGCGCGCTGCGCGCGCCACCAGCCGTCGGCCACCACCGCGACCGCGGGCGCGCCCCCCGCCGCCCCGGCGAGGGTCGAGACCCGCACCACCCCGGGCAGCGCGAGCGCGGGCGCGGGATCGACGTAGCGCAGCATGCCGCCGATCGTCGGGCAGGCGCGCAGCGCGGCATAGAGCATGCCCGGCAGGCGCACGTCGATGCCGAATTGCGCCCGCCCGGTGACCTTGTCGGGCACGTCGAGCCGCGGCGCCGGCTTGCCGATCAGGGTGAACTCCTGCGCCGGCTTGAGCCGCAGCGCGCCCGGCAGCGGCACCTCGCGCAGGGTGCCGATCAGCTCGCGCAGCGCGAGCTTGCGGCCGTCGAGGTGTCTCACCACGCCGTCGGCAACGCTGCACTGCGCGGGCGCCGCGTGCCAGCGCTGCGCGGCCGCCGCAATCAGCATCGCGCGCGCGGCCGCGCCGGCCTCGCGCATCGGGCGCCAGGCGTCGCGCACGCTGGTGCTGCCGCCGGTGACCTGCAGGTCGAGCTCGCGCGCGAGCTTGGCCACGATCCATTCGCTCGCGCGCGCCAGCTCCCCGTTCTCCTGGTCGGGGTGGAACGGCAGGCCGGTCACCAGCAGCGCGACATTGCCGTAGATGGCGTCGATCGGCGCCTGCTCGACCCGCAGCTGCGCCAGCGTCACTCCCATCTCCTCCGCCACCAGCATCGGCAGCGCGGTGTAAACGCCCTGCCCCATTTCCGAGCGCGGCACCGCCACCACCACGCTGCCGTCGGGGGCGATTCGAACCCAGCCGTTGAGCGACACCGCGCCGTACAGCGGCGGCAGCGTGTCGTGCGCGCCCAGCCGGCTGCGCGGCGGCAGCACGCCCCAGCCGACCACCAGCGCGCCGCCCACGCCGAGCGCGCCGAGCAGGAAACCGCGCCGCCTCATGCCGAACCCCGCATCGCCTGCGCGGCGGCGTGGATCGCCGCGCGCACGCGCGGATAGGTGCCGCAGCGGCAGATGTTGGTCATCGCGGCGTCGATCTCGGCGTCGCTCGGGTTCGCGTTGCGCGCCAGCAGCGCGAGCGCGGCCATCAGCATGCCGGACTGGCAGTAGCCGCACTGCGGCACCTGGTGCCCGATCCACGCCTGCTGCAGCGGGTGCAGGCGCCCGGTGCCCAGCCCCTCTATGGTGCGGATGATCTTGCCGCTCGCCTCGCGCGCCGTCACCACGCAGCTGCGCGCGGCGCGGCCGTCGATCAGCACCGTGCAGGCGCCGCAGGCGCCGATGCCGCAGCCGTACTTGGTGCCGGTAAGCGCGAGCAGGTCGCGCAGCACCCATAGCAGCGGCATGTCCGGCTCCGCGCCGGCGCTCATGCGCCTGCCGTTGACGTCGAATTCCATTGCGCTAGCTTACCCCAGCAGCGCAGCTCGTCCCTGCGGTACCATCGCCGTTACGAATAACGAGAGGAGACGGCACCCATGGCTGCTGCGAACAGGGTCGCGCTGGTCACTGGCGCGGGCACCGGCATAGGCAAGGCGGCGGCGCTCGCGCTGCTCGGCGACGGCTGGAGCGTGGCGCTGGTGGGCCGGCGCAAGGAGCTGCTCGACAAGGCCGCGGCGGACGCAGGCGCCGGCGCGCGCGCGCTCGTGCTCGCGGGCGATATCGGCAAGCCCGAGACGGTCAAGGCGCTGTTCGCGCAGGTCAGGCAGGCCTGGGGTCGGCTCGACCTGCTGTTCAACAACGCCGGCATGGGCGCGCCGGCGATCCCGATGGAGGAGCTGAGCTTCGAGCAGTGGCAGGCGGTGGTGAACGTCAACCTGACCGGCATGTTCCTGTGCTCGCAGGAAGCGATCCGGATCATGAAGGCGCAGTCCCCGCGCGGCGGGCGCATCATCAACAACGGCTCGATCTCGGCCCACGCCCCGCGCCCCTTCTCGGCGCCCTATACCGCCACCAAGCACGCGGTCACGGGGCTCACCAAGTGCATCTCGCTCGACGGCCGCGCGCACGACATCGCCTGCGGCCAGATCGACATCGGCAACGCGGCGACCGAGATGACCGAGCGCATGACCAAGGGCGTGCCGCAGCCCAACGGCACGACCATGGTCGAGCCGCGCATGGACGTGGCGCACGTCGGCAGCGCGGTGCTCTACATGGCCAGCCTGCCGCTCGAGTCGAACGTGCAGTTCATGACCATCATGGCGACCAAGATGCCCTTCGTCGGGCGCGGCTAGCGCATGCGCGTGCTCGGCATCGACGTCGGCGGCAGCGGAATCAAGGGCGCCCCGGTCGACACCGCGAACGGCAAGCTGCTGGCCAGGCGCAAGCGCATCAAGACGCCGGATCCCGCCACGCCCCAGGCGGTGGCCCGCACGGTGACGAAGATCGCCGAGCACTTCGCATGGCACGGGCCGATCGGCTGCGCGATGCCGGCGGTGGTGAAGGGCGGCAGGCTGCGCACCGCGGCCAACATCTCGCGCAGCTGGCTCGGCGTGAACGCCGCCGCGCTGCTGCGCAGGAGCACGCGCTGCCCGGTAAGCGTGATCAACGACGCCGACGCGGCGGGCTACGCCGAGATGCATTTCGGCGCCGGGCGCGACCGCGAGGGACTGGTGATCATGGTCACGCTCGGCACCGGCATCGGAAGCGCGCTGTTCATCAACGGCCACCTGGTGCCGAACACCGAGCTCGGCCACCTCACGCTGCGCGGCCGCGACGCGGAGACCTGGGCCGCCGAGAGCGTGCGCGCGAAGAAGGGCCTCGGCTGGAAGAAGTGGGCGCGGCGCGTCGACGCCTACCTGCGCCTGCTGCAGGGCTATTTCTGGCCCGATGCGTTCATCATCGGCGGCGGCGTGAGCAAGAAGTGGCGCAAGTTCATGCCGCACCTGAAGCTGCTCACGCCGGTCGTGCCGGCGCGCCTGCGCAACGAGGCCGGCATCATCGGCGCCGCGCTGGCCTACGACCACGAGCGCCGCCGCGCGCGACAGAAGCGGTCATTGGGTTGAAGTTTTTGCGAGTGGGGTCTTGACGATGCACCCAAAAACAAAATTCATCTTTATCGCCAGCATGGACGTCGCGCCGGAGAAGGAGGCGCTGTTCAACGAGGTCTACGACACCGAGCACGTGCCGCTGCTGCTCAAGGTGCCCGGCGTGCTCGCGGTGACCCGCTCGATCACCGCCCCGCTGCAGATGATCATGGGCGGCGAGAAGAAGACCATCGTCGCCGAGGGCGAGCCGCGCTACAGCGCGCTGTACGAGCTCGAGAGCGCCGCGGTGCTGCTCAGCCCCGCCTGGGCGGCGGCGATCGACTCGGGTCGCTGGCCGGGCGAGGTGAGGCCGCACACGCGCAACCGCCGCCATGTGCTGAAGAAGGTGACCGGCGCGCGCGGCGGCTAAGCGGTGCCCGCGGCCTGGCTCTGGATCCCGATCACCGTCTGGGCGGCTTTCGCGCAGACGCTGCGCAACGCCGCCCAGCGCCACCTCACGGCCGAGCTCGGCACGCTCGGCGCGACGCTGGTGCGCTTCCTGTACGGCCTGCCCTTCGCCCTGGCCTGGCTGTGGGGCGTGCAAGCTTCCGCCGGCCTGCCGCTGCCCGCGCCGGCGCCCGCGTTTTGGCTCTGGGTGCTGGTTGCCGGCGTGAGCCAGATCATCGCCACTGCGCTGCTGCTGCGCGTGATGGCGGAGCGCAACTTCGCGCTCGGCGTGGCGTACTCGAAGACCGAGATCATCCAGGTCGCCCTGTTCGCGTTCGTCTTCCTCGGCGACCGGGTGAACGCGGTCACCGGGATCGCGATCGCCTGCGGCACGCTCGGCGTGCTGCTGCTGTCGCCTGCGGACCGGGCGCGGCCGCTGCGCAGCATGCTAAGCGGCTGGACTTCGCGCAGCGCGCTGCTCGGCCTCGCCTCGGGCGCCGGCTTCGCGCTCGCCGCGGTCGGCTACCGCGGCGCGGCGCTCGCGCTGCACGCCGAGTTCCTCATGGCCGGCGCCGCCACTCTGGTTGCCGCCCAGCTGGTGCAGACGCTGCTGCTGGGCGGCTGGCTGCTGGTGCGCAACCGCGACGCGGTATGGCGCGTGCTGCGCGCCTGGCGCGCTTCGCTGTTCGCCGGCTTCATGGGCGCCGCCGCCTCGGCCGGCTGGTTCACCGCGATGGCGATCGAGCCGGTGGCGCACGTGCGCACGCTCGGCCTGGTCGAGCTGCTGTTCAGCTACGTCGTGTCGCGGCGCGTGTTCCGCGAGCGCCTCGGCCGGCTCGAGCTCGCGGGCATCGCGCTGCTCAGCCTGGGGCTGGTGGTCGTGACCCTGGCGCGCTGAGCGCGGCTAGGAAGCGTGGGCGATCTCGATGCCGCGGAACTGGCGCTGCATGCGCCGGCTGCCCAGCACGTCCGCCAGCGTCTTCTCGTTGAGCGCGGCAAGAAAAGCCCGGCCCGCCCGGTCGAGCTCGATCTTCAGCGCGCAGTCGGGCAGCAGCACGCAGGCGAGCGCCTCGCAGTCGATGATGCTCAGGTCCTCTTCCATCGCGACGATCACCTCGCCCAGGCGGATCGCGTCGGCGTCGCGCCCGAGCAGCAGCCCGCCGCTCCTGCCGCGGCAGGAGCGCAGGTAGCCGAGCCGGGCCAGCCTGTGCACGACCTTGCGCAGGTGCTCGAGCGAAATGCCGAAGTAGGCGGCGATCTCGGCCATCGTGCAGATGCGGCCCTTGGCGCGCCCGACGTAGAGCAGCACGCGCAGCGAATAGTCGGTAAAGCGGGTCAGTTGCACGATCGCCTCGTTTGTCGCGACGGGATCAGCAGCGCGAGGCCGATCCATGTCACCAGCGCCGCGCCCAGCATCAGCAGCCCCTGCCCCAGGCGCTGCTGATCGCCCAGCCCGTAATTGTTGCACAGGCGCACTGGCGCGGCGAGGTAGAGCCAGCCCAGGCGAAAGCAGCTCGCCACCAGCTCGAGCAGGAACACGCCGCGCACCACGAATCCGGCACGCCGCCAGCCGAGCGCGAGGGGAACGCCGGCGAGCAGCGGCAGAGCGAGATGCCTTGCGCCGTCGACGATCGGCCGGCTGGCCGCCGCGTCGAGCGATAGCGGCAGCATCCAGGGCAGGATCGCGAGCGTCGCCAGCACGAGCCCGCTCACGCCCTGCGCGTTCCACTGCTGCACGGCGGCCAGCGGACGGGGCGGGAGCGCGCCCGCGAGCAGCGCACCCGCTGCGACGAGCAGCGGAATCTGCACCAGCATCTGCACGCTCATGCCCGCTTCGAGCGGCGCGCGGAGCAGGAACAGGACGGCGGGCAGCGCGAGTCGCCAGGCCAGGCGGCGCCGCACGCTCAGCTCCCCAGCCGCGCGCTGAGCGCGCGTGCCGCGGCGTCGGGGTCGGCGAAATCGAAGATCCGCACCAGGCGGCCGCGCGGGTCGACCAGATGGATGGCGGCATTGTGGACGTAGGCGTCGCCGTCCGCGATCACGGTGATGCCGAAGGCGCGCTCGAGCCGCCCGAGCGCTGCGGCGTTCGTCGGGCGCGCGGCCAGCCAGCCCTTGCCGTCCGATCGCATGCGCCGGAGGTAGTCTGCCAGCCTGGCAGGCGAGTCGCGCCCGGGGTCGAAGCTGATGCTCAGCAGCACCAGCTGGCGGCGCGCGATCGGCAGCGCGAGCTCGCGCTGCAGGCGGGCGAAATCGCCGCCCAGGGCGAGGCACAGCGTGCGGCAGTCGGTGTAGATGAAATCGACCAGCAGCCAGCGCCCGCGCAGGTCGGCGAGGCGGAGCAGCTTGCCGCTCTGGTCTTCGAGCACGGCGTCCGGGATCGGCGTCGGGTGCCGTCGCACCTCGAGCCGGCGCGCCGCCTCGGTGGTAAACGCGCGCAGGCCGTGGGTGAGATGCGCCAGGAGCGCGCCGCCCGCGAGCAGCAGCGCGAGGCTAGCCAGCGCCGTGCGCAGCGCCGCCATCGGAGGACCTGAGCAGCCCGGCGGTGATGCGCACGGCGAACAGCAGCATCGCGGCGATCACGACCGCCGCCGCGACCGATGCGATCCGGTCGTAGGCCAGCCAGCGGGCGAAGTGCACCGCGTAGCGGCGCGGCTCGCTCGCGTGCCCGCCGGCGAGGAACATCAGCACGAACGCCAAACCGCCGACCAGGTAAGCCATGAACGCCTGCCAGTCGCCCGCGCGCTCGCGCGCGCCGGCGCCGCCGATCAGGTGGTACAGGAAAGCGAGCAGCATCGGCAGCACGCCGAGCAGAAGGTAGAAGTGGAAGTGGCCCGGCACCCAGTCGGTGTTGTGCATCACGCGGTTGACGCTGATGGTTGCGTCCACGATGGCGGGCACGACGCCCGCCGCCCAGCCGAACATCGACAGCACGATCAGGCCGGAAGGCATGCTCCAGCGCATGCCCGAGCGGTGAACGTTGACCAGCGCGCCGTAGGCCGTGACCAGGAACACCGGCAGGCCGCTGAGGTAGGAGACGATCTGGCCGACCACCAGCATCCAGTGCGGCATGACGAAGTCCATCAGCAGGTGGTGCGGGTACACCACGAGCACCATCACCGTGCTGGCGAACCAGGCCCAGACGAACGGGCGCGAGATCGACCACGGCCTGCCGCTGTAGCGCGGCAGCAGCTCGTAGACCGCGATCACCGCCATGTAGATGCTGCAGTTTATGAACACGTGGCCGAAGAAATAGATCAGGTTCTTCACCAGCAGCGTGTTGGGCATGAAGCTCGGCACATAGGCGTTCACCAGGCAGATCACCAGTACGATCGCTCCGCCGAGTATCCCGAGCGAATTGACGATGGCAACCATCGTGCTTGCCACCGCCGCCGGCGGGTGCGACTTGTCGATCTCGCCGCCGAACAGCCATTGCAGGCCGAGGGCGCGCCCGAGGCTGCCGTAGCGCTTCATCAGCGCGCGCATGACGTCGAGGTAGAACAGCAGGAAGCCGACGCCGATCAGCACGTAGCCCAGCATGAACGCCGCCGCTGCGTTCGCGCTCCACAGCCCCATTGAATGCACCGGCAGTGGGTAGAGGAAGGTCCAGGCTCCCGCGTAGTGCCCGAGAAAGACGGCGGCGAGGATCAGCACCGCGCCGAGCAGGAACAGCACGTAGTTCGCGGCGAACATGGCGACCCCGAGCGGCACGTACTTGCGCAGGAAGAACCACATCACTGCGCTCGAGCCGAGACCCACGATGCCGACCAACGCGGCACCGTGTGCCGTCATCAGCTGGTAGAAAAGGTCGGGCGGGACGTTCAGCCAGGCACCCTGGCCCAGGCGCATGATCAGGCCCACCAGCATCATGAGCACGATCACCGCGAGCGCGGTGACGGCGTACAGATTCAGCCACAGGCGCTCGCGCGCCGGCAGGACTTCGCTGGGGGGATAGCGCTCGCTCATGACTGCCCTCCTTCATGCTGCGCGACGATCTCGAAGGCGCCGAACATGCCGTGGTGCGCGACCCCGCAGTACTCGAGGCACAGGACGCGGTAGCTGCCGGGCGGAAAGACGTGCACCAGCTTGTTGGTGAACCCCGGCATCGCCTGCGTCTGCGCGATCAGCCGATCTTGCGCGTCGTACACCGCGAAGCCGTGGTTGACGTCGGCGCTGGTCACGTCGAACTCGACCGGTATGCCCGCCTTGAGCCGCGTCGGGCTCATCTCCCAGTACCACTGGTGGCCCACCACCTTCACGACCTGCGGCGCGAGGGTTCCTAAATACTGGGGCGGGATCGGGAACGGCACGAGCGTGCCCCAGGCCACGCCGGCCCCGAGCACGAGCAGGGCGGCGAACAGCCAGCGCCGCATCGCGTAGGCCTTCTTCTGGACCGCGGCCCCGTCGGCGGCGGGCCTGCCCGCCTGGGTCACCACGAAGAGGAAGACGAGGGCCAGCAGCGCGAGCAGCGCCAGCGTGAGGGTCCAGACGTTGTCTTGCAGCGACATGCCGGCCTCCCGATAACATGTATCTCCAATACATTATAAAAACCGCGCCGCGGCGGCTTGTCAAGCGTCATCGATGCTGCGGCGCGAAGACCGCGCTCAGGCCGGAGAGGGGACCGCCTTCTCGTACGACTCGCAGCAGGCGTCCGCCGAGAGGTAGCGGTCGTGCAGCTGGCAGATGCCGTCGTCGCTGCGCACCGAGGCCCACGCGGAGCTGAGGATGTTCATGCCCTTGAAGACCGACTCCAGATAGCGCGCATCGTTACGGAAGTGGCGGCAGCTCAGGCATCTTGGCCGAGCGGCGGGCATGGCCTGCGAACCCTCCTCCCGAGAAGGAGAAGGCGCCGCCCCGGGTAGGGGGCGGCGCCGTTTCCATATCCCCATGGAACCCTGCGGCCTAGTGCGCGCCGAGCTTGGCCCAGAACTCGTAGAACACCACGACCGACATGATGAAACCGAGGATCACGTTGACCACGGCACCCGAGCTGAAGGCCCAGAAGTTCTTGCCGCCGGCGGCCGCCAGCTCGCGGAAGCGGGTGGTAAGGCCGATCGACAAGAAGCAGAAGACGAAGGCCCAGGTCCTGAGGTCCAGGATCGGAATGGTCAGGACCGGCTTCACCACCTTGTTGTACTGAGCCGGGCCGTAGTAGCCGGCGATGGCCGTTATCAGGATCGAGGCGATGGCGAAGCCGATGACGAACTTCGGGAAGCGCCACCAGATCTCGCCCAGCTGCGGCTTCTGCCCCGTCTTGACCTCCCAGCGCGTGGTGGCGATGAACGCCATGACGAACGCCCAGATGCCGATCCAGATGTCGCGCCCCACCACCTTCATCAGGGTGAAGGCCTGGACCGCCTGCTCCGGCGTGCCCGAGACGCCCTGGACGTGCCCGGCAAGATCGCCATAGGACGAGGCGGCGGCAAAGCCGGCTGCATCGGCGAACTCGGAGGTGCCGATCCACGCCCCGGCGACTCCGGTCGGCAGGCCCAGTACGCGCGACGCCAGGGGCAGGAAGAAGACCATCGCGATGGCCCAGATGACCACCAGGGTGATGGCGATGGGCGCATGCTCCTTCTTGGCTCCCACGGCACCGGCGATGGCGATGGCGGCGGAAATGCCGCACACCGCGCCGCCGGCGCCCATGGTGGCGCAGAGCTGCCGGTCAATGCCCAATTTGCGGCCGACGAAGTAGATGACGAGGAAAGTGACGATTGAGATGGCCGACGCCTGGAAGATGGCGACCGGGCCGGCCCAGACGATCAGGGTGAACGGCAGGGTGGCGCCGAGCAGCACGATGCCCGTCTTGATGTAGTACTCCACCCGGAAGCCGGCATCCATCCAGCGCGGCAGTCCAACGGTATTGGAGATGATGAGGCCCAGCAGCAGGGCCACCAGGGGCGGTTCCAGGTTGTAGGTGTGGGAGTATTTCCAC